>JAFDYY010000028.1 GCA_018267195.1 Bacteroidota bacterium | reverse complement strand
TTTTAAAGTTTGATTGGCCCATGAATAACTTTGCATCTGCGAAGCCGATGTATTAAAATGTAAATTCAGATAATGGTCGGCTGTCCAGACAGTCACCATGGAATTATAATAAGGGCTGCCGGGATTGCCGCTTTGCCCACCGGGGTAAACACCCCAGGCTTTTACGCCCGATTTTTCGAGGCTCACCACCATTCGCCAACTGGGGCCATTCCGTTTGCCATGGGCATTTACAATACTGCCATTGCCACCGTGCATAACATGATAACTGAAGGGCTCAAGTCGGGCCAGATGCTGAATGTACGAGTTTTTATAGACGGCCCAAGTGGGTTCTTTCGCATTTTCCTTTTTCCATTTTTCTATATCCTGCACACTTTCCGAGAAGGATTTTTTTACTACTTCGGCAGCCGTTTCTTTTTCCGGAGTACTTTGTATATCGAAAAAATTAAGACCCGGTTTTTCTTTGATCAATTTTATGGTGGTGAAAGAAGTAGGATACGGGAGCGACACCTTGGAAGAGGAGACCTCATCCCAGATCATGGGAAATAATTTTTGTAGCCAAGCTTCGTAATAAGAGGCACTCTCTGAATTTATGTTGTTATAAAAATCCCAGGATTTTAATTTTTTGTAAGCATTCTTTTCTTGCTCATTTAGCTTGGTTGGATCGAGCAGGGAAAGCCACGTGGGCAAACTTTCGGCCGCTTTTAGATTGTAGTTATCGGCTTGCAAGTTCATCATATCCTGCGGAGTGATTTTGCTTAATTCACCCAGACGCTGGTTTATTCTCCGATTGCGGTAAGCTTCAAAATTGGTGGCCGTAACGTAATAAGGATACGTGTTATCGGTGGGATATTGGTTGGCCGAACTAACAAAGCCACGGGCTGGGTTTTTATAAGCTATGTTTTGATCGTTCGGAATAAAAGCCTGCCATTCGTTGAATGTTTGGGTACCATCGAGTACAAATTTACCTTCATCTGTTCGTCTGACCGGATATTTACCCTGAATGCGCATAGCGATGTCTCCATTGACACAGGCAAAAACAAAATTTTGGGCAGGCGAACTGTAATGATCCAGCGCTTTCAGATAGTCGTTATGGTTTTTGCTTTTATTTAGTAAGTAGAATGTAAGTAATTCTTTGGAGGGGTCGTGAGCAATCCAGCGAAACGCATAATGATTTTTTTCGCTGTCGCCATGGAAACTTTCATCGTACGTTACAGGCCCTTGGTGCGTATAGATAACGGTGTCATAAAATGGGGCAGCATTTTTTATACTGATTTTCTCAATTACTTTATTGGTTTTTTTCCATTGGCCATCGCTGAGGTATTCGTTTTTACTATGGTCTTTGAATTTTATTTTAAACCAATCTACCAGATCGCGCTGCGCGTTGGTTTCTCCCCAGGCAATGGAGTCGTTAAATCCGCTGATGACGCATGGAGCCCCCGGGAGCGATGCGCCCATTGCGTTATATCCCGGAGCATTCATGTGTATAATATACCAAATAGAGGGTAGGTTCAATTCTAAGTGTGGATCATTGCACAAAATAGGCGAACCGGATGCCGTCTTACTTCCGGCTACAGCCCAGTTATTGCTGCCAATGTCGGGTTCTGATTTTTCAAGCGTATTGATTTGAACAAAGTCGGGCGAGGTAGTGGGGGCAACGCCTTCAAGAGCGATGGGCTTAAACTTCCATCCGTTGGGATTATCTACGATGGGATCGCCTACTTTTTCATTGTCAGGGTAAAGTAGGTCTAATGTTTCTTTTCCAAAAAGTTTTAGGGCGTTAGTCATTTCAAAATCTTTGTCGCCAATGTTCAGTGTTTTGGCCATGTATTTTAGCAGTAGTCCGCTTTTTAATAGTGTCCAATCTTCGGGGGTATAATCTAATAGTTTGTATTCTATGGGAAGTTGCTCATAACTAAGAGAATGGATGTAGGCATTTATTCCTTCCGCATAACGGTTGGCAATCAAGTTTAACTGAGCGTCTTTCTCCATTTCATTTAAAGAATTTTGGGCGGCATAAACCATTCCTAATCTGCGCTGACCCCGGTCGAAATCGATGGCTGCGGCTCCCAATATTTCCGAAATTCGCCCGGCAGCCGCATGGGTTTGAAATTCCATTTGCCATAGCCGGTGGCGGGCGGTTACATACCCTTGGGCAAAAAACAAATCTTCTTCATTGGCAGCATAGATGTGCGGTATAGAAGCACTGTCGTAAACAATGGCTACATCGCCTTTCAAGCCTTTCAGGTGCGTGTTTGCCGGCTTATCTTTTTTGGATTCGGCATTTTGCCAAAATCCATGAAAGGGATCTAAGAATTTTCCGAGCGGAGGGATGGGCTTGCCGAAATTCCACGACCGGTTTAGCGCATAGACTAATGCCAGGGTGATGATGGATGAGATAGTGATTTTAAGTAGTCGCATAAGGAGATTAATTCAACGGGGTTAAGGTCGTATTAAATCACAATACTTTCAATAAATACTTGATCAGGTTTTGGGCAATGATACGGTGGCCCTCGGCTGTAGGGTGTATGCCGTCTGGCTGGTTCAGTTTTTCATTACCGGCTACGCCTTCCAGTAAAAAGGGCATGAGCATGGCTTTATTTTTTTCGGCCAAATGGGGGTATATTTTTTTAAACTCGGCCGAGTAGGCGGGCCCCATGTTGGGCGGCACCATCATACCGGTTAGTATAATTTTTACCTGCGGGTACTTTGATCTTACTTTATCAATAATAGCCTGCAAATTATTTTTAGTTTGGGCAGCAGGCAAACCGCGTAAGCCATCGTTGGCACCCAATTCTAACACCAATATATCTACCGGGGTGCGCAGCATCCAGTCAATCCGGCTCAGGCCTCCGGCCGATGTTTCACCGCTCAGCCCGGCATTGGTTACTTTAACACGGAGTTGGTCTTTGTTCAATTCTTTTTCTATTAAGGCAGGAAATGCCTGATCGGGCGACAACCCCAAACCGGCTGTTAAACTATCGCCCAAAAAAAGAATGTGTTTTTCCTTTCCGTTGGTGGCCGTTAAGAATATCAACAAAAGAAAAATAAATGCACGCATTTTCAGGTTTTCTCAAATATCAAAAATGATTACTATTTATTTTAATTTGTTCTTTTAAATTTTATATAAGCTGTGTACTTTCATGCAGAAACACAAACCCCACCTTCCATGAGCATACAGGAACTACTCAGCCTCTTTCAAAGCGGCAAAGCCACGGCTAAGAGCCACATGAAAAATCTGATTGAGATGGCAGCGGCAGATGGAAATTTTGATCCGGTTGAATATGATCTTTTAAAACGTATTGCCTCTAAAAACGGTATATCCGAATCGCAATTAAAAAATATCCGAAGCAACCCCGGAAATATAAAGTTTGAATTACCCAAGGATAACCGCGAAAGGTTTCATCAGTTTTATGACCTGGTGCACATGATGAGTATTGACAATGCCATTCATCCTGATGAAATGAAACTTTGCGATTTGTTTGCCGTGAAGTTTGGATACCCGAAACAAAAATCGAGAGAACTGATTGAAACGATCAGCAGTAATATTAAGTACGGCCAATCTCACGATGAAACATTTAAACGGGTAATTGCCCTTACTCTATAAACCTCATTTTTTTTGATGGTTTGATTTGTTTTATTTTTGGCGAATTATCTTTCTCATGTTTACCGGCATTATTGAATCTGTAGGGGAGGTTGTGGCTATAAAAAAAGAAGGCAGCAACACTCATTTTAAAATTGAAAGCAACATCAGTAACGAGTTGCGAATTGACCAAAGCGTTTCGCACAACGGAGTGTGCCTGACTGTGGTTGAGGTAGGGGATGGGGTTCATAAAGTAGTAGCGGTAGAAGAAACGCTTAAAAGATCAAATTTTGGAAGGCTTCAAAAAAATGATCGGATAAACCTGGAACGAAGCATGCCAGCCAGTGGCCGCTTTGATGGGCACATTGTGCAAGGCCATGTTGACCAAACCGGATATGTAAAAAAAATGACCAACCAAAACGGGAGTTGGCTTATTGATTTTTCGTTTGATGCCGGCCACGGTAATCTTACTATAGAAAAGGGATCTATTGCGGTAAACGGGGTAAGTCTTACTTGTTTTAATTCAATGCCCGGTCAGTTTTCGGTGGCCATTATACCTTACACCTTTGAGTACACAACCTTTCGATATTTGCGCGAAGAGCAAATCGTAAATTTAGAGTTTGATGTAGTGGGCAAATACATCAAACAAATTATGTCGGCCCGGATTTAGAAGGGCTATGTTCCATTTTTTAAATGGCTTTCATTAAATTAACAATCAGGTAAGTGATCGTAACTAGTGTAAATACTGCACCTTCTGTAGCCCCGACAGGAATCGAACCTGTATCAAAAGTTTAGGAAACTTCTATTCTATCCATTGAACTACGAGGCCAATATTTAATGACTCACCGGGTAGCCCACCATCTCCATAGTTCTCCATGCAAATGATCGGCAGGTGTAAAATTTTTCGTAAAGATAAGCTTTGGTATGATTTGTAAAAAATGAATTCATTCATAAAACAGGAGAGACAGAGATCAATATCACCTTAACAATAGAAAAATACTTTTCGGAAGGACGATAACAATTACTCAAACAATCTCGCAAAATGATTTTCTAAGTGGTTGCGCATGGCATTGCGAAATAATTCGGGGGTGCCATTCTCTAATATTTTTACCAATTCTTTGTGTGAAACAAATTTTTTGATGACAGGCTGTCTCTTTAGCAACCCGCTATGATGCACATAATCAAAAACAGGAAGCAGCATTTTTTGAAATTTTTTCATGGTTTCATTGCCGGTAATTTCATACAGCTTGCCGTGAAAAGCAATTTCATGTTCAATATTAAAAAGATAATCTTGGGTTGCTTTGGGCTCTTGGCTCACCACTTCTTTTAAGTGCTTAATGTCGTTTGGGGTAATGCGCTGAAAAAGAAAATCGCTCATTCCAATTTCAAGAACCAAACGAATTTCAAAAAATTCTTTTAGCGATTCCTGATCTAAGATATGCGGGTTCATGCCCTTACTCATTACACCGAACAAATCCGGGCTGGTGATTACCGCCCCCTTTTTTTTTTTTGATTCTATTAAACCCATAACCCGTAAGCGCAACAAGGCCTCACGAATTACCGTGCGGCTAACCCCGAGTATTTCCGCCAGCTCTATTTCTTTAGGGATAACATCTCCAATCTTTAGTTTCCGCTGATGCAAAAGACCCACCAAATTAGCCTCTACTTTATCTACCAGCGATCGGGTATCTACTTGCTTAAAACTTTCCTTGATGTCTTTGAGTGGCATAATTGTAAAACTAAAAATGGCTAAAACAGAATTTAAAATGGCAATTTTAAAAAAATCCAATCAATTATTTGTTTTATAAAGATAACCCATTTACTTTTATTATGTAATACATAATACATATTAAAATTTTACCTATGGGATACAAATACCTAACCTTAGTTCTATCCTGCCTGCTATCTGTAGCGGGCTGGGCACAGAAAACTGTAATTACCGGAAAAGTACTTGCCGATGACGGAAGTAGTTTGCCGGGTGTAAACATTGTAGTGAAGGGAACTACTACAGGCTCTGTTACCGATGCCAATGGTGATTTTTCTCTTGAGGCTGCACCTGAAGATGTGCTCGTCTTTAGTTTTGTTGGCTACCTGCCGCAGGAGATACCGGTGGGCACCCAGAACCACATCTCCATTAACATGAAGACTGATAATATTCAGCTGAATGAAGTGGTAGTAGTAGGCTATGGCGAGCAATCGCGTAGAAACATTACCAACGCAGTGTCTAAGCTAGATAACCAGGTACTGGCCTCTGCTCCACGATCCAACATTGGGTCTGCCTTGCAGGGCACTTTGCCCGGCTTGCAAGTAGTGAACACCAGCGGCACTCCGGGGTCAACACCTTACATTGTTCTTCGGGGAGGCGCTAACATTAATGGGGCTCCGTTGGCACCGCTGGTTATTGTTGATGGCATTATCCGTGCTTACAATGACATTGCTCCGGAAGATATTGCCTCCGTACAAATATTAAAAGACGCATCGGCCACTGCCATCTATGGGGCTCGTGCTAATAATGGGGTAATGCTGATCACTACAAAAAAAGGGAAATCAGGCAAAGCAGAAATTACCTATCGCTATACGGCTGGGTTTAATCAACGCAGACAAGGATACAAATACATGAATGCACGTGATTATATCCGATACACGCGCCAGGGAAACCTTAATTCTGGCCGAACACTAGCTCAGGTAAATGGCACACGAGGATATGGTCTCTTAACTGATCCGGCCAACATGGCCTCATTTGACATACAAGCTTTTAATAATACCAATGCCCCGCTTTTGCAGCAGGGATGGGATACCGTAGGCGATCCTTACAACCAGACAAATAAAATTATTTTTAAAGATCACTCAGGTGAAATTGAAAATTTGGTTTTTCGCAATACCACTACACAAGACCATTATATCAATGTGATCGGTGGCAATGATAGAGGAACTTATTTTGCCAGCTTTGATTATTATAAAGAAGATGGTGTTATTGTTGGGTCATCGTACCAGCGTTACACCGGATTCCTCAACGGATCATATAAAGTAAGACCTAATGTGGAAGTGAGCACGGGCGTAAACCTGAGTACTTCTTCGCAGCTAGGGGTAGTCAGCGGCTCTGAGATCAATACACTCTACCGGTCATTGGCAATTTGGCCAACCTTTAATCCATGGCTTGATGCTGCAAAAACTCAACCCAATCCGGGCAATAGTGCTACCGATGGCAACCCGCTGTACTGGCTTAATAAATTAAAGAGAACCAGCGAAGTGAATAGAATTACAGTTAACGGTGCTGTGAAGTGGGACATCTTGCCCAGCTTATATGTAAAAGCAACAGGCAATGCTTACCTCTTTGAAAACGTGAACCAGTCTTTTCAACAAGCCACGGCCACCTATACCAATCTTCTGGCCACGCCACCGGTGTATAACACTACCCGCGATGCCATCGCTTATTTTTCACGAACCTTTCAAAAGCAGCTCAACGTCATTGCAAACTACAATAAAACTTTTTTGACTAAGCACAATATTACGGCCATGCTGGGGGCGGAGTATTTCACACAGAAATACCTTACCATTCAGGTAGATGGCCAAAAAGCACCTACTGATGATATCATTACAGCCAATGCCTCTACGGTGTTTCCGGTTGGAACGAATTACAGTACTGCGTCAGAATTTAGAATCCTCTCCAATTTTGGAAGGTTAAACTACGATTACGATGACAAGTATTTGGTAACACTCGTGTATCGTCAGGATGGCGTTTCCAGTTTAGCATCGTCCAATCGCTTTGGTTTTTTCCCGGGCATGTCAGCAGGATGGAATTTGCACCATGAAAATTTTTTCCAGCAAAGCCCCGTAAGCAAGTACATCAACTCATTTAAGCCGCGCATCAGCTATGGAGTGAATGGTAATGTGAACAGCAATTTACTCGGACCATACGATGTGCAGGGCTCATACAGCTCGCAAGGAAATTATAATGGAAATCTCGGCTACCTGAATACCGGTGTCATCAATGGTAATCTCCGTTGGGAAAAAAGTAAGACTACCGATGCCGGGTTTGATATGGGAATTCTGGACAATAAAGTTACCCTACTCTTTGATTACTACGATCGTAGAACAAGCGATTTGCTTACCGGGTTGAGTTTGCCCAGTTATCTTGGTTTTGGAAGTGTGAATACAAACCTTGGCACGCTTCAAAATAAAGGAATTGAGATGGCCGTTACCGCCAATGTATTTACACTGTCTAATGGACTGTCGCTAAATCTTGGTGCTAACGCAGCTCATGTTCAAAACAAAGTGTTGCAGTTGCCCTATAATGGCAATCTCAATAACAGGCAAAGCACAAGTCAGTATCCTGCCTATCAAGTTTCTGATGGCAACGGTCATTTAATTTGGGTAGCAGGCATACAAGAAGGAGGTCGGTTAGGCAATATTTATGCGTTTAAGCAAGATGGGATTTTTAAAAGCGATGCAGAAGTAGCAACATTAGCTAATAACCGTATCGATCGGGTTGCAAATATTAGCGGACCCGGCTCTACGTATGGCACTGGCAAGATTCAGGGCGGAGACGTAAACTGGCACGATGTAGATAAAAATGACACCATCGATTCGCGCGATATGGTTTATATCGGTAATATTTTTCCTAAGTGGACGGGTGGGTTTACGGCCAACCTTTCGTACAAAGGATTTAATTTGTTTACCCGGTTTGACTTTGCTTTAGGCCATACTATTTATAACGACTTAGTGGCACGTACACTTGGTAACTATCAGGGCACATTCAATTACATTGAATTGCAGAAAAATGCCTGGTCGCCAACCAATACCAATACCGATATTCCTAAAGTGTATTATGCCGACCAGGTAGCTGCGCCTTTGGGTAAGAAAAACTATACACGCATCAATAATGCTACTGCCAACCTGAATGGCAACAACTCGCGTTTCTACGAAAAAGGAGATTACCTGGCTTGCCGTGAAATCACCCTCTCGTATGAATTTACCAAAGCAATGCTGGCAAAATCTAAAGTGTTTACCAAAGCACGCTTGTATATGAGTGCCAATAACTTGTTTTATATCACCAAGTTTACCGGGCCTACTCCGGAGCCTCCAACTTTAAACGGTGCGATCAACGGTGTATATCAAGGTACCTACCCAACACCGAAATCATTTGTCTTTGGTCTCTCTGTTTCGTTTTAATTTTTCAATCCAATGAATATGAAAAAGAAAATCATCATCATCTTATCCACCATCAGTGTAATACTGTTTACCGGTTCGTGCACGAATCAATTGGATCTGTCGCCCATTAGCAGTATTAGCAATGCTAACTTTTGGAGAACCCCCGACCAGTTCGATGCATTTGTATCGGGCGTGCATGCACAGTTTCGTTCTAACAACGGGGCATTTCAATCGTTAGGCGAAATGCGAGCCGATATTTTTGGCACGGATCCGCCCAGCTCCAGCGCATTTACCGGTGAGGCAACGCAAGGCTTAGAACGCATGTGGCTTCAGTTGCTCGACCTGGACAATTCAGGCGTGAGTAATTTTGGCGGATTTTACTATAACATCGTTCAGATCAATTTGCTGATCAGTAAATTGAATACGACCACCGTAGTAACGGCTGCCAATAAAAATTATTATTTAGGCATTGCATACGGTATGCGGGCATTTTATTATTTCCAAATGTTGCGCAGTTGGGGTCAAGTGGTAATCCAAACGGATCCGGTTACCAGCGTAAACGTGGGCAACTTAGCCAAGGCTGCTTCGAGCGTAGCCGATGTAACGACTTTGATTAAATCAGACATCGATAACTCGGTGAGCAGTTTTGGTACCGACTATACATTTAGGAACACTAAATCGTATTGGTCAAAAGCAGCCACACTAATGCTTAAGGCGGAAGTTTATTTGTGGACGAGCTATCGTGGCGGTGGCGCAGCCGATGCGGCCATTGCTCAAGCCGCACTCACGGATATCCAAACGAATGCAGCAGGACTAGCTTTACTTCCAAATTATGCTTCGGTGTTTACCTCCACCAACCGAGGGAATAATGAAATTATTTTTGCCAGCCACTATCAGTACCTGGAATTTACCAATGGTTTCATCCAGTCTTACTTTGTTCCGCAAAGTTCATTGATCGCCAATTTTTATGACTCGGTAGGCAACCGTCAGTTTACTTCTACGGTTGACAACTGGGGAGGGCAACTACGTGCTCCGGTAAAAATTACAACGTTCAGAAAGTTCAATAATGCCGATACCCGCAAGTGGGCATCAATACAACCCGCCTACACATATCCTGGCGGTGTCTATACTATTGCCGGATGTTTCACTAACAAATATCAAGGCGAACAGCAATCGGGGGTACGGTATTTTACTAATGATTATCCTATCTACCGGTATGCCGATCTGTTGTTGCTGTTAGCCGAAGCGAAACTGGCACAAGGCCAAAGCCCTGCCACCGAAATTAACCTGGTGCGGGCCCGTGCCTACGGAGCGGCCTATACAGTTGGCGTACAAGATTACCCAAACCAGGCGATCGACTCTAATCCTCAGGAAGCTATCCTGCAAGAGCGCCTTTTTGAATTCGTGTTCGAAGGAAAACGTTGGTACGATCTTAGAAGGATGGGGGATAACTTTGTGTATGAGCACACCTCTTTACTCTCTACGGATTCATACAAATTATTATGGCCGATCGACCGGACCTCACTGACCAACAACCGAGGGTTAGTACAAAATCCGGGCTACTCCAGTTTTTAAAAAATAATTTTCTACTTCTTTGCACCATGGCAATGACATAGGGATCTTTACATGTAGAGTTTTGATTCTTATGTCAAAAGCCTGGTTGCAAAAGAATAGATGTCTAACTTGAATGAAAACGGTGTGCGGGTTAGACTTTATTTAAATATAAAATAATCAGGAGTACTAAACGAAAGGAAACTCTTCTTGAAATAAAGATTGCTTTGTATTAGCGCACAAACTCAAGTAATCTCGCAGAGGAAACTATGTATGCATACAATAAATTAATTATGAAGATCGAACATTTGAAGGGATTGATTGCCGCACCATTTACCCCGATGCACGCAGACGGCTCACTAAACTTATCTATCGTGCCGGGATACTATGAAATGCTGAAGGCCAACGGAATTACAGGCGCGTTCATTTGCGGCTCAACAGGCGAAGGAGTTTCAATGACCCAGGCAGAAAAAAAGAAAGTATTTGAGGCCTGGGCATCGGCATCAAAAGACGATAACCATTTTAAAGTAATGCCCTTGGTGGGCGGCACCAGCTTAAATGATTGCATTGAGCTGGCAAAATATGCAGAGGAGTGCGGTCTTTATGCAGTAGCCTTTACCGCTCCATTTTATTTTAAACCGGCCAATGTGCAAGTGCTTGCCGAAACTTGCCGTAAAGTAGCGAGCGCAGTGCCCAACATGCCATTTTATTATTACCACATTCCGGTATTAACAGGCGTTGGGTTTACCATGTTTGATTTGCTGAACGAAATAGATGGCAAAATTTTAAATTTCGCGGGAGTGAAGTACACACACGAAGATTTTATGGATTTCCTCTCGTGCTTGAATTTTAAAGGTGGACAATACGACATGCTGTGGGGGCGCGATGAAAATATACTGGCCGCATTGGCCCTTGGAGCCAGAGGAAGTGTGGGCAGCACGTTTAATTATGCAGCGCCATTGTATAATGAACTGATCGCTTCGTTTGAACAAGGCAACCTGGAAGCGGCAAGAAAAAAACAACAGCAGTCTATCGACATGATCCGTTTGTTGGGAAAACATGGAGGCATTGCTACCGGCAAAGCTTACATGAAATTGATGAAGCTTGATTGCGGAGAGTTTCGTTTGCCCGTGCGCAACATGAGTCCTGAACAATTTCAGCTCTTTAAAAAAGATGCGGAGCAAATTAAGTTTAGCAGCTTTTGCTCGCAACTGCCGGCTGCCTCAGTTATAAAGTAATGATCCGCGTAGTTGCCTTGTTTTTTTTTATAATACTTAATGTAATGGCCTGGGCACAAAAAAAAATACCTGTGTCTGTTCGATGGAATGAAGCCGGTATCACTCTTCCCATGAACGGAAAGGAAAACCCGCTGGGGGTGGCCGGACCTGTTTGCGGAGTGGACCATAATGTGCTGATGGTGGGTGGGGGAGCCAATTTCCCGGAGGGTATGCCGTGGAATGGCGGCAAAAAAAAATATTATAACTCGCTTCATTTATTTAAAAAAGAAAAAGGAGAGGTTACTTTCTTTAAAACTATTCAACTGCCTCAGGCAATAGCATACGGTGCCAATTGCTCTACATCGCAGGGAGTTGTCTGTGCCGGTGGCGAAAGCGAAAACGGCATTTCGCTAAAAGCATTTTTACTACAATGGGATGATGCAACACAAAGTGTTTTGATAACCCCTCTTCCCGATCTTCCATTGGGTGTAGCGAACGCCTCCATGGTGTGCTATGATAACAAGATATACCTGGCAGGCGGAGAGACGAGTACCGCCACCTCCAATCAATTTTTGTATCTGGATCTTAATCATACACAACAAGGCTGGCAAGATTTAAAACCACTGCCGGTTTCCGTTTCGCACGCAGTAATGGTGTGCCAATCTAATGGCCGTAATGAATGTTTATATCTGATTGGCGGGAGAAGCAAAAACCCCAATGGCATCAGTACACTTTATTCCTCTGTTTTTGAATTTGATTTTAAAAAAAGTAGCTGGACGGTAAAAAATAATTTGCCCTATGCCCTTTGTGCGGGCACTGGTATTGAAGCGGGAACCCATTCAATCTTACTCTTTAGCGGAGACTCAGGCGAAACATTTCATCAGGTAGAATTGCTGATAGCGGCCATCAACAGTGAGAAAGAAATGATTAAAAAAAATGAACTTAATAATAAAAAAATAGCGATTCAGTCTTCGCATCCCGGCTTTAGTAAAAATATTTTAAGCTATAATACACAAACGGATGCCTGGAAAAAAATTGGTGTGCTTCCTTTTGAGGGGCAGGTGACAACGACAGCGATAAAATGGAACGAGGAGGTAATCATTCCCAGTGGGGAAATCAGAGCAGGTGTGCGTACCCCTATGATACGGGTTGGAAAAATTGTGGCAAAATAAAATAGCATCCGGATGGTTTCGTGGCCGCCATCCAGATAGGGCACATAAAAAATGAAGGAGTCAAAGATTTATCCGTGGGTTGTTGTGGCGCTGCTTTGGGGGGTGGCTCTTCTGAATTATATGGACCGGCAGATGCTCGCTACAATGAGGCCTTCGATGCAAATAGATATTGTTGAGCTGGAGTCGGCTGCCAAGTTTGGGTATCTCATGGCCATTTTTCTGTGGATTTACGGATTGATGAGTCCGTTTGCGGGCATCATTGCCGATCGCGTTAATAGAAAATGGCTTATCGTGATCAGCTTGTTTGTTTGGTCAGGGGTTACCTGCGCCATGGGGTTTGCCACTACGTTCAATCAATTGTATTGGCTGCGAGCCGTGATGGGCGTGAGTGAAGCACTGTACATCCCTGCCGGCTTATCGCTGATTGCCGATTTTCATTCTTTCAAAACCCGTTCGCTCGCGATTGGCATTCACATGACGGGGCTATACGTTGGGCAGGCACTTGGAGGATTTGGGGCCACCATTGCCGCCCGATTTTTATGGCACTCTACTTTTCAGTTTTTTGGTTTGATCGGGATCGTGTACTCAATGGTTTTGATTTTCTTTTTGAAAGAAAAGAAGAGTGAAGAAGAATTTGATGAAGGAGGGCAACGGCATATAAAAACAAAGACATCATTAAGCATAGGATTGCGTTCGTTATTCGGCAATATTTCGTTTTGGATCATCTTATTTTATTTTGCTGTTCCCAGTTTGCCCGGATGGGCTGTAAAAAATTGGTTGCCTACGCTGTTCTCAGATAATTTAGATATCGACATGTCTCGGGCAGGGCCCATTGCTACAATTACTATTGCGGCTTCCTCTTTTATTGGGGTGATTGCGGGCGGGCTGCTTTCCGACAAGTGGGTGCAAAAAAATATTCGCGGACGAATATACACGAGTGCGATAGGATTGGGTTTAACTATACCATCATTGGTTTTTATCGGATCAGGGCACTCGCTTTTTAATGTGGTTGGTGCGGCCTTCTGTTTTGGGTTGGGGTACGGGATGTTTGATGCAAACAACATGCCCATCCTTTGTCAGTTTGTTTCAGCTAAATACCGGGCAACGGCTTACGGTATAATGAACATGACCGGTGTTTTTTTTGGGGCATTCATAACCGACTGGCTGGGCAAATCAACCGATGCCGGGCGGCTGGGCAAAGACTTTGCCCTGTTGGGCAGCATTGTGTTGGTAGCCCTTGTTGTTCAACTTTATTTTCTTCGGCCTAAAGTCAGCAGTTTATAAATTTAATTTGCTTATGAAAAAAATTAACAGGTTTCTTTTTCTAATCCCACTACTTCTTATTCATACTCATTGTGCTAAGAGCTCAGTGGCACCTAAGGATATACAAATAATTTCTACGGCTACCGCCAACCCGGTGCTGGTAGGGTTGGCTACCAATCCGGTAGTGTCTATCATCGGGTATGTTCCTGCCGGCAATCCAACAATTATGTATCAAACTATTCATGGTACAATAAATGCCGATGCCATTGCGGATATTCAAAAAGTTGAAGTGTATTTTACCGGCATCGATCCAACTTTCTCTACTGCCAACTTGGTAGGTTCCGTATCGCCCGCTATCAGTTTTGATATCCCGATAGCGCTTCAACTTTCGTACGAGGTAAACCATATTTGGCTGAGTGTTACGTTAAAGCAAGCGGCCAATACAAACCACAAAGTAGAACTTCATGTAACCCAGCTGACTAATACGGCAGGTAAACCTCAAAAAATTTTAGAAGTAACCGGCTGGCCGTTTGCTAAATATATGGGTATGGCTTTGCGGAGAGCCGGTGATGATGGCGTGAACACATACCGTATTCCGGGAATAGCAACGACCGATCAGGGCACATTGATTGCTGTGTACGATGTGCGCTACGATAATAGCAATGATCTTCCGGCTAACATTAACGTAGGCATGAGCCGCAGCACAGATGGCGGAAGAACCTGGAATGCAATGAAAATAATTATGGACATGGGGACTCTCCCTAACGGAACCAATGGTGTGGGCGACCCGACAATTCTATTTGACCCCGCTACAAAAAAACTTTGGGTGGCAGCACTATGGAGTAAAGGCAATCACAGCATTGCAGGATCAGGTCCCGGGTTGACACCCGATGTAACAGGACAATTTATGTTAGTGAGCAGCAGTGATGATGGCCTTACCTGGTCAACTCCATACAGCATTACCTCGCAAGTAAAAGACCCGGCATGGAGAATCTTTTTTCAAGGGCCCGGCACAGGTTCTGTGATGAGTAATGGTACGCTTGTGTTTCCTGCCCAATATTGGGATGCCAGCGGAATGCCCTATTCCACAATAATATATAGTGATGACCATGGGGTAACCTGGAAACGAGGCACCGGTGCAAAATCTAACACCACCGAAAGCGCGGTAGTAGAAACCACCCCCGGCACCTTGATGCTGAACATGCGCGATAACCGCGGTAGTTTCAGAAGCGTGGCTACTTCCCCCGACATGGGAAACAGCTGGACTGAAGATGCTACCTCTTACAGCGCATTGCCCGACCCGGTTTGTATGGGCAGCATGATTAAAGCCAGCGTATTGACAAAAGGCGTTCAGAAAGAAATTATTTTTTTCAGCAACCCCAATGTATCATCGGCTCCGCGCAGAAATATCACCATTAAAGCCAGCCTCGATTTAGGTGAAAGTTGGCTGCCGGCCAATCAATTGCTGATTGATGAGCGCCCTTGTTACGGATATTCGGCTCTTACAAAAATTGATAACAATACGCTCGGCTTTTTATACGAAGGCACTAAAGAACTGTATTTTGTAAGGATACCCGTGAGTGATATTGTTAAATAAAATACGTTTTCCTTTCTGGCGTAAACTCAGTACAAACTTGAAATGTAATTTCCTATGTCGTACACCCGTCAAGACCTTACTGCATTAAAAGATTTTTATTTCAATCAATTACTGAACGACACGGTTCAGTTTTGGTTTCCACGATCGGTAGATCAGGAGCAGGGCGGCTATTTGTTAATGCGCGATGCCGATGGAAGTTTGATTGATGACGACAAAGCCGTGTGGGTTCAGGGGCGTGCCGCCTGGTTGCTCGCAACCTTATACAATACAGTTGAGCAAAAAAATGAATGGCGCGAGTGGTCAAAATCAGGAATTGATTTTCTGAAAAAGCACTGTTTTGATACAGACGGGCAAATGTTTTTTCACGTTACTCGGGATGGCCAACCGATACGCAAGCGCAGGTATTTTTTTTCTGAAACCTTTGCCGTGATCTCTTCGGCTGCGTGTGCGAAAGCAACCGGAGATAAGCAACTGGCGGATTGGTCGCGTAAAATATTTGGTAATTGTCTGGCGTATGCCAACGGAGAAAAAAAGTTGCTGCCCAAGTTCTCCAACGTTCGCCCTTCCAAAGGAATAGGGGTGCCGATGATTATGATCAACACGGCACAGCAACTGCGCAGCACCATTGGAGATGAACGTTGCGATGAATGGATCACTAAATGGATTGCTGAGATTGAAAGGGATTTTGTGAAAGATGATATCCGCTGTGTGATGGAACAAGTGGCACCCGATGGAAGCATTATTGATCATATTGATGGGAGAACATTAAATCCGGGCCATGCCATTGAGGGCGCATGGTTTGTTTTACATGAAGCCAAACACAGAAATAATGATCCGCATTTGATTGACTTGGGATGCCGGATGTTAGACTATATGTGGGAACGCGGGTGGGATAAAGAGCAGGGTGGCATTTTGTATTTCCGCGATGTGTACCACAAGCCTGTGCAGGAATACTGGCAGGATATGAAAATGTGGTGGCCGCACAACGAAACAATTATTGCTACCCTTCTGGCTTATCTCATGACGGGCAAAGAAAAATATGCACACTGGCATAAGCAAGTACATGATTATGCTTACAAGCACTTCCATGATAAAAAAAACGGGGAGTGGTTTGGCTATTTGCACCGCGATGGCACTCTGGCCCAATCAGCCAAAGGCAATATGTTTAAGGGACCGTTTCATCTGCCACGCCAAGAATGGTATTGTGCACAAATTTTAAATGAGTACCTTAAATAAAATTGTCAAGAACAGAATGAATGCTCAATTAAATAAACAAGTTTATACGGCAGATAAAATTTTTACAGGAGAAGACTGGTTAACCCATCATGCGATTATTACAGAAGCTGATACAATTAAAGATATTGTTTCGCAAAGTAAAATACCTTCAGGTTTTCATGTAAATCATTACGGCAGTTCAATTATTGCTCCGGCATTTATTGACTTACAGATATATGGCGCTCACGGGAAATTGCTGTCGGAATATCCCAATACAGATGCATTAGCAGACTTAATTAATTACTGCCGTGCAGGAGGCGCAGCTTATTGTATGCCCACGGTAGCCACCAATCATTATGATGTTTTTAAGCAGGCCATTGATGCGATCAAAGAATATTGGAAACAAGGCGGTGAAGGGGTTTTAGGAATCCACCTGGAAGGCCCCTGGATTAATCCTGTAAAACGAGGGGCGCATATCCAATCATTGGTTCGTTCACCTTCATTGACGGAGGTAAAAGAAATACTGGCCTACGGAAAAGATGTTATTAAAATTATAACGCTTGCCCCGGAGCAATGCAGCAAAGAGATTATGGAGTATATCCGCTCTGCGGGTGTTATCATTTCGGCTGGGCACAGCAACGCTACGTATCAGGAGGCCATAGAAAGTTTTTCCAGTGGCGTGAAAGCCGTTACACATCTGTACAACGCTATGAGCCCGCTGCAACACCGTGAGCCTGGTTTAGTGGGCGCATCCATGGATGATGATGCGGTAATGGCAAGCATTATTCCCGATGGATACCATGCAGATTACGCTGCTGTGCGTATAGCCAAAGCTGTGATGAAAGATCGCCTGTTTGTAATTACAGATGCCGTTACCCAAACTGCCAGCGGCCCTTACCAGCACGAACTGGCGGACGATAAATATGTGGCGGCAGGTATATTGAGTGGTTCGGCTTTAACCATGCATAAGGCAATGCTTAATTTGGTAAACTATTGTAAGATAGAGATGGGTGAAGCCATCCGTATGTGCAGTTTATACCCCGCAAGGGTAGTGGGTTTAGATCATGAACTGGGAAAAATACAAAAAGGCTATCGCGCTCAACTGGTTGCCATTAATCAGCAGCACGGCACCTGTACGGTCTTATGATCGTTACGTAGTTTTTTAAGAAGCACTACTAACGATGGATACAGTCTGCCGAAAATAAAGAAAAAGAGAATGGAATTACATGCAAACAGTTAAGGCTACTGGAATAAAATGGCTGGCAGGTGGATTGTTGTTCGCCATTCTATGGCCATCGGCATCCACGGCCACCAAAGCAGGGTTAACCGTGGCGCAACCACTGGTTATTGCCATTGTAAGGTTTGCCATGGCAGCAACCATCTTGTTGTTTATAGCTCATGGTATTAAGGGTTACAGGTTGCCCACGGGCAAAGAATGGAAACATATTGCGTTGTATGGCTTGCTGAACATCACCATTTACCTGGGGTGCTACGTAGTTGCCATGCAAACTGTAACCGCGGGCATTGGTTCCCTAGCGGTAGCCACCAATCCGGTTTTTATCAGTTTTCTGTCTGTTTTTTTCTTAAAGGAAAAAATGAAA
Organism: Bacteroidota bacterium; assembly: GCA_018267195.1. GTDB lineage: Bacteria > Bacteroidota > Bacteroidia > Cytophagales > Cyclobacteriaceae > ELB16-189. The sequence continues at coordinate 26,092 of JAFDYY010000028.1, read as the reverse complement.
TGGCCAGTGCTTTTTTCCTTACTGATTTGTACCATTGGCGTTGTGTGTGCAGCATGGCCGTTGTTTGGCAATGCCACGGTTACCGCCAGCGGCCTGTTGCTTTTATTGTTCAGTATGTTGTGCTACTCGACAGCTGCTATCTATTTCTATTCAAAAAAATGGAATCTTTCACTAATAACCATCAATGGATGGCAAACACTGTTGGGTGGATTATTCTTATTGCCTGTTGTCATGATTTTCTATAAACAAGAACTGAATCATTTCACTGCCACTTTTTGGTTATCGGTAATCTGGCTGGCTATTCCTGTATCAATAATAGCCGTGCAAATATGGTTATGGCTCTTGAGCATTAACCCGGTAAGAGCCGGGCTTTGGTTATTTCTATGCCCTTTATTCGGGTTTGTAATCGCTGCCTGGTGGATGAACGATGAGATAGACGGGTACACTATTACTGGGATGGCACTGGTAATTGCAGGTTTATTGATATCGAAAATTAATACAAAAAAAAGCGAAGTGGTCTTTGATTAGCGTATTTACTTTTGTCGTGTTCAAGCAGGGCATTTGCTCTGGTCAAAAGAAAAGACAGCTATGCTCACCAAAGAAATAAAGCCATCTTTTCGAATTGAAAGTTTAATAAATGACCTTTATATTTTAATTACTACCTCTACAATACTATGAGACTATCATTTTTTTTAATCGCAGTTTTATTGGTTGTTCAAACAACCGTAGCACAACCCGTGGTAAGCATTATACCACAGCCTGTGAAGCTGGAGTTGAAAAATGGAACGTTTGTGATCGACCAACAAACTGCCATACGATATAAAGACCGTAATCTGAAAGGCGCTGCTGAACTACTCTCTTCTACAATCCGATCTATTTCCGGCATAGAACTCAATCAAAAATCAACAGATAAAAAATTAATCGTATTGATGCTGGCAAACGATGCCGAGTTGGGTAATGAAGGATACAAACTTTCAGTTAAGCCCGAGGGTGTCATCATAAAAGCGAACAGGTATGCCGGTGTGGTTTATGGCATACAATCTTTATTGCAAACCCTTCCGGCCATTCGCACCAATGCCCAGCTTCAAGTTCCCTGCATGGAGGTAACAGACTATCCGCGCTTTGCCTGGCGTGGCATGCACCTGGATGTAAGCCGCCACTTCTTTTCACCCGAAGTAATAAAAGAATACATTGACCTGATGGCCGCATACAAGATGAATACATTTCATTGGCACTTAGTGGATGACCAGGGCTGGCGCATCGAAATAAAAAAATATCCCAACCTCACACAGGTGGGTGCCTGGCGCGTGGACAAGCTCGATACGGAGTGGCGTTCGCGCGCGCAAGCGAAAGAAGGAGAGCCCGCAACCTACGGTGGGTATTATACGCAAGATCAGATTAAAAATATTGTAGCGTATGCCCAACAAAGGAATGTTACTATTGTTCCCGAAATTGAAATGCCCGGCCACTCGGCAGCGGTTTTAGCCTCGTATCCCAAACTGAGTTGCACCCAACAACCTCAACTGCCAATGACGGGGGGGAATTACACCAACATGGCTTCAAATTTTTGTGCAGGCAATGATGAATCCTTTCAGTTTTTACAAGATGTGCTGACTGAAGTAATCGAACTTTTTCCTTCTGCTTATGTGCACATCGGTGGTGATGAAGTTGAAAAAGACTCATGGAAAAAATGTATACGTTGCCAGGCAAGAATAAAAAGCGAAAACCTGAAAAACGAAGATGAGTTGCAAAGCTATTTTATAAAACGAATTGAAAAATTCCTTATCAGTAAAAATAAAAAGATAATCGGGTGGGATGAAATTTTGGAAGGGGGCCTGGCACCACAAGCTGCTGTAATGAGCTGGCGTGGCGAAACCGGTGGAATAGAAGCTGCAAAGATGAACCACGATGTAGTGATGACGCCCGGTGTTCCATGCTACTTTGATCATTACCAAGACGACCCCGCAACAGAACCCATCGCCATTGGCGGATTTAATTCTCTTAAACGTGTTTATGATTACGAGCCTGTGCCCAAAGAACTGAACGAGCAACAAGCTAAACATGTGCTGGGTGCCCAGGCTAATTTATGGACGGAGTGGATAAGCACGCCAGAGCATTTGGAATATATGATTTTGCCCCGCCTGTTAGCGTTAGCCGAAGTGGTGTGGAGCCCTGGTTCAACCAAAGACTGGAATAATTTTAATGAACGACTTCGTTACCATTTCAAAGGCTTCGATCAAAAAGGCCTGCACCATAGTAAGGGAAATTTTAAAGTAGAAATAAAACCTATAGTAAGGGATAAACGGCTGTACGCCTCTCTTTTTTCAGAAGCCTATCATGCTGAAATTTTTTATACGACCGATGGAACAATTCCAACTACCTCAAGCCAAAAATATACAAGTGAAATTTACATCGATTCATCTCTTACAATTAAAGCCATTGCGTATACTAATATTTACGAAAAAAGCGCAAAACCTTCTGAGCAATCATTTGCCATTCACAAGGCCGTAGGCGATGACGTAGTTTATGAATACCCGGTAAGTAAATATTATAAAGCTGATGGGCCTAACACATTAACCGATGGTATCCGAGGAACGACTTCGCACGATAAAAATTGGCTCGGTTTTAATGACAATGATTTGATGGCAACGATTGATTTAGGTGAAACGAAATCAATTCACCGAGTTTCTATTGGCTGTTTACAAAATTACAGAGCTTGGATTTTTATGCCCCAATCAGTAAAAGTAGAAATCTCAGCAGATGGAAAATCATTTATTGAGGTGGGAATAATCTCAAATAAAATTTCATCTGACGAGAAAAATAGCGTTATCAACGATTTCGTTGTTGAATTTAAACAGCAAAAAATAAAATCCATCCGCGTAACGGCCAAACGCAATATTTGCCCGAAAGGCCATAGTGGCGAAGGTCAACCGGCTTGGCTCTTTGCCGATGAAGTTGTAGTGGAATAAAATATTATCCAACTAAGAAACTATGAAAAAATTATTGATTGCCTTTTTTCTTTTCAGCTGTCATTTTTCTTTTTCACAAAATAAAAACGACACCCAGCCATTCGAAATAAAAGATGGAGAGTTTCAATTTAATGGTAAACCATTTAAAATTCATTCGGGCGAAATTCATTATGCCCGCGTGCCTAAGGAATATTGGCGGCATCGTTTTAAGATGATTAGAGCCATGGGTATGAATGCCATCACCACGTATGTTTTCTGGAATTATCACGAAACAGCCCCGGGTGTGTGGGATTTTAAAACCGGGAATAAAAATCTTCGGGAGTTTATTAAGCAGGCTCAGGAAGAAGGATTGCTGGTTATTCTCCGGCCTGGCCCGTATGTATGTGCCGAATGGGAATTTGGCGGTTACCCATGGTGGCTGCAGCAAAATAAAAACCTGGAAGTACGCACATTAAATAAACCATTTCTTGATTCGTGCCGCACCTATCTCACAAAATTGGCCGAGCAGGTAAAAGACTTGCAGGCGAGCGAAGGCGGGCCGATTATTTTAGTGCAGGCCGAAAATGAATTTGGCTCTTACGTGGCACAGCGCAAAGACATTTCGCTGGAGACACACAAAAAATACAATGCCTCCTTCATCGATATTTTAAATGACGTTGGCTTTAAGGGTCCCTATTTTACATCTGATGGCAGTTCACTATTTTCGGGTGGTGCTGTGAAAGGAATACTGCCCACTGCCAATGGCGAAGACAATATTGACAATCTTAAAAAAGCAGTGAACGAATTTAACAATAACACCGGACCATACATGGTGGCCGAGTTTTATCCCGGCTGGTTAGATCATTGGGGCGAGCCGTTTGTTAAAGTAAAGGCCGAAAGTACGGTAGCCCAAACAGAGAAATATTTGCAGGCCGGAGTGAATTTTAATTTTTACATGATTCATGGCGGCACCAACTTTGGATTTACTGCGGGGGCAAACTATGACCGGGCTCATAACATTCAACCGGACTTAACAAGTTATGATTACGATGCCCCCATCAGTGAAGCGGGCTGGCCTACCGAAAAGTATAACGCCTTGCGGGAGTTAATGAAAAAATATGTTGAAAACATTCCTGAAGTGCCTGCTCGCATTCCCGTTATCACGATTCCTTCCATAGCCTTAAAAAAAGCTTATAACCTGCTGGAATGGAAAAACAGCATACAACCGGTAACAAGCGATTCAGCGATTAGTTTTGAAAACCTAAACCAAGGAGCAGGCTATGTTTTGTACAGTAAAAAAATCACAAAGGCAGCAAAAGGCAAACTGAAAGTAAAGGGTCTTCGCGACTATGCAACAGTTTACGTAAATGGTAAAAAGACAGGTGAGATAAACCGTCAAAGCAATACGTATGAATTGAATGTTGACATCCCGACCGGTGGCGTACTCGATATTTTAGTGGAGAACATGGGGCGCATCAATTACGGTGCTGAAATTGTGAACAATACCAAGGGCATCATTCAGCCACCTGCCATTGATGACAAAATTATTTCAGGCGAATGGAAAATGTATAAGTTCCCTTTTGATCGTGTGCCTGACTTTAAAAATGTGAAATCCCAAAATGTAAAAGGCTTACCTACCATTTACTCTGGAACATTTGAATTGAAAGAAACGGGCGATACTTTTTTAAATATGGAGCCGTGGGGCAAAGGCATTGTCTTTATCAACGGAATTAATTTAGGCCGCTATTGGAAGGTTGGGCCACAGCAAACGTTATATGTGCCGGGCTGCTGGCTAAAGAAAGGGAAAAATGAGATTGTAATTTTTGAGCAACTGAACGATGTGTTGATGAGCGGAGTAGATACCGTTACTCAACCGGTTTTAGAAAATCAAAAATAAGCCAACTTTAATTGAGGCAATTTTGGGAGAAAGGAACTTACCGAACACGATATAAGTAATCTTTAAAAGATGAGAATAATAATTTTTTTTGTAAGCCTGTTAGCTATCAGTGGGGTTCAGGCTCAATTAAAAAAACCTTCGTTGCCCGACAGCCTTTTTTCCACCTACTATCATCAACGCGTTTCGCATTTTAAAACTCTTCCACAAACCAAAGACGATATTATTTTTCTTGGCAACAGCATTACCGATGGGGCCGAGTGGAGCGAGCTTTTGGGGGATAGTCGAATTAAAAATCGCGGTATTAGTGGCGACATCAGTGCAGGTGTAATCAAACGGATTGATGAAGTGGCGGATCGTAAGCCATCAAAAATATTTTTGATGATCGGCATTAACGACCTGGCCAAAAACATTTCAGCCGATAGTGTTATAAAAAATATTTTTTGGATTGCCGATTATCTTCAGCAACAATCGCCTTCAACAAGGTTGTATGTTCAAAGTATTTTACCTGTAAACGATGTGTTTAAAAAATTTGACGGACATACTGCCAAAGGAGATTTGATTAAAAAAGTGAATGATATCATGCGCGACAAGGCACTCATCCATCATTACACCTATATTGATTTACACACATCCTTTATAAACACTGAAGGCAAACTGGATACGAAATTGACCAACGATGGCCTGCACCTGACAGGCGAGGGGTATCGTTTGTGGATGCATTTAATATTTCATCATGTGTTCAATCTGCAGCAGAAACCTTCCCTAATCCCACAACCACAACAGCTAAAATGGAACGAAGGATTTTTTCCTCTGCGTCAATGTAAAATTATTTCAGTTAGTGATACGACATTATACGGTGAGGCTCAATTTCTTCAAAAAAAATTGATCGAACGAAACCATAAGTTAACAATTGAAAAAACAAACAACAATCTTCCATACATTGAATTGCGTCTTGGAGAAGTAAATGCGCCTCAATATTCTACTGAGGCTTATCGTCTCCTTGTTACAAAAGAAAAAATTACCATTTTGGCTAACACCACCCACGGTATCTTTAATGGCATTCAAACATTATCACAATTATGGCGCGACAATGAATTAATTGATGCATGCGAAATTGCAGACTGGCCGGCATTTGAATGGCGAGGATACATGGTGGATGTGGGCAGAAATTTTCAGTCACCGGAATTGTTAAAGCAGCAAATTGAAGTCATGGCTGCTTATAAACTCAATGTGTTTCACCTTCACCTCACCGAAGATATCGCCTGGCGCCTGGCGAGCAGGCAATATCCACAACTTACCGCACCAGAAAATATGCTAAGACATAAAGGTCAGTATTATTCTGAAGAGGAGTTGAAAGAGCTGATAGCTTTTTGTAAAGAACGTTTTATTACACTGGTGCCTGAAATCGATATGCCCGGTCATAGCGCGGCTTTTTCACGTGCAATGAAAACTGAGATGCAGAGCGCTGAAGGCATAGTAATAGTAAAAAATATTCTCAATGATTTTTGCTCCACGTATGATGTGCCCTATGTACATATTGGAGCTGATGAAGTGAAGATTACCAATAAAAATTTTGTTCCTGAAGTTACAAAGCTTCTCGAACACCGGGGAAAAAAAGTGATAGGTTGGGAGCCGGGCGGTAATTTTTCAAATAGTACCATTCGCCAATTGTGGATGGACGATAAGGGAAAGGCAGCCGATGCCTCTGTACAGTACATTGACTCGCGGCATCTGTATTTGAATCACATGGATCCATTGGAAAGCGTTGTTACCATTTTTAACCGCAAAATCGGCAACAAATCAAAAGGTGATAAAAATCTCTTAGGTGGTACAATTTGTTTATGGCATGATCGGGCGGTAGCCAATCAGGATGACGTATTGAAAATGAATCCTGTCTATCCGGCCATGCTTGCTTTTGCTGAACGAAGCTGGCAAGGCGGTGGCCACGAAGGCTGGGTAGCTAATATAGGTAAGCCGGGCAGTGCAGAGACAAAAGAATTTACTGAATTTGAAAATCGTCTTTTGGATCATAAACACAGAAATTTCTTTGAAAAACCTTTTCCTTATGCCCAGCAATCAGGCATTACATGGAAATTCTTTGGCCCTTATCACCACCTCGGAGACAGTTCAAAAAAATTTAGCCCTGAAATGAAAAATTTTCTTGGAGAGAACAGTCCTCCAGCATTTGAAGCTGTTGGCGGCACGTTAGTGTTGCGTCATTGGTGGTATCCGCTAATCAAAGGGCTTATTGATAATCCTGAAGAAAACACTACCTGGTATGCCTGGACAAAAATATGGAGTAATGAAAACAAGATGGAGTTTTTTTGGATTGGCTTTAATAACCTTTCACGGTCGCCTTCAACTGACTCGCCAAGGCCGAACACTTGGGACAACAAAGGGAGCCTGATATGGGTGAACGGAATTCAAATTAAGCCGCCATCATGGAAGCGAGGCGGACAAAAAGGAAATTCAGAAATCCCGCTGATTGACGAAGACTACGAATACCGGCAACCGATTTCAATTTTTTTAAACAAGGGCTGGAATGAGGTATTGGTGAAACTCCCCATTACACACTTCAAAGGAAAAGATTGGCATAACCCGGTAAAGTGGATGTTTACTTTTCTGCCGATTTACTGACATTGCATTCTTCAATCAATTCAGAATTATTTTACCAAGACCTGTTTGGGAAGTATCTTTAGAGTGGATTGTGGTAGAGCAATAATTTATTTTGGTTACCCCAACGATGGCATGTGCCTTTTTTAAAGAAATGGTAAATAAAAAGCAACCCTCTAGTGGCTAGAGGGTTTTAAAACACTTAGTCTTCAATCTGTCGGGGTGAGATGATTCGAACATCCGACCTCCACGTCCCTAACGTGATGCGCTAACCGGGCTGCGCTACACCCCGAACTTTAAATCAGGCCGCAATATTAGTAATTTTAGCGCAATAGAAAACGAATGAGGGGGGCAAAAAAAAATATTTACACGACAGTATGTGGGTTAAGCTTGGTTGCGCTAAGTCTAGCTTTACCTTCCCGTGCACAGATTAACCCATTGCGCCAGGCAGAAAAAAAAATTAATCAGCATAATTGGTCTGTTGCCCGGCAAGTATTAACAAAAGTGCTGCGAAAAGATTCGCTGAACATAGAAGCCCGGGTGCTGATGGCACGCTGGTTTTTAAATCCGGGAAACCCCTCGTATCAAACGGATTCAGCCTACCGTCATATAATTATGGCCCTACGCATTTTTAGCCGCACCGAAACCAAAGAGAAATGGAAACGAAAGCAACTAGATAGCGGCTCGTTGCTATTGCTTCGCCACAAGGTTGACAGCCTTGCGTTTGATGAAGCCAAAGCGCAAAACACAGAAAAGTCGTACGATGATTTTATATCGAAACACCCTGGAGCCACACAAGCCATACAGGCTACCGAGCTGCGCGATGAAGTGGCTTTTCTGGAGGCGATGAAACAAAATACCTATACGGCATTCGGAAATTTTTTAAAACGGTACCCATCCTCGCACCGAACGGCTGAAGCTTTACACCGCTTTGAAAGTTTATTGTTCGAATCCAAAACAAAAGATAAAAAGCGGAAGAGCTTTCAACAATTTGTAGCTCAATACCCCAACAGTCCATATAAAAAGATAGCCGAAAAAAATATTTATGAAGTATTGACGGCCTCCGGATTGCCGGCCGGTTTTCAAAAATTTATAGATGAAAATCCACACAACAGCTATGTAAACAGAGCTAAAAACATTCTTTTTCATTTACTGAAAGAAGGAGAGGAGAAAATAGGAGTTCATTTCTTTTCCGATTCGTTAGATAATATATCGACACTCAACCAATTAGCCTGGATGCCATTTTATAAGAATGGAAAATTTGGTTTTATGGATACTCACGGCCACGAAACTCTAATGCCCCTATTTGATGATGTAAGCGATGATTATAAATGCCAGGCTACCAAAGAAGATGTGTTAACCACAGCCAATGGGCTGTATGGCCGAAACGGAGTACTGATTGCCCCGCTGCCGGGCGGGTTTAAAGATATAGGGGCCGGTTTTATGAAATGCGGAGATTCGATTTTTAGGGTAGTGCATAAAAGCGGTGTGGTTATTGAAATTGGTTTACAAGATGCAGCCGTGCTGGCCGGCCGATTTTTAGTGTTAAAGAAAGCCAATAGGGTAGGCCTGTGGGCGCTGAATGGACGGCCTCTCTTACCTCTTGAATTTAATTCTATTTCCATTTTTGATGAGATTATTGTGGCTGACCGAAACGGAAAAAAAAATTTATATACGACCGACCAGATGGAGTCCTTGGCAGACGGTGTTCCGCTCGATGAAAGTTTTGTTTTTGACCGTGTGAAAAAGGTGGGGCAGAATTTATGGGTGAGCAATGGATCGTTGGAAGGTATTTTAAATTCAAAGTTAGAGTATGTTGTGCCTTTAGCTCGGCAGTCTTTACAGCTCACCCCTTTTGGTCTGGTGCGGTTAATAAACGACCGTTTTGTACTGGAAGGACTTGGAGCACAACTGCAAAATCGTCCGTTCGTAAAATTCAGATTTTATAAGCAATGGATTCAACTGAAAACGGAAGCAGGAGAACAATTGTTTGATGTTCAGCAAAAAAAAATTATCGAGACACAAAGCGATAGTATTTGGTTTTTAAAAGGCTTAGCTTTTTCAAAGCGAAGCGATAGTATTTGCATACACATCAATTCATTTACCCGGCTTGAAATTTCGGCCAGAGAACGGATCGTATTTGTTCCTTCATCAGATTCTATCCGGTATTTTTATGTACAGCAGAAAACTAAAAAAAATATTTTTGATTTAGCCACCGGTGAAAAACTGTTTTCTACAGAGGCAGACAAAATAGAATCGCTCGGTGCTCAGTATCTAATCATTACTAAAAAAAATAAAAAAGGAATGATTGATCGGCAGAATAGACCGATTTTACCGATAGAATACAATGCGCTGATTTCGTCCGATGCCCGATTGGTTTCCTTGTTTAAAGATAAAAAATTTGGTTTGTATGATCTGGCTTCCCGGCACATGATAAAACCAACCTATGGCAAGAACGTAGTGCAACTTCTTAATCAATTCTTAATTGTTTATAAAGAAGGGCATTATGGAGTGGTGGACTGGCAACAGAAAGTGGTCGTGCCTTTTTTGTACGATGAAATACAACCATGGTCGGCTAAAGAAATTTGGGTAAGGCTGGGGTTTGAGTGGCGGCTGTATAATTTTGTTGAGAACCGCCCGGTATTGCGCCTGATAAAAAATTTTAGAATGATAAAGGATAATGCGGATGAGAAATTGGCCGTTGTACAACAAGAAAATTATTTTGGGGTGGTGAGCAGTAAATCAGGGATTATCATTTCACCTACTTTTTCTTCGGTCGAAAATCATGGCCGTGACGAAGAGCCGGTATATGTTACGCATAAAGAAATAGAAGAAGCCGGCATTGTGGTAGTAATTTATTATGACCACAACGGGAAATTGTTACGAAAACAAGTTTATGAAGAAAATGAATTCACTAAGCTCAATTGCCCCGAAAATTAAATCCTGAGTTTCAATGGCCGATCTTAATATTTAAGTTTTATCTGCTCTGGAATTTGATGAACTTGTTTTGATGGAATGTTTTTTTTTAGAAATTGAAGGCCGATATATCTTGCTAATCGGATCTTAATTTTAAACGACATAAAAATGAATAAGAAATTACCACTCACTATTTTATTTTTGGTTTTGATCACCCTCATCTATGCGCAGGAGCGCCCCCGGTTAGTAGTGGGTATTGTGGTAGACCAGATGCGTCAAGAGTATTTGTACCGCTTTCAGGATAAATTCGGAGAGGGCGGGTTTAAACGACTTATGAACGAAGGCTTTATGCTTACCAACGCACACTATAATTATGTACCCACTTATACCGGTCCCGGCCATGCTTCGGTTTATACAGGCACCACTCCCGCTTATCATGGCATTATTGCCAACGACTGGTGGGACAAAGAACTGAAAAAGAAGGTAAACTGCGTGGGCGATGAAACACAAAAACCGGTAGGTAATCCGGATGGCCATGGCGATGTAAGCCCATGGCGGTTGCTATCCACTACCGTTACTGATGAACTAAAACTTTTTACACAAAAAAAATCAAAAGTAATCGGGGTGTCTATTAAAGACAGAGGTGCCGTGCTGCCGACCGGGCACCTGGCCAATGCGGCCTATTGGTTTGACAGCAAGAGCGGAAAATTTATTTCCAGTTCCTACTACCTTACGGCTTTGCCCGCCTGGGTAGAGGCTTTTAACGCCCGCAAACTAAGCGATGATTTTCTGAACCAGGAATGGAAAACACTATTGCCGATGGAACAATACACGGAGAGTACTGCCGATGACTCCCCCTATGAAAATATCAGAAAGGGAAAAGAGAAGCCAATATTTCCGTATGACCTGAAAAAATTACGCACGGAAAACGGAAACTATAGTTTGCTTCCGGCTACGCCTATGGGGAACGATTTATTGGCAACCTTTGCTGAAGCTGCCATTACCGGGGAGAACTTGGGCAAAAACATATATACCGATTTTCTGACAATCTCTTTTTCTTCTACCGACTTGATCGGTCATGCGATGGGCCCCAACTCGGTAGAGGTAGAAGATACCTACTTGCGTTTAGATAGAAATATGGCCAGCCTGCTAAAAAAATTAGACGATGAAGTGGGGAAAGGAAACTATTTGTTTTTCCTTACGGCCGACCATGCGGTGGTCGATGTGCCGCAGTCGTTAAAAGACAACCGCATACCGGCCGGAAATTTTAACGACAACACATTAAAAGCCGAATTGAATACTTTTTTGTCAACCTATTTTCCGGGGAAGACATTGGTAGAAACGGTTTCCAACAATCAGATTTTTTTCAATTCTCCATTATTTTCGGGCGACCTGAAAACATCCGGAGTAGAATATATGCTGGCTACCGAGTTGGTAAGCAATTATCTTCAGGCCAAAGAAGGAGTGGCGCAAGTTTTTTCGAAGAATACACTTCGGCAGGGCAGCTATACAGAAGGTGGAATAAAAGGGTTTGTAATTCGCGGGTATCACTTTAAGCGCAGTGGCGATTTGGCTTATGAACTGGAGCCCGGCTGGGTAGATGGAGCCAATAAATTGGGAACCACCCACGGGTCATCTTATTCGTACGACACGCACGTGCCGGTATTATTTTTTGGGAAAGGGATAAAGCAGGGGAGTAGTGCTCAATATCACCCCATTACAGATATTGCTCCCACGGTTTCGGTATTGCTTCATATTAAATTTCCCAGTGCCTGCACGGGGCAACCCATTGTGGAAGCGATGAAATAAGAAGATAAAAAAATTAAAAATCGTCTGCTACGGCTTGTATCTTTTTGTTCTTATCGGCATACATCATTTTAAGGATGGGGGGCGATTGGTAGGTAAGAGTTACTTCTTTGGGGCTGCCTTTGTAAACTAAAGTAATTTTATCGGGTACAGACCAGTTGTACGTTTCATGCCGCAAGTTAAATTTGGCTTTGCCATACAATTTTTCCAGCCCCATCATAATGCGTGGATCAACTGGAGTAATGACAATGATCTCGTAAATTAATCCTTTGTAGGCTTTCAATTTTACTTGCCGGATGTCGGCCTCACCTACCTTTTTGTAAGCCGGGTTATTTACTTCATAGAGTTTAGCCTCAAATTCTTTTAATTCAATAAAATCTTTTTTAAACTCAATGCCTTTTATACTATCTACGGCCGTGCCCAATTTAATATCTTTAAAACCATTTCTTTTGGATAACTCGGAGGTGTCTTGGGCTTTTGCTATGCAAACGAAAGCGAAAAAAATCAATACCAAATATTTTTTCATGGCTTAGATTCCGTAAAGGTAAAAGGCAAAATGGCCTGTGTACGATCCCATAAAAAAATCAGTTGAGCTGTGTCTGTCTTCTGCTCTATTTTTATGGTAAAAGATTCGTATAGATCATTGCCGGGTATAAACGATGCCGGCAAATCAACACGGAGTACGTCTGCTTTTGAGTTATAATTGTAGGCCCCCCACAAGCCATTGTCACTGTTAATAATGAGCGTCCATTTCTCTTTTTCCGGAATGGCAAAAAGAGAATAGGTTCCGCTTTTCAATACATTTCCGGAAAGAAGAATATCATTTGTACAGGTCAGCTCCGTAGCTTCATTCGCCCCCAGCCTCCACACTTGCCCAAAGGGCACCAGTTTTCCAAAAATTTCCCGACCGTTTTTGCGAGGTTGGGAGTAAGTTATTTTTACATACGATTTTTTATATTTTGCCGAAACTATGGCCAATGGGCTTATTCTGTTTTTTAATTCTTGCCCGCTGGCAAAATGCATTAAGAGAACAAACCCGCAAAAAGTAAAAATTTTCATAATACCGAAAACTGACTGCGAAGATACTAAATTGTGGAGCAGGGATCGTTATTTTTTTGATCGAGTTCTATTTACGAACCAGAAACTAAACTATTATTTTTGATAAATTTTTTTGCCGTGAGCAAACCCGCATTTGACGACATCTATATGGAATTGGCCGTAAACTTGGCCAAGCGGTCGCATTGTATTAAAAGACATGTGGGGGCTGTGTTGGCCAAAGATACGCGCATCATTTCCATTGGTTATAATGGCCCACCCAGTGGCACACATAATTGCGATGAAGAATGGCCTGATGTGGGCTGCCCACGCGATTCAAAGGGGGGCTGCTCGCTGGCCATCCATGCCGAGCAAAATGCTATTCTGTATGCCGTGAAAAATAAAACCTCTGTAGAGGGCGCTACCCTGTACGTTACCTTGTCGCCTTGCCTGGCTTGTGCACGGATCATTTATAGCATGGGCATACAACGGGTAGTTTATCTAAACTCTTATGCAGCACACAAAGGAATCGCCTCGGATGAAGGAGTTGATTTTCTAAATAAATTTGGTGTGACCTGTATCCAATACAAGGGCGAACTAACCAATGTTACGCACATGATCTAGCACAAGGCCCTACAATTGGCTACTTCGCTTTTAATACTTTTTCGATGTCCGTTATAAGTTTAACCGTAATGCCTTTGGTTTTTTTGGCATGCTCGGCTTTCAATAAATGTAAGGCATGCCCGGCTTTTTCGTACAGCCCCACCGGGTTGCGGTCGTGATGGTAGCTGCCTAAGCACCATACAATATCAGATTGAAGGCTCGGTTCTAAGTTAAGATCTTTTAGTTTATTGAGAATCGTTTCAGAAACGGCTACGATATCGTTCGATACTTTCTTTTTAGCTGCTCCCTTGCTTTTTGTTTCCACTTTGGCCATAAAAATTATTATTTACCGGCAAAGGTAAGGCTTCTGTAGCCGGATGCAGAGGTTCCATGTCAACAATATTTACGCAACCGTTTGACGGATTTTTTTTCTGGTTTACGCATTATGCGAGATGCGTTATTTTGAATTAATTGAATTATTTTTACTGAACTTCAATTTTTTTAAAAACGTGAACAAGGATGCTTTAAGTTTTTTTTCGCCACAAACGCGAGAGCAGAAGCAAGTAGTGCTGATGCTAATAACCGGTTTTTTCTTTGGCATTTACATAGCCACATTTCAGGTAACAGCCGAGTCGTTGTTTCTGAGCCAGATGAGCAGCCGGATCAATCAGGCGTTTTTAGTTACGGGTGTTTTAGGAATTGTATCCACACTTATTTTTTCATTCTTTCAAAACCACATCCGGTTTGGAACGCTTACCATTGCCAGCATTGCCGTTATTGTGTTGATTACATCGCTGGTGTACTATTTCTACCGTTTTGGCAACCCGGTAGTTCATGCCTATGCCCTGTACACGATGTACTGCCTGACCGGCCCTGTAACGGCCGTTTTGTTACTTTGTTATTGGGGGATATTTGGTCGCACATTTAATTTCCGCCAGTCTAAACGGATTATCGGGTGGATAGACACCGGCCAGCTCATCGCCATTATTTTAGCCAACTTTTTTATTCCGCTTACCACCTCTTTCTTTTCAGATACATCCGATTATCTGGTGATCAGCAACATCAGCATTATTGCGGCATTAATATTTGTAATAACCATTATTTCAAGATTTAAGCTTGCCAAAAATAACCCGCGCGAGTTTGATGATACCGTGAAAGTAGAAACCCGGTTTAACCAAATGTTTAAAGACCGGTACATCGTTTTATTGGCTGTGTTTTTAATGACTTCCATGGTTACGTTTATGTTTAACCATTTCAGCTTCCAGACGATGCTGAACCGTCAGTACCCGGTGCAGCGCGACCTGACCAATTTTTTGGGCTACTTTAACGGAGTCATCTATTTGTTGAGTTTGGTTTTGCAGACGTTTGTAAATGATCGTATCCTGGGTACGTATGGCATACGTGTTTCGTTGCTGATGTTGCCTATCGTTACGTTGCTTTTCTCGTTGGGGTCGCTGATTACGGTCTCTTTCTTTGGGTTTTCCCCCGAATCAAACCCGCAAGCCTATATTTTATTTTTTCTTTTTATCGCCCTCACTAAACTTTTTAATACCACTCTTCGCGATTCGCTTGAGAATCCGGTTTATAAGCTATTGTTCATTCCGCTCGACAGCCGATATCGTTTTGGTATTCAGGCAAAAATTGAAGGAATTATAAATGAATCGGGAAGGTTTATTGCCGGGTTAGTTGTTTTTGGATTAAGCTATGTGGCCTTTTTCAAAATTTCGTGGATACCGCCTCTGGTGGTATTGTTGTGCATGGTATATATATTCTTGTCCATAAAATTATATGCAGGGTACCGAAATAAGATACGCTCGAAGTTAGAGAGTGCCGAATTTCATCAAGATAAACTGGAGGTAGGGTTTACCCAAATTACCTCTAACCTTGAATCTCAGCTCAATGATTTAAAAATATCTAAAGCAGTATTTTCCTTTAAGCTGCTCGAAAAATTAAATCCTTCCAAAGTAGGGGTGTGGGTAAATTCGCTGATTAAAAATGAGCGCGAGGAAGTAAAAGAGTATGCCCAACGCAGGGTAAATGAAATGAAAGGTCTCTCTGTATCGGAGAATTATGTAATCCGTTTCGCCCGAGGCTGGAGCAATACAGAAAATAAAAAAATTCTTACCGATCAGGAAATTGACCAAATGCTGAAAAGCGGAGGCGAAATAACCCGAAGCCGGATTCAGAAACTAAGCCGGTCTTCTTTAGTAATAGACCGGCAGTATGCCGCTGAATTAATTCTTCATTCAACCACGGAAGACAATCTTGTTTTTCTGGTGGAGTTGCTGAGCGATAACGAATCGGCTGTCAGACGCATTGCACTAGCCACATCGGCCAAGCGTTTTAATGGGGAAGTAATCAATGCCGTAATTGAGAACCTGAACAATTCGCAATACTACAATATCGCTATGAACTCTCTTACCTTAATGGGAGGGATGGCGTTTAATTACCTGGAGAGTAGTTTTTATCGGTCGGGCCAAAACACACAAACGATGATCCGCATTGTGCAAGTACTGGGCCGCATGGGCGGGCAACGAGCCAAAGAGTTATTGTGGAGTAAAATTGACTTTCCCGATAAAGTAATTGTATCGTATGTGCTGGTAGCACTAGGCGATTGCGGTTTCAAGGCCAGTTTGTCGCAGGTTACGCGCATCAAATATGCTATTGAAATGGATGTGGCCGATATTGCATGGAACTTAAGTGCCATTAAAGAATTGGGCGAGGGCGAGCACAATGCCCAGGTAAAATTAGCCCTGCGTCAGGAAATCAGCCACGACATCGAGCATATTTATATGCTGCTTGCTATGTTGTACGACACCAAGTCTATTCAGTTGGTAAAAGAAAATATTGAGAGTGGAACTTCAGAAGGTACTACCTATGCGGTAGAACTGCTCGATGTATTTTTGTCTGAGCAACTTAAGATGCGTGTTATTCCCGTACTGGACGACATCAGCGATAATGAAAAAATCAGTCGGTTGGAAGTATTTTACCCCCGGATCAGTCTCGACCCAAAATTGGTGCTAAAATTTTTGGTCAATCGCGATTTTACTCAAACTAACCGGTGGACACGCGCCACCGTGATTAATCAGATCGGAGTTCAGCAGATTCGGGATTTTACACTCGACTTGATTGCCCAATTGTTTAATTCCGACCGGCTCATTCGTGAGGTGGCGGGCTGGTCGCTGTACCAGATAGACCCAAGTTTGTATGAAGAAAACTCTGTTCGGTTGGATAGCGACCACAAGCGCTGGCTGGATCGGGCCATTTTAAAAAAAGCAGAAGACAATAAACTGATGTTGTACGAACGAACTACTTTTTTTCAAACTATCAATGTATTCGATGAGATTCCCGGCCTCGTTCTTTCTTATTTGGCCGATATTGCCCGCGAATATCACCTGAAGTCGGATGCCTTTTTATCAGTTGATGAGCGACTCAACAACGAATTTTTTATTGTCTTCAGTGGGGCGCTTCAATATTATGAAAACGGAAAGTATGTGGCAGATTACGGGAAAGGACAGTTTGTAGGCGAAATGCTTTCATCGGCCGGGTTTGTTAATACAAACCTGTTAGTGGCTAAAGAAGACACCGTTCTTCTCAAAATTAATAAAGACCAGTTTTACGAGTTGTTGTCCGACCACGTGAAGCTGACAGATAAAGTTTTGCAGTTTATTTAAAAATACCTATTTTTCAAGGTTTTTTAACTAGTTACAAGTTTAAGATTTTTTAAGATGAAGGTTGTTATGGATAGCTTCATCAATTTTAGTAGTACATTTAAGATTAGGAATAAACAATAAATGCTCAATTCACCTGTCAGGGTTGGCGTGATGGATGAATCCGATCCGGAAACCGATGTTTCCTTTAAAAAGATTGGTGTGAATCCTTTTCCGGGGCTCCGTCCATTTACCATGGAGGAGTGCTATCTCTTTTTTGGCCGGGAAGGACAGGTAGATGATATTTTGCTCAAGTTATCTGAGCACCGAAGCGTAACCGTATTGGGGTACTCCGGAAGCGGGAAATCCAGTTTAATGTACTGCGGGTTGTTGCCGGTATTGTATGGAGGCTTCATGACTAATTCGGGGCCGTTCTGGAATATTTGCACTTTGCGGCCCGGCAGTTCTCCCATTGCCAACCTTACTCAGTCTATAATTAACTCCTTACTGGAATCAAAACGGATTGAGGAAGAAGACGTCCCGATTCATAAAGCCATCATTAGTTCGGTTTTGCGAAGCGGCCCCCATGGGCTAGTAGAAATTGCCAGGTATCTTCAGAAAGAGGAGAATGAAAATGTACTTTTTTTAATAGATCAATTTGAGGAATTATTCCGCTATTCAGGAAATGATAATGAAACCTATAATGAAACCGCTGCCTATATAAATTTGATTACCACCGCAGTGCAGCAAAAGCAAGTGCCCATTTATGTTGCCATGAGCATGCGGGCAGATTTTATCAGCGATTGTGCCGGCTTTCACGACCTGAGCGAAATGGTAAATAAGAGCAATTACCTGGTGCCACAAATGACGCGCGAGCAAAAGCGCATGGCCATAGAAGGCCCGGTGTCGGTGAGTGGTGGTAAAATTGCCCCCCGTCTTTTAAAAAGATTACTGAGCGATTTGGGAGATAACCAGGATCAGTTACCCATTTTGCAACATGCTATGATGCGTACGTGGGATTATTGGGTAAGCAACCATGATCCGGGCGAGCCCATAGATATCAGGCATTATAACGCCATTGGTAAGGTTGGCCATGCGTTGGCATTACATGCCAACGAAGCGTTTGATGAATTGAATACCCGTCAAAAAGAAATTGCCTCAATTTTATTTAAAACGATTACCGAAAAAGGGGCTGATAACCAAGGTATGCGCAGACCGGCCAAGATCGGGTTAATTGCACAACTGGCAGATGCACAAGAAAAAGAAGTAATTGATTTAGTTGATAATTTCCGCAAACCCGGACGTTCGTTTTTAATGCCCGGAATACACGTGCCGCTCTATGCCGGCTCTACCATAGAACTATCGCACGAAAGTTTAATGCGCATTTGGGTCCGGCTTGCCGAATGGGTAAATGAAGAATCTGAATCGGCTCAAACGTATAAACGGTTGTCGCAGGCAGCAGAGATGTATCAAAAAGGACACACTAACCTGTGGCGTCCGCCTGATTTAATGCTGGCCCTAACCTGGCAGAAAAAACAACGCCCCACCCGGGCATGGGCGCAACGCTATGATGATGCTTTTGAACGAACCATTGTATTTCTCGACAGCAGCCGCATAGGGTATGAAGCAGAATTAAAAAGCCAGGAGATGATGCAGCGCAGGGTGCTGCGCAGAGCCCGGGCTACTAATATTGTGTTGGCCGTATTTTTAATAGTGGCCATTATGTTTTTCTTCTACGGGTTGATCAACAGCATTGAGGCCGGAAAAAACTTGGTGGAAGCAAAGGCACAACAAAAACTGGCTGAACAGGCTTCGATGGAGGCGCAAAAACAACGCGACATTGCCCAAAGGCAGACCAATGAAATAAAAGCAAAGCAAAAAGAAATTGAAGGCAAGAACGTAGAATTGGCCAAACGCAATGAACAGTTACGCCTGCTTTTGTTGGAAAAAGACATTTTGCAAAAAGACGCTGAGAAAAACTTTACGCTGGCCAAAGTGCAACGCGACAGCGCCCGCACGGCACGAGATGATGCCAGGCGTGAGTATGCTCGGGCAGAAGCTAACTTCAAGGAAAATAATGCCCGTCTCATGCTCTCGATCGCTCAATCGTTAGAAGCTAAATCAGAAGGTATTGATGACAAAGACCTGGCCGGAGCTTCTGCTTTGCAAGGATATTATTTTCATACGCACTATGGCGGCAAAAAATACGACCCGTATGTTTTCCGCGGTCTTTATTATGCCCTTACCAAATTGTATGGGGGTACCTACAATGCGGTAAAAATGCCGGGCTCATATAAAAGCAAAATGTTTGCTTTGGCCGCCTCCCAAACAACTGCCAATTTCTATGTTACCGGAAACGATGGTCGTATTTTTCAAGGTAACTACGAAGAACAGAAGATCAATAAACTGCTGGATGAAAAAGAGCATCCCAATAAAGTATTGGCACTGAGTCGGGATGAAAAATACCTGGTGAATGGAAGCGACTCCAGCTACCTGGAGATATTCAATCTTACCAATAACCAAAAGAGAACCGTGGCCGGCCACACTGCTTTAATCACGGCTTTAAAATTTTTACCCGACAATTCTTCACGTTTTATTTCGGCTTCGATCGATAAAACCCTGCGCCTGACGAATGCTGCCACGGGCGATTCTAAAAAAATTGTTTCGTTTCCTTACGAAATTAAATCCATAGATATTAGTTCGGATGGAAAAACATTGGTAGCAGCTTCTCCTACCGGCAAACTGGTTATAGTAGATATGGCCGATTACTCGGTAAAAGAATTGCGAGATGAATCGCCTAACCGCATTCTGTCGGTTGCTTTTCACCCCACCCGCCCGGTGGTGGCCTATGGAATAGAAAATGTAGAAGCCAAGAAGGGAACCGTGAAGTTGATAAATATCAACACACAAAAAGTTGAGAAAGAACTGACCGGCCATAAAGCCGGTATTTCTGATCTGGAGTTTAGCCCGGATGGGTTGCTGCTGGCCAGTGCCGGCTTAGACCGCAAACTGCAGATGTGGGTAGTTGACCACGTTGAAGATCTGCCCATCGTGATGGACAACAACAATGGATACGTTTGGAATCTGACCTTTACAAAAGGATCGGATTACCTGCTGGCTTCGTGCAATAATGGAGAAGTGCGTATCTGGCCTACCGATCCTAAAATGCTGGCTGAAAAAATTTGCCCCAAACTTTCCCGGAACATGACACCCGAAGAATGGAATATATATGTAGGCAATGGGGTGTTGTACGAATCTACTTGTAAAAGCTTGCTGATAAAAAGTTTCTGATGAACCGGACTCTATGTATCCTTGTACTGTCATCGATAATTTGTGGGCACCGGTTGTTGGCACAAGAAAAAGACTGCGAGCAAACCCTGACAGACGCAGCCGCAGAATTTGATGCAGGAAGGTTTTACAGTCTTCCGGAAATGCTGAAATCGTGCTTAGACAAAGGTTTTTCGCAAGAACAACGGGTTCGTGCTTACCTGTTATTAACGCAGGTTTATTTAGTTCTGGACGACCACGCCTCGGCCGAGAAAAGCTACTTGGAACTATTAAAGGCAGACCCCGAGTATGTGGCCAACCCATACCGCGACCCCATTGATGTATATTATCTTAGCAAAAAATTTACCTCTACCCCGGTGTTTACCCCTTACACCCGTCTGGGGATTAATACATCGGTACCGAGATACATCTACGAAGTGAACACCTCCAGCAACCCGACTTCTCTCTCCACCGATAAAATTCTGAAAGTAGGATTTACCTTTGGTGGAGGTGCCGATTGGAACATCAACGAACATTGGAGTATAAGTGCAGGATTGATGTACTCCAAAAAGAATTTTAAAACCAACTGGCATGACGGGTATGCCCAGCAACAATTAACGGGCATTGAAAAGCAAGACTGGATTGATGTGCCGGTTTACCTGAAATACGCGTATGACAGCGGAACGATCAGACCTTTTTTCTATGCCGGAATTGCGGCCAACTTGCTATTGGGTGCTCACCTGTCGCCCAATCAGATAGATTATAACTCACCTTTATTTGGGAGCCAAAAGACCTCTCAGGGTGCCGATTTGATTATCACCCCTATGCGAAATAGTATCAACCGGTCTCTTATTTTTGGAGGAGGGATAAAATATAAAATAGGTAAAAATTTTTTGGTAGCAGAAGTAAGTTACATGGCAGGTCTGTCTAACCTTACCAAGAGTGTTTATACCGCCAACGGACAACTTTCGCCCGGTGTCATACAATACCAATATGCATCGCCTATATTTCGGTTAGATAATTTAAGTATCTCCGTAGGCTTTGTGCAGCCATTATATAACCCGCGAAAAAAGAAAAGAATAGTGGCCGGTATATTAGAAAAGCTCCACCTCAAAAAAGCAGTTAGATGAGAGTCGTATCGAGCGTTATTGTTTTTTTGATTTTTGTTTTTGTTTCTTGCGATACAAAGATGAATGTGAAAAACCCGGCTCAAAATTATTATATTAAATATTTTGGAGGCGAGGGCAGCCAGCATGCTGTGGGGCTTATTGCCAACCCCGATGGCACATTCTATATTTTGGGCAACTCAAGGGCAGCAGTAGATTCATTGCAAAAAATTTATCTGGCCAAGGCCAATGCGGCCGGTGATGTGGTGTGGCAACGCACCTTTAATGAAAGTATTGAAACCGAGGCAAGAGGGTTTATACTTACCTCCGACCAAAAGTTGGCGGTGGTGGCCAACCAATACACCGCCACCGGAACCTCCACCGTTTCACTATATTTTTTTGATATAAATTCGGGGGCTAAAATTTCAAGTATGGCAATCCCGGTTGCCAATACCCGCTCTAACTCGATCACCCAAACGCAAGATCAAGGTTTTATTATTTCAGGAAATACGCTGGGGGTAGACCCAATTAATCCAGCTAAAATAGATACCCTTACATGGGTCTATCGAATGGATAATACCTTGACCCCGGTATGGACAGCCAATAACACGTCCGGAAATAATTATGGCAACTCAGTAAAGACATTTGAATCGGCTGCCGGAGGAACATTTTATGTTTATGGGGTAACCCGGGCAGGCTTTCAGGGAAATGTGGGAAAGAAATTTTATTCATTTCCCTTGGCTAATAATGGTATTGCGTTTAACGCCAGCGACTCGGTATTAGCTTTTACGGCCTTTGGAGCCTACGATATTTTAACGGATGTATTTCCCGGAAACGTAGGCTCGGTAATAACCGGGTTTTCAACTGATGCGTCCGGAAATAATTTTTTGAAGCTGCTAAAAATGCGGTCCATTGAATTAACCTACCGAACCACGTACGATTACGAAGCTGCTTTTTCTATCAAGGGGGTAGGGGCCAATAACTCATCCTCCGTTCCGCTTGGCAAAATTCCAAACTCAAGTTTGGCAAGCCCTTTTGTTACGGGTTGCCCCTCAAGCCAGGTTGGCTATTATTTTGTGGCTAATAGTTTTTCCACTTCAACCAACAGCGATATTTTGTTGCTGAAAACCAATTTACTTCTTACCCCGGTGGGCGGCTATCCTCTTACCTTTGGCGGAGTGGGCGATGATACGGCTGCAGCCGTGGCAGAACTGCCCGATGGCCATATTATGATTTTAGGTACTTTTCAATTGGGAAACCCCGTGAATCAGTATAAAATTGTATTGATCAAACTAAACTCGCAGGGCAAGCTAACGGATTGAGAAGATGATTTAGTAATGGGTTACTTTTGAAAGATTTTAATGATTTAGCATTTGATAGATTTTACCCCACTTATGCCAACCCGTGTACTGCCGAGAATATTCGCCTTTATTGTTTTGGCGTGGATGGGTACGCAACCTTTATTTGCTCAGATTAGCATTACCAAAGCTATCCCACAGAATAATATGTGTGTGGGGAGCGGGTATTATGGGCTAAGCAATATCACCATATACGAAACTTCGGAAGGACAGTTTTCTGTAGCAGGCGGAACAGGGCTCACCCTGATTATTGATGCACCCGCTAATTTTCAATTTCAACCCTCAACGGGTATTGTTACACCTTCCGGATCGGATCTCAGCAATGTTTCATTATCAGTAACCGCTGCAAAAGCAACGATTACATTTGACTATACATTTAATGGCAGCGTAAATAACTTTGTACTATCGGGGCTTGCCGTAAAAGCAGTAGGCACGCCTTCATCCGGGTTCTTAACGACTGACCCGGCCGGCACTTCAGATGCTACCACGGCTCTGGCCGGAGCTGATTATGGCGATTTGAGTTCGGAGTTGGTAGTGGCTAATGTTACCGGTTCATCTTTAAACCTTTGCAATGGTAGTTCACTCACTCCCTTAAATAATGCAGTGGCTACGGGTGGAAGCGGGCCGTACACTTATGCATGGTCTCCGGCTACGGGGTTGTCGAGCACATCGGTGTATAATCCCAATGCCAATCCGGTTACGACTACTACCTATACATTAACCGCTACCGATGCCAACGGGTGTTCGGGCTCTAACACAGTGGCGGTTCAGGTATTTAACCCCATCAATATTTCTACACAGCCTTCTAACCAAACAATTTGTGCGGGCAATAATGTTACCTTCTCTGTTTCGGCCACAGGCTATAATTTAAGTTACCAGTGGCAACAGAGTACCGATGGAGGTGTAACATTTAATAATATTGGCGGGGCAACGAGTGCTTCGTACAGCATTTCCGGTGTAACAACCGGATACAACAACTATCAATACCAGGTTGTGATTACCAGCGCGGCACCTACGCCTTGCGCTACTCCGGTTACCTCTTCGCCAGCTGTATTAACAGTAAATAGTTTACCGGCTACTTCTGATCCGAGCAATGCTTCAATTTGTGCCGGTGCAAGTGGAGTTGTTTTCTTTGTGGCATCGGTTTCGGGAACAGGCACTTCGTTGCAATGGCAAGTAGATAATGGGGGTGGGTTTGCCGATATTGTGGGCGCTCCCTATACAAATTTCAATACACAAAACTTGTCCATCTCTCCGGTAAGTGTTGCACTAAACGGATATAAATACCGCATGAAGGTAACGGGCACTTGTGCCCCTCCGGCCTACAGTGCCAGTGCTACACTAAATGTTCAATCGCCCCCCACCATCACAACTCAACCTCCGGCTACTACTACGGCTTGTGCAGGGGCAAATGTATTACTAACGGCCGCGGCCACTGGCACATCCCTTTCTTATCAATGGATTGATGTGGCCACGGGGCTGGCACCCGTAGGAGCTTATTTCTCGGGGGTTAATACAAATAGCTTATTAATTTCAGGAATAGACGCATCCCTAAATGGTAAGCAGTATCAATTGATAGTGTCGGGCACTTGTACACCCAATGCTTCATCTGTTGTGGCTACATTGATTGTGCAAAATCTTCCTCAAATTTCGGGGCAACCCGCCAACTCAACCCTCTGCGAAACCACCAATACAAGTTTCACGGTGAATGCCGGAGTCACTACATCGCCTACCTACCAATGGCAGGTAAGCACCGATGGCGGATTAACATTTAATAATGTTTCGGGGGGAGTATATGGAGGAGCCTCTACCGCCACTTTATCTTTAACGTCCGTGCCATTTTCTTATTCAGGATATTTATACCGTGTGGTGGTCAGCGGTGCTTGCACACCTTCAGCAATTAGTTCATCGGCATTGTTAACGGTTCAGCAAAACGCAATAGTTAATACGCCTCCATCAAATGCATCGGCTTGCCAAAATGCAACAGTATCATTTAGCGTTTCTGCCAGCGGAACAAACTTATCGTACCAATGGCAGGAGAATGGATCCAATTTATCAAATGGCGGAATCTACAGCGGAGTAAATACCAGTACACTGACGCTAACCGGTATTACACTTGCACAGAATTCGAATAAATATCAGGTAGTAGTAAAAAATGCAAGCGGTTCTTGCACGGCCAATGTTACCAGTCCGTTTGCCACACTCACCGTCAATAAAATTCCCGATGCCTCAGCAAGCGATGTCATTATTTGCAGCGGGTCGTTAACCAATATTTCTATTACGAACCCCAATGCTACTCCTGGCACTACGTTTACGTGGACGGTGCAATCAAGTTCGAATAGTACGGGGGCAGTGGCTGGTTCTGGAAATCTGATTAACCAAACTTTAACGTCAACAGATGGAGTGAATGTAGGGAGTGTAACATACAGCATAGTACCCCAAAGCCTGGCCGGATGCACGGGCGCTCCTTTTGCTGTAAACGCTACCGTAAATCCAATTCCTCAGGTAACAGCTCAAGGGGGGGTGGCTTTTTGTCCCGGTGCCTCGATTAACATTCCGTTGACAACTAATATTGTCGGATCAACTGTTTCATGGACTAATTCTAATGTAGCTATTGGTATCCCGGCATCAGGCCTTGGTGATTTGGTATTTACCGGAGGCTCAAACATCACAGGTGCAGATGAGGTTGGAACTATTACGTATCAAGCAACTAAAAATGGGTGTACCGGGTCAAGCAAGAATTTTAATTTAACGATCCACCCGAGCCCGGTGGTGAGCGCCCAGAGCAACGTGAGCGTCTGCAGCGGAGGGGCGGTAGGGGCGATAACATTTACGGCCAACACGGGAGGCGGGGAGACCTACAACTGGACGAACAGCAACCCCTCGATCGGAC
>JAFDYY010000027.1 GCA_018267195.1 Bacteroidota bacterium | reverse complement strand
TATAGCACAAGAGTATTTGGATAAAGCCATTACCGGAGGCAACAAACAAAAAGATCTTTATTTAAAAAGGGGTAAGTGCTATATGGAACAGCAAGATTACCAGTCGGCTCTTCGCGATTTTGACGATGCGCTGAAGGCAGGAGAAAATACAGTAGCACTCTTTCTTGAAAAAGCCCGCGCCTATCTCGGTCTCGGAAACAAAAAATCGGCTTTGGAAAGTTTAACCAAAGCACTCGCTATAGAACCTACGAATGCCAACGTTTACTACAACAGCGCATTGATTAAAGAAGAAAGTCAGGAATACGAACAAGCCTTGCTAGACTATAACAAATCGTTACAGTATAACCCCAAGGATGCGCCTGCTCTGGCAGGCCGGGCTACTTGCAAAGCAGAGATGGAAGACTATGGAGCAGCCGTAAATGATATGGATGATGCCATAGCCCTCGATCCTAAAAATGCCTCCTACTACAAACAACGCGGCAACTTTAACTACCAACTTAAAAATAAGGACGAAGCCTGTAAGGATTGGGCAAAAGCAGTAGAATTGGGCGATGCAAAAGCAAAATTTTCTATTGAGCAGTTTTGTAAAAAATAATTCTCCCTCCTGCATTCGGCATTCAAAATAAATATTGATTTTCGTCATCCCTTTTTTAGCATAAAAAAGTACTCTCCTGTTTTTCCCGGTGAAATCATACATCCGTCAGTGAGTGGTAGGATTAGCCGGTGAACAGCCGATTACTTGCCCGATCTTTGTAGCATCAATAACAAAAAAACAGCTATGAAAAATCTTGCAGTTTTGTTGGTTCTGATTTCCGTAACAACCGGTGGTTATGGTAAGAATGTAGTAAGCGGAAAGGTGGTTACGGTAGTGGATGGAAACACGGTTCAAGTAACCGGGTCTGATAATGAACAGTATCGGGTGGTGCTTTATGGAATTGACAGCCCCGAGATAGGACAAGCATTTGGCGACCAGGCTAAATCTTTTTTAGCCAAAATGATTCTCGATAAAAATGTGAGCGTGCAGATGCAAGGAAAAGACCGTTGGGGAAACTACGTAGGTATTATTTTAATTGATGGAACCCAAGACCCCCGTATAGATTTACTGGAAGCCGGGCTTGCCTGGACAACCGAACGGAGTCCAATTCAGGAATTTGAACAACTTAAAGATAAAGCCCGCGAACAGAACCGCGGACTTTGGAAAGAACCTAACCCAACCCCGCCTTGGATTTTTCGCAGGCAACAAACCTTAACACAATTCAAATCAAGTTAAGATCAGCGTAAAATAAAAACACGCCCAAGGCGTTATACCCCCAGCTATGAAAAAATTATTGCCGGGGTTTTTTATTTTTTTGTTTTTGTTCTTGTTGGCACAAGTGGGCCGGGGGCAGAGCAATTCGCTGGGTGATCGGTCAACGGCTACCGCTTTAGCAGACCGTTCACAAAAGGTGCACCAGCAACGCACTTCTAAACGGCAACGTTTACTATTTCGAAAACCCAACGTGCGCCATACGGCACAATACGAATTTTATGACCGGCTTGAACAAGTAGCGAAAGAAAAAAAGCGAATGCTTCGCCAAATGGCCAAACCACAATATTCTGATTTTTTATACTTCGGCCATCATTCAAAACCCAAAAAACATTTGCCTTTTGCCATGCGCTACTGCAAAGAATGCGGTATCCGTCATTAAATCTCTTTTGCGATTAGAAAATCATTTTTTCAGGCCAACTCATTTTAATGTAATTTGGCTTGATGAATCTGGCTTCTTACATCGAGCACACTAATCTAAACCCCACGCAAACCATTGCAGACATAGACCGGTTGGTAGGGGAAGCGCTAGAGTACCATCTTTTAGGAATATGTGTGCCTCCGTTTTGGGTAAAACGGGCTAAACGTGAAATCGCCAATTCAAAAATTTTATTAGTAACAGTGGTAGGGTTTCCGTTGGGATATTCTATGACGGAAACGAAGCTGGAAGAAATGAAACGTGCCATTGATAACGGAGCCGATGAACTGGATATGGTTTGGAATATAACGTCTTTTAAAACCGGTTTACCCTGGACTAAAATTGAATTAGCCAAATGCAGCAACCTGGCACACAGCTACCAAAAAATATTAAAAGTAATTATTGAAACGGCCTACCTTTCGGATGAAGAGATAATAAAGGCCAGTAAAATGTGTGCCGATGCCGGTGCCGATTTTGTAAAAACTTCTACCGGCTTTGCCCCCGAGGGAGCTAAAGCTGAACACATACAGTTGATGAGGCAAGCACTGCCTTCGTCAGTTGGCATTAAGGCCTCGGGTGGCATTAAAACCTACGAACAAGCGAAAGCTTTGATTGAAGCCGGAGCTTCGCGTATCGGTACATCGGCAGCACTAAAAATTTTAAAAACAAAAACCTAACCCCATGGATTTACTTTCTTTTTATCCCGATGAGCAGGCGATCCCTTCTTCAGTAAAATTAACGCCTGATTATGAACAGCGCGAGTACCTGATTAACGGAAAAATGCTTTCGTGGCAAGGACCGATGAACCCGGTAGTGAGCCCGGTATATATCCGGGAAGGAAAAGAATACAAACAAAAAACAATCGGCAGCACCCCGCTGCTTACTTCAACCGAAGCGCTGATGGCGCTAGATGCTGCTGTATCTGCTTATAATTTGGGGCAAGGCCAGTGGCCGATGATGACAGTATCGGAGCGGATTCGACACGTGGAGGTTTTCCTCGGCAAGATGCGGGAGAAAAGACAGGAAGTGGTAAACTTGTTGATGTGGGAAATTGGGAAACCACAAAAAGATTCGGAAAAAGAATTTGACCGCACGTGCGATTATATTCTGGACACGATCAATGCGCTGAAAGAGTTAGACCGCAGGTCGTCTGCGTTTGTGCAAGAGCAAGGCATTATGGGGCAGATCAGAAGGGTGCCATTGGGAGTAGCTCTTTGTATGGGGCCATACAATTATCCGCTCAACGAAACATTCAGCACCCTTTTTCCGGCTCTCATCATGGGCAACACGGTGGTGTTTAAACCGGCTAAATATGGAGTGCTGCTAGTACGCCCGCTGCTCGAAGCTTTTCGAACCAGTTTTCCTCCAGGTGTAATCAATGTTATTTACGGGCGAGGCCGCGATACGGTAGGAGCCATGATGGAAACCGGGAAGATAGATGTGTTTGCTTTTATCGGGACAAACAAAGGGGCGAATGAATTAAAAAAGGCACACCCTAAGTCGCACCGCCTCCGGGCTATTCTCGGGCTTGACGCGAAAAATTTGGCCATCATTTTACCCGATGCCGATCTGGATAATGCGGTGAATGAGTGCTTGCTGGGGGCGCTTTCATTTAATGGCCAGCGGTGTACAGCTATTAAAATTATTTTTGCTCATCAGGATATTTGCGAAAAGTTTATGCAAAAATTTTGCGAGGCAGTATCCAAACTAAAACCGGGAATGCCCTGGGATGCCGGTGTGAGTATAACCCCGCTGCCCGAACCCGGCAAAACCGATTATCTAAAAAACCTGGTAGAGGATGCGGTGCAGCAGGGTGCCAAAATTATGAATGAACAAGGTGGCCTTACGGCAAATACTCTTTTCTATCCGGCCGTGCTTTTTCCGGTAAATGATAAAATGAAGATTTATTATGAAGAACAATTTGGCCCGGTAGTACCCATCCGTGCTTTTGCCGAAGAAAAAGAAGTGATTGAATATGTTTTACATTCTAACTTCGGCCAGCAACTTAGTATTTTCGGAAAAAACTCTAAAACCATCGCTCATTTTATCGACACATTTTCCAGCCAGGTAGGGCGGATCAATATCAATGCTCAATGCCAGCGTGGGCCGGATACATTTCCCTTCAACGGGCGAAAAGATTCGGCCGAAGGAACACTTTCGGTGGCCGATGCGCTCCGCTCATTCTCCATCCGCTCGTTAGTGGCCACGAAGATCAATGATGAAAATAAAAAAATCATCGGCAACATTATTCGTAACAGAGAGTCTGCCTTTTTAAGTACAGATTATATTTTCTGATATGCCAAAATGTTTTTCTATTTCTGTTTCCGGAAAGGTGCAGGGTGTTTTTTATCGCGCTTCAGCTAAAGAACAGGCTGACCGATTAAAGATTAAAGGCTTTGTGCGCAATGAACCCGATGGCCGTGTTTATCTGGAAGCAGAAGGAGATGAAGCTGAATTGATAAAATTAATAGCGTGGTGTAAACAAGGCTCTCCGAATTCGCGCATAGAGCATCTTGAGTGGCACGAACGCCCCCTCCAAAATTTTGGAGACTTCACCATTCAAAAATAGATTCAGAGGGCAGTTGGAGTGCCCGGGTTAGGATAGACTAATCATCTATAACCTCTACATCTACCCGGATGTTTTTGCGCGCATGCACACTGTTTTTGTCGTGAATCATGCGGCTGCCGCCCCATCCTTTTACAGCCACGCGCGATTCAGAGATTCCTTGGGCAAGGAGCCACTCGCGTATGGTGTTAGCCCGTGCCTCAGACAATTGCTTAGCTGAGCCGGAAGAATTAATTACATCGGAAGTAAGGGTGAAAAAATCTTTGCTGGGTCCCATGTAGATAATTTTACCCCGGCCGTTTCCGTTGGTGTGGCCGTGCAATACTATTTGCAGTTTCGGGTTTTCGTTCATCAGGTTGAGCAAACTGTTTAATTGATATTTTGACTCCGGCAGCATGATGGCAGCATCATTATAAAAATACACATTATATAAGGTAGAAATATCGCCTTTGTGTATTCTGGAAAGCCCAAAGTTGATCATGTAATAATTTCCTACCAGCGCTACGTAGGGCTTCAGCGTGTCGGCTTCGGTATTTTTAAAGTTAAGTTCATGTTGCTCTTTTCGAAATCCAAAAACGGTAGAGATGAGTGTAAGTTGGCCGCTTTTTGTGCCCGGGTTGGGCAGGCTTAAATAGGTATTGCCTTTTACTTTTGTAATCAACCGGCTTCGTTCGGTATCGACTACTTCTATTTCTCCATCCAAAATTTCTTTGTTGGTTAGATTATAAAGGCTTAGAAACACTTGAGTGTTTTGTAAAGTTTGAGGAACAAACACGGGCTTGGCCGGAGGGTTGGGCTCTACTTCTGTAGTTATCGGTATCGCTTTTACTTCTTCTTGTTTTATCTCTTCAGGTTTAACGGAGGGCTGCTTTATTTCCTCGGGCTTTGTGGGCTCGCTCTTTACAATAACAACGGCCGGGGTCGGGTTCTTTTCAATCGGTTCTTTTTTCTCATTTACGGCCACGGTTGGCTCCGCTCCGTCTTTTATTACGCGTACCCAAATTTCGGCAAAGGTTCCTTCTTTCCGTTGCTTCAGCATTTGCTGGACAGACTCATTGAAATCAGAATACTGATCAAGGTACACGTAATAGAATTTTCTGGCCTGATCATATCCTACCAAACTATGATGACCGCTTTCGTTTAGTTTGGCAGCATATCGCTGGGCAAAACTTTCCTGATCAGAAAGATAGGCGGCTACTACTAAGTAATTGCCTTTGGGTAAAGGTGATTGTTGGGCTTGGGCAGCGCAACAAGCAATAGACAAACCGATTAAGCAACTATAGAGCTTTATCATGTAAGAAACGGGTTAGGTTTATCAAAAATATTGAAGATTCATTTAATATTCCAATTTTGAGTGCCCTTCTTGTTATCATTAAAATGAAATAAAAGAATAAACACACCCAAAACACCCTAGTTCGCCTATTATCTGGATCGTACTTTCTATTTTTGCAAAAAAACAAGGTGCAAGCAGTTATTTTGGCAGGAGGTAAGGGAACACGAATACAGTCGGTGCAAGCCGATTTACCCAAATCTATGCTGCCCATTGGCGGTAAGCCTCTGCTGCAACATCAGGTAGAATGGCTGAAGCGGTATGGTATAAAGGAGGTTATCTTGCTGGTCAATCACCTGAAAGAATCTATTATTTCTTTTTTTGGAGATGGAGAAAAATTTGGAATAACCATCCGCTACTATGAAGAACCTACCCCGTTGGGTACGGTAGGCGGAGTAAAAGAAATTGAGAACCAAATTAAAGACGATTTTATTTTGGTGTATGGCGATGTGATGGCCGACATGGATCTTCTCCGTTTGCAAAAGTTTCATCTGGATAAAGGGAGCGAATGTACGTTGGTTGTTCACCCCAACGATCATCCTTACGACAGCGATCTGGTAGATATGGATGCGGCCGGAAGAATTACGACCTTTCATTCTAAACCCCACGCACCCGGAAAATTTTATCGCAACTTGGTTAATGCGGGTGTTTATATTTTATCGCCTGCCATTTTCCCCTTTTTACAAAAAGGCGTGAAGGCCGATTTTGGAAGAGATATTTTTCCTTCGGTGGCAAACCGATTGAAGATGATGGGCTACAACACCACCGAGTACCTGAAAGATATGGGTACCCCCGAACGGTTGGAAAAAGTAACCCACGATTTCCTTTTAGGGAAAGTGCAGACTAAAAATCGGGCGAATAAACAAAAAGCAATTTTTCTGGATCGCGATGGTGTGCTTAACGAAGACAGCCATTTGGTGGCGAGTGTTGATGAACTTGCCATCTATTCCTATTCGGGTAAGGCGGTAAAAAAGATAAATGATTCTAATTTTTTGGCAATGGTAGCTACCAACCAGTCGGTCATTGCCCGCGGCAAAATTTCTGAAGCGGATCTTCGCATCATTCACAATAAACTTGATACCGTTCTGGGGGCAGACCATGCCAAACTGGATGCCATCTACTACTGCCCGCATCATCCGGATAAAGGATTTGCAGGAGAAAATTCAAACTATAAAATGGAATGTCATTGCCGGAAACCAAAGCCCGGAATGTTGCTCGATGCGGCTCATGACTTTAACATTAACCTAAGTGAATCTTATTTTATAGGCGATGCCGAGCGAGACATAGTAGCCGGACAGAGAGCTGGTGTGGCCACTGTAGGCGTTATGACGGGCAAAGGAATGATGGGCAGTAAGGTTCGCCCGGATTATTTGTTTCCTAACGTGGCGGATGCGGTAGATTTTATTGTGAACGAACCCTATGCCAAGGCATTCAGTCAGCTACAATCTATAATTGATAAATCTGCTAAAAAACCGTTCGTTATTTTATTGGGAGGAAATACGCGGTCGGGCAAATCGTCATTGGCTACGTATCTTTTGAAGAATTTTTTGAAAACCGGAACCGCCATTTTAAGAATTAATTTAGATGATTGGATTCTTCATCGCAAAGACCGGAAAACTTTTTCGGTAACCGATAGTTTTCAGTTACCTAAACTGGTGAGCGATGTAGAACATATTTTGAAGGGGAATGTGGTTAAGCTGCCGGGCTATGCGCATCACCCCAGTTGGGAAGCTGTGCCAGTTACGTATCAATACAGAAACGAAAAAATTATTTTAATTGAAGGTGTGGTGGCACTGGCCGATGAAAAATTGAGAAGCTTTGCCGACCTTCGGCTGTTTAAGCAGATTAAACCACACGAATTAAAGAACCGATTTACTGAATTTTACCGGTGGAAAGGAATGGATTCTGAATCCATCGAAGAATTGTATCAAAATAGAAAAAAAGAAGAGTATGATAGAATTGAACAACACGAACAATTTGCCGATTGGGTATTGTAAGACTCACCGGATACTCCATAAAAAAAGTAGTTAACATGATTATTACACGCACCCCTTTTCGCATCAGTTTTGTAGGCGGGGGCTCGGATTTGCGCAGTTTTTACGAACAGCACCCTGGGGCTGTGCTCAGCACGTCCATCAACAAATACATGTACATTTCTTCGCACAAATTTTTTGAAGAAGATAAGATTCGCGTAAAGTATTCTCAAACCGAAACTGTTTTAGGAACGAAAGAATTGCAGCATCCTATTTTGCGCACGGTGTTGGATGAATACAATGTAAAAGGCGGACTGGAATTCAGTTCCATTGCCGATGTGCCGGCCGGCACCGGGCTGGGTTCGTCTTCTTCGTTTACCGTTTGCCTGTTACACAATCTGAATGTTCTTTTTCATCGCTCGTTTTCCAAAGAACAGTTAGCCGGAGAAGCATGCCGTGTGGAGATTGATTTGTTAAAAGAACCCATCGGTAAACAAGATCAGTATGCGGCAGCCGTAGGTGGATTAAATGTAATTGGGTTTCAGTCGGATGGAAAAGTAACAATTGATCCGGTCAAGATAAAGGAAGCGGCCTGTCATCAACTTCAAAAAAATTTATTGATGTTCTACACGGGCGATCAGCGCAGTGCCTCCGCTATTTTATCGGAGCAGAATAAAAACAATACCAAAGAAGAAAAATTTAACACCCTCAAGCAGATGGTGGAACTGGTGTATGAAACGAAGAGTGCGCTTGAGCATGACAGGCTGGACGATTTCGGGAAAATCCTTCATGAAAATTGGCTGTTAAAAAAAACCTTGGCATCCGGCATTACTAACCGGGTTATTGATGAAGCGTATGAAACTGCCCTGAAAAATGGAGCAATGGGAGGCAAATTGCTGGGAGCCGGAGGGGGCGGATTTCTGTTATTTTACTGCCCGCCAACCCAACAAGAAAAATTGATTGCGTCATTAAAATCGTTTCGTAAGTTTGATTTTAAGTTTGACAGGGAAGGAACTCAATTAATTCACATTTCCGATGAATGACACACACCGCACCATTGCCGATTATCTTTTGTTAGTGAAAGACACGATTGATAAACTCGATCAGCACCAGATTGAGCAGGTGATTGAATCCTTCATGCGGGCATATCATTCGGGCAACACCATTTATATTTTTGGAAACGGAGGCAGTGCAGCTTCGGCTACCCATGCCACAGGCGATTTGGTAAAGGGTGCTTCCTTTGGGTTAGATAAACGGTTCCGTGTCATGAGTTTGGTAGATAATCTGCCTGCACTCATGGCTATTGCCAACGATATTTCGTACGATGATATTTTTGTAGAGCAACTTAAAAATTTTATAGAGCCGGGCGATGTAGTAGTAGGCATTTCCGGTTCGGGTAATTCGGCCAACGTGGTAAAAGCCATGCAGTACGCCAAAGATATGGGTGTGCAGACTATTGCTTTTTGCGGCTATACGGGCGGCAAAATAAAAGCACTGGCCGACATTCACATCCACTCTGTGGCCATGGATATGGAGGTAGCCGAAGATATTCACATGATTGTATTTAATGCCATTAAAAAAGAAGTGATGCGTAGGCTGCGGGGCAGCCATACTTCTATGGGAGCCACCTACGATGATCGGGTGAAGTAAAAAGTATTTGTTGGTTACTTACTCGCCCCCAAATTCAATCCGTTTTTATTTCCTTTTACAAATACTTCAAAAGCATTGGCTAAAAAACCCAATCCATAACCACCTAGTTGGCACGTGGCAGCCACCAGGCTCAGCAACCCAACCTCTGCATTTTTTTCTTTAAGCGTTGAGGTAATGAAAATGGCTAAGTAATAAATTCCGGTCAGCAGAAGAAAGGTTGTGAAAATGAGTTTGCTGAAAAAGAAGGAAGCCATTCCGGTTATCAAAAAAATCAAAAAGGCACTTGGAAAAAAATGAGTAAACTTTAGCTCTGTACGGTGATAATAATAAATATTGATGCGGGCTGCCCCAAACCGGAACACTTGCCTGAAAAAACTTTTAAAGGTATTTCTGCGCTTGTGGTAAA
The DNA here is from genome assembly GCA_018267195.1 of Bacteroidota bacterium. Lineage (GTDB taxonomy): Bacteria > Bacteroidota > Bacteroidia > Cytophagales > Cyclobacteriaceae > ELB16-189. The sequence continues at coordinate 35,062 of JAFDYY010000027.1, read as the reverse complement.
CAAATGCTTCGGGAATGAGCCTAACCGAATACCCGGCTTCTAAAATCCGAATACTTAACTCAATATCTTCTCCGCAAGTCAGAGAAGAAAACCCATTCATCTTTTTAAAAACTTCTTTTCGTATGCCCATATTGAAACCGCGCGGGTTATAAGCATGCAGTTGTTTTTCACCACCCCGGATTCCCCCGGTAGTCAGGTAAGAAGTCATGGCGAAACTGATGGCCTTTTGGGTGGGCGAAAAAGATGGGTGCGCAGCATCCGGCCCACCAAACGCATCGGCCTGGTTTTTTAACAAGGAAGAATGTAAATGAATTAGATATTCTTTTGGCAGAAGAACATCCGAATCAAGAAAAATCAGATACTCTCCTTTTGCCTTTTCGGCTCCCCAGTTTCTTGCCGGACTGATGGCGAGCCGTGGGCGGTGAAGATGTTCAACCGAAAGCCGGTCTTTATATTCGGCTATTACCGGCACTAAAATTTCTGTAGGGCTGCCATCGGCAATAATGATTTCAAATCCTTCAAAAGATGAAACCGGAAGACTTAGCCGGGTAAAACTGCCCAGCAGTTCGTTGATTTCGTCTGGACGGTTGAAAGCAGGAACAATGAATGAATAGAACAAACTGATGCCGTTTAAAATTGGGGACAAAGGTAAAGGTTGGGCAACGAAGTAAAAAAGTGTTACTTTCGTTTTCAATCCTTGTTGCCTATGAAACTGATGGCTTAATTCCAAACCGTCTCTGTGAGGTTTGGTTTTCTTTGGCTCGCCCAAAGGAATAGGGGGTATCAATTTTTTATTTACCATTTAATCAGTTTCAATCATGAGTTTTTTCTCTCGTATCAAATCATTGTATCAATTGTTTGTAATCGCGGTAAAAGGCGATGAACAAAATTTTACGGAAGGCAGCATTAACCGGGCTATCTTTTTGTTATCGGTTCCTATGATTTTAGAGATGGCAATGGAATCGGTCTTTGCTGTGGTCGATATATTTTTTGTAAGCCGGCTAAACAGCAGCGATGCGGTAGCCGTTATTGGATTGACCGAGTCATTACTGGCTATAGTATATTCTATTGCGTGGGGTATTAGCATGGGAGCCACCGCATTGGTAGCACGAAGAGTAGGCGAGAAAAACAACGAAGCAGCTGCCACCGCTGGGATGCAGGCAATTATGGTGGGAGTTGTATTTTCTATGCTGATTTCTTTAGCTGGAATATTTTTTTACAATGATTTGCTTCGCCTGATGGGGGCATCAGAAAAAGTAGTAGCTACCGGATCTGGGTTTACACGTTGGATGCTGACCGGCAACATAACCATTATGATGTTATTTCTCATCAACGGCATTTTTCGGGGAGCCGGAAACGCAGCCATTGCTATGCGTGTGTTGTGGATCGCCAATTTGTTTAATATGGTGCTCGATCCGATTTTAATTTTCGGGTTGGGGCCAATCCCGGCATGGGGTGTGGAAGGAGCTGCTATCTCGACCAACATCGGTCGTGGGGTGGGCGTGCTTATACAATTGTATTATTTGTTTTCAGGCAAAAGCATTGTAAAACTTACCATTCAAAATTTTAAAATAGATTGGAAAATTATTAAACAAGTAATTGAAGTATCGGCCGGTGGCACGGGTCAGTTTTTAATTTCTTCGGCCAGTTGGGTTTTTTTAGCCCGTATTATTTCGCACTTTGGAAGTGTGGCCATAGCCGGGTACACCATAGCACTGCGCGTAGTCGTGTTTACTATTTTGCCCTCGTGGGGAATGGCCAACGCAGCCGCTACCTTAGTGGGACAAAATTTAGGTGCCGGCCAACCGGAGCGCGCAGAGAAATCGGTTTGGAAAACAGGACTTTATAATACGATTTTTCTGGGGCTGATTATGTTGCTTTTTTTGTTTTGGTCCGCTCCAATTTTACAATTCTTTACATCCGACAGCGAGGTGGTGGAGTATGGCACACAATGCTTGCAGATTGTAGCGCTGGGGTATTTGTTTTATGGATATGGTATGGTCATTACTCAATCTTTTAACGGAGCGGGCGATACGAAGACACCTACCTTACTTAACCTGTTTGGGTTTTGGTGTTTTCAAATTCCGTTGGCCTATCTGTTGGCCATGCAGTTTAACCTTGGGCCGAAAGGAGTATATGCCGCCATTGCCATTGCGGAGTCGGCTATTGCCGTGGCGGGGATTATGCTTTTTAGGATGGGCCGGTGGAAAACAGTAAAAGTCTAACTCTCCGGAGCGATCTAATTTATTTTGTTCCCTCTGAAAAATTCTTCCACCGTCATCCGTTTTTTTCCTTCGGGTTGAAATTCAAGAATGGCAACCCATCCGTCTTGGGTTTTTATATGGAGAAATGTTTTATTGTCGGTTTCCAATGAGCCACCATTAATAGTTGATGAGGCATGGCTAACGGGCATCACTTTGTATATTTTAAAATTTTTTCCGTTCAGGTTACTCCAGGCAGCGGGGTAAGGGCTTAACCCTCGCACAAAATTGCGAATGACTTCACTGGGTTGGTGCCAGTTGATTTCACCTGTTTCTTTAAAAATTTTAGGCGCAGGTTTAACGACAGTCGTTTCCTTTTGCGGAACGGATGGATAATCTCCTTCTTCTATAGCCTTTACTGTTTTAATAACAAGCTTGGCTCCCTTCATCATCAGTCGGTTGTATAAACTCCCGGTGTCATCGTCCGGGTAGATGGTTTCTTTTTCCTGAAAGATAATGTGCCCCGTATCTATTTCCTGCTTTAAAAAAAAGGTGGTTACTCCGGTTTCTTTTTCCCCGTTGATGATGGCCCAATGAATAGGAGCTGCCCCGCGGTATTGCGGCAGGAGGGAGGCGTGTAGGTTGAAGGTGCCCAGCGAGGGCATGGCCCAAACCACTTCGGGCAACATGCGAAAGGCCACCACAATTTGCAAATTGGCATGGTAACTTTTTAACTCAGCAATAAACTCGGGTGCTTTCAGGTGGGTAGGTTGTAGCACCGGCAGGCCGTGTTTTACGGCACATTCTTTTACAGGCGAGGCCGACAATTTTTGGCCGCGTCCTTGTGGTTTATCAGGCGCAGTAACCACGGCCGCCACATCCATTTTGTTTTCGATCAGGGCTTCTAAACTGGGCACGGCAAATTCAGGGGTGCCCATAAATACAATTCTTACTTTGTTCATCCGTTTCTCAATTCTTTTCGCATATACTTTTTGCAGATGGGACACTCGCTCCACACATGGCCACGGGCCGGGCAATAGCTGCGGCCAAAATAAATAATTTGGAGATGCACCCGGTTCCATTTTTCCATCGGGATCAAACGTTTCAAATCTTTTTCGGTTTGTTCTACATTTTTTCCGTTGGAAAGCCCCCACCGATAGGCCAGCCGGTGAATGTGTGTATCTACCGGGAAAGCCGGCACACCAAACCACTGTGCCATAACCACCGAAGCCGTTTTGTGCCCCACCGATGGTAGAGCTTCCAGCTCTTCAAAAGTGGAAGGAACTTTTCCGTTATGTTTTTCTACTATAATTTTTGATAAGCCGGCAATCCCTTTTGATTTCATGGGCGATAGCCCGCAAGGTTTGATAATCTCGCGAATTTCATCAACCGATAACTTCATCATATCAAAGGGGTTGTCGGCCTGCTTAAAAAGGTGAGGCGTAGTTTTATTTACCCGCTCATCTGTACATTGGGCGGAGAGTAAAACAGAAATCAATAAAGTGTAGGCGTCTTGGTGATGAAGGGGTATTTCCGGTTTAGGAAAATATCGGTTGAGCAGGCGGAGTATGTCGGTAACTTTCTCTTGTTTGGTCATGGATACAACAAATATTTTTTTCGCAGCTTCTTGTAAGCGTTCAATTCTTTCTGCCAGCTTTTGCGGATATCGTCTTCGCTTAAGCCTTGTTTGATCTGTTCTTGCAGCATCCGGTTGCCGGCCAACGTATTAAAGTAGGTGTTGAAAAATTTTTCTTTCTCGGGATATTCCCGGTAAAATTGGAGCAGGTACTTCAGCTCAATCTGGTTGCCCGTCTGGGCATTGTGCAGGTCTATACCATAACAAATTTGATCTTTATACATCGGATTCTTAGCCATTCCCTCTATGTTTTCGGGTTTAAACTGAAAAGGTTGGTTTTTTAGGTTGGGGCTGCCCACCATTTCAAAAGGTGCTTTCGTGCCCCGGCCTACGCTCAATACGGTTCCTTCAAAAAAACACAGTGAAGGGTAAAGGGCAATGGCATGATCGTTTGGTAGGTTGGGCGAGGGTTTTATCGGCAGCGAATATTTTTTTTGGTGATGGTAGTTTTTCATTATGACTACGGTGAGGTCGCACTTTTTTCCGTTAGCCAGCCAGCCTTCGCCATTAATCATTTGTGCTAATTCGCCTACGGTGAGTCCGTGTACAACCGGTATGGGGTGCATGCCCACAAAAGATTTTAGAGACCGATCGAGCACGGGGCCATCTATATAATGCCCGTTGGGGTTGGGACGATCGAGAATGATTATTTTTTTGCCGTTCTCCGCACAGCCCTCCATCAGGTAGTGCATGGAGCTGATGTACGTAAAAAACCGTGTGCCCACATCTTGTATATCGAAGATCACAACATCCACCTCTTTTAATTCTTCAGGGGTTGGTTTTTTATTTTTTCCGTACAGCGACACAATGGGTATGCCCGTAGCTTTGTCAACGGAATTGCCCACGGTTTCACCGGCATCGGCCGTACCGCGAAACCCATGCTCGGCCGAAAATATTTTTTTTATGGACAGGCCGGCTCGCAACAAAGTATCGACCAAATGAACGGAGCCCACCACTGAAGTTTGGTTTACCATCAGGGCTATGTTTTTCCCTTTAATCAGGGGGAGGAGTACATCTATCTGTTCGGCACCGGTCATGATTTTTTGGGCAGAAGAAATTTGAACCCCTAAAAAAAGAAGGGGAACCCATGCCCGGAATATTTTTTTGAAATTCATTTGGCACATTTTCTTTATTTTGCAAGGTAACGCATCGCACTTGAACATTTCGTATTTCCTCTCGAAAAGAGTACGCACCGCTAACCCCGGCAGTTTCTCGGCTACCATTCATAAAGTAGCGGTAGCCACCATTACCATCGGGTTATCGGCCGCTATCGCCTCGTTTTTAATTATGCAGGGTTTCCAGACGGGCGTAAAAGAAAAAATGTACAGTTTTACCCATCATCTGCTCATTACCAAATTTACAATGAATAATGCGGTGGCCGAGCAACCGTTCGATTACCGTATTGATTTGTATCAACATTCGGAGAAATTTCCGTTCATTAAACACGTGCAGGAATATAGCCACAAAGCCGGGCTGATAAAAACGGATAACGAAGTGTTGGGTATTGTTTTTAAAGGAGTGGGAAAAAGTTTTGATCGCAACTCTTTTCATGAAAATTTAGTAGAAGGGAAGTTTATTTCATTCCCTGATTCGGGGTATTCAAAAGAGATTGTGATAAGCCGTACCATAGCCAATAAAATCAGGGCTAAGGTGGGCGATTACCTGATCATTCATTTTTTTCAAAACCCTCCGCGATATCGTAAACTGAAAATTGCAGGTATATACGAAACCAATTTGTCTGATTACTTTGATAGTAAAGTAATTTTAGGCGATCTCCGGCTGGTGCAGCAATTAAATAATTGGAAACCCTATGAAGCAGGTGGATTGGAAGTACAGATCGATCTTACCCACTATTCAGATTTTCAATTATGGAAAACCGAGATGGCTAATTACTCCATCGCTATCCATGAACGGATTTTAGACAACCCCGAAGAAAAAAATAAATTTATAAAAACGGTTTCGGCCATCTGGAATTATAAATTCGATCACGACCGGGCCGCTTTAGATGAAGCCCAGCGCCAGATTGGCGAATCCATGGATTATGATCTTAACATTGAAACCGTACGCGATAAATTCATTCAGGTATTTGAGTGGCTCGACTTGGTAAAACGGCAGGTGCGCATCTTGCTGGCCATTATCCTCATTGTAATCAGCGTCAATATGATTTCGGTTATTTTAATTTTAGTGATGGAGCGCACACCCATGGTAGGACTGCTCAAAGCGATGGGGGCACAAAATAAATTGATCCGATCCATTTTTATTTATCATGGCATGAACCTTATAGCAAAAGGGCTGCTGTATGGAAATGTCATTGGTATTGGGTTTTGTTTTTTACAGGATCGCTTCCATTGGCTGACACTCAACCCACATGATTACTATATGAGTTATGTGCCAATTGAATGGAGTTGGGTTACCATTCTAACGCTGAATTTGATTGTGTTTACGGTGGTTTCTGCGGTACTGTTTATCCCGGCCCGGTTTATTTCGAGAATACAACCCGTGCAGGCAATTAAGTTTGATTGATGCCCTGCTACTTGAATTTTTTAAACCAACTGCGCACTTCCATCTGCATTACCCCTAAAAATCCTTCTTTAAAAATCCCGACCGACATTTTTGATTGACCCAACGTGCGGTCGGTAAAGATGATCGGTACTTCTGTAATCTTAAACCCATATTTCCAGGCTAAGAATTTCATTTCAATTTGAAACGCATACCCCACAAACTTAATTTTGTTTAACGGTATTTTTTCTAAAACGGATTTTCGGTAGCACACGAAACCGGCCGTAGTGTCGTGAATTGGTATCCCCGTAATGATGCGTACATACCGGCTGGCAAAATAGGAGAGGAGGACACGCTTCATGGGCCAGTTTACCACATTTACTCCGGATGAATACCGTGAGCCTACGGCCAGATCAAATCCATTTTCTGCGCAGGCCAAGTAGAGCCGGTTCAGGTCGCGCGGATCATGTGAAAAATCGGCATCCATCTCAAGTACATAATCGTATCCGCGGGAAATCGCGAACCGGAAGCCCTCAATATAAGCCGTGCCCAGCCCCAACTTTCCCGCTCGTTGTAACAGATGCAGCTTCGTTTCTGCAGGGGTGTTAAAAACCAGTTGCTGCTCTTTAATTAATGCGGCCGTGCCATCGGGCGAGTTATCGTCTATAATGAGCAAATGAAAATCTTTTGGCTGCTCCATCACCGCACGGATAATCGCTACAATGTTTTCTTTTTCATTGTAGGTAGGAATAATGACGAGGGCGTTATTCACGGTGTGGTTTTAAATGATAAAAATATCATTTTTGTATTACAACGATGTATAAAACAGTAAAAGATTTTTTCTTAGACGGAAAGTACCCGGTGCTGGTGCTCTACCTATTGGCTGCCACGATAGCCACTCTACAAGCATATTATGGCGGAGAAAAAAAATTTGATAACACAGCCCTGCTCTATACACACTACAACAACTATCTAATTTTTAAACAATCCTTTGTTCATTTAAAGGAAGGAGCCGACTTGTATAAAGCTTACCCCGCAGAGTATTACGATCTCTACAAATACAGTCCTACTTGCGCATTTTTATTTGGGGTTTTTATTTTTATTCCGGATGGGTTGGGTCTTTTAGTATGGAATATATTGAATGCGCTCGCTGTTTATTTTGGTGTGCGGGCACTATCGTTAAGTTTAAAACAAAAAAATGCCATACTGCTATTGGTGTTGGTAGAATTGCTTACCAGTTTGCAAAATGCACAAAGCAATGGATTGATAGCCGGGCTCATTATAGGGTCTTTCGCGCTAACAGAAAATAAAAAATATGCCTGGGCCGGTTTAGGCATTGCCCTGACGGCCTACATTAAGCTATTTGGTTTTTTTGCTTTTGCATTAGGGTTACTCTATCCTCAGCGATGGAAAATGGCTGCCTATTCTGCCGGCATCCTTTTCGTGCTTGGTTTATTGCCTTTGCTGGTAACGTCTCCATCACTATTAATGGGGCATTACCAAAGTTGGTGGCAGGCTTTGCAAAACGACTATGTGCCTAATTCTCTTTCGCTGGTGGGTGGTTTAAAAGCCTGGTTGGGTATCGGGGTTTCTAAAAATGCAACGTTGGCGGTTGGGGCATTGTGTTTTGTTATTCCCTTTGTGCGATGGAGAATGTTTAACATGTACCGCTATCGCTTGCTGGTGCTGTCTTCTATATTGGTATGGATGGTTGTGTTTAACCACAAGGCTGAGTCGCCCACCTTTATTATTGCCATGGCTGGAATTGGATTATGGGGCGTATCGTCTTCTTTAACGGTAAAAAACAGAATGGTACTTGCTTGTCTTGCGCTGGTATTGACTTCACTATCTACTACCGACCTATTTCCTAATTTTATTCAAGATTATTTTGATGCCTTTTCGGTAAAGGCAATAACCCCCGTGGTGATTTACGGAGTTATGCTCTACGAATTTATTTTCGTACCTAAAAATGTCTTTGAGGCTAAGTCAGTTCAGCAATAGCGGTGCGCCCGCCTTTCGTTACATCTCCTATTTTTACCAGGACCTTTGCATCTAAGGGTAAATAAAGATCTACGCGCGAACCAAATTTAATAAACCCAAACTCTTCTCCTTGCTGTAAGGCCTGCCCTTCTTTTACATACCATTTTATTCTGCGGGCCAGTGCTCCGGCAATTTGGCGGAATAAAATTTCAGTTCCGTTTTTCATTTTGGCTACGACTGTAGTGCGTTCATTTTCAGTACTGGACTTAGGATGCCAGGCTACCAAATATTTTCCCGGGTGATACTTACAAAACGAAATGGTTCCGGCTACCGGCATGCGATTAACATGCACATTTACCGGAGACATGAAAATAGAAATTTGCTTGCGCCTGGACTTTAAATATTCAGTTTCTTCCACTTCTTCAATCACTACAACTTTTCCATCGGCCGGAGCCAACACCTGCTTTTCGTTTTTAGGAATCTCGAATACAGGGCTTCTGAAAAATTGAAGAATGAGTAAATAAAAAAGTATAGCCGTAGCAATAATGATGGTTCTGATTACTGATTCCGGAAAGAAATAATCAGCCCCCCAAATAATGCCAACGAAAACAATCAGCAAAACAAATAAAAGGGTACGGCCTTCTTTATGAATGGTCATTCTATATAATTTAGAAACTCAAAGTTAAAAGTTTAAGTGTAAAGTGCTTCTAACGCTTTTACACAGGCAACGATTGGTTTTCGGTTGGTTTAGTATCCACCTCTGAATTTATAGGTCTTGGCTACTTTATCTATGGCTACCATGTAGGCAGCGATACGTAAAGAAACTTTGTATTGGGAGGCCGTTTTATACACATTATCAAAAGCATCTTTCATGATCCGGTCGCTTCTGCGGTTTACGCGTTCGGCTGTCCATTTGTAACCCAAACGGTTTTGTACCCACTCAAAATAAGACACCGTAACCCCGCCTGCATTGGCTAAGATATCGGGCACTACGCTGATCCCTTTTTCATAAATAACGGCATCCGCCTTAGAAGAAGTGGGACCGTTGGCACCTTCTACAATAAGTTTGGCTTGAATCTTACCGGCATTGTCGGCAGTAATTACATCTTCTGTAGCCGCGGGTACCAACACATCTACCGGCAGGGTTAAAATATCCTGACCGGTTAATTTTTGCGCTTCTTTAAATCCATCGAGCGAACCTTTGTTGCTGTCGCGATATTTTACAGCCGCCTCAATATCAATTCCGTTTTCATTGAAGTAAGCACCGCCCAAATCGCTTACGGCCTGCACCTTTAAGCCACGTTCGTGGAGTAGGCGAGCAGCCCATGAGCCTACATTGCCAAACCCTTGCACGGCACAAGTAGCTTTGTAGGGATTGATTTTTAGTTTTTCCATCGCGGCTAAAGCCGATACCATTACTCCCCGGCCGGTGGCTTCCGTTCTGCCCAGCGAGCCACCCATTACAATGGGTTTGCCCGTAACTACTGCAGCTACGGTCATGCCTTTGTTACGCGAATATTGATCCATCAGCCAAGCCATTTCGCGTGGGCCGGTACCCATATCAGGCGCGGGTATATCTTGGTCTGGGCCAAACACATCCACCAAGGCTTGGGTGTAGGCCCGCATGAGGCGCTCAATTTCACCGGCCGACATCTCGCGCGGGTTGCAGGTAACGCCCCCTTTTGCTCCGCCATACGGAATATCGACCACGGCACATTTCCAGGTCATCCAGGCGGCCAAAGCTTTTACTTCATCTATGTTTACATGTGTATCGAAACGGATCCCGCCTTTAGAGGGCCCCAATATGGTGGAGTGAACTACCCGATAGCCCTCAAAAACTTTAATGCTTCCGTCATCCATCGTTACCGGGAGCGAAACAATAACCTGTTTGGCCGGATTTTTTAGTACGTTATACACTTCTTCTTCTAATCCTAAAATTTGCGATGCTGTTTGGAAACGAGTCATCATTGCTTCAAATGGATTTTCTTTGGTAGCTAAAGGAGCAGGTTCGATATAAGCCATTTTATTTTATGATTTTGAGTGAATGATATGTTTATTTCTGAATTCTGCGGGGGGTAGATTTCTATTCTAACGAGCCCGCGAAAACGTTTGCAAGATAAGTAAATCCATCGTTCGGAAGAAAAAGAAAGGCCTTAAATACACAGGAAACCGGAGGTGTAAAAAACAAAAGAGGCTGCCTTTTTGAAGCAGCCTCTTTTGTTGCAAGAGAGGATTAATCTTTCTTTTTGGTCTTTTCGTCTTTCTTATGTTCCTTTTTCTCTTTTTTCTCCTCTTTCTTTTCTTTCTTCTCTTCTTTTTTCGGTTTTTCTTTTTGCTGCGTCTGAGCAAAAGCCACCGAACCGGCCAGCGAGCAAATCAATGCGATGGATAAAATTCTTGCAAAGGTTTTCATATCAATTAGGTTTTATTAATGAAGTGAATATACGGAATAACTTAATTGAAGTTGTGAGTCGTCATCATGTTTTTATTTTAAGCGGGCACCATCATAATTTAATTTAATTTTTCTTTAATGTTTTTTTTAGATGATAGACTGATACTAGAGATCACAGCTAGAGGTTTATAGAATAGGATAAAAAAAACAGCAAGGCTGTTTTGTGCCTTGCTGATTATAGTGGGCTAATGCATATATCTCTACCCGATGCTGATGCGCTTAAATTCAGCCACCGAAAGTCCTTTCTGCACGCTGTCTAAATACTGGGCTACCGTTTTGGAATTGTCCTTCACAAAAATCTGATGCACCAAAGTGTTGTCTTTATAAAATTTCTGCAGCTTTCCTTGCGCAATTTTATCTACCATATTGGCCGGTTTGCCTTCGGCCAGGATTTGAGCTTTGGCTATTTCCAGTTCTTTTTCAATAACGGTTTTATCGACTGAGGTTTCATCTACAGCTACCGGGCTCATGGCGGCAATCTGCATGCCTACGTCTTTGCCGGCATCGGTTACATCTTTTCCATTTACGCCTTTCAGCGAAACGAGCACGCCTAGCTTGCTGCCCGCATGGATGTATGGAACTATGGCTTCGCCTTTCATGTACACAAAAGAAGTAACTTCTAATTTCTCTCCGATTTTCCCCACCAATTCAGTAATCTTTTCATTAATGGTAAGGCTGCCGGCTTTTTCGTTCAGCAAAGATTCTTTATCGGCTGATTTTTTAGTGAACGCGGTTTCGGCAATCAGTTTGCCCAGGCTTTGAAATTCTTCATTCTTTGCCACAAAATCAGTTTCACAATTCAGGGCGATCAGTACAGCTTCTTTTTTGTCGTCAGAAACTTTAATAAACACGGATCCTTCTTTGGCATCTTTGTCTGAACGACTGGCCGACACTTTCTGTCCTTTTTTTCTGAGTATCTCAATGGCTTTTTCAAAATCGCCATTGGCTTCGGTTAAAGCCTTTTTGCAATCCATCATGCCGGCACCGGTCATGGTGCGGAGTTTATTTACATCTTGTGCGGTAATCATACGGGTATTTTAATGGTTAATTATTCTCTATTATTAAAAAAAAAACATCGACTGTACTGGCCGATGTTTTCAGGCCGAGGCCGAACATCGGCTAATCGGCAAGGGATAAGCAAGAATTATCTGGTTTCCTCTACGGTTTCGTCAATTTTTCTTTTCTCCTCTTCGTCCTTCTTTTGGCCGGCCTCCTCTTTATCTTTCTTGCGCTCCATCAGCGATTCTTCAATGGCTTTGCCAATGTGGTTAGTAATGATGGAAATAGATTTAAAGGCATCATCGTTTGCCGGGATCGGAAAATCAATGTCTGACGGATCTGAGTTGGTATCGACCATGGCAAACACCGGGATATTCAGTTTTTGAGCTTCGGCTACGGCAATGTGTTCGCGCTTCACGTCAATCACAAACAAAGCAGCGGGCAAGCGATTCAGATCGGAAATACCGCCTAGTTGCTTTTGCAATTTTGCCTTTTCGCGGGAGAGCATCAGTTTCTCTTTCTTGGTGATGTTCTCAAACGATTCGTCCTTCATCATTTTTTCTATCTGCGAAAGTTTTTTCAGCGACTTGCGAATCGTGGCGAAATTGGTCAGCATACCGCCCAACCAGCGCTCGGTAACGTAAGGCATGTTTAAGCGGGTAGCCTCTTGCACCACAATGTCCTTGGCTTGTTTTTTGGTAGCCACGAACATGATTTTACGGCCCGAACGAACAATGTTCTTAATAGCGTAAACCGCTTCATCCAGGCACTTGGCCGTTTTGTTCAGGTCAATCAGGTGGATGCCGTTGTTTTCCATATAGATGTACTCGGCCATCCGGGGGTTCCACTTGCGGGTGAGGTGGCCAAAATGGACACCTGCATCAATTAGTTGTTGTACAGTTAATTGCTCTGCCATGTTTATTCGATTAACGCTTGCTGAACTGGAATCTTCTTCTTGCTTTTCTTCTACCCGGCTTCTTTCTTTCTACCATGCGCGAATCGCGGGTAAGAAGGCCTTCTTTCTTTAAAGCAGGCCGGTTTTCGGTATTGATTTTAACCAAGGCCCGGGCTATGCCTAAGCGGATAGCCTCGGCCTGACCTTTTGAGCCACCGCCCTCTACGTTTACATCTACATCGTAATCACCCTCAGCTTTAGAGAGGGTGAGGGCTTGTTTTACCGTAGTTTGCAGGATTTCAGAAGGGAAATATTCTTTCAGTTCGCGATCGTTTACAACGATTTGGCCTTTGCCCGGTTTTACATAAACCCGGGCTACCGAGGTTTTCCTTCTGCCGATGGTATTGATGATCTCCATGTATTAAAACTTGATTTCTTTAGGTTGTTGTGCCTGGTGTTCATGTTGCGTGCCGGCATATACGTGCAGGCTACGAAACAACTGGCGTCCCATGGTGTTTTTAGGTAACATTCTGCGTACAGAAAGTTCAATCAGACGAGCCGGGTTTTTTTCGCTGATCTGCTTGGGTGTTAATTGCTTTTGGCCCCCCGGGTAGCCCGAGTAGAAAAACAATTTGCGGTTAGACCACTTTTTGCCGGTCATCTTTATTTTGTCGGCATTAATAATGATTACATGGTCGCCCATGTCGGTATTGGGTGTGTAGGTGGGCTTGTTTTTGCCACGGAGTACTTTGGCCACCTGGCTGGCCAAACGGCCCAATATCTGATCTTTTGCATCAACCAATACCCATCCTTTTTCGGCAGTAGCCTTGTTGGTAAAGATTGTTTTATAACTTAATTGATCCACTTTTATAACTGTTTAAAATGAATACCCCTTTAAAAAGGGACACAAAAGTAGGCTCAAAAAGCAGATTATGCAAGCATGGTCAATTATTTACCTGCGGTGTACTTGCAATTGATGCAGTAAAGCCTTGAAATCCTTAGGGTAAGGGGCTTCTATTTTTATTTTTTTCCCACTAAATAAAGCAAATTCGAGGGAAAAGGCGTGTAAGGCCATTCGCTTCATCAGGGGTTGCTCTTCGGTCATTTTTTTTAAATGAAAATTTCTTTTTACCGAAGAAACCAGAAAAGGCCTGCCGCCATAGGTTTCATCGCCTGTAATGGGGGCTTTAAGATAGGCCAGGTGTATGCGGATTTGGTGCATACGCCCGGTTATGGGGCTGCACCGGATGAAGGTATTGTTTTTAAATGTCTGTTCGGTATTAAAATAGGTTTGGGCCGGTTTGCCTTCGTGGGCGATTTTTACGGTGCCGTCACTCATTTTTAAAATCGAGCGGTCCACCAGTTTATTTTCGAAACGATGGATGCCGTCTGTTATGGCATGGTAGGTTTTAATGACTTCGCGATTTTCAAATTGCATGCTCAAATGGCGGTAGGCTTCGGGGTTTCGGGCAATGGCCAATACCCCGGAAGTGTCTTTATCTAACCGATGGCAAACCTGCGGATCGGGTTCAACCTCTCGCGCTAAACTTAAAATATTAACCGGCTCATTTCGGTCTTCTAAAGTGGAGATAAAAGGAGGTTTGTTGATAACCAAAAAATCGGGGTCTTCAAAAAGCACCCAAGCAGAAAAAATTACCTTGGAGTTTTTCATACAAAAAGCTAATCCTTTTCCTCTTTTGATTTTGTTAATTTAAAACTAAACACGGAGCCCTTTCCTACTTCGCTTTGCACTTCGGCTTTGGTGTTATGGCTTTCTAAAATATGTTTTACAATAGCTAAGCCCAGCCCCGTGCCGCCTTTTTCGCGGCTGCGGCTTTTGTCAACTCTATAAAACCGTTCAAATATACGATTGAGGTGCTCGGACGGAATCCCTTCTCCGGTATCGGCAACAGAAGTGATGATATTTTTTTTGCTCACCTCAAACGAAACGGTTACCTCTCCGCCTTCGGAGGTGTAGTTGATGGCATTTGAAATGAGGTTGGTCATCACCTGGCTGATCCGCAGTTCATCGGCATGAGCCAATACTTTGGGCGGTTTAGGAGGATGTATTTTTAATTGAATTTTTTTTGTCTTGGCTCTTTCTTCAAACTGATCAATTACTTCTTCGGTTAGTTTAACAAGATCTACCGAATTGAATTTCATCTTTATATCGCCCGTTTCAATTTGCGAGAGGGTAAGCAAATCTTGTACGAGCGAATCGAGGCCATCTAAACTTTTGGCTGCTTTTTTCAGGAACTTATCGCGTACACTTTTATCGTTTACGGCTCCGTCTAATAAGGTGTGTACAAACCCCTGGGCGGCAAAGATGGGGGTTTTTAATTCGTGCGACACGTTGGCTACAAATTCTTTACGGAAAGCTTCCAGTTTTTTCAGTTCATCAATTTCTTTTTGCTGGAGTAACGCAAAGGAGGCAATTTCCTGATTTAATTTTTCGAAAGGGTTGAGCAGAGTCGTTGTTTTTTCTTGCCGCAGCGATTTTAGTTCGCGCTTCATCAGTTTATTCATCATTTTGTTAACCTTGTTTAGGCCGCGGAAGATCAGAAACTCCAACACAACAAAAATGGTTAGGTAAGAAACCGAAAAACTGATTGCAGTGGCCACCACCAATGTCTGCCGGTCCACCCCCTCTACCAACGAAAGAAAAAGCCCTGTAACGACCGCTATGGAAACGGCCAAAAAGAAGGAAAGAAAACGGGCGTTGTAAAACATTTTTTAGCAGATGCGCAAAAATACAATAGAATATAATGCATAGGCGATGAAGTAATATTTTAATAATATTCTCTTTACACTCATTCTTTTTTCTAAAGCGTTCTTTGTGTAAAAAATTGATTGGTTAGCAAGAAAAAACGCGAAGTAGAAATTGTCATCCTTTCGGATATACATCTCGGTACGTACGGCTGCCAGGCCGAAGAATTATTGCGTTACCTGAAAACCATTAAACCTAAACATTTAATACTGAATGGCGACATTATTGATATGTGGCAGTTTAGCAAACGCTACTGGCCTAAGTCGCACATGCAGGTGGTAAAGCATATAACCGGGTTGCTGGCCAAGGGCACCAAGGTTACGTACCTTACCGGCAACCATGATGAGATGCTGCGCAAGTTTGCCGGGTTTCGTTTGGGTACATTTTCAATTGCTAATAAAAAAACACTGTTGCTGAATGGAAAAAGAGCCTGGGTGTTTCATGGGGATGTGTTTGATGTGACGATGCGCTATTCAAAATGGCTGGCCAAACTTGGAGCCGTTGGTTATGACTTACTAATCTTACTTAATTCGGCCGTTAATTTTTTTATGAAAACAGTGGGCAAGGGAAAAATATCGCTATCGAAACAGGTAAAAGATTCTGTTAAACAAGCGGTAAAATTTATAAACAATTTTGAAAAAACAGCGGCTGAAATTGCCATTGACAATGGATACGATTTTGTTATTTGTGGGCACATACACCAACCGGAAATAAAAAATATTACGAGCAGCCGCGGAACGGTAGTTTACCTTAACTCAGGCGATTGGGTAGAAAACCTTACAGCTTTAGAGTATGAACAAGGCCAATGGAAAATATATCGCTATGCCAACGATGCAAAAGCGCAAGCAATAAAAATCGCCAAGCACGCAAAATACGATTTGGATAATGACGATTTGTTTAAAAATTTAGTGAATGAGTTTTTAACAGTAAAAAAGTGAAAATCCTCTATGCCATTCAGGGTACGGGTAATGGCCATATAAGCCGGGCGGTGGATGTTATCCCGGAATTAAAAAAATACGGCTCGTTAGATTTGTTTGTAAGTGGTGCTCAGGCTGAAGTGGAGTTGCCTTATCCTATAAAATTTAGCTCCAAAGGATTGAGTTTTTATTTTGGAAAAAAAGGAGGGATTGATTTTTTTAAAACTTTTAAGAAAAACAGCAGCCATGATATTATTAAAGAGATAAAGAATTTTCCGGTTGAAGATTATGATTTAATTGTAAATGACTTTGAGCCGATTACAGCCTGGGCAGCACGAAAAAAAGAGATCCCCATCCTTTCGCTCAGCCATCAGGCGGCATTACTTTCGAAAAAAACACCGCGCCCCAAACCGGTTGACCCGTTGGGGGAATGGATATTAAAAAACTATGCTCCCATTAAAAAGTATGTAGGGTTTCATTTTGAGGAGTATGATAAAAATATATTTACACCCATCGTACGCCAGGTAGTTCGTAGCGCAAAGGTTATAGACAAGGGGCACTATACGGTTTACCTGCCAGCTTATGATGATAAAAAATTAGTGCAATATTTTCTGAAAGGCCCCCGGGTGCGCTGGCATATTTTTTCTAAACATACCAAAGTGCCCTACCATGTAGGGCTGGTTTCTGTTTATCCTGTTAGTGGACAAGATTTTGTAAAAAGTATGGTGTCGAGCTCGGGGGTGGTGTGTGGAGCCGGGTTTGAAACTCCTGCCGAAGTACTCCATCTGCATAAAAAACTTTTGGTCGTACCTATGAAAAATCAGTATGAGCAACAGTGCAATGCGGCAGCCCTGAATAAATTAGGCGTGCCCGTGTTAAAAAAAATAAAAAAGAAATCAATCAATAAAATTGTGAAATGGATAGAGGAAGCAAAACCATTAAATATTTCTTTTCCCGATATTACAAAAGAGGCGGTGGCACACTTGATGAATAAGTATTGAGGGTGTTAGGCCGATCCGTATTCTCCCGGCCAGCATTTGGAGTAGGCCAATTTTCTAAACAGATGAGCACTGGGTCTTGGTTTTCGTTCTTTGGTTTCAAGGTTACACTCGTATAAACCAAACCGGTAAGTAGGCCCCAGGTGCCATTCAAAGTTATCCCAGGGGCTCCACCAAAAGTAGCCCCGTATGTCTATTCCATCTTGCAAGGCCTGGTGCAAAATTAGAGTGTAGTCTTTAATGGCTTTTTGCCGCAACAGATCCTGTTTATCGCAAACCCCATTTTCAGTAATGATAATCGGTTTTTTATATTTCTTCCAATACCGATCGATGCAGGTGCGCAACCCCTCGGGGTAGTACTCTCCCACATATCGTCATGCGGCCTCCCGAGTTTTTTTATTTTTTCAGGGGAATCGATGTAGGTAATGGGAAGAGGGTCATAAGACAACCGGGCATAATAACTCATCCCAAAAAAATCTATTTTTTCAAAATGCCTCGGTATCCATTCCATAAACCAATAATCGCTAAGTTGCGCGGGAAACCAACCCAATATATTTTCTGCTGTAAAGACTACCGAATTATGAGAAATGCCGACCGGTTGGTGAGGAAATTTTTCTTTGATAGAATCGTAGGCAAGGTTATGTGCTTTACCTAAATTTTTTACAACCCTGACCACTTTAACAGGATTCTTTTTGAAAGGAGGAAATAGCCCGGTTATCCACCCATAGCTGGCATACACATTAGGTTCGTTAAAGGTATTCCAATAGCTTACGTAGGAGCCAAAAGCATCTACTGTTTTATTAACAAAATCAATCCACAGATAAATATTTTTTTCATCTTCCCATCCCCCTCGCTTGGCAAACCAAATTGGATTGGTGAAATGATGGAGTACCATCATAATTTTTACTCCGCGCGATTGCAGATCGTCTAAGAATTTTTTGTATTCGTTAACTGCGTGCGGATTTAACTCTGCCAAAGGAGCCTGTTGAAGTTTACTCCACATGGGCCCCATGCGGTAGTAGGGGGCAAGGGATGCAATGAGCTCTGCATCTTCTTTAAGTCGTTGTTCATGGTCGGTAGTGCGATTAAACACATGCCCGTCTGTGGAAACAATCCCCTGCCAATCATGGTTATGGGCGGTTTCGATTTGTGCAGCTGCGGTGCTGGTGCCAAATATAAAATCGGGAGGAAATACGTACTCCATTTTTTTTACAACTCCATGGTGTCTGTATTTTTAGAGTACTGTACGGAAATGAGTTTAGCGAGGGTTCATATTAAACTTATATCCCACACCTTTTACGGTAATGATGGCTTCATCGCCAATTTTTTCGCGCACTTTGCGAATGTGCACATCTACGGTTCGCGACAGAACATACACATCGGTACCCCAGATATTTTGCAACAAATCATCGCGACTGAAAACTTTGTTAGGGTTTTGAGCCAGGAAATAAAGAAGTTCGAATTCTTTTTTAGGTAAACTGATTTCGTGTCCTCGGGTGCGCACGGTGTAGCTGGTGCGGTCAATCAGCAAATCGCCAATGACAATTTGGGCCGATTGATTTTTCTTAGCCGAATCGCGCCTGAAGAGTGCCGCGATGCGGCTCATCAGCGCTCGGGGTTTAATGGGTTTTAAAATGTAATCGTCTGCTCCTACATCAAAGGCAGCTATTTCAGAATATTCTTCTGCCCGGGCAGTTAAAAACACAATGTAGGTGTTGGCCAGTTCGGGCATAGCTCTTAGCTGGCGGCACGCCTCTACGCCATCCATTTTGGGCATCATAATATCTAATAGAACCAGATCGGGCTGAAAATATTTTGCTGTGGCCACGGCAGCTTGCCCATCGGGCGCAGTGCGCACCTCGTAGCCGTGTTTTTCGAGATTGTATTTTAGCAATTCGAGGATCGGCTCCTCATCATCTACTACCAGTACCTTAGGCGCGGGCTTGTGGGCCATATTTTTTTTGAAACAAAATTAGGGAGAAACTCTGCACATCGAAAGAGAATGTAAACGGATTAACAATTTGGTAATGATGCGGTAATATATCAGAGAAACGGATATCGTTGGCTGAGGTAGAGAATGTAGGCCCGCAAGTTTCCACGAAAGCGCGCCTGCAGTTCTTGAGCAAAATCTTTTTGTTTGGATTGGTATAAATGATACGACATAAAGTAGGTGTTATTGGGAAGCCAAGCGGTGTCTGATTTCCTTTTTTCAGTTAATCTGAGTGTATCTATATTTTTTATAATTTTTTGAATGAGTTTTTTCTTTTTCTCTTTCCGCAGATCAAACGGTTCTGCGGGGTTCATAGACTGGTACAGACTATCCAACTTTTTAGTACCACGCAAGATGTGGCGGCTATAGTGGCGATAGTCCTGATCTTCGTTTTTGTACTGAATATATTCGGTCGAATTTTTTCCATACTTAAACGCGAGAAAACGGTAGGCGGCTGTATCGCCAATAAATGAGGCAAGGTTTTCGTTGAAGTCGGCATTTCCTTTTACAAAAATGGTGGCATGCACCATTTCATGCAGAATTAAACTGGCTAAGTCGCCCGGGCCACGCCTGAGCATACCGCTTAAGATGGGATCGGTAAACCACCCGAGCGTGCTCCATCCACCTGGGTTACGTACACTTACATCATATTTTTCTTCTATCAATTTTTTTCGTTCGGCCAGCGCTTTGTCTTTTTCAAAAAAACCTTTGTAGGGCAGATCGCCCACCACCGGAAAATGCCAGAGTTTAGGTTTTAATTCAAACGGGCCACACGCCTGCACTACCCACATCAGCTCATCCCCACGCTGATCGTACAGGGTTTTATAATTTTTGGTGTCTTTCAGCCCCAGCGAATCAATAGCAAATTTTCTTACCTCTTCAATCAGCCGAAGTTTTAATTTTAGCGAATCGGGAAAGGAGGGGTCTTTTAAAAAAAACTCTACGGGTTTTGCCTCCCAAATAATTTTTAGTTGCCCCCGGCCCATACGCAGGCCATAGCTTACCAAAGGCCATTGCCAAATGAGAAGCGCCAACCCTACCGCCAAAATCAGGAATAGAATTTTCTTTACCATCCGAAATAAGAGGATTTTATAATTCCTATTGAGTAGCTTTAATCCGCAATAAAAATAATCTTTTTCTACCTTGAAATTTCAAACTCACCCGATGAAAAACATCCTCTTCTTTATTTTGCTGCCGGCCATGGCTGTGGCCCAATCGTTTTCTGCACAAGAGATTACCGATTGGAAAAAGCAAGCCGAAAATGTAACCATCATACGCGATACATGGGGCGTGGCGCATATCTACGGAAAGTCTGATGCCGATGCGGCTTTCGGAATGCTCTATGCCCAGTGCGAAGACGATTTTGCGCGGGTAGAAAAAAATTATCTTACGGCTACCGCCCGGATGGCCGAGGCCTACGGAGAAGACTATATTTACCACGACTTGCGCCAGCGATTGTTTGTTGACACCACCCAGGCTATTGCGCTTTATGCGCAAGCTCCCGATTGGATGAAAAAAATGTGTGCGGGGTTTGCGGCTGGTATAAACTATTATCTCTATACCCACCCACAGACCCAACCTCAATTACTTACCCGCTTCAAACCTTGGATGCCGTTGCTGTTTAGCGAAGGCAGTATTGGTGGAGATATAGAATCGGTTTCATTGAATGAGATTAAAGAGTTTTACGGGAAGAAATCGGGCAACATCAAAGAAGAAACAAACGATGATGGTGAAGCAGAACCCAAAGGCAGCAATGGCATTTCCATTGCACCTACGCTTAGCGCCAACGGCCACGCCATGCTGTTGATCAACCCTCACACGTCTTTCTATTTTCGGTCGGAGCAGCATGCCGTAAGCGAAGAAGGACTGAATGTGTACGGTGCCGCCACATGGGGTCAGTTTTTTATTTATCAGGGATTTAACGAGCACTGTGGCTGGATGCACACCTCCAGCGCGGCCGATGTAATAGACGAGTATGCTGAAACAATTTCGCGAAAGGGAAATTCCTATTACTACCTGTACGCCAACGAAAAAAAACCGATGCAATGGAAAAAGATTTCAATCGCTTATAAAAAAGGTAATCAAACTGCCTATAAAGAATTTCTGGCGATGCGCACGCACCATGGCCCCGTAGTGGCACAACGTAAAGGAAAATGGATAACCGTAAAATTAATGATTGAACCCATCAAAGCTTTGACACAATCGTTTAGGCGCACCAAGTCTAATTCGCTGGAAGATTTTAAAAAAGTGATGGAGTTGCGCACCAACTCATCGAACAACACAGTGTATGCCGATGGTGAAGGAAATATTGCCTACTGGCATGGCAACTTTATGCCCAGACGCGATCCCAAATTTGATTGGAGCGAGCCGGTAGATGGAAGTACTTCTGAAACCGAGTGGAAGGGACTCCATGAAACAAACGAAATGATTCAGGTTTTGAACCCCCCCAACGGATGGCTGCAAAACTGTAATGCTACTCCGTTTACCGTTGCCGGAGCGTATAGTCCTAAAAAAACAGACTACCCTTTGTACATGGCTCCCGATCCGGAAAATGCACGGGGCCTGCATGCGGTCAGGGTTTTGCAAGACCAGCGCAAGATCTCATTAGAAAAACTAATAGCCATTTCGCGCGATCCTTACCTGCCGGGGTTTGAAAAATTACTGCCGTCTTTGCTTAAAGCTTACGATGAAGTAGCGCCAGCCAACGATTCGCTTCGCAGGGAACTGACGGAGGCGGTCGAGATTCTTCGAGGCTGGGATTTAAAATGGTCGGCTTCATCTGTAGCCACAACGCTAGCTATTGCCTGGGCGCAGCAACTCAGGCAAAATGCAGGATCAAAAATCCCACCCCGCACCGATCAACTAAGTAGTATTCATTTTTTAACGGAGCAAACTACTTCACAAGAAAAACGGAAGGCATTAAAAGAAACCCTGATCGGATTGCAAAAAGATTTTGGTACCTGGAAAATGCCATGGGGTGAAGTGAATCGGTATCAACGCATCACTGCCAATATAGACCCTGTTTTTGACGATCATCAACCGAGCATAGCCGTGCCTTTTACTTCCGCTTTTTGGGGGTCGTTGGCAGCCTATGGAGCCAGAAGATACCCGAACACCAAAAAAATATATGGCAGTGTGGGCAATAGTTTTATAGCGGTAGTAGAGTTCGGAAAAAAAGTGATAGCTAAGTCCATTACCACCGGGGGCGCATCCGGGCAGATCACTTCAACCCATTTTACCGATCAGGCACAAGGGTACTGCGATGGAAAATTTAAAGACGTACTCTTTTACAGAGAAGACGTGCTTAAAAATACAGAACGGAGTTACCGGCCGGGGGAATGATTTTTTTAGATAGGATTAGTTAATCTTAAAAGAATTTTGCATTTGCAGTGGCAGCGATTATCTTAAAGCGGTATTACTCATCATTAATTTAAAATCTCCTTCTTTTTTAAAGTAATATATAACCCGAATTTAATCGGTATTAAAACGGTATAGTATTTACATAATATCATAAATTTTTTTTGTATTCTATACAGACTCGTTTTTACATTTCACTTTCAGTAAAAACAACCTAAACTATTTTTTATGATGAGAAAGCTACTGTATGTACTGCTGTCTTTCTATTTCACGTTATCGATTGCAAATTCGTTTGCACAAGAACGTACTGTGAAAGGAAAAGTGAAGGCAGAAGACGGCTCTGATCTGCCGGGTGTAAGTGTAATTGTTACGGGCACCGGCATCGGTGCTATTACTAATGCGAATGGCGAGTATTCGCTTAATGCACCGGCAGGTGCTACATTACGATTTTCGTTTGTAGGGTACAAAACCCTGGAGCAAGCTGTGGGTGATCGTTCGGTGGTTGATATAACCATGCAGAACGACATAACCCAATTGGGCGAAGTGATTGTAACCGCAGTAGGTATCGAGCGCGACACAAAAACAATAGGCTACTCGGTGGCTAACATTAAATCCGATTACATCAATCAATCGAAAGTTACCAACCTGGCGGCCGCCTTAAGCGCTAAGGTTTCAGGGTTGCAGATTAATCAAACCAGTAACTCGGTAAATGGTGGTGTGCGGGTTGTGCTGCGTGGAAACCGGTCGTTTCTTGGAAACAATCAGGCGCTGGTCGTATTAGACGGGGTACAGGTAGATTCAAAATACTTGAACTCCATAAATCCCAATGACGTAGATAATGTTACGGTTTTAAAAGGTGCTACAGCCGCTGCCTTGTACGGATCTACTGCAGCCAATGGAGTGTTGGTAATCAATACCAAAGCAGGCAAAAAAAACTCGGCACCCGAAATAAATGTAAGTTCAACTACGCAACTCGAACAAGTTTCTTATTTACCTAAGTTGCAACAACGGTTT
The DNA here is from genome assembly GCA_018267195.1 of Bacteroidota bacterium. GTDB lineage: Bacteria > Bacteroidota > Bacteroidia > Cytophagales > Cyclobacteriaceae > ELB16-189. The sequence continues at coordinate 11,357 of JAFDYY010000027.1, read as the reverse complement.
GGAAGCTATGGAGGCGAAACGACCGGAGCATCGGATGTCTATACGCTCGACCCCAATTTCCCTGCTGGGTATGTAGCTTTTGAAAATCAAAGCTTCGGCCCTCAGTTTAATGGGGCCATGGTGCCACTGGGCAGACCCTTGGCGGATGGCAGCACGTATTATACCACCTACTCACCTAAGTATAATGATAAGTTGAAATTTTGGAAAACAGGTATTACGCAACAAAACGATGCATCACTTTCTGCCGGAGATGATAAATCTACCTACTTCGTTTCCTTTCAAAATGTAAACCGCTCCGGTGTAGTGCCCAAAGATACCTACAGCCGCAATACATTTCGGTTTAATGGCAGCCGGCAGTACGGCATTTTTAAAATCAGCTATCGGTTAACGTATGGATTAACACACCAAGATAGAACCAGTGACGCAGGCGGTGTATATAATGAATGGATGAATACCCCGATGCAAGTACCCCTTACCCAACTGGCCAATTGGCAAAACTATAAATTTGCGGGCGCTACCGGTTATTACAACGACTTCTACTTAAATCCCTATTATGATCTTGATCAAAACAGGATGGTTACCAACCAACAAGATTTTTTGGGGAACATAGAACTTTCATTGCAGCCTACCAAGTGGCTGAATTTATTGGGCCGGGCCGGATTAAATAGTCAAACCTATCAAGAGCAGGATAATACACTGCCTTTATTGTTCGACCCCACCATAGCCAATGTAAACAAATACATGTATCAGAATGGCAGCGGCAATACGCCTCCGGCCGTAGCTAATAACAACACCAACACGAAGAGAATCAACACCGATTTTTTAGCTACGTTCAGTAAAGATTTCAGTGAAGACTTTCATGCTAAATTTATTTTGGGTAATAATATTTTTGATGATTACATATCGGCTACCAACATCAACTCGGGGAATTTACTTTACCTGAACCCGGTTATTTACAACGTAGCCTACCGCAACGGAAACATAGGAGGCAATGTTTTTGAACAACGCTATCGAAAAATCGGTTTGTATGGCGACTTAGCCGTAACCTATAAATACTTGTCGGTTCACGGATCGTACCGAAACGACTGGACATCGCTGCTGAATATAAATAACCGTTCATTCAGTTACCCGGAGGTAGATGCGGCCTTTATCTTTACCGATGCATTTCCTTCCTTAAAAGAAGGCGGGGTTTTAACGTTCGGGAAAATTACCGGATCATTGGCCAAGGTGGGGAACGTTAGCCTGAATCCATACCAACTTCAAAATCCTTTTTCGGCCAGTTCTCCTTATTATACAAACGGCCCAACTCCGGTTCTGTACCTCGGCCAGTCGGCCATTCAGCAAAGTATAAAGCCGGAGTTTACATCGGCTAAAGAAATGACGCTTGAGTTGGGATTTTGGGAAGGGAAACTGAATTTTAAAACGGCCTATTACCAAACCAACACTACGAACCAAACCGTTTCATTTCAGGTATCTAATTCGGCCGGTTATTCCAACGCACTTATTAACACGGGCGAAATGCTAAACCGGGGTCTTGAGTTTGACTTAAACTATACCCCTATATCTACCAGTTCCGGTTTCAAGTGGACAGTAGGCGCTAACTTTACCGAACTGATCACCAATACTCCCTTATCAATATACACGGGGCCTACCGGTGACAAGTTGAATCAAATTAATGTACTAGATAATGGGGGGAATACCACCAACTCCTGGGCTGTAGTGGGCCAGCAATACCCGGTAGTAAAAGCAATAGATTATTTGCGCGATAAAACTACCGGCAAAGTAATTGTTGATCCGGTAACGGGTTTGCCCTCTCAAGATCCTACCCCGAAAATTATGGGGCAGGCTAACCCCAAGCACCGTTTGGGGCTCAATACCTCGGTAAGTTTTAAAGGGCTTTCGCTGAGTGTGCTGCTCGATTACAGAAGCGGAAATGTAATCTATAACCAGATGGGGCAGAATCTGATATTTGGTGGGATTGACTACAATTCAGCCCAAGCCGGAAGGCAGCGTTTTGTTTTCCCTAATTCTGTTTATTCTACCGATGGAGGGCATACCTATGTGCCCAATACCAATATTACCATTAATGATGGCAACTATAATTTCTGGCAAAACATTTACTATAACGTTACCTCAAACTTTGTTACCTCAGGCGCATTTTGGAAACTGCGCGAGGTTAACCTGAGTTACCAGTTGCCGAAATCTATTTTAGGGAATCTTAAGTTTATAAAAGCGATCCGAACCAGTTTGGTAGGCAGAAACCTGCTGATGTGGAGACCTGATTCTAATAAGTGGACCGATCCTGAGTTTAGCAGCGACACCAGCAATGGAGCCGGCACTACCAATGTAAATCAAACTCCGCCTACGCGTACGTATGGTTTTGTCATTGCCTTTACTTTCTAAAACTTCTATCGAGAAAAATTATGAAAAATAAAATCATTCACTTTTTTTGGATGCTGGCCTGCCTCTTCCTGGCGGGCAGTTGCAATTCATTCTTAGACATCAACACCAACCCTAACCAGCCTACTGTATTAGGTGCCCCGGATTATGTATTGACGGGTGCTATCGTAGCTTCCGGCCAAATTCAATCAGTAGACCTGGCTTCTTTCAGCGGCTATTGGGCGGGCTACTGGGCGGCTTCCGGATCGTATTCGCAAGCGGGAGATTTAACTCGCAATTATAACCTTACCTATAATTGGTTGCCTTATGGAGTAAATGTAACCTTTGCCGGTACCGAGCCCAACCAGCAATTGCAGGTGTGGGCATTGCTCTACAACAATGCCAGCAATTACCACTATGCCGAAACACTGGCTAAATCATTGAAAGGATATGATTACTATGTGGCCATTGCTAAAATAATGCGGGTGTGGTGCTTTCATTCATTAGTAGATGTCTATGGCAATGTGCCTTATTCCTCTACATTTAAAGGGCTTGGAAATTTGGAGCCCACGTATGATAATGCCCAAACGATTTATCAAAATTTATCCCTTCAGTTAGATAGTGCCGTTTCGATTATCCAAAATGCTCCGACAACGGCTGTAGCGGTTAAAGCGAATACCGATGTTATTTTCGGAGGTAATATGAGTTCTTGGATTTCGTTGGCAAATACAATGAATTTAAGATTACTACTCAGGCAATCGCAGGTAGCATCCTCTCAAACGCTAATTACACAGGAGTTGGCTAAGATAGTGGCTAATGGGGGTGGCTTTTTAGGGGTCGGGCAAGATGCGCTCATTCAGCCAGGCTATACTAAAATTCAGGATCTGCAAAATCCCTTTTGGGAGAACAACGGCTTCAGTGCTGCCAGTGCCATAGGCGGGCGCGATTATAACCGGGTTTGTAATTTCAGTTTGAATTTTTTTGTAAACAACAATGACCCCCGGGCTGATTACTTGTTTAGGATGCCGGGCGATAACCCGGGCGTAAACTCTAAGTTTACCGGAAACACCGGTTCGTACATAGGCATAGACTTTGGTGAACCCGGAATTACCGCCACCGAAACGGCCCGCACCAGTGGTTTTGGAATCGGTGTGTTGGGTGGCCCGTCTCAATCCTTACCATTTATCACGGCTGCCGAAAGTTTGTTTTTGCAGGCCGAGGCCGCCCAACGCGGATGGATCAGCGGGACGGCTCAAAATTTTTATCAAACCGGTATAGCCGAATCGTTTCGTTACCTCGGTGTGCCCAACCCTGCGGCTGCGGCAGCAACTTACTACGGCCAGGGATTGCCTAATGTAAACTGGAACGCTTCAAGTGGTAATCTTATTCAGGCGATCATTACACAAAAATGGGCCGCCATGACATCCATCGACTGTATGGAGGCCTGGTGCGATTTTAGAAGACTTGGCATTCCGAGTGTGCCACTGTCTATTGATCCCAGTGTAACAAGCACGATTTCCCCGGTAAGGGTGTTGTACCCGCTTACCGAGTATGCCAATAATGCCACCGCGGTAAATGCCCAAGGCACCATTAACCAGTTCACTTCAAAAATATTCTGGCAGAATTAAAAATTTATGAGAAAAGATTTTATGAAAAAAATACATGCAATCATCTCTTTGTTAGGATTATTAATCTTAACAATTTTTGCAACAAGTTGTTTAAAAGATAACTACATAGATTTTAGCAAGGTTAAACCAATTGTAGAATTTTTAGATGCGCAGGCTCAGACCGGAGGTTATGCCTTGTCCATGCCCGCCTTTAACCAGGCAGCTCCCGATTCGGTTTTTGTGCGTGTAAATGTAACAGGCCAATATCCACTCACAACCGATTTATCAGTAACCATTTCGGTAGATCAGGCTACACTCGATGCATATAATACCGCCAATGCCTCATCGCCATTAACGTTGTTGCCAACGGCTATGTACTCGATGCCATCCACTAAAGTAACGGTGAAGGCTAACCAACGGGTGGGCTTGTTTCCTATTTTGATGAATTCAGCAGCCATAGGGGCAGCTCAGAATTATGGATTGCCGCTTAAAATAACCGATGCCTCCGGCCAGATCATTAGCGGTAATTTTGGTACCATCATTATCTCTCCGTACGTTCCTACACCCAATGCCTTTGAAGGAAACTACCTGAGAACCGGTACACTTACTATTGGAAACGGAAGCCCTATTCAAATTAATGAAACGCGATACCTGAACAGTGTGAACAGTGGCACCTCTCAAACTTTTGTCAGTCATTTCAACAACCAGTCGCTTTCCTTTCAGGTGATGTATAACGGTGATAGTTCGATGAGTTTTGTGCCCGCTATCGGCACCAAAGCAGCCGTTAACAACCTGCCTAACTCCAATCCTAATTCTACCGTAACTTCTTCCATTGTTACCATAAAAGGAGGAAAGGCAATCATGACGATGAATTATTTTTTCTTTGATTCACAAAACCGTCAGAATACCTTTAAAGAAATCTGGAAGCAACAGTGATATAGTATTTTAATTGATTACTTTAAAAGGGGAAGATTTGCGAATCTTCCCCTTTTGCTATTTGTTTGTAGAGGTTGGATCAACCAAAAAATGATGAATATAATTAAGTTGACAAAAATAGAGGGCAATCCTGCCAGCCACTTTGGTTTCAACGGTTACAGCACTGAAAAAATATATCAAGTAAGCCAAACCCATACAGCCGATGCCATCCTGTTTCAACTAACCAAAGTAGATCATCCATACACCAAGAAATGGATAACAACAGACGAAGATATTCGATCGTATAACCAACTCATTCAGCAAGGCCACTCGTTCGGGGCAGTTGAAGCAGGTGAAATAAAAGGATGGATTATTTGCGAATACAGAGAATGGAACAACTCCTTGTTTATAGAAAATATTTTGGTGTCAGAAAAACACAGGCGCAAAGGAACCGGTCAAAAACTTATTGAATCGGTAATAACGCAGGCCGGCAAACTTCAATGCAGACTGGTAGAATTGGAAACCCAAAACACAAACCTTCCGGCTATTGAGTTTTACCAAAAAAATAATTTTGAAATAACCGGAATCAACCAGAAACTTTATACTGGAACCGACCGGAATGAAATAGCTCTGTTTATGACACGCGATATTATGCCAATCGGTTTTCGATTGCATGATTTGGGATAAAAAACGATTGATCAACTTGCGGGCCGTTAGGCCAACTCACGCAAATCGACCGGCACCACACGCGAAATTCCTTTCTCTACCATGGTGATACCATAAATTACATCGGTCGTGGCCATCGTGCGCTTGTTATGGGTAACAATTACAAACTGGCTGTCTTTGCTGAAGCTGCGGATGATGTTGTTAAACTTATCAATGTTCGCATCATCGAGCGGGGCATCTACCTCATCGAAGATACAGAACGGAGCTGGCTTTAACAGGTACATTGAAAACAGCAAGGCCGTGGCAGTTAAGGTTTTTTCTCCCCCCGAAAGTTGATTAATGGTAAGCGGTCGTTTGCCCTTGGGTTTGGCAATAATGTCAATCTCAGATTCCAAGGGTTTAGAAGCATCGATCAATTTTAAATCGCAGTCATCGCCTTCATTAAAGAGCGACCGGAATACCCGAACAAAATGTTCTTTGATCTGGTGAAAGGCCGTCATAAATGTTTCGCTGGCTACGCCCTCTATTTCGCTGATGGTGCTAAACAGCGACTCCTTTGCTTTCAGCAGGTCGTCTTTCTGTGTGTTGATAAATTCATTGCGCTGTTTAATTTCCGTATAGGCTTCCATGGCCATCGGGTTAATCGGGCCCATGTTGTCTAGTTTTTCCCGAATCTTGACTACCTCCTGGCGATGCTTTTCTTCATCTGCCTGAGCGAGTGCCTCGGCTTCTTCGGGGCTGACTTCATTTACTACGGAATCCAAGTCCACATTAAATTCTACGGATAATCTTTCTTTTACCGAATTGAGTTGCAGTTTGCTTTCGTTCAGTTGGTTTTGCAATTCCATCAGCAACGTGTCTATGTGCTGCCGCTGGTGTTGTACTTCGCGCAGGTCTTTATCGTATTGGTCTATTTCCCCGCGGCCGTTATAGTATTCTTTTTCAGCTTCACTCAAGCCTTTTTCCATCTCTTCTTTTTCACCATACATGCCGATGAGTTCTTCATCGCTTAGCGTAGCGGTAGAACTGATAGTTTGGGTTTCTTCTTCGTTTTTGTGCAGCTCTTCCGTATTTACCGTAATGCGATGGGTGCTTTGCCCCAGGCTCTCCTGTTTAAAACGCATTTCCTGTTCAATGCTCTTAACACGGTTTTCCTGTTGGTGAAAGAAAATATTTTGTTCGTTATAAGCAGCTGATTTTTGACTGAGCATTTCGTTTTGTGCCGTAAGCTCCACTACGATCCGTTTCAATTTTTCGTCTTGGCGCAACAACTCCTGGTGGGCATGTTGTGCTTTGGGTTGCAGCTCTTCTATTTCCCTGGCGAGTGTCTCTATTTTTTCGTGGATGTCTTCTCTGCGCAAATCGGCACTGCTAAGCAGGCTGTGAAACTGCTCTTGTTTTGTTTTGACGGAAATAAATTCATCGTTTACCAACTTTACGGCATTTTGCGCCTCTTCTATTTGTTGCTTTAAGGTGTTGTTGCGTAATTTCTCAAGCTCGCGTTGGCGGTCAACTAAACTGTGGCGAACGTCTTCCATCTTCTTGGTAAATTCTTTGATTTCCCGCTCCAGTTTTTCCAGGTTTTTGGCACGCCCTATTTTTTTTCCTTCAAATAAGCCGACTGACCCGCCACTTAAACTAAATCTGCGCTTGGTTACTTTTCCGCTTTTAGAGATAAACGTATTGCCATCGCTGGGCATTAATTTAATATCTCCTTCGGTTAGGTAAACCCGGTCCAGAATAAACGACATCAGTTTGGTGTACTTCGGATCGAACTCAATAATTTGGGTAGCCGGAAAAGCATTGGGGTAAAGCTGAATAGGCGTACTGGTATAAGTGTCAAAGGCTTCCAACACAAAAAAATTAGCCCGTCCCTTGCTGGCATCACTCAAAACATTAATGGCTTCGTAGGCTTCATCGGCATGGTCTACCACATAATAATTGAGGTACGGCTCCAGGTAATTTTCTATGGCTACTCTAAATTCTTCCGTAGTAGAAATTATATCTGACAATAGGGGGGCATTTTTGGTGCGCCCCACATTTTTCTTTAAAAATTTAATGGCCTCCGGAAACCCTTCCAGATTTTCAACCAACGACTTGGTGAGTTGATAATCGTACTGATGAGCATCGAGCTTGCGCCCGGTTTCATTCATTTCCTCACGGATCATGTCAATGGTTTTCTCCAGTGAGGCAATACGTGCGATTATATCGGCTTCTTCGCTTTTAAGTTTTTCGAGGTAGTTATTTTTTTGACCTATTTCATCTTGCAGCACTACAAGCTTTTTTTCAAACTCAGCCAAACTGGCACTTTGCTGGGAACTGTCGTTGGTGGTTCTATCTAATTCCTGTTTGAAAGAGTTAATCTGGATTTGGCGGATGTCGAGTGCCTTGTTATGCTGAAACGATTCTTCCTGTAGTGTGCGGTGCTCTTGTCGCAGCACATCCGATTCGCCTTGTAACGTGTAGGTGCTGGCTTTCTGTGTTTCGTATTCTGATTTCAGTAACTCAAGCTTGGTATTGATTTCGTTCAGCGTGGTTACGGCAGTGTGGTGCTCGGCTTCCAGGCTTTGAATACTGAACTTGGCCCGTTCATTGCTTTTTTTATCTTGCTCGATCTGATCTTGGAGGTTGGCAATGCGGTCATTTAAAAAACGAAGACGCTCGTTGCGCAGTTGTTTGTCGCTCTCATATTGCCGGATTTTGGAAACAAATTCATTGATTGATTTTTGTCGGGAAGAAAGGGTCTTCTCTTTTAATAATAATTCAGCTTTCGATTTTTCGATCAGTGCTTCCTTTTCAGCAATTTCCGATGTGAGTTTAGCTTTCCGGTCGTTTTCGTTTTCGGATTGTTTTTGAAGGGTAGCAAATTTTTGTTTTTGTTTATTCACTACCACCTTAGCCAGATGGATACTCTTTTCTTTATAGTCTTCCTTTATTTTATAGTATTGTTCGGTTTGTTTAGCCTGTTTTTCCAGGCTCTTCATGTTTTTTTCGATCTCAAAAAGTAAGTCTTCCACACGCTCCAGGTCGGCATCGGTGTCTTCTAGTTTTTTCAACGTTTCTTTTTTACGTTTTTTAAACTTTGAAATACCAGCGGCTTCCTCAAACAATGCCCTGCGCGAGTTGTCGCGGTCGTTTAGCAGGTCATCTACCATGCCCAGTTCAATGATGGCGTAGCTGTTGGAGGCCACACCCGTATCTAAAAATAAATTGGTAATATCTTTTAGGCGGCAGGCCACCCCATTCAGTAAATACTCTGACTCGCCCGAGCGGTACAACCTGCGCGTAATGGTAATCTGTGAATATTCGGTAGGCAAAATATTCTTGGTGTTGTTGATGGTAAGCGATACTTCAGCCATCTGTTGTGCCGAGCGCTGACTGGTGCCGTTAAAAATTACGTTTTCCATCTTTTCGGAGCGCAACGCACTGGTTTTTTGCTCGCCCAGCACCCAGCGGATGGAGTCTACCACGTTGGATTTGCCGCATCCGTTAGGCCCTACTATCCCGGTAATCCCTTCATCAAAATTAATTACAATTTTGTCGGCAAAACTTTTAAACCCTTTGATCTCTAACTTCGATAATTGCATGTGCTCAAAAATAATGTGGTTGTTTCTCAGGGGTTTTATACGTTTCTCCCAAAGAAAGACGGCAAAGATAAAAGTAGCCCCGAGATTTGAAAAAGGAGCTGTTCTCAATTCATGCACATTTTATCCATGCTTTTATTACCTTTGAAGAATGGAGGAATTGAACTTAAAAGTTATTTTTTGGATAATCGTGGGCATCGTTTACATTATCACCAAGATGCGCGGTAAGCCCGCCACACCTCCCTCGGCCCCCCCCGAACCCGGGCACGAACCCGAAAAAGGCTTGACTTTTGAAGAATTACTACGCGAAATCCAGGGAACTAAACAGCCAGCCCCGCCCATTCAGCCGACTCCTGCCATGGATGAAGCGGAAGATATTGAGGAAGAAAAACCCATTGAGCAGGTTGATTATTCTTACCGCGACCACGATAAAATTTATGAAACCTATGAAAAGGCAAAGCAGGAAGCCTTTCTGCGGCCTTCCATGGAAGAAACCATGAAATTAGAAAATACCATTGTCCGCTTTGGGCAGTTTAAAAACTATGTGGTAGAGGAGCAACTAAGTTTAGCAGCTCAATATGCCCGCGACTTGCGTAACCCGGACGATTTTAAAAAAGCATTGATTTTGAGCGAAATATTGAACCGGAGGTTTTAAAAAACTGCATTTTTTGAGCTAAATATTACTTGGATGGGGTAATAGAGACAATCTGACATCTCATTTTTTTGTTTTGAACGAACTTTACAATGTAAATTTAGGGTTACCATGCCCCGTTTTTGACTGATTTAATATTATGAAACCCACACAAACCCCAATTTTTGTTGCCGTCAGTGCGGCTTTCCTATTTTCGTTTGGCTCTTCGTATGCTCAATGTCATAATGAATTCAGGGCAAAATCTGATGGAAAAGAAATTAAATTGGAGTGGGCAAATGTAGCCGGCAAGATCGCCCTCGAGGTATTTACTATTCACGCTCAAGTAGAAAAAGTAAGAGAATTGAGTGTGGATGGGGCAACCAATTCATACACGTTCTCTTCATTGGCTTCGGGAACGTATGTGATAAAAATTGAATGGGGGAACAAGTGCTCCGTTAATGTCGGTGGGTTAGAAGGATTAATTATAAAAACTGCCGGACATGAATAAAATAGCAGTTATAGCCCTCATCTTCTTTGGCTTGTTTGGAACCCGATCGGCCTTCGCTCAGTGTCCTACGGCTCAATACTATGTTTGCGATGACTCCGGTGGTAACGGAGTCATGAGATTTTATTTTTATGGGGGCACTGTGCCGAGCGGCACAACCTATCTGCTCTTCGATATTATTAATGGCAAATATGTTACAAGCCCTTTGGGGCCTGTAACAGTTACTCCTATAGGTACGCTACCTTCCGGAGCTGTTGCGGGGGTTGAGTTGAATTTTATTCCTAACAGTACCTATGTTTTAAGAGTAAACAATACAGCTTGCGCACCAAGTGGATTTCAAATATATGGTGGAGCGGGCATAAATGTTAATTCATCGAATGCGCTGGCAGCCACAACAAGTATTTTAAGTCCGGATTGCAACATTGTTACTCCTAATGGGCAATTGTCATTAACTGTAAGTAATGGCACACCCGGTTACACAGTTAATTGGAATGTGGGTAATCCAACCGCTATACCTCAGGGAAATTTGAGTACTAGCCCATACACCCAAACTACGGCTAATAATTTGCTGGGTGGTACTTATTCCGCCACCGTAGTTGATAATAATTATTTATTAGATAATGTAGGTTGTACTCTTGCTGTCAATAATATAATCGTGCCTTCTCCGCCTACGGTAAATGCGGGCTCTAACATCAATATTTGTAGCGGGCAAACGGCTTCGCTATCCGGAACAGTTGGAGGCTCTGCTACCGGAGGAACTTGGAGCACAACAGGTACCGGTATTTTTTCACCCAGTAACACTACGCTTAATGCTACCTACACTCCGGGTATGGGAGAAACCAACGCTACACTTACTCTAACCACTTCGGGAGGTGCTTGCCCGTCTGTTTCAGCCAATATAACGCTTACAGTTAACCCGCTGCCGGTGGCTACCATCAGCTATGCCGGCAGTCCCTTTTGTGCAACTGGTACTGCGAACGTAACCCAAACCGGCCAAGGTGGAGGCACCTACAGTTCTACAGCCGGTCTTTCCATCAACAGTTCTACCGGCCAGCTTAATTTGGCCACGA
>JAFDYY010000026.1 GCA_018267195.1 Bacteroidota bacterium | reverse complement strand
GTTGTTGATTTTCATTCGTCAATCATGCAATAGGTTTTCTATTGCATGATTTGGGTTAAACCCAGTTTATAAAACCGGCCTATGGCCGGTTTTATTTTTTTATGAACCGGGGCTCATTTCAACACCCCTAATTCTTTACCTACTTCAGTAAATGCGGAGATGGCTTTATCAAGATGGTGCTGCTCATGACCGGCCGAGATTTGCACTCGAATCCGTGCTTTGCCTTTGGCCACTACCGGAAAGAAAAAACCAATTACGTAAATTCCTTTTTCCAAAAGCCGTTCGGCAAATTTTTGAGCAAGAGGCGCTTCGTACAACATAATCGGAACGATAGGGTGTACGCCCGGCTTAATATCAAATCCTGCTTCCGTCATTTTAGTACGAAAATACTGTGTGTTCCCTTCCAGCTTATCCCGAAGATGGGTTGTTTCGGAAAGCATATTAAATACTTCGATGGATGCGCCCACAATGGAAGGGGCTACGGTGTTAGAAAACAGATAAGGGCGAGAGCGCTGGCGAAGAATCTCTATTATCTCTTTCCGGCCGGAAGTAAATCCGCCCGAAGCACCGCCTAATGCTTTACCTAAAGTACCGGTAATAATATCTACCCGATCCATTACCCCGCAATGTTCGGGCACCCCGCGGCCCGTTTTTCCAAGAAAACCGGTAGAGTGACATTCGTCTGTCATCACCAACGCTTCGTACCGATCGGCCAGGTCGCAGATTTTATCCAGTTGGGCAATGGTTCCATCCATTGAAAAGGCTCCATCGGTTACAATCATAATCTGATGAGCTCCTGCTTTTTTGGCTTCTTCTAATTGGGTTTTTAAATCGGCCATATCGTTGTGCTTATACCGGTAGCGCATGGCCTTGCACAACCGTACGCCATCAATGATGGAAGCGTGGTTTAGTTCATCCGAAATGATGGCATCTTTCTCGCCAAGCAGAGGTTCAAATACTCCACCATTGGCATCAAAAGCGGCTGCATACAAAATGGTATCTTCCATGTGCAGAAACGCAGAAATTTTTTTTTCTAATTCCTTATGAATATCCTGAGTGCCGCAAATAAATCGCACAGACGACATGCCAAAGCCGTGTGAGTCAATCGCTTTTTTTGCCGCTGCAATCACTCGCGGGTGAGATGACAACCCTAAATAATTATTGGCACAAAAATTAATTACTGTTTTTCCATCCGCTGTTTTAATGTCGGCTGCCTGCGGTGTGGTGATGATCCGTTCTTTTTTAAACAATCCCGCTTCGCGGATAGTGTCAAGTTCTTTCTGTAAAACAGGTTGCAATTTTTTATACATAACTGATGTGCTTTTCTTGTGCAAAACTACGAATCGTCTGCCACAATCCATGCATCGGAAATTTTAATAACTTCGCCCAGCATTCAATAGCTAATGAAAAAAACAAAGGTTTTATTAATCGGGGCAGGCGGCCAACTCGGGGCCGAGCTCACGCAAGGATTGTGGAAAATATACGGACAGCAAAATGTAATCGCTTCCGATATTAAAGACGCACAAGGCATTCTTAAAGAAGGGCCGTACGAAAAGTTTGATGTGATGCAGCGCGATAAACTTTTTGAACTTCTAAAACGAAATGAAATAACACAGGTCTATCATCTGGCTGCTTTGCTCTCCGCTACAGGCGAAAAAGATCCGCGGTGGGCCTGGAAGCTAAATATGGAGAGTTTGCTTTTTGTGTTAGAAGCCGCCCATGAATTAAAACTGCACAAAGTCTATTGGCCAAGTTCCATCGCTGCTTTTGGCCCCACCACCCCCAAGCAAGATACCCCTCAAGATACCATCATGGATCCTACCACGGTATATGGCATTACCAAACTGGCAGGCGAGCTTTGGTGCGAATATTATTTCAGGCGATACGGGGTAGATGTGCGCAGTCTTCGCTACCCGGGGCTGATCGGATGGAAAACGCCACCCGGTGGAGGCACTACCGACTATGCCGTAGACATTTATTTTAAAGCACTGAAAGAAAAAAAATACGAATGTTTTCTCTCGCCCGACACCTACTTGCCCATGATGTATATGGACGATGCCGTAAAAGCTACTATTGATCTGATGGAAGCCCCTGCCGAAAAAGTAAAAGTGCGCACCAGCTACAACATTAGCGCCATGAGTTTTTGCCCAGCCCAAATTGCGGCCACTGTTAAAAAACACATTCCCGATTTTACCATTACTTATCAGCCTGATTTTCGCCAGAGCATTGCCGACTCCTGGCCCAAATCCATTGATGATACGGCCGCCCGTAAAGACTGGGGCTGGCAACATCAATTTGGGTTAGAAGAAATGACAAAAGATATTTTGAAAAACTTACAGGGTGGATAGCCTATTGCATAGTCCACATTAAAATCAACATCACGAACACTCTATGATAGAAGTAAAAAACTTAAAAAAGACTTATGACGGACGTGAAGCCCTAAAAGGAATAAGTCTTGCAATAAAAGATGGAGAATTTTATGGCTTATTAGGACCAAACGGTGCCGGAAAAACCACTACCATTTCTATTTTGAGTTCTATTCTTACTGCCGACTCGGGCGAGGTAATCATAGGGAATTATAATTTAGAGGCTGATCCAAAAAGTGTAAAAAAAATAATTGGTGTTGTGCCGCAAGAAATAGCCCTGTATAATGAACTGTCTGCCTACCAAAACCTGATGTTTTGGGGCGGTTTGTATCAAGTTCCGGTTACGGAATTATCGAAGCGGACTACTGAATTACTGAAACTATTTGGCCTTGAAGATCGAAAGAACGATAAGGTCAAAAATTATTCGGGTGGTATGAAGCGAAGAATCAATATCGCTTCTGCCTTGTTACACCAACCTAAGGTTTTATTTATGGACGAGCCAACGGTTGGCATTGACCCGCAAAGCAGAAACCTGATTTTTGAAGTGATCGAAAAATTGCATGAAAATGGAATGACCATTGTTTATACTACACATTATATGGAAGAGGCTGAAAGATTCTGCAACCGTATCGGCATTATAGATAATGGGCAAATAATAGCAGAGGGTACTTTAGATGAATTAAAAAGTGCTAACGCTGTTAAAGAAACCATTGCCATCACATTTTCAAATCTTGAAGAAAGCAACCTAAAAGAAATAGCTTCCTTTTGGAACGATATCAAACAAATTGAGAACACCGTTCATTTTTATTCCTCTAACGTAAAAGCAGATTTATCAAAATTGGTTTTACAGTGCCCTCAATTAGGGCTGGAAATTATCAATATTGAAATCCTGAAAACCAATCTTGAAACCATATTTTTAACCCTGACAGGGAAACAATTAAGAGACTAAGCATATGATTAAACTTGCTATAAAAGATCTAAAACTTTTCTTTAAAGACAGGCGGTCTATGTTGCTGACATTCGCTATCCCCATAGCCCTAATCACCTTGTTTGCGTTTGCTTTTGGTGGTGCCGGGAGAAGCAATGGCGACACTAAAATATCTTTGTTGGTTAGTGATTTAGATCATACAGCAACTTCTAAAGAGGTTATTAAACAATTTGATTCTTTAAAATCGCTACAAATAAAAACTCTTCCGTTAGAGGATGCCGAAAAAGCCATTAAAAAAGGGAGTGAAAGTTGTGTATTGGTTATCCACAAAGGATTTACAGATTCTTTAAAATCAGGTGCGGCATTACCTTTAGAATTAAAGTATGACGAAGCAAAAGGAATGGAGGTGGGGCTTTTGCAGCAATCGCTCATTCCTACCCTTTCCATGTTGCCCTTTAGCTTAGGCAATTCAAAAGAAGCGATGGGCAATAAATTGGCAAAGATGACTGGCACTTCCAACCCACAAGTTCGACAAACAATACAAACACAATCCAACAATCTTTTTGACGCTATTTCTAAAGGGATTTCGGAAAATGGAAGCAAGAAAAAAAATAATCCAACCAAAAGTTTTATGGGTGGCGATATTAAAATGACCAAATTAGTGAAAGCCACCAACGACAATCAATTAGGACTCATTCAAGCGGTTGCCGGAACAGCCGTAATGATGTTGTTGTTTTCTGTGGTCGGTATTGGCATGGGGCTATTGGATGAAAAACAAGAAGGCACTCTAAAACGCCTGCTCTACTCGCCAATGGATCCGCTAAATATTCTATTCGGTAAAATGATTTCAGCAAACATCATTTCAATTTTTCAGTTATTGATCATGTTTCTATTTGCAAGTGTTGTTTTTGGGTTAGATATCATTTCTCACCTGCCGGGGCTTTTAATTACAATTTTAGCTACTGCCTTTGCTTGCTCCGCTTTTGGTGTCTTATTGGCCTCCTTCGCAAAAAACAGGCAACAAGTGCAGGGACTTTCTACTTTAATTATCCTGGTGATGAGCGCTATTGGCGGCAGCATGATACCTCTTTTTATTATGCCTGCAATTATGCAAAAGGCAGCCGTTATTTCAGTAAACTACTGGAGTATTCAGGGATTCTATGATGTATTTTGGAGAAACTTGTCCATCTTCAATCCTACCTTTATTTCGAGGATTCTTGTCCTCTTTCTGATCGGAATTATTTTAAATTCTTTGGCAATCGTAATGTTTAGAAAAAATATTCTAAAACTAACGTAGAAATACAGAACGGAAGAGAACCTAGGCTATCACTTAAAAGAAGGTTGCCATTAGCTCTGCATTTTTACGAAAAAAAAGATTTTGATTTTAAAATTGGTGAAATAAACCGGATGTATGTTGATCCCTCCACCGGACGAATAGTAGCCAGACGAGCCCCACTTGAAAGACTTTTAGCAGAAGCAAAAAAATTGACTACAAAAAATTCGGCCAGACAGCCCCCGGTTTATGGAAGCGGCTCATTCATTATACAGAAGTTTTGGGGTTCGCACCAATGAAACCTATCCTGAAATGGAGGTCTCAGCAGAATTTAAGGATTATTTGTTTTTCATGGAATTAGATCTAACCGTGTGGACCACAACCTCTCAATTATCCGAAAACTGCACGGTTATATTAGTGGCTATCCCGATACGAAACCCGTTGTTACTATACGTTCCATTTTGAAATGACGTGGCAAACTCCAGACGGAACAACCGCAAAATTCCATTCAGGCCATACCCTAACTCCGTATAGTGGTTAGAATTAGGAGTGGCTAAATAATTCACGAAGAAATTTTCTGATATTCCCAGCAGTCGTGCTCGGGGGATACGTGTTACCAGAAATTTGCGAAAGTGGTAGTGCACATTGGCTGAAAAATACTGGTCGTGTGTGCTATATATGTAATACGGGAGCAGTCTGAAACTTCCGGCCGGGTCGGAGGTAATAAACGGAGTTTGATTGCCCGCAAAATGTTTGAAGTCCATAAAATACATGGAGCGGGTGTTCAAAAATTTTCCGGCTTTCAAATTCAAATCCAGCCGGCCGGTAATGCCGGTACGCATACTTTCTTTGAAGCCTACTTCCAGTAAATCATAATCTACATCACTACCAAAGAGTTGCGAAAATCCTTTTTTGTAATCGAGCGTAAACGTGGGCGATGGCCGGTTAGCATCGTATTTATTGCCGTTCCAAATTCTAAACTTCTGCCAGGGCCGGGCTTCAATACCAACCGACCCGATGAATGCTGTATGTTGCGGAAAATGAGTGTCGGGAAGCTCAACAGTGGTCGGTGCATTGGCGGTAAATTGTGTTTGGCTGCGTTCGTTGAATGAATAATTATTGTTATTAAAAAGTTCGTGCCTGCGTGCCAGCGACCATTGTGTGCGAAAAAAGTATTTGCCGTTAAACTGCTTTCTGAAATTAACATCCACAAAATCGCGTTCGTACAACTTCATCCAGTTTTGCCCTTGCACAAGTGTGGTGAAGGTATTGATAAACGGATGAATAGGCTCCTCGTTGTTAAACTGCTGAATGTACCTCCCACTACTCAGCGTAATTCTTGCCGTGCGGGTGCGGTAGTCGGCACGTAGAAACCCGGTCAGTTTTTCGCGGGCAAAGGCATACCGAAAGGTAGGGCTGATTTCCAGGCGCCTGGTATTGGGCTTTTTTTCAGGATGCAGTGAATCTTTTTTTACCCAACGGTTGTAGTAGCTCAATCGGTATATCGCATTTACGCCCTCTACGGTGTTATACCCTCCCCAGGGAAAATGGATTTGGAAGCTGGCATTTTTACTGACTGAATAATAATTGCCGGTTACTATATCAAAAGGCCTAAATCCCTTGTGATGTTTTTTCGAGTGCAGGGTATCGCCTTCATCGCGCTTTTGCTGTACTTTGTTCAGGCTGTCTGTTTTTTTATATCCTCGTATTTCTTCTTTATCGAGTGGAGCCGGACGTATATCGACCCAAAACACTGAATCTTTTTTGTAAGCCGTGGAGTCTATTTTGTAGCGCGACTCAGAAATCACATCGGGTTCCTTTTGTTCTTTCTGTTCCGTTTTTTCATACGCTTTCGTTAGTTGTTTCAGTTCTTTGGCCGTTATCTCTTTTCCATTCTCCAGTCGTTGTTTAATCTGTTGATTTTTTTGGCTAAACTGTTTCTTTATTTTTTTAGCTTCTTCTTTTTCCAGTTTCTCATCAATCACATCCATGGCTACTACCAGTGCGGGGTTGAGTTTAATTTTATATTCTTTTACCGTGGCATGGTATGATCCGATAAAGTCGAAACCGAACACTTTACCGGTTACAATGGCTTCTTGCGAAACGGGCATCCACACCCGGCGGGTGGGGTCGTTGGGGTGATCTTTTTCTTCTATCGGATGGTAAATCTGTTTTACCTTAAAATGGATGCCCAACTTGGTGGCAATTAGTTCCAGGCTGTGGATGCTCCATTCGTTCTCCACAATAAAGATGGTTCCTTCAAATACGTTGTCGCCTTTGCTGCGTGGTGTAACTTTTATTTTGCTGATGTCGTACCCCGCATCTTTAAAGGTACCCAGGTATTCAAATTTATAATGTGTAAATGCTTTGGGAGAGAGGGGGGATACCGTTTCGGCAATTTCGGGTTCGTAAAAACTGCCAAAGAAATATTGGTTGGGCGAACCATTTTGATCTTTGCCTTGTGTATAAACAGCAATTACTTTCTGTTCGTATTTATGGGGGCGAGTGTATTTTATTTCATTTACTGATTCGGTAATAAACAGGCGATCTTTGGTAATCCCTTCTTTTTCCAGCATCTTTTTAGCCAGCCAGGGGTAGTCGCGCAGTTTTCCTTTTCCTTTGATATAGACTTTGGCCGAATAGGTATCTAATTGCTGGGTATGGAATTTTGCTTTAGCAATCGCTTTTCGCATAATGGTGTAGGCGGGATCTTCTTTGGCCGCAGTAACGGTTATTCCTTGCAATAAAATATTTTGTTCTTTTAAAATAATATTGAGTTCAATAAAATCTTTGGCTACCTCTATTATACGGGTAGCGGATTCGTAACCCAGGTATTTATATATGATTTCATAGTGGCCCGGTTCTAACGGCAATTCATAGTATCCGTTTTGGTCGGTCGTGGCTCCGGTGCCGGTTTGCTTTACATAAATAGAGGCATACGGAAGTGCCGTGCCATCATTGGTTTTTACCAACCCCTTTACACCCCCGCCAAAAAGCGAACCTGAAATAAAACTGAAAAAGAGGAATAGTGTTGGTTTCATAAATACCGTGAAGACGAGAAAAATGACAAAAAAGTTGTGCTTACCGGTAAAAGCCTTTCGATCGGATCATTTGCTCTACCACATCCGGAACGAGGTAACGAATGGATCGGTTGTTTCGGATACATTCTCGAATATAGGTTGCCGAAATATCGAGCAGAGGGGCTTCTACCAGTTTTACATGAGCATGACTCTTCAGCGGTGAATTTGTTACATGAGGGCGAGGGTACACATATAACCCATATTGTTCTAATATCTGTGTGTGGTTTTTCCATCGGGGAAAATTTTCCAGGTTATCTTCTCCAATAATCAGTTGAAATTCCTTATCAGGATGTTTTTCTTGCAGATGGGTTAGTGTATGAATGGTATAACTGGGTTTAGGCAAATGAAATTCCACATCGCTCACTTCAAATTTGTAATTGTCGGCTATGGCGGCTTTTACCATATCGTAGCGATCGAACTCATGCAGCAGCCCTTTGCTGGGCTTCAGGGGATTTTGCGGAGAAACCACAAACCATACTTTTTTTAGATCGGTATTTTCCGCCATAATATTGGCAATGGCCAAATGCCCAATGTGGATGGGATTAAACGAGCCAAAGAACAAACCGATTTTCATTTAGTAAATGTTACCCAATCTAAGAATTTGTTGGGTGTAATCATTTCAGTATCGGAATTTTCATATTTTATTTTTGAACGCATCGTATAGCCGTTGTGCTTCCGCTAACGATTTTTCCAGGTTTTCATTGAGCAGCACAACATCAAAATCTTTTTGAAACGACATTTCAAAACTGGCTTTAAATAACCTGCGAGATAATGCTTCTTCTGTTTCCGTGCCCCGGTCGTTAAGCCTTTGCTTGAGCACTTCCACAGAAGGAACTTTTACAAAAATAGCCAGTGCTTTATCCCCAAAATATTTTTTCAGGTTAAGTCCTCCTTTTACGTCCACATCAAAGATTACGTTTTTGCCTTCATCCCAAATTCGTTGAATTTCCGATTTCAGTGTTCCGTAAAAATTTCCGGCATACACTTCTTCCCATTCTACAAACTCATCCCGGTCAATCTTTTTTTTAAACTCTTCGGGGGATAGAAAATAATAGTCTTTCCCATTTTGTTCGGTTCGTCCGCGTTTATCGCGGGTAGCAGCCGATATGGAAAAACCTAAGTCGGAGTTGTTCTTGAGCAGGTGTTGCACGATGGTGGTTTTTCCTGAACCGGATGGAGCCGAAAAAATAATGGCTTTTCCTCCCGAGGTGCGAATTTCAGATGAGCCTGCCATTCAGGCTGTCATTGAATTGATCTTCAACTTAATTTCGGCTACAATATCGTCCGGGCAATTTCCTCCACAGCATTTGCTCTGCAATAATTCTTTAATAGCCATGTCCACATTGTACTTTTTGTAGCAAGGCAGGCAATGGCCCATGTGTTGAGAAAAATACAAGCGTTGTTCTTCGGTAACCTGATTATCAATAATTAATTGAAGCATCTCCATGCACGTGGGCTTTTTGCCATCGGGCTGGATAAATGGATTGGAGGAGGGTGCCATAACTTACGCGTTGTTGTTGTAGCCCATGGTTTTAGCGTACGATTTCAATTTTTCTTTTAGTAGGTTTCGTGCACGATGCAAGCGGCTTCGTACGGTGCCAATGGGTATATCTAAAATTTTTGCCATTTCTTCGTACTTAAAATCTTCTAAGTCGCACAAAATAATTACTGTTCTAAAATCTACATCCAGCGAGTTAAGGGCATTACTAATTTCATCACCCATCATATCTTTAAGCGACTCCACCCGTAAGTCGGGTGTAATGAGCCGATCCACTTCTTCCGAATTATAATAGGCCTCTACTTCCTGGTAATCTACCTTATTTGGTTCTTTGCTTTTTTTACGGTAATCGTTAATGAAACTGTTTTTCAAGATGCGAAACAGCCACGCCTTGGCATTAGTTCCTTTCTGGAATGATTCTATAAACCGGTATGCCTTGAGGTAGGTATCTTGCACCAGGTCTTTGGCATCATCGCGGTCGAGGGTAAGCCGGTAACCAAAATTGTACATGGAATGAATGTGGGGCATAAATTCGTTATTGAAAATGAGTTGCTTTTCATTTTCTGTATAATGTTGTCGCGGGGCTTCTTCCAATTCCATGAAGAACAAAAGTAACTTAATGATTTGAGATTTCGATGGAGGAATCGGCCCGGTTGGCGACCTAAAAAATTTTGAGGCTCAGGTCCAGGCTCTTGACCGAATGGGTAAGGGCGCCCATAGAAATATAATCTACTCCACATCCGGCAATGGCGTGTAAAGAAGATTCGGCAATACCTCCGCTCGCTTCCGTCTTACATTTTCCTTTGACCAAGGCAATAGCCTCTTTCATATCGGCCAGGCTCATGTTGTCGAGCATGATTACATCAACCGCATGGGTGGCCAGGGCTTCTTTTACTTCGTTCAGGGTACGGGTTTCTACTTCTATGGGGAGTTTAATTTTTTTTGATTTCTGGTATTCAACGGCATGTTGCACGGCCACTGTTATTCCCCCGGCTACATCAATATGGTTGTCTTTTAGCATCATCATATCATATAAAGCAAACCGGTGATTCTTGCCTCCGCCAATCGTTACCGCCCATTTTTCCATGAGCCGGAAATTGGGTGTGGTTTTGCGCGTGTCCATGAGTTGGGCGGAGGTTCCTTCTATTTGTTTGCACAACCGGTGGGTAAGTGTAGCAATGCCGCTCATCCGCTGCATGCAATTCAATACCAATCGTTCGGTCGATAAAATGGATTGTGCTTTTCCGTGCACTTCAAATGCTATATCTCCTTGGGTAACGCTCTCTCCATCTTTTTTATAAAGGACCATCTTTAAGGCAGGGTCAACTTCTTTAAAAATCAGGCTGGCCATTTCTATCCCGGCCAGGATTCCGTTGTCTTTGATTAGCAACTTTGCTTTAGAAATTTTATCGGGAGGAATGGTGGCCAATGTAGAGTGGTCGCCTTCACCTAAGTCTTCTGCCAATGCGGATTGAATAAAATGCCGGATGGCATCGTCTGTCAGGTAAGCCGGGCGGTTCATTATTTGGTAAAGCTCATCTCGTGGATGAGGTACACTTTATCCACTTCGCGCACACGCATGAGCACATCGTAGCTGTCGTTTCCGCTTTTGTATTTACCGATGGCAAACTGCAGGCCAGCTTTAGAAGTGCCCGAGTGTACAATGGTAAAATCGGATGGGGCATGTTTTTTAAAAAAATCGCGAAGGACAAATTCAGCTTGTGCTTTGCTGTAGGTGTTTACTTCCCCTTCCAGGTTTAGGTCAATGGAAGTATTAAGATATTTTGCCAAATCTCCTGCTCTTCCGTTTTTAATGGCTTCCCGCATAGGGTTAAAAACAGTTTGTGCATTGACCCCTGCCGAGAAAGCCACCAGCCCGATTAGTAATAATTTTTTCATTGCATACATCCTCTACGCCAAAATTATGCCATTATCTGTAGATGGGAAAGTGGCCAGTAATCTGGTGCATTTAGTTTTCGTTGTCTTTTTCTTTAAAGTATTTGTCCTCATCAAATTCATCTGCTTTCTTAACGGCCGGGCCGATTTCTAAAATCCTGAATTCGGTTCGTCTGTTTTTTTGGCGGCCGGCCGGGTTATCCGTTCCATCGGGGTTAGAGTTGCGTGCTATGGGCACTCGCTCGCCATACCCTTTAGCCGTTAGCCGCTTGGGGTCTATGCCGCGCCTGATTAAATAGTTTACCGTGCTTTGAGCTCTGCGCTGCGAGAGTTCGAGGTTATAGGCATCAGACGCTACACTATCGGTGTGGGAGCCCATTTCAATTTTTATTTCAGGATTATCTTCCAGCAACTGTGCCAGTTTGTTCAGTTCGCGGGCGGCTGCCGGACGGATGTCGGCACTATCGTAGCCAAAGTAAATATTATTGAGGACAAAGGAAACGTTCTTTGCCTTTCGGTCTAAAACCATGAGGGTATCAAACGTGATATTGGTAACTAATTCCTTCAGTGATTCAAGCGAAACAGATTTACCTACTGTGGTAAAAAACTGCCGTTTGGTAAGGTAGCCATCGCGTTCGCCCAACAAGGCATATCGTTCGTTTTCATAAACCCGAAAAAGAAATTTGCCATCGTTGCCGGTGGTAAAATCCTGCATTACATCTCCCTCGGGGCCGAGCAGGGAAACTTTTGTGTCGGGCAAAATTTCGCGAGTGCTATCTTTACGAACGGAATAGGTAATTCCCTGCAAGTAGTAATTTACTACTCTTAAATTCGGGTCATCATTTACAAAAGTGTAGATGTCGTCATCCCCTTTACCTCCTTCGCGGTTAGAAGTAAAAAAACCGCGGTCGGGTTTAAAGAGAAAAATGCCAAAATCATCTCCAGTAGAATTCATGGTGGGCCCCAGATTTTCGATAACGGTTTTGCCGTTGGCCCGGTTTATCACAAACAGGTCGAGCATTCCATAGCCGGGGTGGCCGTCTGATGCAAAGTAAAGTTTTCCGTTATCGGCCATATAAGGGAACAACTCATCGCCTGCGGTGTTAATATCGGGGCCCAGATTTCTCACTTTGCCAAAACGCCCCCGGCTGTCCATCTGGGCAGAATATATATCGAGCCCCCCATATCCTCCTTTGCGGTTAGATGAAAAATAGAGTGTTCGTCCATCAGGACTTAGGGCCGGGGTCGATTCCCAGAAATCGGGTGTATTGATATTGATCGGAACGGCTACCGACCAGGTTCCATTTCTAAATCGCGACAAAAACAGGTCCACATCTTTAGCACCTTTTTTTTTGCCGGTGTTGCCCCGGGCAAAAATCATCAGCTTTCCATCGGCTGAGAAAGTGATAGACCCGGTGTTTACATCGGGCAAATTAATAATGCCTTCGGGCAGGGTTTTTAGTGTGCCGATGTCAACATTGGCTCCTTTGGTATCAACCTGATACAAGTCTGTAAACGGGGTGCCGGAGGCTTCGTAAATTTTGGCGTTGGCTCTTGAAGATGCAAAGTATAAAATGTTGTTCGAGTAAGCCGGGCCGTAATCGGCAAACGAAGTATTGAGTGTTTCCAAATTTTTTGCCCGGTAGTAATCTTTTTTGCGAAGCAATGAAAGATTTTGCAGGCCTTTTAATTCTTTCTGAGCCCGGTCTTTCAGTTCTTCATTTTCGGTGCTGGTAATCACTTCTTCTAATTCTTTTTGGGCTTCTTCGTATTTGCCGTTGGCTTGAAGAGCCTTGGCGTAGTATAGCCCGATAGAATCTTTTTTCAGGTTTCGTCCGCGTACTTTGGCGTAATAAGGCTCTGCTTCTTTAATGCGGTTAGACAGTCGGTACGACTCGGCTACGGAATAATTTGCCTTAAAGTTATTCGGCTGTTTGGCTAACATGCTTTTATAAAAAGCAATGGCTTTCTCGTATTTGCCAAGCTGAAAAGATTTTTCTGCTTTTTTTTCGGGGCTGCATGCCCCCCACGCAATGGCCGCCAGTGCCGCTACAAGACACCATAAAAAAAATCGTACCCTCATCATTGGCTTTACCGATATAGCTACCCAATTATCCATCAAGGTTAAAATTACAAAAGTTCGCGGTTAATTCTATTGCCCGGCTGTCTCTCTGTGTGCGTTGCTTTTATTGTTTTGTTGCAATGATTACAGTTAGTAGCGGAAATGGAGTAGGTTTTATGGTGATAGTATTTCATTTCTTACTCCGGATGTATTTCTTCCTGCTTCTGTCTTATCCGGCATAGTTTTTTATGCTGAGTCTCAGTCTGATAATTAGCGTTATCGGGTTTTACTTCAAGTGTGGGGGCAGCCATTTAGAGAGCCACGATTTTTCTATCGGCACCAGCCAGGCTGTTTCCAGTTCGCCTTTAGTAGCCACCAGTGTATTGTACAGAATGGTTTGTGCCGCCAATGTGCCGTTGGCCAGTGCTTCCTTGGCCTCTTTCAGTGAATAGGTAACTACGTTGCCATTTATTTGAAGCGCAACCTGTGTCCGGTCGAAAAAATTAATATTGAATCGCTGCTGTAATTCCTTCATTACGCGAGTGGCGCTGTCTATACTGCAACCACTGGCCGATAGACGGGTTTCATCCACTACCAAAATAACAAACCGGTTTTCGCGAATTTCAAAATAGGGGGTCAGCAATTCACCATGGGTATTCCAGCCTTCGCAAAAAGCAGTAAGGATTTCTTCAATCGTTTGGACTTCCCCGGCCAAAAGCATTCGGTGAGCTTGAAAAATCCAGCAGCGCGATGCTGCGGAAAGGTTTTTATATTCTACGAACATAAAGCAAAGGTAGCGTGTTTGAGAAATACGGGGGTCAATTTTTATTCCGTTATCGTATCCGTTTGTATTGTTTTGCAATAACTGGAACGAGTTAGGCTCATTTTTCGTATTCATCTATTCACAATCCATGAATAGTATTCTTATTTTGCAGACGTTTATTCAAACTCCGATTAAAATCCTACTTTTATGATTCGCGAATACATCCACACCCATCAGCAACGATTTCTCGATGAACTGTTTGAGTTGCTCCGCATCCCTTCGGTAAGTGCCGATAGCCGTCATCAAAAAGATGTAAGGCAGGCAGCCGAGTATGTGGCCG
Source organism: Bacteroidota bacterium (assembly GCA_018267195.1). Lineage (GTDB taxonomy): Bacteria > Bacteroidota > Bacteroidia > Cytophagales > Cyclobacteriaceae > ELB16-189. The sequence continues at coordinate 33,062 of JAFDYY010000026.1, read as the reverse complement.
CCCAACTGAAAAAGGCAGGTGCTGATTCGGTAGAACTTTGCGAAACGAAGGGGCACCCAATCGTATTTGGTGAAAAGAAAATAAATTCTTCGCTGCCCACGGTTTTGGTTTATGGACATTATGATGTGCAGCCGCCTGATCCTCTCAATTTGTGGACTTCGCCCCCGTTTGAACCGGTTATAAAAGACGGGAAGATTTTTGCACGCGGAGCGTGCGATGACAAAGGCCAGGTGTATATGCACCTCAAAGCTTTTGAAACCATGATGAAGCTAAATCAACTGCCCTGCAACATAAAATTTATGATTGAAGGCGAAGAAGAAGTAGGTTCTGATAATTTGGGCACGTTTGTAAAGGAAAATAATAATAAACTGAAAGCCGATGTTATTTTGATTTCAGACACCTCACTTATTTCGTTGGATTGTCCTTCTATTACAGTCGGGCTTCGTGGGTTGAGTTATGTAGAAGTAGAAGTAACCGGGCCTAACCGCGATTTACACTCAGGAGTATATGGCGGAGCCGTAGCCAACCCCATCAATGCGCTTTCCAAAATGATTGCCTCCCTGCATGATGAAAACGGCCGGGTAACCATTCCCGGATTTTATGACCAAGTAGAAACTTTGTCTGATGCCGAACGAAAAAAGCTTAACAGCGCCCCGTTTAATCTGCATCACTACCAAAAAGATTTGGCTATTGATGAAGTACAAGGCGAAAAAGGCTACACCACTATTGAGCGCACGGGCATCCGGCCTACATTAGATGTAAACGGCATTTGGGGCGGCTATACCGGAGAAGGAGCTAAAACTGTTTTGCCTTCTAAAGCGTATGCCAAAATTTCTATGCGACTGGTGCCTCATCAAAACAGCCAGGAAATCATGACGTTGTTTACCAATCATTTTTTAGCAATCGCCCCCCAGTCGGTAAAAGTAAAAGTGATGCCCCACCACGGTGGCGAGCCGGCTGTTACTCCCACCAACTCCAAAGCATTTCATGCCGCGAGCAAAGCCTTTGAAGAGGTGTGGGGCAAAACACCTATTCCCACACGCGATGGCGGCAGCATTCCCATTGTTTCATTGTTTAAAAAAGAATTGGGATTGGATACGGTACTCATGGGGTTCGGCCTCGACAGTGATGCCATCCACTCGCCCAACGAACATTATGGTGTAAAGAATTTTCTGATCGGCATTGAAACAATTGTGGCCTTCTACCAGCATTTCAGCCGTTCTTAATTACTCGATTCGCAGAAATTTTTGCTCGGTTTTAAATCCGTTTTCCTGAAGTAATTTTTTAAACTGCTTACGGGTAGGCCTGAATCGGTAAATCGTATCGCTATACGTTTCCGTAACAGCCCGCAACTCGTTCAGTTCTTGTTTGGTGGAAATCGTTCCGGTTATTATTCCTTCTTTTACTTTTTCCAGTTTATAAACTTCCCAACTGCCGGGAGCGATTTGTTTGTTTAAAAAATAATAGCCTTTAAATTTTCTTATCCTGAATCTTTCTGATTGAAAAAATAATGTGTCGTGCGTGGTGGTGTGGTAGAAAATGCTGTCGCCTTCAATTTTGAAATCGGTTATAGCGTGGTCGAAACCAGCTTCTACCCGCCCTTGTTTTAACGATCCCATTTTCATTAAGTCAGCCGAGTCTATTTTGGAAAGCGCATCTTTCGTATTAAACGAAGCAACCTTAACAATTAATTCCTGAGTAACCAGGAGCAACGTTGAATCGGTAAGGTTGAGGTATTTTCCTACCCATTTTTTAGAAATAGATTTTTCATCTTTTACGCCCTCCGGTTGCGGCACCTCAAAGCGGGCCACATCAACACAGGAAACAAGAACAAGCAAGAGCACCCCGGGAGAGTACTTCATCGGATAAATCCGTCAAAGTTTTTATGATCGCGATGGTACAGAACTTCGCGGGGCAGCGATTTAAAATAGTCGTAAGTAATTTTCAATCCTTGGGCGCGGGAAATACGAGGTTCCCATTTTAAAATTTCTTTGGCCTTGGTGATATCGGGTCTGCGTTGCTTGGGGTCGTCTTTCGGCAGGGGCTGATACACAATTTTTTGTTGTGTGCCTGTAAGTTTTATAATCTCTTCGGCAAATTCTTTAATGGTAATCTCGCTTGGGTTGCCAATGTTCATGGGGTTTACATAATCGCTCAGCAGCAACCGGTAGATGCCCTCTACCAAATCATCTACATAACAAAATGAACGGGTTTGCGAGCCATCGCCAAAAATGGTGAGGTCTTCTCCACGCAAAGCCTGCCCGATAAATGCCGGCAATACGCGGCCATCGTTAAGCCTCATGCGTGGGCCATACGTATTAAATATGCGTACGATGCGGGTATCCAATTTGTGATAGGTGTGGTACGCCATCGTCATGGCTTCCTGAAACCGCTTGGCTTCGTCATACACTCCGCGCGGGCCTACAGGGTTTACATTTCCATAATATTCTTCGGGCTGTGGATGCACGGTAGGGTCGCCATATACCTCAGAGGTAGAGGCAATCATGATTCGTGATTTTTTTTGTCTGGCCAAGCCCAACAAATTATGAATGCCCAACGAACCCACTTTTAATGTTTGGATCGGAATTTTTAAATAATCAATTGGGCTGGCGGGCGAGGCAAAGTGCAAGATGTAGTGCACCTCGCCCGGCACGTGCACAAATTTGGAAACATCATGATTGTAAAATTCAAACTCTTTCAGCTTAAAGAGATGCTCTATGTTACGCAGATCGCCTGTGATCAGGTTGTCCATAGCCACTACGTCCATGCCTTCGCGAATGAATCGGTCGCACAGATGCGAGCCTAAAAACCCGGCCCCTCCCGTTATTAAGATACGTTGTTTAGCCATAAATAATTTGTCTGCCAATACTGTAGTAGGTAAAGCCCAGGTCTTTCATTTGGTTGAGATCGTACAAATTGCGGCCATCAAAAATCACTTTGGTTTTGAGTAGCGAAGAGATACGTTCAAAATCAGGGGTACGGAATTCCGGCCATTCAGTAGCGATGAGAATGGCATCGGCACCGGCTACGGCATCGTAAGGGTTTTCGAAATATTGAATTTTATTTTTCAATAGCTTCTTCACATTGCCCATGGCTTCGGGGTCGTGTGTTTTTATAATCGCTCCGGCTTCCAGCAGGGCTTCAATGTTTTCTAAGGCGGGGGCTTCGCGAATATCATCGGTATAAGGCTTGAACGACAATCCCCATACGGCTATGGTTTTCCCTTTTAAATCATGGTTGAAAAATTCTTTTATAAGAGGGATCATCTTGGTTTTTTGCTTCCGGTTTACATCCATTACAGCATGCAGGATTTTAAAATCGTAGTGGGCATCGTCTGATGATTTAACCAAAGCTTGCACATCTTTGGGGAAGCAACTGCCTCCATACCCAATCCCCGAAAAGAGAAAGCGTTTCCCTATCCGGCTGTCGGTACCGATCCCTCTCCGCACAGCATCTACATCGGCTCCTACTTTTTCGCATAGGTTGGCCACTTCATTCATGAAAGAAATTTTGGTGGCTAAAAATGAGTTGGCGGCATACTTAGTCAGCTCGGCCGAACGCTCATCCATAAAAATAACGGGGTTGCCCTGCCTAACAAAAGGAGCATACAGTGCTTCCATTACCCGTTTGGCGCGCTCAGATGAAGTACCCACTACCACGCGTTCGGGTTTCATAAAATCTTCTACCGCTACCCCTTCGCGCAAAAATTCTGGATTAGAAACTACATCAAAGTCGGTTTTTGCCCCAGCCACAATTTTTTCTTTCACTTTTTCTGCCGTGCCTACGGGTACGGTGCTTTTATCAACCACAACGGTGTATTCTTTTAATAGCGGCCCTATTTTTTCGGCCACACCCAATACGTATTTTAAATCGGCTGAGCCATCTTCTCCGGGCGGGGTTGGTAAAGCAAGAAAAATAATTTTTGCATTGGCTATGCCTTCGTCAAGCAGGGTGGTAAAGAAAAGCCTTTCTTGGCGAATGTTGCGTTCAAATAAAATATCTAACCCTGGCTCGTAGATCGTGATTTTTCCGGCCTTAAGTTTTTCAATTTTGTGTTCGTCAATATCAATGCAGGTAACCTTGTTTCCTGTTTCGGCAAAACATGTACCTGTAACCAAGCCAACATAACCGGTTCCTACTACGGCAATATTCATAAATCATTAAATATAGGCTGCAAATTAATCTTTTTCCTTTTCTTCAAATATCGGGAAACGACAACCTAACATTCGTTTGGTTATTAATTTTGGCTGGATTACTTTTGAGCCCTCTAAAAAAAATAAAAGATGAGTGAGATAGAAACCGCAGACATCAATTTCGATGTCTCAGAAAATGAAAAAATGATTGCCCAGATGGTGCGCGATTTTGGCGCGAAAGAGATCCGGCCAAAGATGATGGAGTGGGACGAGGCCCAGCATTTTCCGGTAGAGCTTTTTAAAAAAATGGGAACGCTGGGATTAATGGGGGTTCTTGTTCCGGAAGAATATGGAGGGGCTGGGTTTGGGTATCATGAATATGCCACGGCTATTGCCGAGCTTTCAAAAATAGATGGGTCTATCGGTCTCTCTATGGCGGCTCATAATTCGCTCTGCACAGGCCACATTCTTCAATTTGCCAGCGAGCCGCAAAAGAAAAAATATCTGCCCAAGCTTGCATCGGGCGAGTGGATAGGTGCCTGGGGGCTTACCGAGCCCAACACCGGCTCAGATGCCGGCAATATGCGTACGGTCGCTAAGCCTGAAGGCGATTACTATGTAATAAACGGAGCAAAAAATTTTATTACCCACGGCAAATCGGGTAACGTAGCGGTTGTTATTGTCCGCACCGGAAATATTGGAGACTCACATGGAATGACTGCTTTTGTAATTGAACGCGGCACGCCCGGTTTCACGGCCGGGAAAAAAGAAAACAAGTTGGGCATGCGTGCCAGCGAAACGGCCGAAATGATTTTTACGGATTGTAAAGTACACAAGAGCCAGATTATTGGCGAGGTAGGAGAAGGGTTTGTGCAAGCCCTGAAAGTGCTGGATGGCGGAAGAATTTCCATTGCTTCGCTTGCCTTAGGAATTGCCCAGGGTGCTTACGAAACCGCGCTAAACTACTCTAAAGAGCGGCATCAATTCAATAAACCGATCTCGGCTTTTCAAGGAATTTCTTTTAAACTGGCCGATATGGCTACTAAAATTGAAGCCGCACGGCTTTTAATACACCAAGCGGCAGCTTTAAAAAACCACCATAAGCCAGTTTCAAAAGAATCGGCCATGGCCAAGCTCTATGCCTCTGAAATTGCCGTAGAAGTGGCTAACGATGCCGTACAGATTTTTGGAGGCTATGGATATATTAAAGATTTCCCGGCTGAGAAATTTTATCGCGATGCTAAACTCTGCACCATTGGCGAAGGCACCTCCGAAATTCAAAAATTAGTCATTTCCAGAGCAATTTTAAAGTAATTGTTGCCATTTGCACACAAACCTTTATATTTGCAGCCCTAATTGATTAAATATGCTCATTATCAACATCAAGGAGAATGAATCTATTGACAAAGCGCTGAAGCGTTTCAAAAAGAAGTTTGAAAAAACCGGTGTTTTGAAAGAACTACGTGCCCGAACCTCTTTTACCAAGCCTTCGGTAAAGAGAAGAGAAGAGATCATTCATGCGGCCTACATCCAAAAGCAATACGCTCAGGAAAACTACTAACATTCGATAGACATTTTGTCAACAATCTCCCTCGCTTTTAAAAATGGCGAGGGATTTTTTTTGTAAATTGTCCTGAAAGTTGGTAGCCACATAATGGGTGATTCTTTTTTAAAATATATCCGGTTCCAAAAAAGGTACAGCCCCCAAACCATACTTTCATACCAAACCGATCTCACTCAATTTCAGCAATACTTAAATTCCGAGTTTGATAACACTCCAACTCTCGAAGCCAACCATGGTTTGATCCGGTCATGGATTGTAAACCTCGTAGAGGCCGGTCTCGACCCTGTTTCTATCAATCGGAAAATTGCCTGCTTACGGTCGTACTACAAATTTTTGTTGAAACAAGAACTGATCAGCAAGAATCCGACAGACAAAATCAAAATCCTGAAAACGAAAAAAAAATTACCGCACTTTGTTCATGAAAAAGAAATGAATGCACCCTTTGAACAACCTCAAAAAGAAAGAAGTGCTTTTGAGCGGTGTCGCAACGAGGTTGTCATTGAATTGCTGTACGGCACCGGCATGCGTCTCTCCGAGTTAATCGGACTGAAAGACACCAGCCTGAACCTGCACGACCGTACCCTGAAAGTGCTCGGCAAACGAAACAAAGAACGCATTATTCCTTTTACAACGGGATTAGCTCGTTTACTGAAAGAGTACGTTAAAGTCCGTAACCGGGATATAGAAAAAAAATCTGACTACCTGCTGGTAATCCCTACCGGCAAACCGCTTTACCCCATGCTAGTAACCCGGATTGTAAAAGAATATTTAAAAGAAGTAAACGTAGAAAAGAAAAGTCCGCATGTATTGCGTCATACGTACGCCACTCATTTACTCAACCACGGAGCAGAAATAAATGCCGTAAAAGATCTGTTGGGCCACAGCAGCCTGGCCGCTACGCAGGTTTACACACACAACTCTATGGAAAAATTAAAAAAGGTTTTTGATCAGGCGCATCCGAAAGCATAAGTTTATAAATATATGTTCCACTAAAAATCAATACACCATGAAACTGCAAGTTCACTCCATCCATTTCAATGCTGACGTAAAGCTGATTGATTTCATTCAAAAAAAAGTTGATAAGCTGGAGACCTTTTACGATCGGCTGATGGACGGAGAAGTATTTTTAAAATTGAACAATGAAGGCGTGGAAAATAAAACCGTAGAAATAAAACTGAATATGCCGGGCAGCCAGCTTTTTGCCAAAGAGCAAGCCCGCTCGTTTGAGGAAGCTACCGATTTGGCCACCGAAGCCCTGCGGGCGCAACTAAAAAAATTTAAGGCTAAAGTAAAAGCGGGAAGAAGTTAATATGCTTGAAACTCTATATACAAGACCCCTTGACCTCTAAAAAACGAGGCTCCAAATTCGGAGCCTCTTTTGCATTTATACTTTAAAAACTTTTTTTAGTTCGTCTACATGGTCCAGTTTTTCCCACGGGAAGAGTTCTACTTTTAATTTCTTTTCGTTTCTCAAGCCCTTATTAAATATTTTTTCTACTGTTTTGGGCTCGCGGCCCATGTGGCCATACGCGGCTGTTTCAGAATAGATGGGTGTGCGCAAATTAAACCGTTGCTCAATAAAATAGGGGCGCATATCAAACACTTTTTCAATTTTTTTGGCAATCTCACCATCGGCCATTTTTACCTTAGCCGTACCGTAGGTGTTAACATATAACCCCACCGGTTTGGCTACACCGATGGCATAAGCTACCTGCACTAACACTTCATCGCAAAGGCCTGCTGCTACCATATTTTTAGCAATGTGGCGGGTGGCATACGCAGCCGAGCGGTCTACCTTGCTAGGGTCTTTGCCGGAGAAAGCACCTCCGCCATGGGCTCCTTTCCCGCCATAGGTGTCAACAATAATTTTTCTTCCGGTTAGTCCGGTATCGCCATGTGGCCCGCCAATTACAAATTTGCCAGTAGGGTTTACAAAATATTTTATCTCGCTGTTAAACAATTTTTGCACGCGCTTGGGTAGTTTTTTCATAACACGTGGCACCACAATATTGATTACATCATCTTTAATTTTCTTTAACATAATGGTGTCTTTATCAAAGTCATCATGCTGGGTGGAAATGACGATGGCATCAATGCGCTGGGGTTTGTTGTCGTCACTATATTCAATAGTTACCTGCGACTTGGCATCGGGACGGAGGTACGTCATAGTTTTACCTTCGCGTCTAATGAGAGCCATTTCGCGCAACAGCAGATGCGCCAAATCTAAAGGCAACGGCATATAGTTATCGGTTTCGTTGGTGGCATAGCCAAACATCATACCTTGGTCGCCTGCTCCTTGATCTTCTTTCTTTCTGCGCTCCACCCCTTGGTTAATATCAGACGATTGTTCGTGGATTGCCGAAAAAATGCCGCAACTGTGGGCCTCAAACATATATTCGCTTTTGGTATATCCGATTTTGCGAATTACCTCGCGGGCAATGTCTTGCACATCTAAATAAGCTTCTGATTTTACTTCCCCTGCCAACACTACCTGGCCGGTAGTAACCAATGTTTCGCAGGCTACTTTTGAGTTCGGGTCGTACGCTAAAAAATAATCTATAAGGGCATCAGATATTTGGTCGGCTACTTTATCAGGGTGGCCTTCAGAAACTGATTCGGAAGTGAATAAGTACGGCATGGTATATTATAAATTTTAGAGCGCAAAAATACGTGAATAGTTCGATTAGTCAACGTCTGCCTGAAACAGAAAAATGGCTGGTTCTTTGCCCAGCACAGGTGTGTTTTCTTTCCATGCCGAAATACTTTTTGTTCTTATAAATTCGGTTTGGCCAGTGAGGTTAAAGGCTATGCACAGGCGGGTTTGAGGCCGAAGGTTTTGCAACAAATTTTTCACTAACTGGTTGTTGCGGTAGGGCGTTTCAATAAACAGCTGGGTTTGTTTTTTTTGGATCGATTCTTTTTCAAGCTCTTTAATTTTCCTGGCCTGTTCGTGTGCATCAATCGGCAAGTATCCGTGAAAGGCAAACTGCTGGCCATTTAGCCCGGAAGCCATCAACGCCAATAAAACAGATGAGGGGCCTACCAGAGGAACTACATTAATATCATTTTCATGAGCCCATGCCACAGCCATTGCTCCGGGGTCGGCAATACCCGGGCAGCCCGATTCTGAAAGAACTCCTATATTTTTTCCCTGGTAAAGAGGTTCGAGCAAAAATTTCAGTTCATCTTTTGTGGTGTCTTTATTCAAAAGTAAAATAGTCAGCTGCTCTATACTATCATAGAGTTTAAGGCTGCTTAAATACCTTCGCGCAGTGCGAATGTTTTCGGCCAGAAAATGATCGATCGTTTTCAGTGCCGTTAAAACCGAAGACGGAATAGTAGCCTCTGCATTTTCAGCTATAACAGCGGGAACTAGATATAGTTTACCTTTCCTTTCCATGCAAAAAAGACAAAACGGTTTGGGCAAACTCCTGTGGTTTTTCGGCCTGTACCCAGTGGCCCGTATCTAAAAAAGTAAATTCGGCTATCGGAAAATTCTTTTTAATGTTTGTTTCGTCTCCCTCGGCAAAGTAGTTTGATTTTTTACCAAAAATAAAAAGCGTGGGCTTATCAAATGTTCCGGGGCATGGCAGGTCTTCGCCCACTTCTTGCAGATGCTCATCAATCGCTTTTAGATTGGGGCGCCAAAAAAAACGGTTGTGTTCATCGCGGGCTAAATTTTTTAATAAAAACTGTCTCACGGCCGGGTCGGGCTCGTATCCGGCCAATACAACTTCTGCTTCAGTCCGGGTTGTAATTTCGGGTAGAGGAATGGCCTTCATCCCTTCTACCAGACGATCGTGCTTGACCACATAAAATTTTGGCACCATATCGACCACCACCAATTGGTTTACTTTCGAGGGGTTCTTCACAGCAAAATTCATTACTGTTTTTCCGCCCATCGAGTGGCCAATCAGGTTGGCATTATTAATTCCATGCGCTTCAAAAAACTCTTCCAGATCTTCCGTCAAAACTTTATAATTTAATTCATCGCTATGGGGCGATTGCCCGTGGTTGCGCTGGTCTATGGTATAAACCGTAAAATAATCAGCAAAAAATTTGGCCAGCGTATGCCAATTATCAGACGAGCCTAACAACCCATGCAAAATAATAAGCGGCTCGCCCTGTCCTTGTTTTCGAAAGAAAAGTTTCATTCCACACAAAGTAAACTAAAAATGAAGAACGAAAGACTCAACCAATACTAATTTATACCATCTTTGCGGTCAATTTTAAAACATGGAACTAATTGATGGGAAATATTCAGTACAAGGAATAGAGTTGGCTTCGGTTGCCCAAATGTTTGGCACCCCGGTTTATGTTTATGACGGCAACAAAATAGTGAGCCAATTACAAAATTTAAAAAATGCCTTTTCGGAGAATCCGTTAAAAATAAAATTTGCTGTAAAGGCCCTGAGCAATGTTTCCATTGTGAAACTGCTTCACCAGCATGGTGCCGGCATAGATGCCGTATCTATTAATGAAGCCAAGCTGGCTTTGGGAATTGGAGTTAAAAATTCCGATATAAACTATACTCCGAATTGTGTTGATTTTTCTGAAATTGAAGAAGGGGTTGAACTTGGGTTGTGTGTAAACCTCGATAACCTTTCCATGCTTGAAAAATTTGGAAAAAAATATGGAAGTAATTATCCGTGCGGCCTTCGCCTGAACCCACATATTATGGCGGGTGGAAATTATAAAATTTCTACCGGCCACAGCAATTCCAAGTTTGGCATCTCCATTTATCAACTCCCAGATGTAATGCGGCTGATCAATCAGTATAAAATTGTGGTCAACGGATTGCACATCCATACCGGTTCTGAAATTACCGAAACGGATGTGTTTCTAAAAATGGCTGAGATTTTATTTGGCATTGCCTCCGATTTTCCTTCTTTACAATTTATTGACATTGGCAGTGGGTTTAAAGTAGCTTATAAAGAAGGTGATCATGTTACCAATATGTACGATCTCGGCCTAAAGCTGGGAAAAAGTTTTAAAGAATTTTATCATCGCTACGGCAAGCAATTAGAACTTTGGGTGGAACCCGGAAAATACCTGGTAAGTGAGGCCGGTTATCTGTTGGTCAATGTAAACGTGGTGAAGCCCACTCCGTCTGTTACTTTTGCGGGGGTGGATAGCGGCCTCAATCATCTCATCCGGCCTATGATGTACGATGCTTATCATGAAATTGTAAATATTTCTAACCCTACGGGCAGCCAAAAAATTTATACAGTGGTAGGAACGATTTGCGAAACGGATACCCTAGGGGCCGACCGTAAACTAAACGAAGTGCGCGAAGGCGACTTATTAGCAATTAAAAATGCCGGTGCGTATGGATACAGCATGGCTTCTAACTACAATTCGCGTTTTCGTCCGCCCGAAGTATTGATCTGGAAAGGGCAAACCCATCTCATTCGCAAGCGCGAAACATTAGACGACCTGCTGCGAAATCAGGTTGTAGCTGAAATCTAAAAAAGCAATGCCGAGGGTTACTTCAGGCGTTCTTTAAAAAATGCTAATGTGTGCCGGTACGCATCGGCCGTAAATTCTTTTTTGTGACCGGGGTTGCTGGGGTTAGCAAATGCGTGGTCGGCATCGTATGGTTTTACAATAAGTTTTTTGCCGGCTGCCGCCATATTCTTTTCAAATTTTTCGATTACCTCTTTGTTGATCCATTTATCTTGCATCGGCCAAATATCGAGCACATCGCAGTTTAATGTTTTCAGCCGCTCTATATTTTCTTCGGGCATACCATAATAAATAACACAGGCAGCCGCCTGCTGGCCTGATGTTAAAGCCGCTTGCATCGACTGGCCTCCGCCAAAGCACCAGCCAATTGTTCCGATCCGGGCTTCTGTGCCAACATACGCCAAAGCTCCTTTTACAATGGCATTGCCTCGATCTTGTTTAAATTCCTGCATATACTTGCCGGCTTCTTCGCGGGTAGTACCTACTTTGCCATCGTACATATCAATGGCCAGCACATTTACATTGCCCAAGTCGTTGTACAAGTTTTCGGCTTCGCGTTTGATGTGGTCATTCAACCCCCACCATTCCTGAAAAACAAAAATCCAATTAGCGGTTTTACTTTTAGCTTTTAACAAATACGCATAGGCATCCGAACCTTCTGTTTTGAAGGTGATCATCTTCCCGCCCACCTCGCTGATGTGAACATACGGTAAAGGTGATTTGTGCATTTTGTTAAAACTTTTGTTGGAAGCAAACAACGCAAATTTTTCAGTAGCCGATGTATGACAAAGGGTGGGGTCGGTTTGGGCATATCCCATATTGGCTATACCCACAATGAACATAAACAGTATTTTTTTCATAGCGATAATGATTAAAGTTTTGATTTATTTATTTTTTTAACTGACCAAGTCTGATTCGATCGAAAGTAATAAAATCGGTATTAACCGGTTCCAATCCATCTTGCCGGAGTAAGAGTGCTACTTGCGCCCGGTGGTAGGTGGCATGGTTAGCGGTATGGATAATGATGGTTTCAAGGGTATTAACAAACGGATCGCCTGTGTAGTTGGTGTACTTCAGCTCGCTAGAAAAATCTTCATTCGAATCAATGTAATCAATCCATTCCTGGTCTATGCCGGAAAACATTTCTGAGATTTCATTCAGCGTATAGCATCCCCACAATTTCAGATCCGGTTTAGGTAAATTTTTAATCCGATGAAGCCACAGCCGTTCGGCTACAGCCACATGGCCCAGAAGTGAAAGTATTTTTTCGTTGGCAGCAGCCTGTTGTCTTAGTGCATTCAACACGCGCTGGTTAGCCCACTGATTATATTGATACAATCTGAGGAAATAATTCTTCATGGCAAAAGCGTTACGAAGGTATAAAGTCGGGTGATAAAAACGAAAATAGTATCCTGCTAAACCATTGGTACTTTTAATACTTCTAAAAACAATCTCAAAAGATTTTTACGTGCATAGTTGGTTTCTGCCAATTTACGCGCATTTGTTTGATAGGCTTTTAGCCTCTGTGCATTATTGATAAATGGCATTATTTTATTTACAAAATCAATAGGGTGTTTAGGGTCTGCATAAAAACCACACTGGTGCGTTTCAATTTCTTCTTTTATCCAGCCGCCAAAGTTGGCCACTATCAGCTTACCCGAAGCCAGCGCATCAAAATATTTATTGGGCGAACCGGTTTCCAGAATAGGCACATTTTTATAGCACACCATAGCTACATCCGTAATGTTCATAATTTTTTTTACCGTATCGCGATTAACCAATCCCGTAAAAGTGATGTTGGAAAGCTGCAATTTTTCGGCTGCTGCTTTTACATGAGAAAGACGGGCGCCTTCTCCGGCCAAAATAAAATGAATGGGTAGGTTATTTTTTCTCGACAGGTTGGCACATTCAATAAAATAATCTAACCCATTGGCAATTCCGGCCGCCCCCAGATAAGAAACTACCCATTTTCCTTTTACCTTAAATTGGTGCTCCAGCATGGAGTCCTTTTCTTCCGGGTGGTAAAAATCACAATCAGAAAAGTTGGGGATGACATGAATACGCTGGCCGGATATTTTCTTTTGTATCGCTTCTTGAATGGGTGCAGAAAGCGCTACTATAGCACTGGCTTCGTTGTAAATTTTTTTTTCTAATGCGAACAGACTTTGTTGCAAAAAATAATTTTTTATAAATCCTAATTGAATCGGAGCATCCGGCCACAAATCGCCTACTTCAAAAACAAAAGGAATTTTTAATTTTTTTTTCAGGCGTAGGGCGGCCAGTCCAATAGTTAATGGAGTGGAGATAGCATAGCATAGTGTAATGTGGCCGATCTGCTGAGCAATTGAAATACTTTTTAGTGCAAAATGAACAAACGATTTGCTGCGGCTTAAAAAACCAAATGAATTATCGTACGGTACCGGCAGGTAATGCACCTCAATCCCTTCTATGTTTTTTACGGTATATTTTTTTTCATTCGATGCGGTTATCACTATGGTTTTTACCCCGCGCTCTACCAGCGCTTTGGCTAAGTAGTACGAGCGGATAGCACCTCCTTTTTCGGGTGTATTAAAGTGCTGGTGCAGAATTAAAATTTTCACGGTGCAAAGAAAAGGAACTTTCTAACAGTTTTTTTGATTAAACGAGAGTTGTTATTTTTATTTGGGCGCTCAATTTTTTAATGATTGCCTTGGGTTGTTCTTTCTTTGTATGAAAAAAAGATTTTTTGTTTTTTTAGTAGGTGCGTACCTGAATACGCTGGTTCTCTTTAATCCGCGCAAAGCGGGAAAGGAAGGGTTCCTGCTTTTTTGCAGGCCGCGCAGAAGAGCCGTAAAACCCCATCATCTGGAGTTTCTGAATACAGCCGATCGGTTTATCGTAAATTTTGAAGGGAAAAAAGTGCAGGCCTATCGGTGGGGGAATGGTCCTAAAAAATTATTACTCCTGCACGGCTGGGAAAGCCACAGCTATTGGTGGAAATCGATTGTAAGTCACTTATCGAAAGAAAAATTTACGCTGTATTCGGTAGATGCCCCGGCTCATGGGCTTAGCGAAGGCCATTACATAAATATGCCGTACTACAGCGAGCTGATCGAAAAAATGATATCAGAATACGGAAGGTTTGATGCCCTGCTTGGGCACTCGTTTGGAGCTTTTTCAATGGTTTACACCTTTCATCGCGCCCCTCAGTTGGGCACTCCTAAGTTGGTCATCATGGCTTCGCCTGGCGAAGTAACTGAGTTTGTGGTGTACTATCAAAAAACGTTGGGGCTTTCCAGACAAACTATGGATGCCGTCCGTACTTATTTTGAAGAAGCCGTTGGTCAATCTCCTCATTTTTTTTCCTTAAAAGAATTTGTAAAGGCCCTTCGTAATGAAGGGCTCATCATTCACGATAAAAATGATTATGAAGCCCCATTTCTTCATGCGTTAGAAGCTCATCATAACTGGCGTAACTCTAAGATGATTACCACTTCGGGGTTGGGTCATCATTTAAAATCAACCGAGTTGATTAGTGAGGTTGAAAAATTTCTTGATGCTTAGCGCCCTAGGGGCGGAGTCATTTTTATTCCGAAATAGATATTCCGCGTAGCGGCTGCATTGAAATAAAGCCCGCTGGCAGCGTTCAGATCATTGCCTAAACTATAGCGCTGATCCAGCGCATTGTCTACTCCAACAAAAAAATCGACCGGCAGGTTTTTAGCAATTTGGTTTTTATACCCCACCCTTCCGCCCACTAAAAAATAATCAGATGAATAAACTGTATTGGCATTATTTAAAGGAATGCAACTAACATACGTGGATGTTAGGTTGGCATAAAATTTATTTGTTGAAACATCTACTCCCACCACTACAGTAGAGGCGGGCGATCCGGTAAGTTGATTGCCCGAATAGGTAATGTGGTTATACACATAGTTAATAAATTTGTAATCGGTGAGTGTGCCGGCAACCCAGCACTTTAAATACTGAACGATACTGTGATTAGTATTTTTCTGCCAGGCCAAAAATGTTTCAATTCCTTTTTGCGAAGTATTACCGGCATTTACAAAATAATCGGCCCCACTTATATTTTTTTGATCTACGATGGCCTGGGTCAGCTCAAAATCATAACCTACCACATCAAATAAAAAATGTTTAAATACTTTCCCACGAAATCCAATTTCATAGTTAATCCCTTGCTCGGGTGAAAGGCTGTTATTGTATATCCGCGAGGAGGGCAATACCTCGGCCAGCGAAGGGGCAGAAAAACCTTTGCTTACAGAAGTGAAGAGGGAGAAATTTTCGTTTACTTTTTTTAGCAAAGCCAATCTTGGAGACAGTACCGGATCAAAATGGCGTTGTTGTTGGCCCGGTAAATTTCCGGCCAGTCGATTAAAGTGATAGGTTAAAAAATTAGCACTCCACCCCAGTGTTAAAAAAAAATAGTGAGGCAGCTCCGTATCAATCTGAGCAAAAGCAATGGCCGAACGAGACGAAAGTTGGTCGTTGGTTTGAAGATTTCCCTGCACCCCACCCAGGTTTACATAATTGGTAATGGGCGAATAAATAGATTGATATTCTCCCCCAAAATTAACTTTGCCCTTTCCAAGCTTTCCTGAAAATTCGTATTGGCTGGTAATCCGGCCTCCTAGGTTCTGATCTATTTCCCGTTTATAGTTGGAAATTGCCGGATTGGTAAAATCGGTATAGGAGCCATATACCCCCATGCGGGTTGTCCATTTATCCGACCATTGCTGCTCAAAACCAGAAGAGATATATATTGTTTTATTATAAACAGCTGCCTGTTGTGCAATGGCATTTCCAATGGTAGATGAAGCTTTTCTGGGGTCGGCATTGTATTGCGCCAAGGATAGCCCGCCCGGAGTTTGATAATATAAATCTGTATAAAAAACAGAGGTTTGTAAAAAACTTTTAGGGCTGAGCGAAAATTTTCCCTCCGCATTAAACGCCTCTCTTCGCATAGCCGATTGCTGACGGTAGCCATCGGCTTGTTGGTGTGCATAGTTAACAAAGATTTTGGATTTCTGATTTCCCACTTGTGTACTTACCTGATACCGTTGAAGACCAAATCCACCGCCTACGGCCGAAATCTGAATCTGGTTTTGAGAGAAAGACGGAGGATTGATAAGCACCACTCCGCTGGTGCCGGCTCCATACAAACTGGCTCCGGGCCCTTTCATAATTTCCATTCGGCCAAAGGCATCAAAATCGAGAAGGTTGAGGTACGTATTACCTCCACCATCGGTTAACGGCAGCCCATTCCAATAAAACTTTACATTACGCACGCCAAACGGAGAACGAAGCGAACTGCCCCGAACTGAAAAGCGATAGCTGCCGGGCGAGCGCTCTTCCATGCGTACGCCCGGAATGGTGTTGACGGATGCCACTACCGATGTATTGGCAAACCGGTTCAGTTCGGTTTGAGCAACCACCCCCAGTGCCACCGGAGTTTCTTTTAACGGACGATGGTATTGAAAAGACTGAACAACCACTTCATCCAGTGTTTGGGTAGTATCTTTTTTTGAATGGGTTTGCCCATAGACCTGAATGCTCCCCGCAACTAATAAAATGAAAGCAGGATGTTTCATTTTATTATTAAAAATCCTGAAGTACTTTTTCTAGCGACAGGCTGTCGGGGAAATAAGAAAGCAGTTTAAGCATCACCCGATCTACCAGCGTATCGGGGCAGGAAGCGCCACTGGTCAGCACAATTTTTACTGGCCGGTGATGAGGCAAATAGGGTGTTGTTGTTTCTCTCTTTTTACTTGACAAATCGAAATGACGAATTTCTTCCGAAGAAAGAATTTCATTTTCAGAATTGATAAAGTAGGTGGGAAAATGGCGTTCGCAAAGCTCTACTATATGCGAAGTGTTTGAACTGTTATACCCACCCACCACAATTGCCAGGTCGGCCTGTGTTTTAAGCAATTCGTACGTAGCTTGTTGGTTGTCGTTGGTGGCATAGCATAAAGTATCGCGTGTATCAGCAAAATGATTTCGAAGGTTCTCACTTCCAAATTTTTTACTCATAGTCTGCTTTAAAAAATCAGCTATGGCCTGTGTTTCTGAAGCCAGCATTGTCGTTTGGTTTACTACGCCAATGCGGTAGAGATCTTTTTTTACATCAAACCCGTCAGAGTATTTTTTTTCAAATTCGGCATAAAAATCATCGCTTCGTTTTTCTCCGGTAATGTAGGCAGCCAATTGCTGGGCTTCCTTCATGTCTTGCACAATTACCGAGTGGCCATGCTGTTCGCTATGCGAAAAGGTAGCTCTCGTTTCTTCATGTTTGGGCTTGCCGTGGATTACGATGGTGTATTTTTCTTTGCCGAGTTTCTCGGCCCGCGTCCATACTTTTTCTACAAAGGGGCAGGTTGTGTTATATTTCTGAACTTCCACCTGTTTATCTAACAGCAAGTGTTCTATTTCGAGGGTAGTGCCAAATGCGGGAATAATAACTACATCTTCTTTTTTTATCTCACCCCAAGAGATAAACTGAGTTCCGTCTGTGTCGGTAATAAATTTTATTCCGCGGCTTTGCAGGTCGGCATTTACTTCCTGGTTGTGTATCATCTGGCTGAGCAGATATACATTTTTATCGGGGTTTTCCTCCAGCGCCCGGTAGCTGATCTCAATAGCGTTTTCTACTCCGTAGCAAAATCCAAAATGACGGGCCAAGAAAAATTGCACCGAGCCAAAATCCATCATGGTCGGACTAAAATCTTGCTTGCGGTGGTCTTTTATTTTGCGCGATTCTTTTACCCGTCCGGTAATAGACGAGCGATAATACGCGGGGATTTCAAATTTTTTGATAGGTTAATTGGGTTTACTGAGATCAAAGATAAAATGACCCAAACAAAAAACCCCGGGTTTCCGGGGCTTTTGTTTTAGGCGGCCTTAGAGAGATTATTTTCTTTTATTTTATGGGTACGTACTTCTTTTGATGTTAAGTCGAACCACTTTACCTCCACCATTTTATTTTTGATGTACTTCAGCACTTCCATCACTTTGCCATCGTATTTGCTTCGTACCCGCTCTCCTTTTTTAAATAATCGTTTCATGCTTTTGATATTAAAACCTGAAAGCGTACATATACACCCGGGGAAAATCGGGGTACACCCCTTCAAACGTAACCTGATCGCCCGGTTTTTTGTTTTTCAGAATATCATTCAATTCTTTAGCTGATTTTACCGGCATATTATTAAGGTGGGTGATGATGAACCCTTCGCGCATATCGGTGTATTTCTGAATCTTTCCGTTGCTGATTGATTTTACCTGAACACCCGAGGTAAGATCTAACGCTTTTAGTTTTTTGGCATCCATATCTTGCAATTCCATACCCAATGAGCTAATCGCATCTTTTTCTTCACGTTTTACCGTGCCGGTTTTTCCTTCTTTGTTTTTCAGCGTTACGGGGTAAGTCAGCGTTTTTCCTTTTCGGTCAACGGTGATGTTCATTTTATCGCCCGGCCGTTTGCGCCCCACATACTCAATCAATGCCGAGCTCGATTTAATGGGCATTTCGTCTATCTTCACAATTACATCGCCCTTCATGATTCCGGCTTCTTTCGCTGCGCTAGCACTGTTTTCTGCAAAATCGCCTACATAAGCCCCTTCTGTTACATCTAAATCCTCCTGCTTCGCCAAGTCGGCATTTACACTTAATATAGAAACCCCCAGCCAGCCTCTTTGCACCGTGCCATAAGCAATCAGGTCTTCCACTACCTTACTAACAATATCAGAGGGGATAGCAAATCCATACCCGGAATATGAGCCGGTGGAGCTGGCAATAGCGGTATTAATGCCGAGCAAGCCGCCATCTAAATTTACCAATGCCCCTCCGCTGTTGCCGGGGTTAATAGCCGCATCCGTTTGAATAAAGGATTCAATAGCTGTACTGCCTTGTTGGTTATTCCGGTTAGCGGGATTGTTAGAATTAATGATGTTGATGTTGCGGCCTTTGGCGCTGATGATACCGGCCGTAACCGTAGAAGTAAGATTGTACGGATTGCCCACGGCCAGCACCCACTGGCCTACTTTAGCATCGTCTGAATTTACAAACGGAAGAAACGGCAGTTCTTTTTGGTTGATTTTAATTAATGCCAGATCCGTGTCGGGGTCGGTGCCAATTACTTCTGCCTTAAACGAACGGTTATCGTTTAGCATAACATCTACCACATCGGCATCTTGTACTACATGATTGTTAGTAACGATGTACCCATCGGCATTCACGATTACGCCTGAGCCACTGCTCACACTGGGGCCTTGTTGTTGCGGGCCGTTGGGTCCAAAAAAGAATTGTTGTATCGGGTCGTTCGATTCGCGATTGCGGGAAGCATTACCCGTTTGTGTAGAACG
Organism: Bacteroidota bacterium; assembly: GCA_018267195.1. GTDB lineage: Bacteria > Bacteroidota > Bacteroidia > Cytophagales > Cyclobacteriaceae > ELB16-189. The sequence continues at coordinate 13,541 of JAFDYY010000026.1, read as the reverse complement.
GATATGCACCACTGCTTTCGTTACTTTTTCGGCTGTACCCGTAAAATCCAAAGCTACAGCTTCGCCTTTTTCATTTATGCGGTACGCCACTTGCGAGGCCGGAGCGCCATTCACATGCTCAATCTTTACTCCTCCATTTCCATTTTTACCCAGCCATTGGTATGCGGCCAAGGTCAGCACACTGCCCAAAATAGCCGCCAGCACAAGAGATCCAAAGTTCTTCATAGTCATCTGATTTTGTTTTTTTCTGTTTGAATAAGATGTTGCGTAAACTTAAAAAGTTTAACCTGTACCCTAACCGTTTTTTTACCCGGTTCTCCGGTAAGCAAGATTAGTTTACGAAAAACATGCCAGACAGGTTTTAATTAAGCCACTCTGACATTTTTTCTTACCATAAAAAGAAAATGATGTACAAAATCGCTTTTTTAACTCCCGGCAGCAAATTGATTAGATTTGCTTATGATTGAACTAACAGGGACCATTTATTTAAAGGCTGGCCGGGAAGCCTCCGCCAGGCGTTTTCATCCCTGGATTTTTTCGGGAGCGATCCAATCCATAGAAAACAATCCGGCAGAGGGCGATTGGGTAGAAGTAAAAGATTCAAAAAAACAGCCGGTCGGGTTTGGTCACTATCAAAAAGGAACTATCTCAGTCAGGCTTCTTTCGTTTTCATCGCTACCCAACAAAAACATCTATCTCGAAAAAATAGAAGCCGCCTTTACACTCCGGTCTATATCAAAAGTGATTACTGAAAAAACCAATGGCTACAGGCTGGTGCATGGCGAAGGCGATGGATTACCCGGGCTGATCGTTGATATTTATAATGGGGTGGCCGTTATCCAAGCTCACAGCATCGGGATGCACCGCGACCGCCACCGGATTGCCGAGGCTATCCAAGAGAAATCAGCCGGCTTGGTTCATACTATTTATTATAAAAGTCAAAACACGCTGGGGGTTGGTACTCCGGCAGAGAATGAATACTTATTGGGGCTGGGAGCCGTGCCTCATGTAATGATCGAACATGGCAACAAATTTTTTGTGGACTGGGAAGAGGGCCAAAAGACGGGTTTTTTTTTAGATCAGCGCGAGAACCGAAAACGATTAGCCGAAATGGCCGAAGGGGCAACCGTATTAAACACATTTAGTTATACCGGTGGGTTTTCGGTGTATGCACTTGCTGCAGGAGCCACGCTTGTACACTCGGTAGATGCTTCCGAAAAGGCCGTTGACCTCACTAAAAAAAATATTGAACTCAATGGGTTCGATCCGCAACATCATGCTTGCACCGTGGCCGATACGTTTGATTTCTTAAAAGACAAGAAAGATACGTATGATATGATTATCCTCGACCCTCCGGCTTTTGCCAAACATAAAGACGCACGGCACCAGGCTATGAAAGGCTACCAACGGCTGAATGCGGAAGCCATGCGGGCAATAAAACCGAACGGAATCATTTTTACATTTTCATGCTCGCAGGTGGTTGACAAGCAATTGTTTTACGACACCGTAGTTTCGTCTGCCATTCAGGCGGGGCGAGAGATAAAAGTATTACAACACCTCGGGCAACCGGCCGATCATCCGGTATCTATTTTCCACCCGGAAGGAGAATATTTAAAAGGGCTTATTCTTTTTGTAAAATAAGAATCCCGGTTCGTTGATTAAATTTTGAGTTAAACCCTGACAATGAAAATCACCATGGGGTATTTTCTATTGCATGAGTGGGGGTAAAATATTATTAGAGCCGTGAGTATCTACTCTCTCCCAATCTAAAAAGCTTACTCAAATTACAAGTAGGCTCCATAAACAAAATTATTTTTTTCGTTCATGAAAAGCCCCTTGGTAAGCGGGGTCTTCTCTCCTTTTTTGCCGGTCTATTTCCCGAGCCATTTCCTGAGCTTCTTCAAAAGACGTTTCTTCAACCGGAACTTCTTTGGGTAATTTTTTTAATGGAATTTTCCCGCGAATAAGTTTTTCAATTTTGCTGATGTGATACATTTCGGCCTTCGTGGCAAATGTAATGGCGATCCCCTCCTGAAAAGCACGGCCGGTACGCCCGATGCGGTGCACATAATCTTCGTACAAAATGGGTACATCAAAATTGATAACATGCGAAACTTTTTCTACATCTATGCCACGGGCAGCTACATCGGTAGCCACTAACATGCGAAGGTTGCCTTCGCGAAATTCATTCATCGCATTAATGCGGCTGTTCTGGCCTTTATTAGAGTGGATGACACGAGCCGGCCCCAGTTTTTTTCGTTCTATAAATTTAAAAACATTGTCGGCCGATTCTTTTGTTCTTGCAAAAATGATGACCCGGCTCAGCTCGGTGGTGTGGGTTAATAAATATTCTAAAAAATTGATTTTTGTGCGCAAGTTAGGTACTGGGTATAGCACTTGCTCTACTCGTGAGGCTGTTGTAGCCTGTGGCGTAATTTCTACCTTCACAGGGAACTCTAAAAATTCTTGTGAAAGCCTTTCCACCTTTTCGGGAAAGGTGGCAGAAAAAAGCAGGTTCTGCCGTTTAGGCGGCAGCACTTCAAAGAGTTTGCGTATTTGTGGCATAAAGCCCATATCCATCATACGGTCGGCCTCATCTATTACCAATGTTTTGATTTGTTTGGTCGGTACTTCTCCACGCAAATAAATTTCCATAAACCTGCCCGGTGTAGAAATGATTATATCCACACCCTTTTGGATCTCTTCCATTTGTGTTTTGGGTCCCACGCCTCCATATAAAACGGCTATTCGTAAATCGGTGAATATAGCCAGTTGCCTTGTGTGCGCATAAATTTGCACCGCCAGCTCTTTGGTAGGGACTAAAACCAAGGCACGCGGGTCGCTGCCTTGGGCATACTTGATTTTCATGAGCAGCGGAAGAACATAGGCGGCTGTTTTGCCTGTGCCGGTTTGGGCTATACCGATCACCTGCTGGCCGCCCAAAATCAGCGGAATACATTTTTGCTGAATGTTCGTTGGCCCGGCAAATCCGGCTTCTTCAATTGCCTGAAAAAGTTGTTTATTCAATTTAAAATCTGACCACTGCATTTCTTCGAGTATCTTTGCAAAGTAATGAAATCAACTCTTATTCTAAATGCAAAAATAGTAAATGAAGGCAAGGCCATCACGGGCGATGTGCTGATCAAGGACCAGCGCATCGAGCGGATCGACAAAAACCTTCAACATATAAAAGCGGATGAAACGGTAGATGCGCAAGGTGATTTGCTCTTTCCGGGAGTAATTGATGATCAAGTTCATTTTCGCGAGCCGGGGCTAACACACAAAGGCAATATTTTTTCCGAGTCGCGGGCGGCTGTAGCCGGTGGGGTAACGAGTTTTATGGAGATGCCCAACACTGTGCCGCCTGTGTTTACACAAGAATTGCTCGAACAAAAATATCAGATCGCCTCAAAAAACTCGCTGGCCAATTATTCCTTTTTTATAGGCGCCTCGAACGATAATTTAGAAGAGGTTTTAAAAACCGATGTGGCCAACGTATGCGGACTTAAAATTTTTATGGGTTCCTCTACTGGCAACTTATTAGTAGATGATGAAAAAACACTGGAAGGATTTTTCTCCCGGTTTCCCGCTCTGATTGCCGCCCACTGCGAGCATGAACCTACCGTTAGGCAAAATACGGAGGCATGGAAAGTTAAGTTTGGAGAAAACATTCCTGTGCATGAACATATGAACATCCGAAGCGAAGAGGCTTGCTATCGTTCTTCTGCTTTTGCTGTTGATCTGGCCCGCAAGCACGGAACCAAACTGCACATTCTTCATATTTCCACGGCTAAAGAAATCTCGTTGTTTAACCATTCCCTTCCATTGGAAAAAAAGAAGATTACGGCCGAAGCTTGTATTCATCATTTATGGTTCAACGAAAAAGATTACGACCGGCTGGGTACCAAAATAAAATGGAATCCGGCCATTAAAACAGAAAAAGATCAGCAAGCTGTTTTTCAGGCCGTACTCAACAACCAGATTGATGTAATTGCCACCGACCATGCCCCTCATACCTTGGAAGAAAAAAGCAATCTCTATTTCAACGCTCCTTCGGGCGGGCCGTTGGTGCAGCATAGTTTAGTGGCGATGCTGGAGTTTTACCATCGTAAGAAAATTTCGTTAGAGCGAATTGCAGAAAAGATGTGCCATAACCCCTCTATTCTCTTTCAGATAGAAGACAGGGGCTTTATCCGCGAAGGTTATTTTGCCGATTTGGTATTGGTAAACCAGAACCAACCCTGGACGGTAAGCCGCGAAAATATTTTAGCCAAGTGCGGGTGGTCGCCTTTTGAGGGCCAACGCTTCAGTTCTTCGGTGCAAAAAACATGGGTATCGGGAAACCTCGTATATGCAGACGGAAAAATTATTGAGCATGCTCCGGGTATGCGGTTGCGTTTTTCACGGTAGCTTTTGCATTTTCATTAAGCCCTGTTACCTTTGCAATCCTTTGTCGTTAGGATAAAGGGAAATGGCGGGTGTAGCTCAGTTGGTTAGAGCATCAGATTGTGATTCTGAGGGTCGTGGGTTCGAGCCCCATCACTCGCCCGGTAAAAGCCTCTCTTGCGAGGCTTTTTTATTGAATGGACTTTTACGTTTACATTTTAACCCAAATCATGCAATAGAAAACCGATTGGCATGGTTTACGTTTTCGTCAACCTTCGTCAACCCTTTGGGCAGATGATGCATCCCGAATGCATCATCCGGGTTTTAAAATAGTTAGGGCAACTTCTCTCGTTTTATTATTGTATCGTTTCCTTCACTCTTCCGCACTTCAGCATTTTATCGCCAAAGTAGGGGTTCTTAATTTCTTTTTCATTGGAAAGCCAATAGGCACCTATGTTGTTATTGGCCATCGGGCAAAATTCCCAATAGATAACTCCGGCCGACAGTTTGCCGCCATTTACCCAAGTTTTCATTTCATTGCTGAGCGGGCTAAATAATTTGCGTTGTTCTTCTAAGCCTGGCGCTGTAGCAACTTTAGAAGCCAATTCAATAGCCGCAGCCGGCCCTTTGGCATCGGTTAAAGCTTGTTTCAGTGCTGCTGCACCCGTCTTTGCTTCGGCTGAGTTAGATGCCACGAGTGCGTTTTTCAGATGTAAATAATGGCTGTAAGCATTTCCCATTTTAGTGTCTTTAAAAATTGCCGTGCCCGAGGTTTCATTTTTTTGGCCTCCGGCATGATCGTGCTGTGCCGACAAGGTGAAGCTGGCCATCGTAAAAAAAATACCTATCATTTTAGTTTTCATGTTTATGAGGTTTAAATTTTTATTTGTTGTTTCGTTTAGGTAAGCACAAATTAATCCAAAAAATAGTATTTGGCCATGGGCTGTTATTTCAAGGTTTCTATGGTTTCTCCGCAGTGGGGCATAGCCTTACCAAAATACGGATTGTTGATTTCTTTTTCGGTGCTTATCCAATAGCCTCCGGCATTATCAAAAGCCATGGGGCAATACTGATAGTAGGCATGAATGTTCTCTACTTTAAATTTTTTTATGAATGAATGCAGCCCCTTGGAAAGGTTAGAAAAAGAGGCTCGTTGAATCTCAATATCCTGCGTGGCCGCCATGCGTTCGGCCGAAGTTTCCAGGGCCTCCAAAACTTCAGTTTCATTTGCTCGTTTATTTTTTTCAGGCAAATTATTTTCCATTTCATGCAGTTGATTTTTTAGCTCTCGGGCTGTTGTTGATGTCAACTTCGCGTCAGAAGCTATCAAGGCATCTTTTATCTTCAGGTACGGAGTTATCAAAGACCTGATAGACTGAGCCCATCCGGGGCTATTTTGAAAATTGTCTGATTCATTTTGTTTTTCTTCAAGGCTTACCATTGAGGCTTCGGGTTTTTCAGGGAGATGGCCGGCCATGGGGTTAACTCCTTTCTTCAGTATGGTTTCGCTGTAGAGCAGATAAGCACCCGTTACTACTACGGAGTCGCCTTCGGCAAGCCCTTGTGTAACCTCTACCCAATCAAAGTTTTGGAGGCCGGTGAATACCCTCTGGGCTATAAATTTTCCTTCTCCTTCATTTTTGTAAACCAGCGATCCGCCTTGCTCGCGAATCACGGCACTATTTGGAATAGCCAGTACTTTCTTTTTAGAATGTGTCACGATTATTTCAGTTTGCATGCCGGGCATCCATTGAAGATGAGAATAGGCCAGCGGAGCCCGCAACATAAAAATCTGCGTACCTTGTCTGTACTCGGGAGTAAGAAAATTTATTTTGCTCAGCATCGGGTTGTTTTCATAACCATTAACCCGGATCGTTACCGAGTCTCCCATTTTTAACCAGGCCGCTTCGTGCGGATAAAGTTCTCCTTCGGCCCACAGGTGGTTTAGGTTTTCAATCCGGTAAAGAATAGTTCCTTCGGCTACATATTGACCTTCGGCTACATTGATCCCGGTTATCACTCCCGATACGGGTGCGACAAACCGAATGGTGGCGCTGGCTACTTTTTTGTTGGCCAGTTCTGTAATCTGTTCTTGGGTCATTCCGTACAACCATAATTTTTTTTGTGCGGCTTCCAAGTAAGCTTTAGCATTTTTATCGCCCACCGTATTTACCTGATCCAATGCCAACAGGTATTCTTGTTCGTAGGTAAGCAATGGCTCGCTGTACAGTTCGTAAATGGGTTGACCTTTGTTTACTTTAACTCCTGTTTCTTTAATATAAAGTTTGTCTAACCGGCCGGGCACGCGCACACTTATTACTTCTGTTTTTGTTTCGTCTGTTTTCAATTTTCCATTTAAGCGCACATTACTGCCCATCCATTGATACTTTACCGGCTGAACCGATACATTCGCCAATTCCATCTGATTTTTATTTAATCGGATTTCGGTTTCATTATCACTGGTTTTAATTTCGACCAGATCCATTCCACAAATTGGGCAGGTGCCCGGTTGGTCTTGCACTATCTGAGGGTGCATGGGGCAGGTAAAACTTTTTTTATTATCTGTATTGAGAGGGGTGCTTTTCTTAGCGTGGCAAGACCATAACCCCATGAGAAGCACCAGAAAAGCAAACCGATAGAATCGAAATTTTTTCATGATTTATTTGTTTTCGGTTTTTATAAAACTTTCACTATCTATCAGATACTGCGCGTTCATGGCAATTTCTGCAGATTCGCTAAGGCCCTCAACAATTTCAATCTCTGTACCGGATTGCATTCCGGTCTTTACCCGCACGGGGGTAAAGATTCCCTCTTTTAAAATAAAAACTACTTGCTGCACCCCTAAGTCTATCACTGCTTGCCGTGGAGCCCAAAGTTTATCATGATCTGTATAAGCCCAGTAGCCAGTAATCATTTGGCCTACTTTAAGTTGGTTTTTAGCAGCATCGAAATAAGACCGCACCAAAAGAAACGGAGTGCCTTCATTATAAAACGGTTGAATAAAATCTACTTGGGATGCAAGGAAGATTTCCGAGTCATTCCCTTTTAATTGAAGCGGGTTTCCAACTTGCAGCTGTACTGCCGATGCCGGAAAATAAAGCTCGGCCCAAAGCTTCGTGCCCTCTACCACATTAAATAAACTCTGCCCGGCAGAAACATACATTCCTTCGCGTATTGACAAGGGTTGAGTAGAAGATCCTTCCTTCTGTGGCCTAACAGGCGTCTGATTTTTAGTTTCATCTTCTGTTAAGCCCATTCCGCCCGGTTGCGCTGATAATGCCAAGGGCATAGAATTGTTTACCCGATTTGATTCAACAATATATCCGTTGTAAGGGCTGACCACCGGAAGCGTGAAGGCCTCCTTCCCCGCAGCCAAAATTGTTTCTACCTGCGATATGGTTAACCCCAAAAGAATCAGTTTTTGTTTAGCTTTTTTAAGAAGCTGATCATCTTCTTTATGCTCACTGGCTACGTACAGCAATTCGCGCTGAGCCGCTACCATTTCAGCACTATACACTTCCATAATTACCTGCCCCCGGGTTACGGCCTGGTAATTGTATTTCACAAAAAGTTTTTCAATGCGCCCCCCAAAGCGTATGGGCAATGAAAACCATTTCCTTGTATCGTAATTGATTATTCCCGGAGCGGTAGATGTTACCGTTACCGATTTTCTTTCCGGGCGAACCGTTTTTATAGAGGCTACTACCGATGAGTGTGTGGCTCTTGTCCGTTTTTTCAGCTCTTCGGTAATAACCCCTGCCTGGCGGGTGTTTGATTTCTTTACCAGGTCCATTCCACAAACCGGACAGTTTCCGGGTTTGTCGCTCACTACTTGTGGATGCATCGGGCAAGTATATTCCGTAGCTTCGTGGGTGTGTTCTTCTTTTTTGGGGTTACACGCCACCGTAATAAATACCAACAATATGGCTAACCCACTGATTCCGTTTAGTCTGGTTGTCATCCTTATTTTTCTAAAAGTTTTTCATAGTTCACGGCTGTTTCAAAATACCGGCTCAGGGTATCGAAATACTGAATTTGCGCCATCAGCCGAGCTTCGTATGCATCCATCACGGCATAAAGTTCTTCCCGGTTTTCCTGGTAGGCCAGCAAAAGTGTTTCGTAGTTTTTTTGTAAGGCCGGAATAATTTTCTTTTCATAATTAAATACCTGCTCTCTTAATGTTTCTATTTCGTTTACCATGCCGGCCGTCATTCCTTGCAACTCGTTTAATACCGACTCACGTTCGTACTTCATAGCTTCTATCTGGCCTTCCATCCCCTTTACGTTCGACTTATACATTTTAGAAGACCAAGGGGCGATGGGGATGGAGACCATTCCCAGCAACATGTATTGGCCAGGCATACCACTGCCCAGAGGAAACATGTGGTTGTAACTGATTGTGAAATCGGGTTTTGCCTGCGACCTTTCCAGTTGTTGGTTCAGCCGCATAGAATAAATGGTACCGTCTATTTTTTTTATGTCGCTCCGGTTTTGGGCAAATGTGGCCGTATCGGGAAGTTCCGGTATAAAATTCCGGTAATGATTGGTTGTGTCTATCTGATAACGAATTTCTTTAGACACATTCATTAACTGGTTCAGAATTATATTTTTTTGAATTATTTCATTGTCGTTCGTAAGCATCCTATTTTGCACTTCGCTCAGTCTGCCTTGGGCTTTATAAATGGTTCCAAGTTTTGATTGGTTGTATTGATAGCGCACCTCGCTGATTTTTAGTACCAGTTTGATGATCGCTTCGTTTTCCTGTAATACTTTTTTCTTTTTCTCTAAAACGATCCATTGGTAAAAAGCTGTTTTGGCCAAAGCCCTCAACTCATTAAAAGTATATTTTTCATCCGCTTTCTCCAGTAAGGTTTTTGACCGGAGAAACGATTGATTAGCCCGGAGTTTGGCCGGGTTGGTAAATTTTTGCTGAACCGAAAGCATCATTTGTCCTTTGTCTCGTTGATCCATTACCTTCGTTCCCGGGTAAGGCAACATCCAAGGGCCTCCGCCTACTTCAGGTGCCATCAGGCTGGTAGCGCCTTCGGCATACAAAGCCATCGATTCGGCCCGGTATCGGTAATTTTTTAACATCGGATGATTCGTATTAATTACTGACAAGATGCTGTCGAGCGTAACTTTTTTTTGGGCCCATGTGGGGTACGTTAGGCTCATCGTCATCCCGATCAGGCAAACATTGATTATAGACTTTATCTTTTTATTGTCTTTCTTTCGGTTAAGCAAAACGGCAATGATCCGGTTTTGCTCTGTCTTAATGTGTGGTCGTTTCATGGATATCCAGTTTTCCTAATTTCTTGAGTTCATATTCTTTTGTCATTAAAAAAATAAGAGGCGTCACCAACAAAATATGAGTAGAGGAGGTGAGCACTCCACCAATCATGGGCAGCACAATCGGTTTCATTACATCGGTACCCACACCGGTAGCCCACAACACCGGCACCAACCCGAACAGGGCAACGGACACCGTCATTAGTTTAGGCCTTAATCGTTTGGCCGCCCCGGCAATTACATATTCCCTCAACTCGGTAAGCGATATTGTTTCCGATGAGTTGCCGCGCACCTCAATTAATTGCCGCATGGAGTCGTTCAGGTAAATAACCATTACCACGCCTGTTTCTACCGCTATTCCAAACAAAGCAATAAACCCTACGGCAACGGCAACCGACAGGTGTACCCCATAGAAATAGATCATGTAGGCTCCGCCAATCAGCGCGAAGGGTACGGTAATTAAACTGAAGAATGCTTCGCGCACGGAGTGAAAGGCAAAGTAGAGCGAGAAAAAAATAACGATCAGAACAATCGGTGCAATGAGTGCCAGTGTTTTTTTACTATGAAGAAGATTTTCATACTGCCCGCTCCACTCTATGTAATAGCCATTGGGCAACCCGGTAAGTTCTTGGTTCAGTTTATCTATCGCCTCTTGCACGGTACTCCCCAAGTCGCGGTCGCGCACGTTAAAAAGCACCGTTCCCCGAAGCATGGCATTTTCAGAATTGATCATGGGTGGGCCGTCTTGTATTTGCAGGTTGGCCACGGCAGACAAGGGTACCGTGCCCAGCGCGGGTGTTTGCACCGGGATCCGTTTGATTTGATCTAAACTATTTCGGTAATCCTGGGCTAAGCGAACATTGATTGAAAAACGCTGGCGGCCTTCTATGGTACGGGCAATGGGTGTGCCCCCAATGGCCGATTCTACCAGGGTGTTTACTTCATCAACCGTTAATCCATACCGGCCAATTTCATCGCGTTTAATATCAATCACTAAATACTTTCCTCCGGTAACCGGCTCTACGTACAAATCTTTTATTCCGGGTATGCCCTCCAAAACTTTCTTCACTTTTTCGGAAACAGAATAGATGGTATCGAGCCGCTGGCCATATACTTTTACCCCTACATCTGTACGAATGCCCGTAGCCAGCATATTAATCCGATTAATGATCGGCTGTGTCCAGCCGTTCACGACCCCGGGTATTTGCAACTTCGCATCCAGTTCATTGATAATATCTTTTTTAGTAAGGCCCGGCCTCCACTCGCTTTTAGGTTTTAGCATGATGATGGTTTCAATCATACTGATCGGAGAATTATCGGTGGCGGTATTAGCCCGGCCTGCTTTTCCTAAAACTTTATCTACCTCCGGAACAGAACGAATGATTTTATCTTGTACCTGAAGAATCCGTTTGGCTTCGGCATTGGAAATATCCGGAAGCGTAACCGGCATAAACAAAATAGATTGTTCATCTAACGGAGGCATAAACTCCGAACCCAAACCAATCATCAGCGGGATACTGACGGCAAGGGCTATCAGGTTAATACCAATGGTTGTTTTACGCCACCGGATGCACCAACGAATGACCGGCTCATAGATTTTTTCTAAAAAACGGTTGATAGGATTTGCATTTTCATCTTTAAATTTTCCTTTCATAAAAAAGGAAATTAAAACCGGAGCCAGCGTTACTACCAAAATGGCATCTACCAGCATGATAAAAGTTTTAGTGAAGGCCAGTGGGTGGAAAAGTTTTCCCTCCTGCCCGGTCAGCATAAACACAGGCAAGAATGAAGTAATGATAATAATCGTAGAATAGAAAACACCTCTTGAAACCTGCCGGCTCGACTTTTCGATGATGGCCAGCCGCTCTTCTTCGGTAATCCAGGGTTCTTCTTTTTTTCGTGAAAAAATGTTGAAGAAGCTCATGCTTTTTTTAGTTAATGTTTAAATTTTTCTTTTGTGAGTACCTGTGCGAAAGATGTTTATAAGCATTTTCTGACATAATGATTCCGTTATCGGCAATTACCCCAATGGCCAGTGCGATGCCGGTAAGCGACATAATGTTAGACGAGATATGGAATGCGTTTAGAAGAATGAAGGCCGTGGCTATCGCAATCGGGATTTGAATTAAGATGCTCAACGCGCTCCGCCAATGAAATAAAAACAGAATGACCACCAGCGATACGGCCAGCATTTCTTCTAGCAGGGTTCGTTTAATAGACGACACCGATTCTTCAATCAGTCCGCTTCGGTCGTAGGCAATCGTAAATTTCATGCCTTCCGGAAATCCCTTGGCTACTTCTTCCATTTTCTTTTTTACTTTCTTAATTACTTCATCCGCATTTTCTCCGTAGCGCATCACTACAATCCCCCCCACTACTTCGCCATCGCCCTCCGCATCAAAAATGCCGAGGCGCAGCTGGCCCGTCATCTGTACGGTAGCCACATCTCTTATTCTTATCGGAATAGAGTTTTCCGTTTTCAATGAAATGTTTTCTATTTCTTCCACATTCTTGATGTAGCCCGTGGTTTTGATTACATAGCCGATGTCGTTCGATTCAAATTTTCTTCCGCCCGCTTCGTTGTTGTTAGCGCGGATAGCCTGAATAACTTGCTGCACCGATAATCCAAAATAGGTAAGCCGGTTAGGGTTGATCGTAACCTGATATTGTTTTTCAAACCCGCCAAAGGAAGCCACCTCGGCTACCCCCTGAACATTTTGCAAACCAAATTTGATGTACCAATCTTGTAGGGCTCGCTGCTCGCCCAAGTCCATGCCGGGCGCATTCAGCGTGTACCAAAGAATATGACCAACGCCTGTTCCGTCTGGCCCGATGGTGGGCACCACACCTTCCGGCAACAGGCGCGAGGCATAGTTCATCCGTTCCAGCACACGCTGCCGTGCCCAATACACATCTACCGCATCTTCAAAAATGACATACACAAAGCTCATCCCGAACATGGATGAACCCCGCACATATTTTACCCGGGGCAGTGCCTGCAGGTTAGTAACCAATGGGTAGGTTACCTGGTCTTCCATAATTTGAGGGCTACGGCCGGTCCATTCGGTAAATACAATTACCTGGTTCTCCGACAAGTCGGGGATCGCATCAATCTTACTGGTTTGAACGGAATACCACCCCCAGCCTAACAACCCGGCCGCTACCAGCAAAACAATAAACCGATGACGCAGGGAATACGAAATGAGTTTTTCAATCATAAATAAAAAAAGAAAATGAGCAGACTTGTTACAGATCGGCCACGGTCATAACAGACCTGCGGCAACAGAGCCGGATGGCTCTTATTGGAACGGAAAAATCAAATCAGAAAAGTGTGCAACGACAACGTCAGATCGGGAGTTGGCTGAGGCGGATCATAATCCGCATACATTAATAGAGCCTGATCGGCAGAAGGAATAATTTCAGAAATAAAAACAAGTGGCTGTACTACGTAAACAAACGAAGCCACCGGCACATCGGCCTTTATTATAGAGGCCGGGTAGGTTTGCCCTTCATGAATAAGGGTTTCACTTTCACAACAAGGTTTTGATTCATGGTGGCAAGGAGGCGTTTTTATCTCCATGGCACAAGCTTCGGCCTTCGAAAATAAAGTTACGTGCTGCACCGCTCCGCTGCATACATGCAACCCCACCATCAGATAGCTGCTGGAAAACAGCGTGATGGAGGCAAATGCAAAGCAGATTATTTGACGCAAAAATTTCATTTGTTCGGCAATTTACGAAAAATCGGGTAATTTGGTTTTATTCCAAATCATTCAATAGAAAATCCATTGGTATGATTGACGAATGAAAAACAACAACCCATGAAGATAAAATACCTCATGGTGATTTTCATTGTCAGGGTTAAAC
>JAFDYY010000025.1 GCA_018267195.1 Bacteroidota bacterium | reverse complement strand
CAGTAGATAAAATCGTACTTAATCGGAATGGGGGAGGGGATATACTTCATGAATAGCTTTCAGAAAATCGCACAGAAATGATTCGGTTATGTTCCCTGTTATACTGCGCTAACAGGCTATAGGCATGCATAGGAACATAATCAAAACGTGTTTCATACTCCTTTATTTTCAGGTATAACTCATTGATGTAGAACCTGATCTGATCAATGTTTCTACAATTACTTGGGCTTTCAAAATTTCTCCGGGTGAAATTCATCAACTCCATTTCAATTTTTCTTTTTTCAAATGTGCTCATATTATTGTGTATTGTTACACAATGATATATAGAAATATTAAATAAAACAAATATTATTTGTGTAAAAATGCACAAAATATAGAAATACTTGATTTTTTTTAAAATTTTAGGCTTTTTAACTGGTATAGGTAAAGCCTGCCGTTGTAGGTAGATACACTTTGCTTGTTTGATTTATAATTACCTTTAGGAAAAAAAGTATCGATATGGAAGAAAAGGCCGTACCCATTCCGTTTTTAATTGCATGGAACGATTACATGATTATTGGCACTATTTCGTCTGCCACCATTGCCATTATAATTTACTTGTTTTATAAATTACGTGTATCTACCATCAAGGAGCCTAAACAGGCTTATGATTACATCAATAAAAATGAAATCCGTTGGTTTAAACGCGTGTATTTCTTTTTTGGATTGACAGCCGCCTTCTTGGTAAACCTGTATGGCATGGAGAAATTTACCACCATCGGTTTGTGGTTTTTTGTTCGCCTGTTTTTTTCAATTGCAGCCGCCACCCTCATTGCTTATGTGGCCGCCCTAATTTTGGAATTTTACTATCCCACCCGGTTGAATTATAAATTGCGCAAACTGCGTTATACACCACGCATCAACCCAAAGAACGGAAGAAAAATGAGGCTGCTGAGCGAAGATGAAGAAGACGTACACCTGAACGAAGGGATGCAGGCCGAAGAAAATATCTTTTCGATTGATTATGATGTTTGGATAGATGAAACCACACAAGACATACAAATAGAAAAATATGACGGGCACCTTGTAGCCTTGCAATGCAATAATTGCGGCTTCTTTACCATGAAAGTGTGGAAGGAAGAAATCATCGAAAAGAATGAAGACGGCTCGCCCAAAGAACTCTTAAAACATTACCAGTGCTCGTACTGTAAAAATGTGAGGGCCACTCAATTTAAGATTTCAGTAAAAGGAGAAAACGAATATAAGCTTCAAAAACCTAAACTTCAGCGTAACACCCGCAATATTGAAATGGTAAAAATTGATCTTGTCTCAACCTTAGGAGCTAAAAGATCGTTTGAGTTTAAGTCGATAGACGAGTTGGAGAAATTTCTGAAAGAATTTGATTTCGACAAAGTTTCTTAAGGACACGAAGAGAAAATAGTACAATTTATTCTTGATAGCCATGAAGAGGGTTTTTCTATTTATTTTTATTTATATCAATGTCCGGTGCTTCCTCGGTGCGGTGCCAGCGGATACGTCAGCCTTAGTGCCTAAACCAGTTTATGGCCGCGAAGCCCGGGTAATAGCTTATTTACTCGATCATTACCACTACCGGAAATTAGTTTTAAACGATTCCCTCTCGGCTGCCATCCTGAAACAATATATCCGGGAGTTAGATAATAACCGGAGTTATTTTTTGGCATCCGACATCCAATCTTTTGATAAATACAAAGATCAGATAGACGATTATACACGAAAAGAAGATGTATCGCCAGCCTATACTATTTATTCCATTTTTATTAAAAGGTATAACGAGCGAATGAGCTATGTACTCAATCACTTAATCGGTAATCCGTTTGACTATACCCGCAACGAATGGTATGAAGCTGATCGTGAAGAAAAACCTTGGGCCGCTTCGGTAAGCGACCTAAACGAAATTTGGAGAAAAACAATAAAAAGCCAGGCGCTTAGCCTAAAACTGACCGGTAAAACACCGGATGAGATAAAAGATATTCTTAAAAAAAGATACGAACGTTTCCAGAAATCATTTGAGAAATTTAATGCCGAAGATGTCTTTAGTCTTTACATGAATGCCATTACCGAATCGTACGATCCCCACACCAATTATTTTTCGCCCAAAGCAGCGGATCTTTTCAAACAGAGTATGAGTCTTTCGCTGGAAGGAATTGGGGCGCAACTCACGATCGAAAATGATTACACCAAAGTAGCCCGCATTTTACCGGGCGGAGATGCCGATAAATCAGGAAAGCTACACGTCAATGATTACATAACCGGGGTGGCGCAAGGAAAAGACGGGGAGATGGTGGATGTTATTGGCTGGCGGTTAGATGATGTTGTAAAACTTATTAAAGGCCCGAAAGGAACCTATGTTCGCCTGGCCATCCTTCCTTCTAAAACTGGTATTGGCGGAGCCTCAAAAGAAATTACCCTTATCCGGGATAAAATAAAACTGGAAGACCAGGCCGCCAAAAAAAGTTTAATCCACTATCACGCTGATGGTAAAGAACTGAAGATGGGGGTTATTACCCTTCCCAGTTTTTACATGGACTTTGAGGAGTACCAGAAAGGAAATCCGGATTACCGCAGCACTACGCGTGACGTAAAAAAATTAATTAATGAATTAAAGATTGAAAACATAAATGGATTGGTCATCGATTTGCGTAACAACGGTGGCGGCTCATTGGCCGAAGCCATTGACCTGACGGGGTTATTCATTAAAGAAGGCCCGGTGGTACAGGTAAAATCATCGGATAATCAAATTCAGCTGGGCAAAGATGACGATGAAAGTATTACATATGGGGGGCCGCTGGTTGTACTCACGAATCGGTTTAGCGCCTCTGCTTCCGAAATTTTTGCCGGAGCCATCCAAGATTACCACCGGGGTGTAATCGTGGGCGAATCAACTTATGGAAAGGGTACCGTGCAGCGGGTACAAGGACTGGCCCAACTACTAAATGAAGCTGAGCCTGTTGGTGAATTGAAGTTCACAACTCAAAAATTTTATCGCATCAGTGGCAGCAGCACACAACATAAAGGTGTAGAGCCCGATATAAAATTGCCTACGGCACTAAATCCTGAGCAATATGGCGAAAGCTCTAACCCCAGTGCCTTACCTTGGGATGTCATCAATCCGGTTTCTTATCAAAAATGCACGGACGTAAATGCTCAACTCATCGCCAGCCTGAACCAGTCGTACCAAGACCGGTTACAACATGATGTTTCTTTAAAAAACTATTTGACAGATGTAGATGAATTAAGACAAAACCTACGCCAAAAAACTATTTCTCTTAATGAGTCTGTTCGAAAAAAACAAATGGAAGAGGGCGAAAAAAAGAAGAACGCTGAAAAACTCGACACCAAACTGGGGGTATCCAAAGATGGAATGCCGATAGATGAAATTCAAAAACTGAAAGACGAATACCTGCGCGAAGGTCTTTTAATTTTAAGTGAAGTGATAACGAAAAGGATAGGGTAATATCCTTCCTTTTTAGATCAGGTTACAACAAACTACATCAAATGCTAAGAAAGAACTTCCCGTTTGGGTTGGTGGCCATTACCGATCGGGTTTACTGAAAATATCTTTGGTTAAAAGAATCATCAAGGCAATGTTCTGATTGTCTCCATAGAATGAAGCGGTGCACGGATTAAAAACAATGATGTATTTTTACAAAAAAAGATACACTTATTTAGGTAAGCACGGCCACACGATATTATCTAATTTTTCAAATTATTTTGTAAATGAAAGTAACTGAACATATAAAGAATGCTAAAGGCAAAACCCTATTTAGTATTGAAATCCTTCCACCCTTAAAAGGAGAAAACATACAATCTCTTTTTGATAACATAGATCCATTGATGGAATTTAACCCACCATTTGTTGATGTTACCTATCATCGGGAAGAATATGTTTTTAAGAAAAAGGAAAATGGATTGCTGGAAAAACGGTCCACCCGCAAACGCCCCGGCACGGTAGGGATTTGTGCCGCCATACAAAACCGCTATAAGGTAGATACGGTTCCGCATATTATCTGTGGCGGGTTTAGCCGGGAAGAAACCGAGAATGCCTTAATTGATTTACATTTTTTAGGAATTGATAATGTATTGGCCTTACAAGGTGATGCCATTAAGACCGAAGCGCGTTTTATACCCGACCCGGAAGGTCATAAGTTTGCTTCTGAACTGGTAGAACAAGTAGTAAACATGAATAATGGACGCTTTATTGATGAAGATCTGGAAAACGCAGCACCCACTCATTTTTGCATTGGGGTAGCCGGCTATCCTGAAAAACATTTTTCATCGCCTAACCTGAAGACAGATTTAAAATTTTTAAAACAAAAAATGGATGCGGGTGCAGAGTACATCGTAACGCAAATGTTTTTTGAAAACAAACGGTATTTTGAATTTGTAGAACGTTGCCGCGAGGCAGGCATTACCGTACCAATTATCCCCGGGATAAAGCCCATCACCACTAAATCGCAGGCTACTATTTTACCTACCGTTTTTCATATTGACTTGCCCGAAGCGCTGGCCGATGAAGTGGAAAAATGCAAAGACAATGCGGCCGTGCGCGAGGTGGGTATTGCCTGGGCGGTGAACCAATCCAAAGAGTTAATAAAATTTGGGGTACCCACTCTCCATTTTTATTCCATGGGTAAATCGGATCCGATTTATAAGATTGCCAAACAATTATTTTAGTCCTTTTTAGCCATTTCTAACGATTGAGGTACACTAAAAAATAGTTACCTTTGGCTATTCGTTTGAATTAATAACCATTAATAACTAAATCACTCTTATGAAAAAACTACGATCAATAGTAAGCGGTGCACTGGTAGTCGTTACCGTTTTCTCCCTTTGGGTGCTCAGCGGATGTTCCAGTTCGTCTAACCCTCCTCCGGCTCCTACGCAAAACCTGCTTCAGCTAATGTCTTCGGCTTCATTTAAGCAGTCGGCCACAGTTACCGCGGACAAGGCATTAGATTCACTGGTAAAGTACATTAATATTTATCCTGATTTGGTAACACTCCTTACCGGCACTACGCCTTATACCGTATTTGCGCCATCGAATACTGCCTTTATTTCGTTATTGGCTACACCGGGATTTCCTTCCAATATAAAACTGATTAACCCGGCCATTATTGAGGGTGTACTTAAATACCATATTATAGCCGGTGCGCAACTGCAGTCGGCTTTAACACCGGCCGCTTCTTTCCCTACACTTTATACTGATTTGGCTACCGCTACCGTTCAAAATATTGTTATTAATTCTGACGGAACGCTGAAGACCGGATCAACCAACCAATCCATAGCTATTGTGGTGGCCAACCAAAAGGCAACCAACGGAGTGTTTCACGTTACCGGGTCGGTATTGATTCCCCCTTCGGTGGGAAGTACACTTACACCCATTTTAGGTACCCTAGCCGGTACGGTAATGTTAGGTGCCAGCTTTAGCGATTTGGCGACCATCATTATGGCAGCTGATGCAACCTTTACTCAAGACCCCAGCACTGGGAAATTCAAAATCTCTACCTGGCTGGCTATGCCTATTTCCGCGAGTGGCGCAATAACTGCCAACCTGCAAGGCATCACTTTCTTTGCTCCGCCCAATCAAGTGTTTGCAGCCGCAGCCGCAGCACAGTCAGTTTCCGAATCTGCTTTTGTGTCGGCCTTGGCCGCTAATCCTACTACTGCGCGAGCACTTTTGCTAAACCATCTGGTAGTTTCAGCTAAATACACTACGGCAGGAGGAAGCGGCTCGACTCAATTTGCCAACGCACAAACTATTACGCCTGCTTCGGGAGCCAGTATGAATATAACCGTATCGGTAGGTTCTCCTTCTGTTAGCACAGGCCCTTACGGTATAACATTGGTTAACACTACGCCATCAGGTGCCTATATAGCACAAGAACTTTTAACCCCCAGCAATGGCTCGTTAGAGGTAATTGCAGGTATATTGAAATAAAAATTATAAATAGAATTTTAAAAATGCCTCCCGGTGAAAACCGGGAGGCATTTTTTTATCCCAAATCATTATAGAAAATCGATTGGCATGATTAACAAATGAAAAACAATAACCTACGAAAATAAAATACCCCATAGTGATTTTCATTGTCAGGGATAAACCTTGACAAGGTTGACGTTTCGTTAACCCTTTGGGCAGATGATGCATCCCTAATGCATAACCTGGGTTTATTTTAACGATAACATGATCGGAATAAAATCCTGAATGTAGGGCACCACCCCCGTACCGTGTGTAGCCCCCGGAAGTGTGGTAAAGGTGAGGACAGAAGGAGAAGCTCCATTGGCCAACAATTTATTGTAGGTAGCGACCGAGTTTTGGTACGGCACGGTAATGTCGGCATCGCCATGGTACATATACATTTTTGTTGTAGGGTGCCAATCCAACAAGGAATTTTCGGTAAAGGCATTGACAATATACTGATAACGGGTGTTGGTATTGATGTTGGCCAGAATATCGGGCGTTAATAGTTTGGGTATGGTATCGGTTAATGCACTATTGATCTGATCTCCGTTTTTTGAGCCATCAAATAAATTGGGAATGGCTTCCGCATAGGCTGTCTGAAATACATCGGTAAGCGATTGCGGCCAGTTGTAGTAGCCTTTATAGGCCATAGCAACGTAGGCTAAAAAGAAGGGTTCATCGTAGGTGGGCAATCCCCAAAAATAACTTTGCATTCCTTTTACATCGTACCCTCCAGAAGCAGGAAACGAGGCCACTAAATTAAAATTGGGTAATCCATTAGCTTCGATGGCTTTGTGCGTGGCCATCGTTACATAGCCGCCTTGCGAGTAGCCCGAAATAAAAAGTTTACCATTAAAGGTCTTGCCTTTTTGTATGGCTAATTCTCTTGCTGCCTTCAGCGCATCTAATACCGGGGTGGCCGTGGCATCTTCAACATAATAGGGGTGAAGCATCGAAGCAGAACTGCCAAATCCAAGGAAGTCGGGAACTACGGCAATCATTCCGGGCGAAGCTAAAGCAGAATAAAAGATCCAGGCCGTGCTGTTAAGCGGTTGCACCGAAGGTGCTTCGCTATGAGCAGCAATGGTGCCGTGGTTGAAACAAACCATGCCTATGGGCGATGTAGTTTGCGGCAAAATGACCAATCCCGAAGCGGTAATGGGTTTCCCTTGATAAGTAGTTTTATAGGTAATGGTGTACAGATCCGTGCCATAGGCAATGGCATCGGTTGGTAAACTAATGCCCGAGGCACCGATAAATGTTTTTAGATCGCCTGCCGCGCGGCTTACCTGCTCGGTAGCGCTAACCAAGGTAACCGGCACAAACGATGTATCTTTCTTACTGCAGGTAATCAGTAAAAAGAGAAATAGAAGAATAATAACTGAGTTTGAAATTCGTAGGTGAATGAGGCGCATGTATTTTTTAGTTATTGATGTACGAGGGAAGGTACAAAAAAACAGCACACGTTTTGAAGGTGTGCTGCTGTTGTTACTAAACCAATGGGTTTACTTAAAAAGCTCGTCAAACGTAACCATTACATAATATATGCCCATAATGTTGGGGCCGCCCAGGTTGGAAATATATTTAAGATTGAAAATATTAGAGCCGCCAAATTTCACCACCGATTTTATTTGCGGTATCCGGTAAGAAATTTGTGCATCGGTCGTGCCAAAGGCCGGCACAAATCCGTTGCGGGGCGAAGTGAAAGAGGACTGCCACAAGAAAGAAGTTTGCCACCGGTAGGTAATATTAAACCCAATGCGGTCGGTAACTTTTCTGTTGGCAAATGAAAGATTAAACTTGTGCTCGGGGGTATTGTATTCCGATTGAAATATATTGGGATCGGGCCGGTTGATGAGTACGTTCCAATTGTAGTTACCGCTTAGTGTGTAGCCTTTTCGTAAACTATAACTCAGCCCGACCACCGCACCTTGCCCCATAAAAGTGCCGTTGTAGTTGGTGTAGATCGAACCCGAATTTCCGGAAATACTGTCTTTGGCAGGATTTCTCATTAACGCGGTGCCATTAAGTAGGGTGGCATAATCAGGTGTCATTCCCGCAGTGGGGGCAGCTACTCTGAAATTTACGATCGTTTGAAAATCGTTGTAAATGTTATAGTAATAGCTGGCATCAATTACCAACCGATTGTCGATAATGCTTTTATAACCTACTTCAAAATTTTGTACACGTTCGGGTTTAACGGGTGTCCACTGAAAGGGTTTAAGCAAGGCAATGTTGTTGGGGTCGCCAATGGCGGCCGCGTTAGCGCCTCCATTAAACACGGCTGTAGAATAATTTTGCACGGAGTTCCCCTCAAAAACTAAGTTTGGATTTTTTAAAAACTGATATTTATCGGCAAACCGTGGTAGCCCGCCCAGCAGACGGGTAGAGATAATATTCAGGTCTATGTACTGGCCTTGGGTGGTAGGAAAGCGAAATCCGGTCTGGTACGAAAACCGGATGTTGGAGTTTTCGCTCAGCTTAAACAACGCTGAAATACGGGGATTAAAACGGCCGGTAAAATTCAGGTTACGATCGTACCGACCTGATGCCGACAGTTTTATTTTTCGGTCGTTCACCCATTTAGAGGCTTGCACATAGCCGCCAAATTCGTAGATAGGCAGCGGGCCGCTGGCATCATCGAATATCGTACCGTTCGATTGCAACATGTATTGACGATAGCTGGCTCCGGCCACCACATCGGCCCAGGTAATTTGTTTTTTAAAATCGTATTGCACCTCGCCATGATACAGGCGGGTGGCATCTTTAAAGCGCGGGCCATTGGGAATGGTGCCATTCATGGCTTGTGCTTTAATCTGCTGAAAGGCAGCCGAGTTGGGATCTAAAATAAACCGCGAGTCCACCACACCACGGGCATACAGGTTGGCGGCTTCTTCAATTTGAAGTCGGTTTTTTCCGGTAATGCCCTGAAGTTGTGAGTCGGTTAGTGAATTAATCTGGCCGGGTTGTAGCCCGCTGGTATATAAGTAGCGCAGGTACTCAGCTCCATACGTGGCCAGATAACCCGATACATCGCTGAACACCGGGTTTGAGGCACTGACAGCGAGGTCATTTATCCGTTTGGCTAAAAACTCGGTAATGTACGAGTCGCCCGAGTTTTCGATGGTGGTGTAAGCTCTTACAAAAAAATTATCGCCACGCAATTGCAGCCGGTGCTGCCCAATGCCAAAATTTTTGAGTGAATAGCGTTGTGCCCCGGTATAAATGCTGGTACCAAAGCCGCCATTGTATAAATAACTCAGTTCCAGTTTGTCGTTCAACCGGTAATACAAGCCCACGTTGGCTTTTAAATTTTTGGCGTGGTAGTCAATCAGGTATTTTTCCGCATACGGTGTAACCGATACCACCGTGCTGGGCAGGTCTCCGGCTGCCGCATAACTTAACGCTGATAAACGCGGTGCTGTACTAAATATATTTTGCTGGTAAGGCGTGTCGTTGTTGCCAAATATTTTCCAGTCTTTGCTGAGGGGGAAGATAGCTAAGTTAACAGAGGCTTCATCGCCCATGTAGTGCAGCAGGTCTGAGCCGGGGTTAAAATTAAAACCGGCCGGAGTGCGGCTGCTGTAGCGGTCGAACGTGCTGGTGCCGCGCCAGTCGTTAGCTTGCATGTAGGCGGCATTAATCTTAAAAGCAAATTTGTTATTAAAAGACTTAGCGTAGCGGATGGCACCATCATACATGGGCGAAATAGGGGCATCGGCATTGCTGCCTACATGGTTTACGCCTTGTTTAAAATAGGCACTCAGCCCCTGGTATTCAAAAGCATTTTTGCTGTTTACCAGCAACATTCCGTTAAAGGCATTGGGGCCATAGAGAGCGGACGATGCCCCCGGAATAAGCTCTACACTTTCCACATCCAGCTCAGAAGGACCATTCAGGTTCCCGATCGGGAAATTGAGAGCCGGTGCCTGGGTGTCCATGCCATCGGTAAGCTGCACAAAACGCGTGTTGCCGGTAGAACCAAACCCACGGGTATTGATAATCTGAAAATTAATGCTGCTGCTGGTTACATCTACCCCTTTCAGGTTAGCTATGCCTTTGTAATAATTATCGGCTGATGTATTTTGTACGGCTAAGATGCCCATCTTTTCAATAGACACAGGAGATTCCATTATTTTTTCTTCCACCCGCGAGGCCGATACCACTACCTCCTGGCCTAAAATAGTTTCTTCTTTCATGGTAAGATCGAACGTGGCGTTGGTGTCTTTTATTTCTGTTTCTTCGGTGTGAAAACCGATGAATGAAATGACCAGTGTAAACGGAGGTGCTTGGTTTACTTTTAGCTCATACTTGCCATTCAGATCCGTTACGGTGCCTATTACTTTGCCTTTTACAATAATGTTAACCCCGGCCAAGGGCACGTTGGTGCTGCCGTCTTTTATTGTGCCTGAAACCGAAGTGGTCTGAGCCAAAACGGCTGTTGAAAAAACAAATAACAGAATGAGAGAGTAGTAAAGTGGCTTCATGTAGTTTCAGATTTAGTTCTTAAATCTACATTAAAAACCCTAAAATAAAACGAGGAAGGTGTTTTTTATATCAAATAAACCCAAGACACAGTCGGTAGATGAGGGCGCTATTTATTTCTCGGTTTTGATCAGTGCTTGGGCCAGTTTTTCGCATAGCCCATTTATTTCACCCGACATTTGTTCATCTCCGGTGGAAGTAAGTACGCTTTGTGCCAAGCCGCCCAGACAGTCTATGTAGAAACGTTTCATTTCGTTTACCGGCATATCTTTCGTCCACAGATCTATGCGAAGGGTATTTTTTTGTTGGTGATCCCACAAAGCCAGGCTAATGGATTTGGATTCCGATAGACCGGGCTCCGGTTTATCGGTGGCATCCCAAAGAATTTTTTCGGGGATGTTGTTGGAATCGAGTTCTATCTTAAAATTGATTTCAGATTTTTTCATGCATCCACTTTATATTTTCATCTCCGGTATTTCACCGGCTACCAGCAAGTGACCTTCGGTAGCATTTTTAATTTGTTCTACCGAAACACCCGGGGCCCGTTCCAGCAACCGGAAGCCTCCCTCGGGCATTACTTCCAGCACGGCCATATCGCTTACAATTTTTTTTACACACTTCAGGCCGGTAATGGGCAAAGAGCAATTCTTTAGCAACTTCGAGGCGCCTTCTTTGCTGCAATGCTGCATTGCCACAATAATATTTTTAGCTGAGGCCACCAGGTCCATAGCACCTCCCATTCCTTTTACCATTTTGCCCGGTACTTTCCAGTTGGCAATATCGCCTTGTTCTGATACTTCCATGGCGCCCAGAATGGTAAGGTTTACTTTTCCACTGCGGATCATGCCAAAACTATCCGAAGAAGAAAATAAAGCACTGCCCGGCATCATGGTAACAGTTTGCTTGCCGGCATTGATGAAGTCCGCATCAATTTCCTGTTCTTTAGGAAACGGGCCAATGCCCAACAACCCGTTTTCCGATTGTAAAACTACGTGTACATTTTGGGGGATATAATTCGCTACCAGCGTAGGGATACCAATACCCAAATTGATATACATTCCGTTTTTAACTTCCTTTGCAATGCGTTTGGCGATTCCGGTTTTGTCTAACATAGCTATTTACTAATCGTTCGCTGCTCTATTCTTTTCTCATAATGTTTGCCTTGAAAAATCCGGTGAATAAAAATTCCTGGCGTATGGATTTGGTTGGGATCTAATTCTCCGGGAGGTACCAGTTCTTCTACTTCGGCAATAGTAATATTTCCGGCCGTGGCCATCATAGGGTTAAAATTTCGGGCGGTGCCGCGGTAGATCAGGTTGCCCGCGTAGTCGCCTTTCCAGGCTTTTACAATAGAAAAATCGGCCCGGAGCCAGTGCTCCATTAAATACGTTTTGCCATCAAAGATTCGTGTCTCTTTTCCTTCGGCTACTTCAGTGCCCACCCCGGCCGGGGTGAAGAATGCCGGAATCCCCGCTCCGCCAGCACGGCAGCGTTCGGCCAGTGTTCCTTGTGGGATTAACTCAACTTCTAATTCTCCGCTTAGCAGTTGCCGCTCAAATTCAGCATTCTCGCCTACATACGAGGCAATCATTTTCTTTACCTGCCGTGTTTGCAGCAACAGCCCTATGCCAAAGTCATCTACCCCAGCATTATTTGAAATACAGGTAAGGCCTTTTACTCCTTTTTTCAGCAAGGCCTGGATGGTGTTTTCAGGAATGCCACATAAACCAAAACCGCCCAGCATTAATATGGCGTGGTCGGGAATATCCTGCACGGCTTCTTCAGCTCCGGAAACACGTTTGTCGATCATGAAACAAAGGTAATGTTTTGCAATATTTTTTCTGATTCGATTTTATCGAGAAGAAGTTGTTGCTTCAGTTCGTCAAGGCCACTCAATTTTTTATCGGCCCGAAGCCATTGATGAAAATAAATAGTTAAATATTCGCCATATATGCTTTGATTGAATCCAAACAGATTGACTTCAATTACTTTTCGGGTTCCCTGCAGGGTAGGCCGGTTGCCGATGTAGAGCATGCCTTTATAAAAATTATTTCTGTGCAAGGCGGTAACGGCATAAATACCCTCTGCCGGAATAAGTTTATAGCGCGAATCTATTTTGAGGTTGGCCGTAGGGAAGCCGAGAGTTCGCCCTACCTGGTCGCCTTTTACAACTTGCCCCGTAATAGAGTAGGGTTTTCCCAACAAATCATTGGCAGTTGTAATGTCGGCCTGCTCCAAGGCTTTCCGTATTTTAGAAGAACTGATCGCCACATGATCGATGTCTTGCCTGGAAATTTCTTCTACTTCAAAGCCATACGTTGAGGCATTCAGTTTCAGTTGCTCAAAACTTCCCTCACGGTTGTGCCCAAAACGGTGGTCGTAACCGATAACTAATTTTTTAGTGCCTATCTTTTCGATTAAAATTTTTTGAATAAAATCAGACGAACTTAGAAGTGAAAACTCCTTCGTAAACTCAATGCGGAGCAGGTGTTGTATTCCTTGCTCTTTTAGCAGGTGGGCTTTCTCTTCAAAGGTGTTTAACAGTTTTAATGAATCGTTTTCGGGATGTAGTACCATTTGAGGATGTGGCCAAAAGGTGATCACTACCGTTTCGCCCGTGTGTTGTGCGGCCACCTCTTTCAGTCGGTGAAGGATTTTTTGATGACCTACATGTACTCCGTCAAACGTACCGCTGGTAACAACGGCATGGTTTAGACGAGTAAAATCTTCGAGGCGGTGGTAAATTTTCATGCCGGGGGTAAAGTTACTTCCGCAACCTCATTTACCGTTACGGCATCGGTTAGTTTAAAATGCCCGATGCGGGTACGGCACAATCCAGAAAGGTGAGCTACCGTGCCAAGTGCCTGGCCAAAATCATGTGCAAGGCTGCGAATGTAGGTGCCTTTAGAGCATACCACCCGGAAGGTAACCAGCGGTTTGTGCACCGAAGTAATCTCAAATTCTTTGATAAAAATTTCTCTGGGATTAAGGGTTACTGCTTTGCCTTTTCGTGCCAGTTCGTAGGCTCGTTTTCCATTTATACGTATAGCTGAGTGTAAAGGGGGCACTTGCCAACTGGTACCAACAAATTGTGTGGCTGCTCGCCTCACCTGTTCCTCTGTAATGGTGGAAATATCTTCTGTTTTGGTTACCGCGGTTTCTTTGTCGTAAGATGGCGTAAACTGCCCCAGCACAAAGGTACCGGTATATTCTTTTTCTTGCGCCTGAAACTCGTCAATACGTTTGGTCATTTTGCCGGTACAAATAATTAATAACCCGGTGGCCAACGGATCGAGGGTGCCGGCATGCCCAATTTTTTTTGTTTTCAGTTTATACCGCAGTTTGTTCACCACATCAAACGATGTCCATTCCAGCGGTTTGTTGATCAATAAAATTTTGCCGTCCGAATCCATTAAAGAATGGAGAGTCTTGCGCCTGAAAAATAGAGGATGAGCAAAATGCTCCCCACAACGATCCGGTATAGGCCAAATACTTTAAAGCCGTATTTGGAAATGACATACATTAACGACTTAATGGCTACCAGCGCGACAACAAACGCAATAATATTGCCTGCCGTAAGGGTAATAATCTCCTGTTTAGAAAAAGTATGCCCTAGTTTATAATACTTGTATAGCTTATAAGAGGTGGCGGCAAACATGGTGGGCACCGCCAAAAAAAAAGAAAATTCAGCGGCTGCTTTCGCAGAAAGTTTTTGAGTTAACCCGCCAATAATGGTGGCAGCCGAACGCGATACCCCTGGAATCATGGCTATACACTGAAACAGCCCAATAGTTAATGCCGAAGCATACGAGGGCTCTTCTGTATCGGTTTCAGATTTAAAAATTTTATCGAGATAAAGAAATACGATACCACCCAAAACCAACATGGCCGCCACCACATCTACCCGCTCTAGCAGGGCATCAATATAATCGTTTAAAAAAAAACCGATAACGGCCGCGGGCAAAAAGGCGATGAATAGCTTAAGGTAAAAACGAACCGATTGAAAAAATTTTTGCCAATACAAAACCACCACCGAAAGGATGGCACCCAATTGAATAGCCACCGTAAAGGTCTTCACAAATGGATCGGAGGCGATGCCCAGGGTGGAAGAGGCAATGATCATGTGGCCCGTAGATGAAACCGGTAAAAATTCGGTTACGCCTTCCACCAAGGCCAACACGATAGTCTCAAACAACGACATTATTTATTTTCTTTTTCTGGCGTACGAAGGATAGCAAAGATTTCAACTACGAAGCCTGCTAAAACTATGATGGGCCCTAAGGTAATACCCAAAAAACCGAAGCCGTGTGGGCTTTTGTCCATTGTCATAATCGTAAACCCAATCACGACAGTGGCTACGCCAATAATCATCATCCGGTAATTTTTTTTGCCAAAAGGTAGCTTGCTCATGTCAGTAAAGTTCGTCCAAAGATAGTTTTAAATATTTGTTTACCGCACGGTACGAGCTAATTACGGCTACGACCAGGCCCAAGAGCAGGAGGGAGGCCATTAACAAAATAAGCCGGTCGTTATTCTGAATAAGTTTGAGTTCTTCTACATGCCGGGTAGCCAGTGCAATAAGCCCCAGCAGCATAGCCGAAGCCAGTATGCCCGAAAAAATCCCGTGAAGAGTAGCCCGGAATAAAAATGGTTTTTGGATAAACCATTTTTTGGCACCTACTAATTGCATGCTTCGAATAAGAAATCGCTGCGAAAATAATGCTAACCTTAGTGTGTTGTTAATTAAAAGCACAACAATAACCAACAATACGGCCACCATACCCATAATGATAAGACCAATGCGGGTAATATTCTGATTGATGGATTCGATCAGATTCTCCTTGTAGTCAACCTGAAAAACACCGGGCCATTTTTCTATATTTTTTTTCAACTCAACTAACCGTTCTTTGCCTTGCCAAGATTCGTTGATCCGCACCAGATAGGCATCGTGCAGCGGATTTTCGCCCAGAAACTGCCTAAAGTCTTCGCCCGTATCTTGTATAAACTGTTTTTCAGCTTCTTCTTTTGAAATAAATTGAATGGCCCCATTAGCCGTTGTTGCTATCCCTTTCTCGCTCAGTTCTTTCTCTATTTTCTTTTTTATTTCGGGAGATGTTTTAGAAGTGAGATAGATCTGAATCCGAACATTTTCCTTAATAATTTTTTCGAGTTCTTTAGAGTAGATAACCAGTGTACCAAAAACGCCAATGGCAAACAGAGCCAACGTAATGCTGAATACAACACTTACGGATGGGTAACTACCCAATGTTTTTTTATGCGATTTTCCGTTGCTCATTTTTTGTGCTCAAAGATAAGACCAAGACCTGAATAAATTAAATCCAAATCATTCAATAGAAAATCGATTGGCATGATTGACGAATGAAAATCAAAAACCTACCAAGAAGATAAATGCCCCATGGTGATTTTCATTGTTCAGGTTAACCCTTGACAAGGTTGATGTTTTTATCAACATTCGTTAACCCTTTGGGCAGATTATGCATCCCCAAATACATAATTTAGGTTAAACAGAAAGTTTGATTAGGTATTTAATGACAGTTGATTTCATTTCGATTAGCCCAAAATACGAATTGAGGAAATCTGTATTTTTGTATTTGCCGATACGTTTGTGTCATGGAGTTACATGAGATAATATCCCAATCAACTATTTCCTGCCCTCATTGTGGGTATCAAAAAAAGGAAGAGATGCCGGTTAATGCCTGTCAATACTTTTATGAGTGTGTCAACTGTAAAACACTTTTAAGACCACTACCTGGCGATTGTTGTGTTTTTTGTTCTTACGGTACGGTAAAATGCCCACCGGTTCAGGCGGATAAAAGTTGCTGTTCATAAATTTTCCGCATTGGTTGGCGAGCAAATCCGAACGTTTTAAGGCAGGCTAAAAAATCTAAGCTTAATTTTGCTTTGATCTGTATTCTTTAAGTTTCTGCACTAACTGGGCATTCTGTATGGCTGAAAGAGGTGTAACCGTAGTTTGCTTTTCGTCCAGCAAATAGTAATTGTTTTTGTAATACAAGAATAAGGGATGCGAGCCGTTTCCGTGTATTTCTAAAATTTCGTATAGAGTAGCATCAAATTCTCCGTACAGAATCAACCGGCCATTTTGAAATTGATAGTGAAACGAGTATGTTTTTTCTGAATTGTTAATTTCAACAGCAATGTGTGAAACGGCTACCGTCATGTGGTCGGCTATTTCCGTTTTGCCAGCAGCAGTAGGCGATGTTGTTAATTCATCGGTTGGATCCAGCACGTTAATTTTAGGAGTTGCTTTGGCGGGAGATACCTTAGTATTTTTTGGTTTAACAGATGGGGTGGAAGCTGCAGCCGCTGGAACAACTATTTTTTCAGGTTCAGTGGTGGTTATAGTAACTTCTGGTTGGGGGCGTTCCGTTTTTTTGTTTTCTAATATCTTAGTTTTTACCTCTGTTGGGCTGGCAACCGGTGAGGCGGGTTTAAAATAAAAATAGGAAACGGTAACAACAGCGGTAGTAGCTATAACTCCGGCCACTATTTTGGTCGTAGCTACACCAGCCGACAGCATACTGCCTACCGGCACTTGGCTTAACATAGTTTTTAATTCTGCGGCACGTGCTTTTTTAATACCGCTTACAATAGTTTCCTGTAAGGTTAGCTCACTTTTTAATGTAGGATCCGCATTCAGTTGGGTCTCAAATGCCAACTTCTCGGCATCCGTCATTTTGCCGCTAATGTATTTCTCTATCAACTCAAAATTTTCCATTCATCAATCTAAAAAATCCTGTTCCGAGTACTGTGCTTTAACCAATTCATCTAACTTCTGTTTGCATTTATACTTTTTTGTTTTGGCCGTGTCGGTATTGGCAAACCCCATCTTGTCGGCAATTTCCTGCATAGACATTTCGTCAAAATAATAATACATCAAAACCTTACGACAAGTGTCGCCCAATTGTTCCAGACAACGGGCAATAATTTTTTCGCGTTCGGGTTTATCCATGTCCATTGATTCAGATGAATCTTTTTCTTCATTGGATAACCTTTTTTTCCGTTCTAGTTCTTTTCTCCAAAGGTTTTGGCAGATACTGTAAATGTAGGTGCTCATTTTTGAGGTAAGAACTAAATTGCCCGACCTTGCTTTCTGCCAGAATACAACCAAGGCATCCTGATATACATCGCGGGCTTCTTCTTCTGTTCCACTGTTCGTTACTACCAGTTTGGTCATCATCCGGTAGTATTTTTTATAAATGATCTCGAGGGCTTTTTCGTCTCCATTGCGGATGCGTTCAAAGATCTCTATTTCATTTATCTGTGATACGGATTTGAATACGCGAAGTGCCACAAAAGGTAACCTTATTAATGAGAGTTGTCAGTTCGGATGTAAGATTAACAGATAAATTTCACTTTTCTAAAGTTGAATTGCTTAGATATTTTATCTGGGTACGAAAAAAAGGGCTGGAGTAACCCATTGTCTCAAGAAGAAAAGAGTTTTTTTAGCGCTTGCCAAAGTTTTTTCTTCAATTCATCGTCTGCCAATAGGCTGGTTAGCTGGTCGGAAGCCACTAATTTAGTGCCGTTTATTTCCAAGACTTCATAGGTTGTTATTCCGGAAACGGGTTGGCCAAAATATAGGCACGGGCTTGGCTTAATTGGTAATGCAGCAAGGTTTATTGGTTGCTGATAGTATATCGTAACAGCATCTATAGTAATGCCGATAGCTTTCAGAATTTTAGCCAAGAGGGTGGTTTCTTCTTTGGGCAAGTGTGCCCACTCCGTATCTAAAATGATAACTGTCTTTTCGGGGATAAGAAATATGCTTTCTGTAAAGATTGTTTCCGTAAGGAGCGAATTGGGTTCTGTCATTTACTTAATTTCGAAGAGCGATTTCAGTTCAGTGGCTTCTTGCGGGTTCATACGCCCGGCTAAAATCAACCGCAATTGTCTTCTTCGCAGGGCGCCATTATATAGTTCAATTTCCTCCGCTGTTTCCGGAACCACTTCCGGAACAGTAATGGTATTACCGTTTTTATCAACGGCCACAAAAGTAAAATAGGCCGAGTTACTCTCTACCTTAATCCCTTCGGGTATATTTTCGGCTTCTACATCAATGCGTATTTCCACCGAAGAGTTAAAGGCTCTGGTTACCCGTGCCCGCAACGTAACCACACTGCCGAGTTGAATTGGCGTGCGAAAGGAAATATTATCAACGGAAGCGGTAACCACTACGCTTTCACAGTGCTTCTGGCCTACTATTGCCGAGACAATATCCATCCAGTGCATAAGCCGACCTCCCATTAAGTTATTGAGTGTGTTCGTATCGTTGGGGAGTACCAACTCGGTCATACTGATGAAGGAGTCTTTGGGTGTTTTTTTTTTTCGGGACATTAACTTTTTTTATGCCCCAAAAATCGGCAAAAAGTAATTGGCAATGAAATGATCAGGCCATTTCCAGTTTTTGCTTTTCAAAATAGTCCCACACCAAACTGCTGGCACCGAGAATAGGGGCGGCCTGGTTTTGCAGGGCCGAGGGTAGAATTTTAATTTTTCCGCGAAACAAGGGCATGAGGTTAGCCTCCATGTGGCGAATGGTTGGCTTAAAAATCAGGTCGCCTGCCAGAGATAACCCACCAAACAAAAAGATAGCTTCCGGGTCGGTATGTACGGCTGTTTCAGCCAACTTCATACCCAGTATCCGGCCGGTGTACTCAAAGGCTTCTTTGGCCACGAGGTCTCCGCGGTGGGCTGCTTCGGTAATCATTTTGGTATTGAGGTCGTCAAAACTGACTCCGCGCAGTTCGCTGGGTTCTAAATGGTCGGCCAATAATTTGTACACGGTCCTTTTTATGCCGGTGGCCGAAACATAGGTTTCTAAACAACCTCTTTTGCCACAGTTGCAGTATCTTCCATTGGGGTTTACTGAAGTATGACCTACTTCTCCTGCTATGCCGTGGTGTCCGTTTAAGAGAAGACCACCGCACACGAAACCACTTCCCAGGCCGGTACCCAGAGTGATTACGATAAAGTCCTTCATTTTTCGGGCATTACCATAGATCATTTCACCCACGGCAGCCGCATTGGCATCGTTCGTTAAGATGCAGGGTACGTGAAATTCATCGGTAAACATTTTGGCTAATGGTAATATTCCTTTCCATCGCAAGTTGGTGGCGTGCTCAATGTTTCCGGTGTAATAATTTCCATTAGCAGCCCCTATTCCGATCCCTACAATCTTGTGGTCGGTTGGTAAAAGTTTGATGGTTTCGCGCAGGGCACTGGCCATAGCGTTAAAAAACTCGCGAAACTCGGCATAGGCTGTTGTTTTAATATTGCCTTGGTAAAGCACGTTTCCTTCGCGGTTAACCAAACCGAACTTGGTGTTAGTGCCCCCTATGTCTATTCCAACGGTAATTTCTTTCATCGGATTTATATGGAAAGAATTTTAGATATTCTTACTGCTTCGTGGTCTATTTCGTGCTTGTTATGGATGATTGTTTCAAAGCTGTTATACACAATCTGATTGTTGCGCATACCTACCATGCAGCCGCTTTTTCCATTGAGTAATCCTTCTATGGCCGCCACGCCCATCTTGCTGGCTAAGACCCGATCGAAATAGGTTGGGTTGCCTCCGCGCTGTAGATGCCCGATGATGGTTACTTTTATATCGAAATAATTATTGCGTTCGGCAAATTTTTTAGCCAGATCCATAGCTCCACCAATTTTTGAGCCCTCGGCTACCACAATGAGGCTGGATTTTTTGTTGGTCTTTCCGCCTTCGTCCAGTTTCTGAAACAGCTGTTCAAGTGTAACATCTTCTTCAGGAATGATGGTGGCCACAGCCCCTCCGGCTATACCGCAGTTGATACCGATGTAGCCCGAATGCCGGCCCATTACTTCAATGAAAAACAAACGGTTGTGCGATAAAGCGGTATCGCGAATTTTATCAATAGCCTCCACGGCCGTGTTGGTGGCCGTATCAAAACCGATGGTATAATCGGTTCCGGCCAAATCATTGTCTATCGTGCCCGGGATGCAGATGGAGGGAATACCAAACTCTTCGTAAAAAACATTTAGCCCGGTAAATGTACCGTCTCCGCCAATGGCTACGAGCGAATCAATTCCGTTTTTGGTAAGATTGTCGTATGCTTTTTTACGACCTTCCTTCGTACGAAATTCTTTACTGCGGGCGGTTTTTAAAATGGTCCCTCCCCGTTGTAAAATGTTACTCACCGATCGGGCTCCCAACTTTACTATGTCTCCGGCAATCATACCATCGTATCCTTGCACAATGCCGAAAACTTCTTTCTTATAATAAATGGCTGTACGCACCACAGCACGAATAGCTGCGTTCATCCCCGGGGCATCTCCTCCGGATGTGAACACACCAATTTTTGAAATATTCTTCTCCATGAAGCTACTTATAGCTTCAAAAATAAGGCAAGCAGCTCATATCGCCATCAACGATTTTTTTATTTATTCTTCAATCGTTTGAAATAGTTAATGAGCCCGTTTGTAGAGGAGTCGTGTGTATGAATTTCGTCTGGCGAGGCCAGTTCGGGTAATATTTTTTTAGCCAATATTTTACCTAACTCAACCCCCCACTGATCGAAACTGAAAATGTTCCAGATAATACCTTGTACAAAAATTTTATGTTCATACATAGCGATCAGGCTCCCCAGCGTACGAGGGGTTAGCTGCCTGAATAAGATAGAATTCGTGGGCTTGTTGCCGGTAAATACCCGGAAGGCAGCATATTTTTTTATTTCATCAGAGCTCATGCCGGCTTTTTTTAGTTCTTGCTCTACTTCTTCCAGTGATTTGCCTGTCATTAATGCTTCTGTTTGAGCAAAGTAGTTGGAAAGTAATTTTTGATGGTGGTCGCCAATAGGGTTATGGCTGATAGCCGAAGCAATAAAATCGCACGGAATCATTTTGGTTCCCTGATGAATTAATTGATAGAAAGCATGCTGACCGTTGGTTCCGGGTTCGCCCCAGATAACGGGGCCGGTGTGGTATGTTACCGGGTTGCCGGATCGGTCAACCGACTTGCCATTGCTCTCCATATTTCCTTGCTGAAAATAAGCAGCAAACCGATGGAGATACTGATCGTAGGGAAGGATGGCTTCGCTGGAAGCATCGAAAAAATTAACATACCATATTCCGATCAGGGCCAGCAGTACCGGAATATTTTTATCAAAAGGTTCGTGCCTGAAGTGGTTGTCCATAGCATGTGCACCTTCTAATAGATGTACAAAATTTTCATACCCGATCGTGCACGCAATGGATAATCCGATAGAAGACCACAATGAGTACCGGCCTCCTACCCAATCCCAAAATACAAACATATTTTCTTCGGCAATACCAAAGGCCGTTACAGCCTGAGTGTTAGTAGAGACCGCCACAAAGTGTTTGGCAACATTGCCTGTGCCGGATGTTTTTTCTAAAAACCATTTCTTAGCCGATTCGGCATTAGTCATGGTTTCTTGCGTGGTAAATGTTTTAGAGGCAACAATAAATAATGTTGTTTCCGGGTTGAGGTGTTTGATTGTTTCGGCCAGATGAGTGCCATCTACATTGGAAACAAAATGCGGCTTGATGTGTTTATGATATGGTTTCAGTGCCTCGGTAACCATGAGCGGCCCCAGATCGGATCCGCCAATACCAATGTTTACAATATCGGTAATGGTTTTTCCGGTAGATCCTTTCCATGAGCCGGATAATAATTTTTCTGAGAAGGTGTTGATTTGGCCGAGTACGTTGTTTACTTCCGGCATTACATCTTTACCATTTACTAAAACGGGGGTATTGGCTCGGTTGCGTAACGCTATGTGCAATACCGATCGGTGCTCAGTTTGGTTGATGGGGTGGCCGTCAAACATCATGTTGATGGCATCGGCTAATTCGGTTTCATTCGCCAGCTGAATGAGGGCCGCAATGGTTTCTTCATTGATTATGTTTTTGGAATAATCCACCAGCATATCTTCAAACTGGATATGGAATTTTTTGAACCGGTCGGGATCATCTTCAAAAAGCTGGTGCAGGTGCATGGCCTGCATGTGCATAAACAAGGATGTAAGCCGTT
Organism: Bacteroidota bacterium; assembly: GCA_018267195.1. Taxonomy (GTDB): domain Bacteria; phylum Bacteroidota; class Bacteroidia; order Cytophagales; family Cyclobacteriaceae; genus ELB16-189. The sequence goes on along the minus strand of JAFDYY010000025.1, from coordinate 26,207 downwards.
GCCAGGCAATGGTTTCAGTGGGGGTAATAGAAGGAAGCATATTTTTTTAAAAGCGGAAAATTAGAACAGCAAAAAGTACCGAACAAGATTAGCCGCCTACAACTTGTTTTAATTTTTCTACCAGGCTGTCCCATAAATCTTGGAGTTCGTCCATATCATCAAAATCAGAATAATCACTTATTTTAAGGAAGGTGGTCTGGGTAAGGTCATTTACTTCCAGGCGAAGTTCAAAGTAAGAGGGGTCGCTTTTATCTTGTTTGGTTTCGGGCAGATATTCAAAGCGGGCAAAATGATTGGTGCGGTGTGCAGCTAATACAGCTTTGTGCTGTTCATTATCCCATGTGAAAGTGAAAATTTTTTCCGGGCTGATGGTTACATTTTCGGCAAACCATTCGGCCAAACCTCCGGCCGTTTGGATGTAGGGGTATAGCATTTTAATGGAAGCATGGATTTCATAATCTGTCGTAAAAAGGGTTTTAGTTTCCGAGGCCATACATCCTAACGATTTGTTGTTAAATTAAAAGTTTTTTTCTAAACAACAAATAATCTTAGTCAAGGTATTTAGTGAAATACTTGAATCGCTTAAAAAAGTTTGTATGTTTGCGCTTCTTTTTTTGAAGAAGGCGAGGTAGCTCAGTTGGTTAGAGCATCGGATTCATAACCCGAAGGTCGGCAGTTCAAATCTGCTCCTCGCTACAACCGGCTTTATTTCTCAAACTATTTTCCTGTAGACGAAGTAAATTCAATTTCTACTCGGCTATTTTTACGGGCATTCACGCTTTTTGAATCATAAATTGGTTTATTGCCTCCCCATCCTTCGGTTGCGATCCGACTGGTGCTGACCCCCTGGTCAATCAGCCAGTTTTTAATAGCTTCGGCACGTGCCAGAGAAAGTTCTTTAGCTGATCCTTTTTTGGTTTTGCGGTCGCTGCTTAGGGCAAAATAATTTTTGGAAGGCCCCATGTAAATAATATCGCCCCGCGAGTTTCCGTTAGTATGTCCGTTTATTTTAATCGTTAATCCGGGATTTTCGTTTAGTACTTCAAGAATTTCTTGTAGCTGATCTTTGCTGGCAGGCGTCATAATTGCCGCGTCATTAAAAAAGGCAATTTCATTAAGGGCAGAAGAAGCATTGGTTGAAATTTTTTCCATTTCAAAATCAACCATATAGTAATTTCCAAACAAAGTAATTCCTTCTTTTAAGGTATCGCGTTCTGTTAGTTTGTAGTTGATGTGTTGTGTGGTTTCCTGGTAGCCAAGGGCAGAGGCTACCAGCGTAATATCGGATGAGGCGGAACGAGGATCTGAAATATTGAGATAGCTATTGGCTTTGGCTTTGCCCATTAGCTTCTTGTGGTCGGTATCGATAATTTTTATTTCGGCATTAAGCACTTTGCTATCGCCTTTACGAAAAACAGAAAGAAAAACAGGGGTATTTCCTAAATATTGAGGCCTTATAACAGGCTTAGAAGGAGGGTTGGGTATATACTCGGTAACAACCGATGGGGTTGATGGGGTATTTATTGGGGTGGGAGCTGGTGTAGGTTTAGATGGTTCAATAGGGTCGCCTTCTTTTATTTGCCTCCCATCTTTTATCTTTAATACCCAAGCGGTTTTAAAATCCTCCGCTTCCCGGGCTTGCATCATGCGTTTAACAGCATCATAAAAATGATCGAAATCATAATTTTCAATATAGACATATACAAAGGCTTTGCTTTTCTCTAATCCAAAACTTGAATGGAAACCTTTTTTGGTAAGCGATTCGGCCAGTTTAGATGCCTCTTTTCCTTGGCCTTCTTTATAGGTAGCCACTACCACATAGTAGCCGTTGGCCAACGGGCTTACCTCTTGTGCCCATGATTGAAAAATGATTAAAACGAAAAAGGTAAGTGAAAGCGTGTGCTTCATAGTATATAGACAATTATGTTTTTTGCGCAAATTAAAATGTATTTGCAGATTACGACCGGTTATTTATAAAATTTCTTTAACGAACAATAATGGATTGATCCGTATTTTGCTGTTATCTTTCCGTGTATTACTTATAAATAATTTATAATCAAGCGCTTATATTAATAATGCAAATATAAATTTTACTTTTTTATACCGATAGCTAATTGTTGTGGATATCATAACGGGTATGTGAAAGTATGTATTTTATAAAGCATCTGATGTGGAAATCATCTTGGTAACAGAAGAACTCAAAGTAGATGATGAAGTAGCCGACATTGAAGTGTTTTAAAATTAACGAATGGAAGAAACCGAGCGCGCTTGGTTAGGGTAGCCGATTGAAAAGTAGTGCGGAGAGAAATAGGTTAAGAATTTTAATTTCTTCACATCATTGCAACTGATACCATTGAGGCATAACTTGTGCCATGATCAATATTCGCCTATTATTTTTATTTGTCGCGTCTACCGCCTTAATATGTCGTTGTTCCTCCCCCAAGGATAAAATCCCCGAAGTGCCCAGAGCAGAAATTAAAACACAAAAAGCAGTCATTTACCAAATGATGACACGGTTGTTTGGCAATAAAAACACAAACAATAAACGGTATGGTACGCTGGCAGAAAACGGAGTAGGTAAATTTAACGATATTACGGATACCGCTTTGAAAGGCATTAAAGAGCTGGGGGTAACCCACGTGTGGTACACCGGTGTAATTGAGCATGCCCTGCTTACCGATTACACTAAGTTTGGAATCTCCCTTGATGATGCCGATGTGGTAAAAGGACGTGCTGGTTCACCTTACGCCATCAAAGATTATTATGATGTAAACCCTGACTTGGCTGTAGAGGTACCAAGACGGATGAATGAATTTGAGCAACTCATAGCCCGCACTCATCTAAATGGGTTAAAAGTAATTATTGATTTTGTACCGAACCATGTGGCACGGGCATACCATAGCGATACCAAACCTGCCGGGATAAAAGACTTGGGCGAAGAAGATGATAAAACCGTTGCCTTTAAGGCGGGTAATAATTTTTATTATCTGCCCGGTCAGCACTTTCAGCCACCCGTAAACTATGTGCCCCTCGGATATCAAAATACATTCCCCACTAAAGATGGTAAGTTTAACGAAGTTCCGGCCAAGGCTTCGGGCAATGATCAGTTTAAAGCCACGCCCGATATTACTGATTGGTTTGAAACAGTAAAATTGAATTATGGAGTGGATATTTTAAATAACCGCCAAACTCATTTTGATCCGGTGCCCAATACATGGCTTAAAATGAAAGACATTTTACTTTTCTGGGCTCAAAAAAATATTGATGGCTTCCGCTGCGATATGGCCGAAATGGTGCCGGTAGAATTTTGGGCTTGGGTTATTCCGCAAGTGAAGGAAGTTAACTCAAAAATTATTTTTATTGCTGAGATCTACAACCCGCAACAATATAAAAACTATACCGAAAAGGGACAGTTCGATTTTCTGTATGACAAGGTTCAACTCTACGACCAACTTCGTATGTTGGTAAACCAAAAGTCATCTACTACCGAGCTATCTAAAATTCAACAGAGCCTGAGTGGGCTAAATACCCGCTTAATTCATTTTCTTGAAAACCATGATGAGCAACGGATTGCTTCTTCTTTTTTTGCGGGGGACCCTTGGAAGGCTTTACCGGCTATGGTTGTAAGCGCAACCATAGACCCAAGCCCGGTCATGATTTACTTTGGGCAAGAAGTAGGAGAGGCCGGAGCCGGGATCGAAGGATTTTCAGAAGAAGACGGCCGCACCACTATTTTTGATTACTGGGGTGTGCCGGCACACCAGGCTTGGATGAACGAAGGAAAATTTGATGGCGGAAAACTGAATGATGATCAAAAACAATTGCGCCAATTTTATGGGGACATTCTGACCTTGGCTTCTTCTGATCCGGCCATTGTTTCAGGCCAATATTTTGATTTGACACAAGCCAACACTGAAAAAGGAAATATCCCATCGCTGGTTCATGCCTTTGTTCGCACCTATGGCGAAGAAAGCTTAGTTATTGTAACCAACTTCAGTTTAAAAATGGAAAAAGTGAAGCTACAACTGAGTGATGAAGCGGTGGCCGCCATGAAATTAAATAAAAACATAAAATATATAGGTCGTGATTTACTGCGCAGCGGTATGGATATCGGATTCGACAATAATTTTTTAACCGAATTAGAACTCCCCCCTCATAGTGCTTATATTTTTAAGGTTAAATCATAACCATCCATGCTCAACGGACAACAACGTGTTATTATTGAAAACATTCAGCCTCAGGTAGAGGGAGGTATATATCCGGCCAAAAGAACGGTTGGTGAAAGAGTGGATGTAACAGCGTCCATCTTTGCCGATGGCCACGATCATATCAGGGCTTCGTTGTGGGTTCGGTCAGCTGCCGAAACTAACCCTACCGAAATTCTCATGGTACCTACCGCAAACGATGTATGGCAGGCTTCCTTTTACACGCTTAAACAGGAAAAATATTTTTTTTCAATTCATGCCTGGATTGATCATTTTGATACTTGGTACGATGGATTTAAAAAGAAAGCAGCCGCCCGGGTAGATGTAAAAGTTGAGTTGATGGAGGGAGCCTCTATGCTTCGCAAATTGAGTTTAGAAAAACCGGAACTCACTTTGTGGGCCATCAAACTGGAAGACTCGGGCCACTATGCCGAGGCCGTGGCAAGTGTACTGTCTGATGAGTTTGAAAAAATTGTTTATAACCACCCGCTGAAAGAAATATTTACTACCTCCGGCCAAGAATTAGAAATTTTAGTGGAGGGTAAAAAGGCCAATTTCAGCACATGGTACGAATTTTTCCCGCGTTCATCTGCTCTCGATGCCGGGCGGCATGGCACCTTTCGCGATTGCATAAAACTGTTACCACGTATTTCGGCCATGGGCTTCAATGTGCTCTATTTTCCCCCCATTCACCCCATTGGGAAAATCAACCGAAAAGGTAAAAATAACAACGTGCGGGCAGTGGCCGGTGAACCCGGATCGCCTTGGGCCATCGGCAGCGATGAAGGAGGCCATAAGTCTGTTTTACCTGCTCTCGGAACGCTGGAAGACTTCAAAAAACTCATTTCGGAAGCTAAAAAAATAGGTATTGATATAGCGATGGATATAGCATTTCAGTGTGCCCCAGATCACCCTTATGTAAAAGAACATAAGTCGTGGTTTAAACAACGCCCCGATGGCTCCATTCAATATGCCGAAAATCCTCCCAAAAAATATCAGGATATATATCCGTTTAATTTTGAAACGGACGATTGGCAAGCTCTGTGGCAAGAATTGCTCTCGGTTTTTTTGTTTTGGATGAACCAAGGTGTAAAAATTTTCAGAGTAGATAATCCGCATACTAAGCCCATTCCTTTTTGGCATTGGGTAATTGCCGAAGTGCATAAAAAAGAGGCCGATATCATTTTTCTTTCGGAAGCATTTACCCGGCCTAAAATTATGGAATCGCTGGCCAAAGTGGGCTTCACTCAATCCTACACCTACTTTACATGGCGTGTAAACAAAAGCGAACTTACCAACTACATGAATGAACTTGTGCAGGGACCTTCGCGCAATTTCTTTCGCCCCAATTTTTGGCCTAATACACCCGACATTTTGCCTTACCATCTGCAGCATCAGACAGAAAATAGTTTTATTATACGCTACGCGTTGGCGGCTACGTTGTCATCTAACGTTGGTGTTTATGGCCCGTCTTATGAATTTTATGAGAACACTCCCATAGACGGAAAGGAAGAATATTTCAACTCTGAAAAATATGAGGTGCGTCACTACGATTGGAAAAAAACCAATCGCATGACCGACATCATGACTATGATCAATCGGGCCCGTAAAAATAATACCGCACTGCAGTCAACCTGGAATATTCAGTTCTGTGAGGTAGGCAACGATCAGTTGATCGCTTATCTGAAAGCGACCGATGATCTTTCTAATCTGATTTTAGTGGTGGTAAATCTCGATCCGCAGCAAACCCAATCGGGCTATGTACAATTGCCCAAAGAAAAACTAAGATTAAGCGATCGAATCAATATCAAACTTTTTGATTTAATGACAGACGAGCATTATACCTGGACTCAAGAATGGAATTTTGTAGAAATCAATCCACACAAAATGCCTTTTCATTTATTTCAACTTAGTATCCATCAATCACACATGTAAATGACTGGTGCTATCAAAAACGATCCCCTGTGGTATAAAAATTCTATCATCTATGAGTTGAGTGTCCGTTCTTTCTGCGACAGCAATGGCGATGGCATTGGCGATTTTCCGGGGCTAATTTCAAAACTTGATTACCTTGAAGACTTGGGCATTAATACTATTTGGTTGTTGCCGTTTTTCGAGTCTCCTATGAAAGATGATGGTTATGATGTAACCGACCATACGGCCATCCATCCTGATTACGGAACTCAGGCCGATTTCAGACTTTTTTTAAAAGAAGCTCACGCTCGAGGGATGCGTGTTATTACGGAGCTTATCCTTAACCACACGTCTGATCAGCATCTGTGGTTTCAGAAATCGCGCAAGGCAAGGGCGGGCTCTAAGTATAAGAATTATTATGTCTGGAACGATACCCCCGAAAAATATAAAGATGCACGACTGGTATTTCCCGATGAGGAATCGTCTAATTGGGCGTGGGATAATGAAGCCAAAGCATATTATTGGCACCGGTTTTACAAACACATGCCCGAGTTGAACTACGACAATCCCGAGGTTCAACTGGAAGTAATTAAGGTGATTGATCACTGGCTAAAAATGGGCGTAGATGGATTTCGGTTGGCCTCCATCCCTTTTTTGTTTGAGCGAGATGATACCAGTTGCGAAAATCTTCCAGAGACACATGATTTTCTAAAAAAAATAAGAGCGTATATAGATAAACACTACGAGCACCGGATTCTGATTGCCGAAGCTAATCTATGGCCCGAAGATGCCGCAGAATATTTTGGCAAAGAAGACGAGTGCCACATGTGCTTTAACTATCCGTTAATGCCCCGGCTTTTTCTGAGTTTGCGCACCGAGGATACTTACCCCGTAATCGATATTATTGAACAAACCCCGGCCACATCTGAGGCCAACCAATGGGCGCTGTTTTTGCGCAATCATGACGAAATAGGGTTGGAAATGGTGACCGAAGAAGAAAAAGATTTCCTCTTTAAAGCCTATGCTACCGACCCGCACACCAAACACAATACGGGCATACGAAGAAGGCTTGCCCCGATGCTCAACAACGACAAACGTAAGATAGAACTTCTCTACATGTTGTTGTTTTCGCTGCCCGGCACACCGGTTATTTACTATGGCGATGAAATTGGAATGGGCGATAATATTTATTTGGGCGATCGCTTTGGGGTGCGCACCCCCATGCAATGGAATGTAAACCTGAACGCTGGCTTTTCTTCTGCCAATCCACAAAAATTATTTCTCCCGGTAATATCAGACCCGGCCTACCGGTATGAGTCTGTGAATGTGGCCACGCAGGAAGAAAACCCAACTTCGCTTTTGTGGTGGATTAGAAATATTGTGGAGATGCGCAAAAGACTGGGCGTATTCGGGCGTGGTGAATTAAAATTTATTGAAAGCTCAAATGCCAAAGTACTTTGTTTTATACGAACGCATAAAAACCATCGTGTCGTAGTTATAGCAAACTTATCGCAGTTTTCACAATCTACCATACTCGATTTTTCTGATTATAAAGATTGCGATGTAACCGAAGTGTTTAGTCAAAATCGCTTTCGCAGTGTTGACGAAGGAGACTATCCCATTACGATTGGACCATACGGTTATTTTTGGTTTCAGTTAGATGCTTCCGAAAAAACAGGAACTGTTACCACCTCCGGTGAATTACCGCTTTTTCAGTCCGACTTATCATGGGAACGTACCTTTTCAGACTATGACAATGTGCGATTCTTAGAACGCAAAGTCTTGTCATCTTTCATGAAAAAATGCCGATGGTTTGGTGGCAAAGCCCGCACTATTTCCAAAATAAGTATGAATAAAATTATCCCTCTAAAAGCAGAGAGGGAGATGCACTATCTTTCAGTTATCGAGGTGCATTATGTGCAACGCTTGCCCGAACTCTATTTTTTACCTCTTTATTTTGCTTCTTCCGACACGCTTTTCGAAAAAACAGAGTTTACCGCCCAAAGCGTAATCTGCCGGGCCGATTTTCAAGGGAAAACCGGTTTTTTAATAGATAGTTGCTTTGATAAAGGGTTTCGAGATTTTCTTTTTCAGGCCATGGATAGAAAATCGCGCCTCAAAGAGGAGGATGGAACATTAGAATTTAATTCAAGTGTTTACACACGTCTTAACTCCGACACCATTGATTCAAAAATCCTGAAAGCCGAACAAAGCAATACCTCCATCATCTATAATGATAAATTCTTCTTCAAGTTTTATCGCAAAATTGAAAAAGAAATAAACCCCGATTTGGAAATTATAAGGTTCCTCTCAGAAAGTACCAGTTTTCGTAATGCACCAAAATATGCCGGTAGCATAGAATATCATGATAACGATGGGCAAGTAATGGTGTTTGGGTTGCTGCAAGAAAAGGTAGAAAACCAGGGGGATAGCTGGACTATGACCCTTGATTCGGTAGGCCGCTTTTATGAGCGTGTTATTACTAATGCTAAAAAAGAAAAACTTCCTAAACTCAATAATAAATCATCTATCGTATTTGAGGAAGCCCCCGAACTGATACAGGAATTAATTGGTCGCGGCTTTTATGAAAGAGTAGTGCGCCTGGGGCAACGAACAGCCGAGATGCACCTGGCGCTGGCCTCAGATAAAGTTAACCCGGCATTTACTCCCGAGTATTTTTCGGCCAACTACCAGCGATCGTTATTTTCTTCATTAAAAAAATTAGTGCGAGATCGCCTAAAATTACTGGAACAATCTGTTGATAAACTTAATAAGAATGCGCAAGTATTAGCCCAGGAAGTGCTGGCTGCTGAAGAACTTATTTTAGAGTGCTTTAGTGAAATTTATAAGGTAAAGTTAAATGCCCTAAAAACCCGCATTCATGGCGACTACCATTTGGGCCAGGTACTTTTTACGGGAAAAGACTTTGTAATTATTGACTTTGAAGGTGAACCTGGGTTTAGTTTCAGCGAACGAAGGCTAAAAAAGAACCCTTTGAAAGATGTAGCCGGAATGATGCGCTCCTTTCATTATGCCGCATTTGGTAAGATATTACTCAATGAAAACTACCGTGAGAAAGACCTGGAGTTTCTAAGCCAATGGGCCGAGCAATGGCAGCACTACGTAAGCCGTTTTTATATGGGGGCTTATATGGAAAAAATGAGTATGGGTAAAAGCTTATCGCAAGAAGGAGAAGTATTGATGCGAGTTTATTTGTTGGAGAAGGCCATTTATGAACTAGGCTATGAATTAAATGGTCGCCCCGATTGGGTAATCATACCGCTTCGTGGCATCTTGTATCAGGTCAATCGTTATCTGTTGTCGAAAGAACTGAAAAAAGGATCTTAATTTTTATTATGGCAAAAAAAAACAAACCATCAGCCCCGGAAGAGAAAGATACATTTAGTTTACTGACCGACTTCGACATTCATCTTTTTCGCTCAGGCAAGCATCACAAACTGTATGAAAAGTTAGGAGCGCATGAGATGACACATAATGGCGCGGCCGGAATTTATTTTGCTGTATGGGCACCCAATGCGAAGGCCGTTTCCGTTATTGGAAATTTTAATCATTGGCAGAAAGACCAGCATATATTAAATGCCCGCTGGGATGAATCGGGGATATGGGAAGGATTTTTTTCGGGCTTAACAAAAGGCGAAGCCTACAAATATGCCATTCAGTCTAATCAGGGGGAATATCTCGAAAAAGCCGACCCGTTTGCACGTTATGCCGAAATAGCCCCGCGCACAGCTTCCATTGTGTGGCAAGAGCCTTACCAATGGAAAGACGATGGTTGGTTGCAAAAAAGGAAATCAATGGTCGGAAAACCGCAACCTTATTCGGTTTATGAAGTACATTTAGGCAGTTGGAAACGAAAGCCGGAAGAGGGAAACCGATCGCTAAGCTACCGCGAGTTAATAACCGAATTAGTGCCCTATGTAAAAGAGGCGGGCTTTACGCACATAGAGTTTTTACCCGTAATGGAGCACCCCTTTTTTGGATCATGGGGATATCAGCTTACTGGCTACTTTGCGCCCACCAGTCGATTTGGCCCCCCTCAAGATTTTATGGCTTTGGTAGATGCCTTTCATCAGGCAGGGGTAGGTGTCATCCTCGATTGGGTACCCTCGCATTTTCCGGGCGATGCGCACGGCTTATATAACTTTGATGGCACCCACTTGTATGAACATGCTGATCCGCGCAAAGGGTTTCATCCGGATTGGAGCAGCTATATCTACAATTATGGCCGGAATGAAGTAAGGTCTTTTCTCATCAGCAATGCTCTTTTTTGGCTCGATCAGTATCATATTGACGGCTTACGGGTAGATGCAGTAGCTTCCATGCTGTATTTAGATTATTCGCGAAAAGAAGGGGAGTGGATACCCAACCAACATGGCGGAAACGAAAACCTGGAGGCAATTGATTTTTTGAAGGAATTTAATGAAACGGTTTATGGCTCTTTTCCCGATGTAGTTACCATTGCAGAGGAATCAACCGCCTGGCCGGGAGTTTCAAGGCCAACTTATTTGGGAGGGTTAGGCTTCGGGCAGAAATGGATGATGGGCTGGATGCACGACACGCTTCGCTATTTTAAAGACGACCCTATTTACCGCAAGTATCATCAGAATGAAATTACATTCAGTATTATGTATGCTTTTACTGAAAATTTTATGCTGCCGCTCTCGCACGATGAGGTAGTACACGGCAAAGGATCGCTGATAGGCCGTATGCCGGGCGATGAGTGGAAAAGATTTGCCAACCTCCGGCTGATGTATGCCTACATGTTTACCCACCCCGGAACGAAATTGTTGTTTATGGGCGGTGAGCTGGGGCAGACAGGCGAATGGAACCACGATAGCAGCATAAGTTGGCATTTACTTAATTACGATTTGCACCGGGGGGTGTTGCGCCTGATTCAAGACCTGAATAAACTATACAAAGAAGAACAGGCGCTCTTTCGTTTTTCCTTTACCAACCTCGGCTTTGAATGGATCGATTACGCTGACCGCGAAAACAGCGTGATGGTATTTATGCGAAAAGGAGAAACCCCACACGATTCATTAATTGTAGTTTGCAACTTTACGCCCGAAGTTCGCCACCAATACCGTGTAGGCGTGCCGCTGCGCGGGTCGTGGAAAGAAGTATTTAATTCTGATGACTTGAAATACGGGGGAAGTGGTTTGCTAAACCATGAGTTGCAATTTACGTCACCGGTAAAATACCACAATAAAGACTATTCACTCTCCATAACACTACCACCTTTAGCTATTTCGGTTTTGAAATTGAATGAAGAAAAAAGTGAGTTTGAACTGGAAGCCGGAAGTTAAAATTGAATTACGTTATCTTGTTTTGTCAGTAATGACATTTAGTTATCTTTCGGTTTCAATATTTTTTTGATGACTTTAATGTGTCATCATTTTTAGCTCATGGCCACTTCCTCTAATCGTTTTGTTTGTATTCACGGCCACTTTTACCAACCTCCGCGCGAAAACGCATGGCTGGAAGTAGTAGAAGTGCAAGATTCGGCACATCCCTACCATGACTGGAACGAGCGCATTACTTCTGAATGTTACGAGCCTAACTCTACCTCGCGAATTTTAGATGAAGACAACGTCATTCGCAACATCGTTAACAACTACGCTAAAATCAGTTTCAATTTTGGGCCAACACTGCTTTCCTGGATGGAGGCCAATGCACGCGAAACATACGAGGCCATCTTGCAAGCTGACAAAGACAGCCTCAACCGGTTTGGCGGACATGGCTCTGCGCTGGCGCAGGTGTATAACCACATCATTATGCCCTTGGCCAATGCTCGCGATAAAGAAACCCAAATTGTCTGGGGCATACGCGATTTTGAAACCCGCTTTGGGCGTAAACCGGAAGGTATGTGGCTGGCCGAAACAGCCGTAGATACCGATACGCTGGAAACATTGGTAAAGAACGATATCCGGTTTACTATTTTGGCTCCGCGTCAGGCGAAGGCCATCAGAAAAAAAGGAGACGAAAAATGGGAAGATGTAAACGACCAAACTCTTAACACCCGGCATGCTTACCGTTGTCATCTGCCTTCCGGCAAGTGGATAGATTTGTTTTTTTATAACGGAGATATTTCTCAATCCATCGCCTTTAATGGGTTGTTGAATGACGGTAAACGATTTGCCGAAACACTGTTGAATGCCGTTGACCAGCAAGACACAAACGAGCAACTGATCCACGTGGCAACCGATGGAGAAACCTACGGCCATCATCATAAGCATGGTGATATGGCCTTGGCCTTTTGCCTTGATTATATTGAGAAACACGGAGAAGTGAGGTTAACGAATTACGCTCAGTTTCTTTCTTTGTTTCCACCTGTTCACGAAGTGCAAATCATAGAAAACAGTTCGTGGAGTTGTATCCATGGGGTAGAGCGTTGGCGCAATAACTGCGGGTGTAACTCTGGCGGGCACGAAGGCTGGCATCAACTCTGGCGTAAGCCTTTGCGTGAGGCGTTAGACTGGCTGCGCGATGAAACCGCCATTATTTTTGAAAGAGAAGCTTCTCCTATCTTAAAATCCCCATGGGAAGCACGTAATGAATTTATTCATGTCGTGCTGAGGCGTAACGAGAATACGATTCGTCATTTTTTAAGCAAGTATGCCAAAGAAAGTGTATCTCCAGTGCGTGTTATGTATCTGATGGAGATGGAACGCAATACCATGTTGATGTACACGAGTTGCGGTTGGTTTTTTGATGAAGTGTCGGGCATTGAGGCTACTCAGGTATTGCAATATGCCTGCCGGGTTATTCAGTTAGCTCACCAGTTAGATGAAGCCGATCTGGAAAGTGAGTTTATTAAAAGGCTGGAGCATGCCCCAAGTAATGTAGCGGCCTATGGCAATGCAGCGCAGGTGTACGAAAAAATAGTCAGGCCCTCACTTATCAACCTGAAGCGTGTGGGGATGCACTTTGCCATGTCCACTGTTTTTGAAGATGAACCGGAAGCATTAACTATCTTTAATTATTCTACAGTAAGTGAATCAATCATAAAAAAATCGGCTGGCGATCAAAAAATTGCCGTGGGGATGATTACCGTTCGTTCGCAGGTAACATTATCCGAACGCAAGTTTGCCTTTGCTGTCATCTATTTAGGTAAGCACAATATCATTGGCAACCTGAGTATAGATATGGAGCCCGATGATTTTTCCGGCATGCAGTTTCGCATTGTAAAAGCTTTTGAAGAAGGTAGATTAGGCGATGTAATTGGCACCATGCAGATGTATTTTGGTCCTGATAAATATACTATCTGGCAATTATTCAGCGATGAGAAAAGGAAAATTTTAGAATTGATCGCGCAGGAAAGCATGGCAGAATTAGAAAATTCTTTACGAAAAAGCTATAACAGCGATTATCAACTTATTACGGCTCTTGCCAACAATGGACTTCCTATCCCCAATACCTACCGCACTACATTTGAGTATATTCTGAATGCCGATTTGGTAAAAAGTTTTACTTCCGAAAAAATCAATATTAAAGAAATGGAACGCATTTCATCCGAACTGGCACGGTGGAATTTAAAAATTGAAGATACCGAAAAATTATCGCGCCTGGCAGGCGAAAGTATTTGGAAAGAATTAAGAAGAATTAATAGTGAACATGAAAATGTAAAGCGCCTACAGCGGCTCAATCGCATGTTTCCGTTGTTAGATCGTTTTGCGTTAACCCCCAACCTGCACAAAAGTCAAAATCTGTATTTTCAAATGTCGAAAGAAATCAGGCATCAATCCACCCCTGAGTGGAGTGATCAATTTACTCTGCTGGGAAAAAATCTGGGCATTAAAGTAGGGTAGTTTCTGTAGCCGACTCAAATTCTTTTTCACTTTTTGCTATCACCAAAGTAGCTACGCCATTACCTATAATATTGGTAATGGCACGGGCTTCGCTCATAAATTTATCTATGCCGAGTAAAAAAGCCAACCCTTCTATGGGAATGGTGTGAAGAGTCGTAAGTGTCGAGGCCAACACAATGAAGCCGCTGCCGGTTACCCCGGCAGCTCCTTTGGAAGTAATCATTAAAATACCAATGATACTTGCCATTTCGCCTACCGACAGGGAGATGTTGTAGAGCTGAGCAATAAACAAAACGGCCATAGACAAATAAATGGACGTACCATCTAAGTTAAAAGAGTACCCGGTAGGGACGACCAAACCCACTACCGATTTGCTACATCCCATATTTTCCAGTTTTCTCATCAGCGAAGGTAATGCGGCCTCCGAAGATGAAGTGGCCAGCACGATCAATATCTCTTCTTTAATGGTCTTGAGCAGCCGCATAATGCGGAAACGATAATAACGCAAAATGGCCGCTAACACAACAAATACAAAAACAGACATAGTGATATACATGCACACCATCAGTTTAGCAAGCGGCACCAGCGAGTTAAGACCAAACTTACCCACGGCAAAAGCAATACCGCCATACGCACCAAGCGGAGCGAGGTACATAACGTAGCGTAACCATTTATAAACTACCCCAGCGATTTTATCCAACCTGTTTAATATGAACTCTCTTTTTGATAAGTGACTGACGATAATTCCACTTAGGATGGCGACAACCAATATTTGTAAAGTGAAATTTTCTAAGAAAAAACGAACCCAGTTAAATCCATCCTGGGCTTTTTTCTCAATACCTGACATATCCTGAATGGGTAGCCCGGTTTTGTCAATTGCCCCCGGTTGCATGAGCAAGGCTACAGCTATGCCGATCAGCAAGGCCAAAGTTGTAACTACTTCAAAATAAATTAATGCCTTGATGCCCACCCGCCCCACTTTCTTCAGGTTGCCAATGCCAGCAATGCCCGACACAATGGTGAGAAAAATGATAGGGCCAATAAAAAACTTGAGAATATGAACGAAGGTTTTACCAATGATTTCAGACTGAATACCCACGGTAGGGAAGAAGTGGCCTACCGCAATGCCTATAAGGATGGCCAGCAATACCTGGAAGGCCAGATTGCCCATTACGTTACGTACGGTCTTCAATTTAGTACCGGATGTTCAGACCTAAATTGCTTCAGGGTAATCATACGATTGGTTTCGGGATCCCACAATTTCAACCGCAAACACCTGAATATTTCTTTTGGATGCCAGGAGGTAGTTTTAACCAGATGAAGCTCGGGCATAGTAGCAAGTGCTTCTTTCAGTCTATAAAAAGGAATTCTGGAATTTAAGTGATGCACATGATGATAGCCGATGTTGCCGGTAAACCAATTCATAACTGGGTTCATCGTCATATAACTTGTTGAGTTTAGGGCAGCATTATCATACGTCCAGTCGTGGTTTTCTTTAAACTCTGCCCCTGGAAAATTATGCTGGCAGTAAAACAAATAGGCCCCTATGGCAAAAGCAAGGAAGAAGGGAAAGAAAAAAGAGATAAAATAAGTTGGCCAGCCAAAAAAATGAATGGTAGCCCACGATGCAGTAAAATGAAATAAAAGTGCGGCTAATGAATCAAAATGTTTCCTCGGACTTTCAAAAAAAGATTTCAGGTTCAACCAAAAAATAAATAAGGTAAAATATCCCAATAAAATGGTAAGCGGATGGCGGTTCAATAAATAGATCAGCCTTTTTTTACGATTTAGACTTAAAAAATATTTTTTACTTACGGTGGGGTAGGAACCGATACCGCTCAGGGTAAGTTTAGAATTGTGATTGTGATGATGCTCGTGTGTGCGGCTCCATATAGTTTTAGGAGCCAACATATAAATTCCCACAAAGGTCATCAGTATGTTGGCCATGTTTGAGTTTTGCAAAATAGCCCGGTGAGCGTAGTCGTGATAGATAACGAATAATCTTACATAGGCTAAGCCACACACCAGAGAAGCTACGATTTTAATTGACAACTGTATTTCAGCGGTAAGCCCCACAGCAATGCACACGATAATAAGAAAAACGGTTATTAATAATTCAAACCAGCTTTTAAATCTGTTTTCTTTGCTGAATGATTTACTATGGGCAATTAATTCTTTACCGGTGCGCAACTTCGTAAGTTTAGAAATGAGCAAGCAAAGGTAGGTCAAAATATCAAGCCTACAAGGAGGCGAGGCGTGTATGTTTCCATCGGCGGTGCGACCAAAGCCAGATAATGGGATCGTGAATAATATCTTTTTCTAACCTTTTGGTGAAGGTTTCAAGAATTTCATTCTTTTTTGTTTCGGCCGGGTTGGCAAAAAGTAGTTCGGGCGTAACGCTGTAATATCCTCTTTTTACCCGTTGAATGCTTATATAAACCACCGGATAATTAAATTTTATGGCCAGTTTTTCGGGGCCATTAAAAACCGCTGTATCCTGATGAAGAAAAGTTGTCCAATAGGAATTGGCAGTGCTGGCAGCCTGATCGGCAATAAAGGCGGTGGCCGAAGTGCTGTTGCGATGAGCTACCATGTAGCGCAGAGCTTGGTTAACCGGTGTGATCTGAGTGCCAAACTTGGTTCGCATCCGAATCATCATTTTATCAAAATATAGGTTGGTGAGTGGGCGATAAATAACGGTAAGTTGGTAAGGTGTATTCAGACTGAAGCTGGGGCCTGCCCATTCCCAATTTCCGTAATGCCCCATCACAATTATAAAGTTTTTCTTTTGACCATACATTGTATCGAGCCATTGCGGGGTATGAAAAACGCATCGTTCTTTTGCTTCTTCGGCTGTCATCCGTAGCGTTTTTAAAGTTTCCAGAATCAAGTCGCACAAGTATTTAAAAAACTCATTGCAGAGGTGTTGTATTTCTTGCTCTGTTTTTTCGGGAAAAGAATTCTTTAGATTGATGTAAACCACCTTCCTGCGGTATCCGAAAAGGCGTAAAAAGAAATAGAGCAAATCAGACAGCCTGTACAACAGACTGAACGGAAGCATGGCTATAAGATAAATAAGAGGATAAACAATGTAAAAAGAAACCGCTTGCATGGCTCAAAATTAAAAAAAGCAAATTGATATTGTGTTTGCTTTATAAGTTTGTACGGTTCGTTAAAATATTTTTGTTTTGTTGCCAATATGAAAACCGATAAACATCTTTGGGGTATTGACTTAGGAGGTACGAAAGCAGAAGGCATCGTTTTATCGTCAGCTAACCAACCCGAAATTCTCTTCCGAGACAGACTTCCTTCCGAAAGTTTTAAAGGCTACGATCACGAACTTAATCAGATTCGGCTGTTGGTAGAAAAAATGGAAAAGGCTATGGGGTATCGGGCACCTCATATCGGTATAGCAACACCGGGTATTCGCGATCCCAAAACCCGGCTCATGCACAATTGTAACTCAACGTGCCTAAACGGAATGCCTTTAAAAGAAGACCTCGAGCGCTTACTCAACATAAAACTTTCAATGGCAAATGATGCCAACTGTTTTGCGCTGGCCGAAACTACTATGGGAGTGGTAAAAGACCATTTCCCCGAAGCAAACGTAGTGTTTGGTGTAATCTTGGGTACGGGTGTGGGAGGTGGATTGGTCGTAAATGGAAAAATTATAAATGGGCTACATGGAATTGGCGGTGAATGGGGACATAATTTTTTAGACGATAGTGGGGGAGGTCCCTGCTATTGTGGCAAATGGGGCTGTGTAGAAAATGTATTGTCGGGTCCGGCACTCGAAAAATATTATGAATCTATTAGTGGCGCAAAGAAAACAATGAAAGATATCTATGCCGATTATAATGCTGGAAAAGATGAATTTTCTCAGCAAACCATAAAACGACTGATTCATTTTTTTGGACTTGCCTTGAGTGTGGTAATAAATATTGTTGATCCGGATGTAGTGGTTATTGGTGGTGGGGTGGGAAATATTGACTTGATCTATACAGAGGGCAAACAAGCTCTGCGAGCATTTATATTTAACGATCGCTGTGAAACGCCTATTGTGCGCCCCAAACTTGGAGATAGTGCCGGGGTATATGGAGCCGCTTACCTCACTACCGGATAACTTTAGGCAGATCCATAAGAAGTTTTTAAGGATGGGCGCAGCGAATAATGGCAAAGAACAAACCTCATTATTTTGAAAAAACAAAAAAATAGCGATATTTGCAGCCTGTTTTTAAAAAGTACGAATTTAAACCCAACGAGTGGCAGTAAATCCAGGTAATAACAGGCCTTTCAATAGCAACAGGCCTTTTAATAACAACAGGGGAGGTTTTAGGCAGCGAATAGCAGAAGAACCTTACCGTATAAATGAAAGAATTACTGCACAACGGGTGCGGGTGGTGGGTGAAAATATTAAAGTAGATGTTTACCCTATTGCCGTAGCCATTAAAATAGCACAAGAGCAAGGGTTAGATTTAGTTGAGATATCACCCAAAGCCGATCCGCCCGTATGTAAAGTGGTAGATTATTCGAAGTTTAAGTACGAACAGAAAAAGAAACAAAAGGAAATTAAGGCCAATGCACAGAAGTCAGTTTTAAAAGAAATTCGCTTTGGCCCTAACACAGACGACCACGATTTTAATTTCAAGGTAAAACATGCCGAGAATTTCTTAAAAGAGGGAGCGAAGGTAAAGGCTTATGTACATTTCGCTGGCCGGTCAATTGTGTACAAAGAACGCGGGGAGATTTTATTGTTGAAATTTGCACAATCTCTTGAGTCGTTAGGGAAAGTAGAACAGATGCCCCAATTAGAGGGCAAGCGTATGTATTTAATGATGACCCCAAAAGGAAAGAAGTAAGTTCTAATTAATATGCCAAAAATAAAAACGAAATCAGGAGCTAAGAAGCGTTTTAAAGTTACCGGTAGTGGTAAGATTAAACGCAAAAGAGCATTTAAAAATCATATTCTGACCAAGAAAACAACTAAGCAAAAGAGGCACCTTGGTCATAAGGTAACAATAAATAAAGCAGACGAGGCTAACATTAAGCCTATGCTGCCTTATTTGGTTTAATCCTGGCGCAATGTCAGGGTTGGTTCTATGTTCAACCCGGCCGATGGCTTAAGAGCTTTAAAAAAATATAAAAGCCGCCTACGGTCAAAAAATGTAAATTACTATGCCACGTTCAGTAAACAATGTAGCCTCGCGTGCAAGACGCAAACGTACTTTGGAACTTGCCAAAGGCTATTGGGGAAGAGGAAAAAATGTATGGACGGTTGCCAAAAACAAGGTAGAGAAGGGGCTTGCCTATGCCTACCGCGACCGCAAAGCAAAGAAAAGAGATTACCGCTCTCTGTGGATAAGCCGGATTAATGCAGGTGCTCGTCTGCACGGAATGTCGTATTCAGAGTTTATGGGCAAGATTAAGGCCTCGGGTATCGAGTTAAACCGTAAAGCATTAGCCGATTTGGCTGCAAACCACCCAGCCGCATTCGAGGCTATTGTAAAAAAATTCAAATAGAGATTATTGATTTGCAAAAAGGCTGTCTCAAAAGAGGCAGCCTTTTTTGTGTTCGTCAAAATCTTAACACTCAGTTATTTTTCGGCATGGTAATCGCTATCTTTGAACAAGTGAAATAATTAACCATCTGTGAGAAGCCTATTTATTTTAGCCGTTGCGGTCTTGTTTAGTTGTTCTCCGGCTGCCACTCAAACCAAATCGAAAAGAAAAGGAAAAAAAGAGGCAAACCCTCAGCCCGCCTGGCTCAGCAATAAGCCAGACGACTTGCTATACTATATTGGTATAGGTCATGCTACTAAAGATGGGCAGAGCAACTATGTGCAAGAGGCTAAAAAGAGCGCATTAGAAGATTTAATCTCTGGAATAAAAGTAAATGTTTCTTCTACATCAGTACTTAATCAGCTGGATGACGGAAAAGGATTTTCAGAAAAGTATCAGCAAATGATACAAACCACCGCTACAGACGATATAGAAGAATATGAGCAGGTAGATGTATGGCAAGACGATAAGAACTATTGGGTCTATTTTCGTTTATCTAAACAGCGTTATAAAGAAATTAAAGACGAACAGAAGCGCAATGCGGTAACCCTTGGCTTGGATTTTTTTACCAAGGCACGCCAATCCGAAAAAAATAATGATCCGGTTACGGCTTTAGGGTTTTATTACCAAGGCTTTCGGGCTGTAGAGAAATATTTAGCGGAACCTTTGCGTATTCAGTTTGAGGGGAACGATATTTTATTAACAAACGAGATTATTGCCGACATGCAATTGCTGCTCGATAAAATGGAACTAAAGGTAAGCCCTAATCAACTTACCGTAAATCGTATTATCGCCCAAAGCGGACAGGCCATTGCCGTTAAAGTGACCGACAAAAATTTGAAGAAACCAATTACGGGTATGCCCTTGGTCGCTTCTTTTGAGAAAGGGGCTGGCGATGTTTTTCCGGATTATAAAACAGATGATAACGGCACGGCCAAAATATTGCTAAGTAAAATAAGCTCGCGCGATATGGAGCAAACGGTAGCTGTAAAGGTTAATTTGTTAAAATTTGCCGGAGATAATCCCTCCACCATCTATACCTTAGTAGCAGATAAAATTGTGGCCCCCAAAGATATTGTTGTGATGAATGTAATCCGTCCGTTGGTTTACCTGTCATCTGTAGAGAAAAATTTTGGAGCAGACAAGCCTAATCAGCAAGTAGCAAACAAAATCAAAAACTACCTGGCTACTTCCGGCTTTGTATTCACCCCCGATAAAAGCAAGGCCGAATTGGCCATTGATGTTAATACAAGCTCGGAGAAAGGAGCCGTATCGGGCAGCATTTACATTTCGTATGCCACCACTATAATCCGGGTCTCTACCGTTAAAGATGATAAAGAGATTTATGCTGCCACAGTCGATCGGGTAAAGGGTTATAGCTTAGATTATGAGCGTAGCAGCCAGGATGCTTACAGTAAACTATTGAAAAATTTAGACTCCAGCACCTTGCCCGATATGCTAAATGCCATTTTGCAATAAATTTAAACCCTCACACCCTCAGTGAATCTAAAACAATAATAATTCGGCATTAAACTTGTTTTATAGTAAATTGTAAACCGTTAATAACCCAATAAATATGAAAAAAATCAGTGTTTATTCCATAGTGATGGTTGCCTTTGCCGCAGCCTTGATTGGTGGATGTAAGTCCAAACAAAAAGCGCCCGATGGCGAAAAAGAAGTTGTGGTACCTTGTTCAGGTCCCGATTTTTTCACTACTAATAAAGTATTTCGGGCTAACTCCATTGGCGAAAGTATGGATCAGGTAACTTCTAAAAAGAAAGCCTTAACCAATGCCCGCAACGAACTGGCTCAGGCCATCCAGACTACGGTTAAAACCGTTACGGATAATTATACCAATTCCACTTCGATGGACAAAAAAGAACAATTGGAGCAAAAGTTTGAGAGCTTAAACCGCGAAATTGTAGATCAAACTTTACGTGGGGTACGAACCATCTGTGAAAAACTGATGCAGACCAAAGAGGGCAACTACAAAACCTATATTGCTATTGAGCTATCGGCCGATGACTTGGTAAAAGAATATAACAACCGCCTTTCTCAAGACGATAAATTGAAAGTAGATTATGATTATGAAAAATTTAAAGACACTTTCAATAAAGAAATGGATAAAATGGCTGCTCAAAAAAACGGAGGCAACTAGATTAATATCCTTTTTATTAAAACTAAATCCCAGCCACAGGCTGGGATTTTTTATTTTGCCCGGCAAAGTAAATCCAAACTTATCTTTTAGATTTTGTTTTGTGTTTTTTCGCAGCCTGAGGACGTGTATGCTGAACAGGCGAACTCGTCTTTTCTCTGAACTTTGTTTTGATTTGGATGATACGAGCTACACCAAAAGTAGCGGAGAGGTAAATGTCTCTGCGTTGCCCGTAGATATCGGGTGAGCCAGGATTAGAATTAATATCGGGCGGGCCGGTAGGATTCTTTAGCTGATTAATGTAGGTGGGGGTCCTCGGATCGAAAATGCCAAAGTTGGCGCGCCCATCAAAACTAATGCTCCAATTATCGTTGATGTCAAAATCAGAGTGAAATCCTACCCCGGCAAATATTTGAAAACGAGAAAATTTATCGTTAGAAACATATACGCTGTTATTAAGGTTGGGAACAACCACACCGTTATATGTAACCTGATAATCCGGACTTTGCGGAACGCTGACGCCCGGAGGGTAGGCCAACTTCCGTACGCTGGGCACGGCATCGATGGTGAGCGTTTCTTGCCCTTTCATTAAGTAACTGAAATTAACCGCAGCCACTATACTTAATCGAAAAAAGGCTACATCATTAACATGCAAACGAAGTGCTATGGGCAACGAAAAGTAATTCATTTGTACATCGCGTATGCCTACCGTTCCACCCGCATAATTTACAATTGTAAATTTTTGGCCGATTTGTGTATAGCTGGGGGTAAACAAAAAACCATGACCAATTTTATCGTATCCATACGAAAACCCAATCGGGGTGCCCCGTAAGGTAAAACGGCCATAAAACCGTGGATCGTTTTTTAATCCCTGATCTATCGTGAATGGGATATTAAACCCGCCAAAAACCCCAAATGATTCTACTTCCTGCGAAAAGGAAGGGCAACTGATAACCAGTAGAGAAGAAATAAAAAAAAATCTCATCAGGCAAGATACTTTGAGGCTACTTTTAGGGTTTAGATAATTCGACTTAACATCCACATTATCAATACGGCAACCACAAATCTAAGATAATTACTGAATGTTATCCTATTTTTGCCTGCATCTTTATTTAACGATGAAAGTATTCAAAAAATATACAGATAAAATTCAATTGAAAGGAAACATTTATGTAGCCCTGGTGCTTAGCCTTTTACTTGTAATGGCCTTGTATTCGGTAAGTAGGGTAGCATTCTATTTATATAATACATCCTTCTTTCCCAATCTGTCTTTTAGCCGGATGTTGATTATTATGAAGGGAGGATTGCGCTTCGATCTATCCGCTACGTTATATTCTAATTCACTTTTTATTTTGTTATTAATCATACCCTTACCTATAAGGTATTACCAAGTTTATCAAAGCCTATTAAAATGGATTTTTCTTTTCGTCAATGCTTTTGCTTTCGCCATCAATACAATAGATTTTATTTACTACCGGTTTACCTTGCGAAGAACAACCCTTACCGTAATCAACCAGTTTGAAAATGAAGAGAATCTGGGGCGGCTAAGCCTTCGTTTTTTGTGGGACTACTGGTACACTGCATTGTTTTGGATTTTCTTGGTAGCATTGCTTTACTTAGGATACAGTCGCATAAAATTTACGGGACCGCAACTAAAAAATAAATTCTCCTTTTACGGCTCAGGTTTGTTGGCAATGCTTCTGAGCATTTATCTTTTTGTAGGAGGGGCGAGGGGAGGATTTCGGGGCAGCACAAGGCCAATTACTTTAAGTAATGCCGCAGCGTATGCCGAAACCCCTAACGAGATTGCTTTGGTGCTGAATACTCCCTTTGCTCTGATGCGCACGGCCAAGGCCAATGTTATAAAAAAAGTAAATTATTTTTCGGATACCGAGGTTGAGAAAATTTTTAATCCTATTTATAGGCCCGCGGATACCTGTGCCTTTAGAAAACAAAATGTAGTAATCCTTATTCTGGAAAGCTTCTCAAAAGAATTTGTAGGGGCTTATAATAAAAACAGACAATACGGTGCCTACTCCGGCTACACTCCCTTTTTGGATTCGCTTATTTCGGTAAGTCATGCGTATCAGTATTCATTAGCCAACGGACGCAAGTCTATTGATGCTATGCCCTCGGTTATTTGCAGTATTCCTTCTATTGAAGTACCCTATATTTTGTCGCATTATTCGGGAAATAAAATTAACAGTCTGGCCAGCTTGCTTAAACCGGAAGGCTATTACACCGCTTTCTTTCATGGTGCCCCCAATGGTTCGATGGGTTTTGATGCGTTTGCCAACATGGCTGGGTTCGATCATTATTATGGTAAAACCGAATACAATAACGACAACGATTTTGATGGGATATGGGGCATTTGGGACGAACCCTTTCTTCAATATTTTGCTAACCAGATGAACTCCTTTCCGCAGCCGTTTTTTACTACACTTTTTACGGTTTCCTCGCATCACCCTTATAACTTACCCGATGGGTATGAAAAGAAGTTTAAAGGAGGTCCAAAGCCTGTGCACCGCACCATTGAGTACACCGACTATGCCTTGCGAAGGTTTTTTAAAAAAGCTCAAACCATGCCCTGGTTTGAGAATACTCTTTTTGTTATTACGGCTGATCATGCTTCGGCCGAAATTCAGTTACAGGAATATAATTCGGCCTGGGGGTATTTTTCTATCCCCATTTTTTTCTATCAACCGAAGCAACAGGGGAGAGGGCTGGCGAATGACATAGTACAACAAATAGATATTATGCCGTCTGTACTAAACTATCTTCATTATAATAAACCATTTGTGGCCTATGGAAATAATATCTTTCAAAAAAACACTTCCAACGTGGCCTTTAATTATCTCGATAACACGTATCAGATTTTTCGCGGCAATTATCTTTTACAATTTGATGGCGTAAAGATTAAATCGCTGTATCAATTTAAAAGTGATCTGCTACTAAAAAATAACCTGATGAAAGCACTTCCCGATACGGTTCGCACAATGGAAAAATACCTGAAGGCGTTTATCCAACAATACAATAATCGAATGGTTGACAACGCACTCACCATAGAAGGGAGTCAGGTGCCCACGCACAAAAAATAAAAGCCTCGCAAAGGGGAGGCTTCGGGGTAACTAATATCAAAAGGGGCTATTTTATAAACTTATGAGCCCGATCCATTAGTAGTTTTCGATCGGCAGTAATGGTTGGGTCGCTGTATATACGCGATGAAAGTTCCGCTACGACTCCTTTTTTATAACCTAATTTTTCAGCTACCTGTTCACAAAAATGAATCTCACTTTTAAATACCTGGCCATCACTTTTCATTAACTGAATTAAATGATACAGGTTCTCAAATTTTTGGTCTTCCGAGAGGGATGAAAGATCGCCAATAGGTTGAGGTTTTTTCAACATCTCATCTATTTCTTCACTGGTTATTCCATTGGCTTTGGCAATTATGCGAATCACCTTGGCTTCCTTATCAGCTACGGTATTATCGCTGGCAGCTAAATTAATTAATATGTTGAGCTGGTCTTTGGTCATAATATTTCAGTTTTAATTAAATAACATCGAAATTTACTTAAAAATAGGTCATATCCGGTTTATAATTCAAAAAAAATTAAAATCTTTCGGTTGATAAAGCAACTCTTATATGAGTGGCTTGTCTTTTGAATAAATTGATTATATCCATGAAGAAAAATCTGATAGTCGGCTTGCTCAGTTTAATCGCTCTAACTGCTTTTAGCCAATCAACTGAAACAAGAAATGTCGGTTCGTTCCGGGCGGTACGGGTTTCGCAGGCGATTGATGCTTACCTCAAAAAAGGAGACAAAGAAAGTGTGCGCATAGAAGTAAAAGACGGAAAAACTTCCGATGTAATAACCGAAGTAGAAGGTTCCTCTCTGCGAATTAAAATGCGGGACGGTCGAAGTTTTTGGAACAAGGTGGATGTAAAGGTTTATGTTAGTTATGTTACCCTCGAGAAAATTTCAGCCAGCTCTGCATCCAGTGTATTTTCCGAAGGCACTATTAAGACCGATCGGCTCGAGATTACAACATCCAGTGCAGCCAATGTAGAAGTTACGGTTGAGGCCAATGCTGTTTCGGTCGATACTTCCAGCGCAGGCGAAGTTACATTAGAAGGAAAATGCACAACCCTTGATGTTGAAGCCAGCAGTGCCGGAGATGTAGATACCTACCGGCTTGAAAGCGAAACTGTCAATGCCCGCTGCAGTAGCGGTGCCGACATTAAGCTTTCGGTATCTAAAGAACTTTCTGCTCATGCCAGCAGCGGTGCCGATATCCGCTACCGTGGCAACCCCAGTAAAGTCAATACGAACTCCAGCAGCGGTGGGTCTATTAAGAAGTCAAATTAATCAGAACGTGTTATATAATTTATATTATGTTAAATTGATATTTTACTCCAAACACACTGATGTAATGCGCATTCCATCCTCTTCGACCAATACTATAATGTAGTGAATGCGGGGTGGACCGTGGTACCCACGGGGGCGTTCTCGCAGCAGCATGTAAGTATCCCCACGCTAACGG
>JAFDYY010000024.1 GCA_018267195.1 Bacteroidota bacterium | reverse complement strand
AATTTAATGCGGTTACCACTTTTAATAATACGGGAAGTTACCGCTTCTATTTTGCTAATAACCATGCCGGCCAAACCACCACCTTTGCAACTGATTTAATACTTAATTCTAATAAATCGGGAGGAGCTGATGGGTGGTCTTTTTTCGCTTGCGATAATGCTAACACCAATGTTTCGTTCGGAGGGAACCTTACAATAAATAATGGAGGCACTCTTCAAAGCAATTTCCGTTTTTTGAATGGCGCAGGAACGACAGCCATTTTTTCGGGAACAACTACGATTAATTTAACCAATAGCAACCCATCAACCACCATCAGTATGGGAGTAAACGGAACTTCTACATACAATGGAAATATCGTTGTATCGAACAATGCCGGAGCTAGTGGGATTTATTTTAACAACAATGTATCGGCCTCTTCAACCATGTCGTCTGGCAATACAATTGCTCTTGGGGCCGGAGGCTATACCGGAGGAATACTGAGTTTAGCACGATTTACACAGGCCGGCACAACTGCCGTAACTCTTACAGCCTTTACAGGCTCATCCAATCTTACTGTAGGGCCTAATTCTTCGTTGGGAGGCAATGTTAATTTTGTAGCTCCCCAACTTTATCTGAATGGCTGCACCTATAACGGCACGGCCTACCTAGAAAAAAATGGAGCTGTAAATAATACCAGTGCAGGAGGAAATACTTTTAGTTCAGCCACTACTTTGGTTAATTCAGGAACCGGATATCTGGAGCTGGCCGGCACATCGCCCGATATTTTTAATTCTACATTAACAGTTAACAATACGGGGTCTTCAAGTATCTATCTGGCTAACACAAGCCCGGGTACTCAGTTTAATGGCAATGTTATGGTGTCGCAGGCTAACCCGGGCACCGGCATTTACATTGGTGCTAATGGAGGCACCTCTACAATGGCCGCCACCTATACCATTTCTGTTGGCGTTGGCGGGTATTCGTCAGGGGCATTAAATATTTTAAATTTTACTCAAAACGGTTCCGCCCCCATGAGTTTGACCCTGACCGGTTCGGCCACCCTGACAGCCGGCCCTAATTCGGTAATAGGCGGAAATGTTTCGTTTATTGCACCCCGTGTATTTCTTAATGGCACTACGTACCAAGGCACGGCTTACATCGAAAAAAACGGAGCCAACAACGATGCCAGTACAGGAACCAATATTTTCCAGGGGGTTACAACGATAGTTGATTCGGGCAGCGGCTATTTGTTGATGGGCAACTCATTCCCGGATGTGTTTAATGGCGATGTAACCTTTACGAATACTGGTTCGAGTGCAATCTACCCGGCCTACAACTCTGCCGGGAATCAATTTAATGGCAACATCCTGGTGAATTGTACAGGCGGATCGGGAATTGCTTTTTCCGCCAATGCAGCGGGCACATCTATTTTGGCCAATGGCAAAACAATTTCAGCGGGAGTTATCGGTTTTAACACCGGACAACTTCAGTTGATTCGTTTTACCCAGGTGGGAGGTACGGCTCAAAATTTAACTCTAACAGGAACTGCTATTTTAACTTTAGGGCCGACCTCTACATTTAACGGGAACGTAAACTTTGTGGCTCCACAACTTTATTTAAATGGCAGCACGTATAACGGTGCGGCCTATCTGGAAAAAAACGGAGCTACCAATAATGCGGGAATCGGAGGGAATACCTTTAATTCTACCTGTACGTTAGTTTGCTCGGGCAGCGGGTACCTACTTACGGCAAATGTAACGGCCGATGTTTTTAATAACGATGCTACGTTTACCAATACCGGAAGCAGTATAATTTATTTGGCCTACAACACAGCCAATAATCAGTTTAACGGAAATATTATTGTTAACAGCACTTCCGGTGGCGGGGTTTATTTTTCATCAATGGCTTTGAGCTCTTCTATTTTGGCCTCCGGAAAAACCATTTCAGTAGGCAGTTCCGGTTTTGCATTTGGTGGACTATACCTTAGCCGTTTTACCCAGCAAGGAAACACACCGCAATTGCTTACGCTGACTAATGTAGCAGTGCTTGCCATAGGCCCGGCTTCTACCTTTAATGGCAATGTTAATTTTGTAGCTCCACAACTTTATCTGAGTGGTTGTAATTACAATGGCACCGCCTATCTCGAAAAAAACGGAGCGGGCAATAATGCGGGGACGGGTAACAATACGTTTGCCTCCACGGCCACCATTGTTAATAGTGGGTCAGCTCAGTTAAGAACCAATGGCAACAATACTTTTAACGGTACCACCACTTTAACCAATAGTGGAAGCGCTGATTTGCTTTTAGAATTAACCACTGGCAGTACGTACAATGGCGATGTTACCATGAACAACACCGGGTCATCTTCTGTGCGCGCAGCTTACATGGGTGCCAACTCATTTAATGGAAACATTATTGTTAATTCTACCAGCGGAACCGGTGTTTATTTTTCCGAACAAGGAACCGGCACCGTAACGTTGGCCAATACCAAAACCATTTCAGTGGGCGGCACAGGCTTTACCTTTGGCACACTAAGTTTACCTCGGTTTACCCAAGTAGGCGGCACAGCACAATCGCTCACTTTAACAAATGTAGCGGCTCTTACGGTAGGCCCGGCCTCTACGTTTAATGGAAATATAACCTTTGTAACACCTACCATTAATTTAAACGGTTGCACCTACAACGGCACGGCCAGCATTACTAAAACAGGCGCTACCAACGATACGAGTTTGGGCGGGAATATTTTTAACCTCACTACGGCATTTGCAAATTCAGGTACTGGGCAATTTATTAATGCGGGCGGAGGGTTAGATACCTTCAATAACAATTTAACACTCACCAATACCGGTACATCCGGTATTTTTATGTCGCAAACTACTTCGGGCACACAGTTTAATGGAAATATTGTGGTTAACAGCAATAATGGAACCGGCATCTATTTTGGTAATGGTGGAGGTGCTTCTTCCATGGCTTCAGGTAAAACAATAACGATTGGAGGTACCGGTTTTTCAATGGGCGAACTGCGATTTTATCAGTTTACCCAACTCGGTTCTACAGCACAAACCCTCACGCTTACCAACACAGCTTCATTACGTATAGGAAACAGTTCCGTATTGAATGGAAATGTAACATTTGTGTCCCCCCAACTATATTTAGATGGCGCCACCTACAACGGCACTGCCTATCTCGAAAAAAACGGAGCGGGCTATAATGTGGGGACGGGTAATAATACGTTTGCCTCCACGGCCACTATTGTTAACAGCGGGTCAGCTCAGTTAAGAACCAATGGCAACAATATCTTTAATGGAACGACTACCTTAACCAATAGTGGAAGCGCTGATTTGCTTTTAGAATTTACCACCGGCAGCACCTATAATGGCGATGTTACCATGAACAACACCGGATCATCTTATGTGCGCGCAGCTTATATCGGTACCAATGCGTTTAACGGAAACATTTTTGTTAACTCTACCAATGGAACCGGTGTTTATTTTTGTGAGAATGTGGCGGGCACTGCTGCATTAGCCTCGGGCAAAACGATTTCGGTAGGTGGTACAGGTTTTACGTTGGGTGCACTTGTGCTGCAACGATTTACACAAAACGGATCAACCGCTCAAAACATAACGCTTACAGGAACCGCCTCATTTTTTACCGGCCCCTCTTCTACATGGAACGGAAACCTGACGGTAAGCTCGCCACAATTATTTTTGAATGGAGCTATATTTAATGGGGCCAGCACATTTACTAAAACAGGAACCACGACCGACAGCAGCATCGGGGGGAATACATTTGCCGGAGTTACTACTTTTAACAACACAAACATTGGCATATTTCGGTTATCTAATACTACGGGCGATGTGTACACTAATAATGTAACCTACAATCAAAATTCCGGAACGATACAGCCGGCTTATGCTTCCGCCACAACCTATGCAGGTAATATTACAGTTAATTCTTCTTCAGCAATGGTTTTTGGTGCTAATAGCGGCAGCATGACTTTTAACGGTAGTGGAGGCACACAAACTATTGCCATTACCGGAGCAGCCGTACCAACCTTTAACACTATGACGATGAATACGTCATCCGGGGGCACGGTCAATCTAAATACTATTGTAAACATAGGAAAGAGTGCCACCTTCACTTCCGGAGTGCTGACTTCGTCCGGCACAAACTATTTGAATTTTATGAATAATGCCACCACATCGGGGGCCTCTAACAACAGTTATGTAGATGGGCCGGTTCGTAAAACCGGAAATCAGGCATTTACTTTTCCGGTCGGTACGGGCGGTATTTACCGTTCTATTGCCATGAGTGCCCCGGTGGCTAATACAGATGCTTTTACGGCTCAGTTTTTTAGGGGAGCACAAGCCTTTGGCGGAGCCTCAACGTATCAATTGCCTATCTTAACCGTAAGTAGTTGCGAGTACTGGATACTTAACCGCACCGTTGGTGCTTCAAATGTTTTTGTAACCCTTAGCTGGAACTCGCCCGATTGCTCCGGGCCTTATATTACCGATGTTACCAAGTTACTGGTAGCACGATGGAACTTAACCAATTGGGTAAGCCATGGTAATGGAAGCACTACCGGAAACGCCACGAATGGTACCGTTACTTCTTCGGCTGCGGTTACTTCGTTTAGTCCGTTTGCATTGGCTTCCTCATCGTTAGTTAATCCGCTCCCCATTACATTAAGTTACTTTAAGGCAGTATTAGATAATGGTGTGGCTAAGTTAGTTTGGGAAACTGAGTCGGAGCTGAACAATGATTTTTTTACATTAGAACGTTCGGCCGATGGAAATGTATTTGAACCAATAACGACCCTAAAGGGTGCAGGCACTACATCTGTAACTACTGATTATTCATACATAGATGAGAATCCGCTGCCAGGAATATCATACTACCGATTAAAGCAAACGGATTTTGATCGGCATGAAACGATAGCAGGTATTGCATTCATTGAAAATAAAGGAGAGGGCTTTTCTTTTAACGTGTACCCCAATCCGGTATCGTCAGGTGAAAATCTAAATTCTAATTTTTCGGGATCGGCCATTATCTACGATGCACTGGGGCAGCCGGTGTTAATGGTGAACAGCGCGCGTCAGATGAATGTGTCTTCTTTAAGTTCGGGAATTTATATGGTGCGTACCCGCACGGGGCAGGTGCAGCGGTTCATAATAAAATAAATTATAGGTTTAGTAATCGGGCTACTTTTAGAATGCCCATCATACTGAGGCTGTCGGTAATTTTTCCGTCCATTACCATTTGCAAAGCTTCTGCGAAAGGGAGTTTCCATATCGTCATATCAGCTTCGGTTTCTTCGCGCTGATGAGCCGCTTCGTGAAGCCCCTGTGCCAAAAATACAAAGCCCACTTCGTCTGACACGGAATTAGATAAATGTGTTTTTAAAATTTTTTTCCACTGCGTGGCGCGCAGTCCTGTTTCTTCCAATAACTCACGCTGAGCCGATTCTAAAATATCTTTTTCCGGATGGCCTCCGCCCTCGGGTATTTCCCAACTCCATTCATTTAACACATACCGGTGTTGCCCCACCAGCCAGATGTGCTGCCGGTCGTCTAGAGCTACAATGCCTATGGCAATATTTTTATAATGCACTTTTCCATAAATACCTTTTCCTCCACCGGGGTTTATAACCTGATGCTCTTCCAGTTTAATCCACGGGTTTTCGTAAATATCTTCTTGCGAAAGGGTGGTCCAGGGTTTCTTTTCCATGTTATGTAAGGTGGGTAAACTGAAGTTGAAGCCGGATTAGGACCGGATTCTCAAGCATAATTTTGATTGAAATGTCGCAGTAAAAATTCAAATTTACATTGGATATTATGAATACATTTTTTTAAACCAGCCAGATGCTTCAATCATCCTTTACACCTGATCTTATTGAAGCCGGTTGTGATGAGGCTGGCCGCGGATGTTTGGCCGGCCCGGTAGTGGCGGCTGCCGTAATATTGCCCAAAACATTTACACACGAATTACTCAACGATTCTAAACAACTGAGTAAAGAACAAAGGGTAATACTGCAAGCCGAAATTAAACGCGATGCATTGGCTTGGGCCGTAGCGGAGGTAAGCCATACTGAAATAGATGAAATAAATATTCTCAATGCTTCGTTTCTAGCCATGCACCGGGCGTTAGATCAGTTAGCTATCTGCCCCGAACTACTTCTGATTGATGGCAACCGATTTAACCCTTATCGCAACATCAATTTTAAATGTATTATAAAAGGCGATGCTACATACCTGAGCATAGCAGCCGCTTCGGTGTTGGCCAAAACACATCGCGATGAGCAGATGGAAAAACTGGCTGTACAGTTTCCCGACTACGGGTGGGCTACCAATATGGGTTACCCCACCGGCCAGCACCGTGAAGGAATAAAAAAATTTGGTGTTACACCCTACCACAGAAAATCATTTAACCTGTTGCCAGGCAATTGAAGATGTTTTAAAGGTAATGTGGAAATTAAACCCCGTTGGTAAAAAAATGGAATGAAAATTAAATTCAGATTTGTTATTTTGACTGATACCAATCCTAATTCTTATGAAAAAATTACTTGTCCTTTTCCTGCTGGTTATTTCATTTGTATTGCGGGCACAGCAAGAAGTTAAAAAAGCACCCGAGGTAAAAGAAGGAGATGGCCCTTATCCGATGCTGATTATCCGAGGGGTAACGCTCATCAATGGTACGGGGGCACCCTCCATGGGGCCGGTTGATATTGTAGTGAGGCAAAATAGAATTGCCGAAATCAGGCAAGTAGGGTATCCCGGGGTACCCATTAGGGAAGACCGCAGACCTAAACTTGAGCCCGGAGGCAAGGAACTGGATTGTTCGGGTATGTACCTGATGCCCGGTTTTATAGATATGCACGGCCACATTGGAGGTGGGCAAGCACCCAATGCCGAGTATGTTTTTAAGTTGTGGATGGCGCACGGCATTACCACCATTCGCGATCCGGGCTGCGGCAATGGGTTGGATTGGGTTTTAGATCAAAAGGCAAAGAGTGAAAAAAATTTAATTACGGCTCCGCGCATTAAAGCGTACTCTTTTTTTGGAATGGGCAGCAAAACTCCCATCAGTACTCCCGAGCAGGCAAGAGCTTGGGTAAATGATAATAAGCTGAAAGGAGCTGATGGCATTAAATTTTTTGGAGCCGCACCCGAGGTGATGGATGCCGCACTCCGCGAGAACAAAAGGCTGGGGTTGCGTTCGGCCTGCCACCACGCCCAAATGGATGTAGCCCGTTGGAATGTGGTAAAGTCGGCCGAAGCCGGACTTACCTCCATGGAGCACTGGTATGGGTTGCCCGAAGCGCTACTGGTTAATCAAACCATCCAAAACTATCCGCTGAACTACAACTATTCCAATGAACAGCATCGGTTTGAAGAAGCCGGAAAACTATGGAAGCAGGCCGCTAAGCCATACTCAGAAAAATGGAACGAAGTAATGGATCATCTGATTAAATTAGATTTTACCATCGACCCCACCTTTAATATTTATGAAGCCAGCCGCGATTTGCACCGCGCCCGCAGGCAAGAGTGGCACGAAACATACACCTTACCTCAACTTTGGCAATTTTATCAGCCCAACCGGATTTCTCACGGATCATACTGGTTTAACTGGGGAACCGAACAAGAGGTGGCCTGGCGACAAAACTATTCTCTTTGGATGGAATTTGTAAATGAATATAAAAACCGCGGTGGGCGCGTAACGGTGGGTACCGACTCCGGTTTTATTTTTGAACTGTATGGATTTTCGTACGTGCGCGAAATGGAATTGCTGCGCGAAGCAGGCTTTCATCCATTAGAAATTATCCGATCGGCCACACTTTACGGAGCGCAAGCCTTGGGTGTGGAAAAAGATTTGGGGTCAGTAGAAATAGGTAAACTGGCCGACTTTGCCATCGTAGATCAAAACCCGTTGGAAAACCTTCAGGTGCTTTACGGAACAGGAGCCATTAAACTTACCGATGACAATAAAGCCGTGCGTGTGGGAGGTGTGAAGTACACCGTAAAAGACGGCATCGTTTACGATGCCAAAAAATTATTGGCCGATGTAAAACAAATTGTGGACGAAGAAAAAAAGAAAACAGGTTTTATATTGAAGCAACCGGGAGTAGAGTAAAAGCTTGGGAAGGCTGTCCAACCTATTTTTAGACAAGGAAGATCAATGGAAAGCTAATCCATCCGGCTAAACCTCTATCTTTGCCGCGCATGAAAAAAATTATTTCGTGGGTAGTAAGGTATGTCCCCCGCAAGTATCTGCAGCTGTTTACAGGCGTAGGACTGAAAGTGGTAGGGTTATTTTATTGGGGCAGACAGACAGTGTGCCCGGTGTGCAATCATCATTACCGTAGGTTTCTGCCCTACGGGCGTATTCGTGTACGAGAGAACGCCCTTTGCCCGAACTGCTTAAGTCTGGAACGGCATCGGCTGATGTGGTTGTTTTTAAAAAACAAAACCAACTTTTTTTCTGCCCGGTTAAATGTACTGCACATAGCACCGGAGCCTTGCTTTATTAAACGATTTGAGACACAACATGGCGAAGGCTACGTAACGGCCGACATTGAGTCGCCTTTGGCGAAAGTGAAAATGGATATTCATCAGATTCCATTTGAACAAAATCATTTTGATGTGGTGCTGTGCAACCATGTATTAGAACACGTTCGCGATGACATTCAGGCCATGCGCGAAATACACCGCGTATTAAAACCTGGTGGCTGGGCCATTTTGCAGGTTCCGTTTTTTTCGCCTATGAATGAGAAAACGTTTGAAGATGATTCCATTACAGATCCTCGCCAGCGAGAAAAAATCTTTGGCCAGGCCGACCATGTGCGGAAATATGGATATGATTATACACAACGAATTGCCCAAAGCGGGTTAACGCCTTACGAAGAAAATTACGGAATGGATTTCTCGCCCGAAGAAGCATTTCATTTTGGCATAAGCCGGGAAGAAGTAATTTACAGGGCGTACAGACGTATAGAATGACCACTCAGACTCTTCTAAAATTTAATGCAGGGATTTTAGGATAAACCTTATTTGTATTGTGCTGTGGAGGGATGGAAGGTTCGCCAGCTATACCAAAATTCCTGGTATGCTTTAATTCGTTTTAGTTTTTCTTGGGTGTCTTTATTAGCGATGCCAGCGAACGAATATTTTTCATTGGCCGAAACCAGGGAGTCTCCGTGAAGGGTAAAAGAAACCGTTTCGGGCCGCTCGAAGGCGGAAAAACTTTGCCCGTCTAGAGCGATTGCCAGTACGATCGCCTGCTGGCCAATTTTATCATTGATGATTCTTATTTTCTTTAATTGGTTCCAGTCGTATGCTTTGCTTTGTCCGTTCACCTCAATTCCAACTACCCACGATTTGTCTTGCCACGATAAGCTATCGGTTCGGGTAAGACTGCTTTTGCTTTTTCCGCTTTCAAATCTTCCGAGGGTATCGTATTTCGATTTTGAAGCGGCATCTTCTTGCATAACAAGTGCGTGCGGATAAAGATTGAAAAGTTTTTTAACCGTCATTTGCATAGACTCCATTTCCGGTAACATTTCTCCCTTGAGCGAACCTACAATAGCTTCCCCATTTACTTGCCGCCACCAACTCTTCGTGGTAGCGTCTTCAAACATGGCATTAAAATGATCCATACCCACCAGCCGGAATTTTTCGTATTGGCCTTTTACAATAGGTTCATATACGCGGCCGGTTCGGCACACATTGCAATACGTAATGATGACTGGTTTTCCTCCGATGGTATCTTGCACCTGGTGATGATACAGTATATACCGTACCGGATAGGCTTTTACCTGCCCCCCATAGTCAACACTTACTACTAACGCGTTATCGCTTAGGGTATTGGCTTTTTGATCTTTAAAGACAACTCGCTTGGGTTGTAAAAACATAGTATCGGCCGACATCACAAAATTGAATATATAGATAATCGTGGCGGTGGCTGCTAATGCCAGTGCCGGTATCCATTTCGATTTTTGTGAAAAAACCGCAACGATTCCTGCTATCGAAAGAGCCCCCAACACAATACGAAAAACCCAACGGTAAGAATAGAGAAAATAGGCCAGATCAATACTGTTTATACGCTGGCTGCCCGGCATAGGCATTATAAAATAAACGTTGCTTACTTCAAATAGAGCCAGCCCAGCTAAGCTCACATAAAATAATTTTTTCATGATAACCTATTCGGTTAAGCTGCAAGATTGATAAGTTACCCTAAATATGCAATAGACTTGGTTTGGTGACTTCACTAAATCTCTTGTATGGCTTCGTTTTTATAAAAAGATAAACCGACCCGGAGTTTAAAAAGCCATTTAATTAAATGAGATGTTTAAAGGGCAAGGGTTAGGCAGACTTTGTTCCTAAATAATCGTCCCACTCATGGTGGTTCGCTCCAAAGGTATCATGTAAAAAGAGTGCGTAGGTAGGCTTAAAGGGTTTATGGTGCAGCGGCATGTTGGCTTCTTCGGGGGTATAGTCGCCTTTCTTGGCGTTGCACCGTTTGCAGGCCGATACCAGGTTATGCCACGAATGTGTTCCACCCCGCGAGCTGGGCATAACATGGTCTAATGTCAGGTCTCTGCGCGTGCCGCAGTATTGACATTCAAAGTTGTCGCGCTTAAAAACATTTTGCCGTGTAAGGGCTACTCCTTTATAAGGAGCCTGCACATATTTATGCAAACGGATAACGGATGGCATGGGGAAAGCATGCGTAACCGTGTGCAGTTTATATCCATTGGCCGGCCGTACTAGTTCGCTTTTGTTAAGATAAACCAATATAAACGCACGCTCTACCGAGCACACCATTAGTGGGCTGAAGTCTTGGTTAAGCACTAAAACACGGCTGTTCATTCGGTTAAGATAAAACCATTCTTTGGTTTAAGCAAAAAGGCAGGAAATAGGATTCTGGTAAAAATCAATTCACCATCCGCTGGATATGGGCCAGCGTATGCGTATAGATTTTTGTTCCGGGTTGGAAAATACCTTTTTCGTCTAAGTGGTCTATTCTTATTTGCCCGGAACAATGAATGATTTTATTTTCGTCTAATACAATGCCTGTATGAATGATGCCTCCGGTTTTGTCTTTAAAAAAGGCTAAGTCGCCTTTACGGGTTTGCGAAAAGGTTTCTACTTTTTTCCCGGCTAATGCCTGCAATTCTAAATTCCACGGCAGTGCATAGCCCGAAATTTTAAAAACCATTTGTACCAACCCTTGCGAGCAAATACCAAAAGGGTTTTTGCCTCCGGGCACGTAAGGGGCATGTAAATAGCGAAGAGCCGTAGTTTGAATAAAGTCGCCATCGCGTTTTTGACTGATCGGCTTGGCTTCGCCATTGAAGGCAAACTGGTGGTCGAGCTTAAATAATTCGGAAGTAGAAATAGGTACAATACTGCCCATGACAATGGGCAGTGGGTTTTTTTTATAGAGAATGGTAGAAACAATGTCGGTGGTAATTTTAAAGTCGGAGTGGGTGGCTTGCTCAAAATATTCAGGTGCCACCAGTACATGCTGAGCGGTGTCAATCCAGCCTTGCACGTCATCAAAGTTGGTTTTGATTTGGGTGCGCTTTCGGTCTTTGCTGGAGGTAATTACTTCATATACTTCGCCAAATAATAATTGTGAAAACTGAAAACCATCGCGGGGTTCGCTCCATACAGGAACTACGGATAACCGGCAAACGCCAAAATCCTGCTCCATCCTCACGATAGTTTAATGCGGCTTAGCTCGCGTTTAATGTCTCGGTCTTTAATGCTCTCGCGCTTGTCGTGCAGTTTTTTTCCTTTCCCCAGCGCAATTTCTAACTTGGCCAACCCACGCTCGTTAATAAACAAGCGCGTGGGAACCAGGGTTAGTCCTTTTTCTTCCACTTTAGATTCCAGTTTTTTTAATTCGGGTTTTTTCAGCAATAACTTTCGCTCGCGGGCGGCCTCATGGTTGTAGTGAGTGCCCTGCGCATAAGCCGTAATGTTAATTCCTTTCACAAAACATTCACCATTATTAAAATAACAATACCCATCCTGCAAATTCACTTTGCCTTCGCGAATGGATTTTATTTCAGTGCCCATCAGTTGAATGCCGGCCACATATTTATCCAGCAACTCGTATTGAAAGGAAGCTTGTTTGTTTCGGATATTGATATCATTCGAGAAGCGGTCTTTCATGTGTTGATGAAAATGTTCGTAAGGAACAGGTAAAAAAATAATCGGTTGCCTAAATTTAGTGTAAAACCTGAATGAATTACAAATATTACATTTCCTCTTGCGGTATATCTATTGTTTTTCCAAAAAATGAAGCCTTCCCCAGTAAATACTCAATAGCTCTGGCAATATTTCGGTCTAACCCTTTATTGGTTCTCAATAGTTGAATATACCGGTTAAGTTCTTTTTGCCGCCAGGGTAGTAATCCCTCATATACTTTTTGTGCCTGCGGGTTATTAGTTAGTGCTTCCACAAATTTTGGATGAGGCTCAATGGTCCGGTCTCGGGGGTCAAAAGAAATTTCTACTTTAATTTTTTCGCCAATCCGCTTGGGGGAAAGATGAAGCATTTTATTGTTGATGTACAGGCGCCAGGCTCCGCTGTATTTTACCAGTGTTTGCGTGTACTCATTTTTATTGATCCTTCCACACACCGGAATGTAGCCCTTCTCCCGGCCGGCTTGTATAAATAATTCCTGAAGTACTTTGTCCGGCACAAAAACAAATGGATTAATCCCGATGATATCCAATACAGCATCAAAAAAAAATTTCTTCATACCAAAACGCCATTTTGAAATTCATTTACATAGCGTGCAACATATTCTTTTATTTTTTTTCTGCGGTATTGCATAATGAAACGCGGGTGCGAAAGGGGCACAAGGCGGCTAAAAAAACCATGCCGGGCATTCAGACGGCTAAAGAACTTGTAATTTTCGCCTTCGCCCAGACAATACACAATATTTCTGTTGATGCCCCAACTTAGCTGGTGGCGCAGGCAGTCTATAATAAAGGGATGCAGTTTTTCTGCCAGCGCGGGCACATCGTAGTAGTTAAGGTTTTTTCCTTCTTTAACAAACCCCAGGGGCGACACGGAGCTGAAATAAAATTGCTGATAGAAAGGTGCGGGGCCGCCAAAGGTGTCGATCATAGTGTAGATAAAATCGGCCGAGAGTTCCGCCTTTTTCGGAAATGAATTTGTGATACCGAGTTTCTCCAGCTTAACCGGATCGGTAAACGGAATACCTGTAAGCCCTGCGCCCAGCCGGCCCGGATTAATGCCGAGTATCAATGTGCGCGGATGTGTATCGCGATAGAATGTTTGATAAAATTTTTTACACAGCTTCGAAACTTCCGGTTGCCGGTAAGGATTTAGCACTTCTATACCGGCCGGTAATTTTTGACTTATAAAAAGATTTTTTTGAAAAGCCAGAATCCGGTCGGCCCAGGTTCTCATTTTAGCAAATTGATCAGTTTGTTAATCTCGGCTTGGTTGCGCGAGGAATTAATATTTTCTACAATGCTTTCTTTTTCACGCGTGGTTAATCGCCAACTGAGTGAAGCGCGGGCATTGTTTTGCCGGATGCTATCCATGTGTTGTAGAATGGGCACATAATTTTCGGCCTGATATTGAATGTCCACCCGGTAGATGGGCACATCTACCCAACTGTGCGCTTCGCCAATGATCAGGTCGCTGTTGATGTCCTGAAAATTTTCAAAATTGTTA
Source organism: Bacteroidota bacterium (assembly GCA_018267195.1). Classification (GTDB taxonomy): domain Bacteria; phylum Bacteroidota; class Bacteroidia; order Cytophagales; family Cyclobacteriaceae; genus ELB16-189. The sequence continues at coordinate 35,343 of JAFDYY010000024.1, read as the reverse complement.
TAGACACTGCTGATGGGTTGGGTCAGATTATCTATGATGGTAGAACCTTTGGCAGCCGCGATGTTTTGCAGTTTGGGCGAATCGCGAATAGAAACAAACACCACGCCCGATGTGTTTTCGCTAACCCACTCTTTAAATGCGTATAAAAACCGGATTGCTTCCGATAGGCCAAAGTTGTCGGAAATACCGGCATCCATAATTTGAATGGAAGGGTCGGTGGGCAAGGATGTATTGGGAGTAATGTACGGAAAGGTGGCACTCATGCGCAGGGCTGATAGAAAACGCAATTGCGGAGCGCCCTGATCTTGGAAGAAGCGTAAAAAATCAATTCCACTTACTTTAGAGTGGCTGTAGTTGCGCACCTCATAATTCATGAATGAAACAGGCTGTGAGCCAATATATATTTTTCGCCCATCGTTTACTACGGTGGGGGTAAGGATGACCATGGGGATAATGGCATGTTTTTCATAGGGGGCGTAGTCGGTAATCGGTTTATCCAACATGCCTTCGGTAATTTCGTTCAGTTGGTTTTCAAAGGTGTAGGCCCGGTCGCGTTCGTATTGGATGCCGGCATATTGAAATTTAGTAAAGCCCACAAACAAGTCGTTGGCCAGCAAACTGAAAATGAGTGGATTTAGATTATCAGTAGAAATTTTATGGCGATGGAGAGAGGCATACGGATCTACTTTTTTGCCTAATTTTTTTTGTAAAATTAATTCTCTGAAATAGCTGGCGCCAATCAGCCCGCCTGAAGCCCCCGTAATGAGTACGGCATTTTCCATGAGCTTTCCTTGTGTCAGGCTGTCGCATCGTTGCAACGAATTCATGGCCCACAGGGCTGCGCGTTTGCCGCCTCCGCTTACACAGAGAAATACCATTTTAGGTTTCGCGCTATCTGTAAATTTATTTTTCCAGTGGTCAAGTTGGGTAAGCAGTGCATGCCGGTCTTGCTCCATCACGGCCGAGTCCACTTGCTTTTCCAATGCTTCTACGGTATAAGGTGCGGGGGTTTCTGCATAATCCAGACCAAATGCTTCGTATTTTTTTGAAAAAAAATCTTCGCCCACCAGGTAGTTGATCACCAGAAAAAACAACAACCCCATGGTGGCGCTCCAGCCCCCAAACCAATATTTAAAAGCTCCAAACATCATTACAAAAATGCTGAGGAAGATCATGAAGCTGGCGGCTGCCGGCAGCTGAAAATGCGGATAATCTTTAAAAACGCCTAACGCCAGCACCATAGCGAAAATAAAAAATTCGATAATCACCAGGTTGAAATGATTCTGATCGAAAACCTGAATAACGGCTGCCTTGTCGTAAAACGAAGTATCTTCTACTTTGCGAAAACGCAAAGTGCTGTCTAGATAATAATCTACGCGTACTTGTTTTTTTCGGGCAATGTTCAGTTTGTTGAGCGCGCTGGCACGGGTTACCCGCACATTTTGCTTCAATTTTTCATCTACCCGGCATACCATGTACTTGAATATATCTTTATTGGTAAGGCGGAAATACAGTGCGAAGAACAGCGTCATCAACACATAGCCTAAGAAAAAGCCACCCAGATGAAGCGCCAGCAAAAGGCGAGTGCTATGTTCATTGTTTACCTGAAAAGCAATTAACTCAGATAAGTAAATGATTAGAAACAACAATGGAATGAGGCTGTTGTTGATCATGAATTTTTGAAAAGGCCGCGGAAGTGTGCCCACGAAAGAAAATCGGTGCCCGTCTGAGATATAGCAGGTAATATGAAAGGCCATAGTAAAGCCGGCTGTCATCAAACCCATAATCATAAAACTGGTAAAGTTGACATGGTTTAAATACTCCGGATCTAAAAAAAGATAGGGGATACCCAGGTATTTGCCGAAGTTGCCCGTAATCATGGCAAAGAGGATGATCCAGCAAAATACCAATACAATGTTGCGCCTGATATTATTGAAAAATAACTGGACCGGGAAAGAATAAATGATCTTGGGTAGAAAAAAATACAATTTGCGCATGAGCATAAATCTTTTTTCAAGGTAGGAAATTTTATAAATCTAAACAGATGAGTACTTTCGGTTTTTTATTTCATTTTGGCAGCGCCCTTTCACCTTTACCGCTCATCGGCCGGATCCGGCAAAACACGCACACTGGCCAAAGAATACCTGAAGCTGGCGTTGCAGTTCCGATCCGATTATTTCAAACACATCTTAGCGGTTACGTTTACCAATAAGAGTACGCAGGAGATGAAGAACCGCATTCTGCATTACCTGCAGGCGTTTGTCAGCGGAAAAGAAAATGAGTTGGCCACTGAATTGCAGCAGGAGTTAAATTTGGATACGGCCACATTTTTGGAACGCGCGCGCGAAGTGCAGCAATCCATCTTACATGGTTACCATCATTTTTCAATCAGCACGATTGATGCCTTCTTCCAGCGGGTGATCCGTTCGTTTACACGCGAAGCCGGAATTTTGGGCGACTACCGGCTGGAGGTAGAACATAAGGATGTCATGGAAACCGTGATCGCCAACCTGATTGCGGAACTGGGCCGGCAAGAACAACTAACCGATTGGGTACTCGAATTTGCTTTGCAAAATCTGGAAAACGATAAATCGTGGGACATGCGCCAAAGCCTCCTCAGTTTTTCAGAACAGATTTTTAATGAAGCGTTTAAGGCCATTGAAGAGGAAGTAAGGGAAACAACAAGTAGCCATTTCTTTTTTAAAGAAACGCATCAACGACTTCAGTCTGAAAAATTTCAGTTTATTCATTATTGCCAAAGCCGGGCGCAACATTTGCTCGCACAATTTAAATTGGCAGGCCTAACGGTAGAGGATTTTAAATACAAATCGCAAGGCAGCGTTTTTTCGTTTGTAAAAAAAATAAGTGAGTTAAATTCAGCATCTGGTTTTAAGGAAATTCCGAAACGCATAGGAAACGAGTTGCTTTCAATCGAAAACTGGTTTGATAAAAAACACCCCCAATACGGAGTGCTGACGCAAAGGGCCGATAACTGGGTTCACCCGTTTAACGAAATCATAACCTTTCGTGAAAAAAATTTAAAAAAAGCTCTTACAGCCGAGGTGCTGCTCAAAGAATTTTATGCTTTTGGTTTGCTTACCGATGTATTGCGCAAGCTGAATGAGTACAAACTTGAAAACAATGTAATGGTGCTGGCAGACGCGGCCCATTTCCTCAACAAAATTATAGACAACAGCGATACACCCTTTGTTTATGAAAAGACAGGTTCATTTTACCGAAATTATCTGATCGATGAATTTCAGGATACCTCCGGCCTGCAATGGAAAAATTTTAAACCGCTTATGAGCAACAGTCTTGATAGCGGCTATCCCTGCCTGATTGTGGGCGATGTAAAGCAAGCCATCTACCGATGGCGCGGAGGCGATCAGGATTTGCTGCAACACCGGGCTATGAGCGAACTGGGGCAAGACCGCACCAAAGTTTTTACACTCGATAAAAATTTCCGCAGCAACTCGTCTATTGTGGATTTTAACAATCAGCTTTTTGAATCAATGGCTTCTATTCTTTCAAAAGAGTTGGGCATTGCCATGGATGAATACAGCGATGTAAAACAAATACCAGTAAAAACCGACTGCGGAATAACGTATGTAAAATGGGTGGCGTCCACAGAAACTACAAACTGGAAACAGGTTGCGCTTGAGCAAACCGCCCTGAAAATAGAAGAATTGCAACAGCAAGGCATTGCCCCGGGCGATATTGCTTTTTTGGCACGTACTAATAAAGAGGGTGCAGAAATCATTTCTTATCTGGCACAACGAAAAAATTCAGCGTTGGCAAAAACAGATTGCGTATATGAAGTAATCTCAAACGACTCTTTGCGTATAGACAATGCCTCTTCGGTAAACCTCATCGTGGCCGCAATGACGTATTTACTCAACCATGAGGATACCCTTGCCCGGGCACAATTAGCTTACGAATATGCCCGCATTCATCAACCTGATCAAGCGCTTGACGATGTATTTTCGGTAGCGGGGGAAATGTTTGATTTGCAACTTCCCCACGCTTTTGCAGCACACAAAATATCCTTGAGGAAACTCCTGCTTTTTGAACTGACCGAAACACTAATTGAAATTTTTTCATTAAAAAACCAAATAGGCGAATTATCTCATCTGCTGGCATTTCAAGACCTGGTATTAAACTTTGCCCACCAGGAGCGAAATGATTTGCCTTCTTTTTTGGTTTGGTGGGCCGATAACAAACAAAAAAAATTTATTAAAGCCCCCATCGAAGCAAGTGCCATGTCTTTATTTACTCTACACAAGGCCAAAGGGTTACAGTTTAAATATGTAATCATTCCATTTTGCAGTTGGAGGATAGACCATGATCCAACTAATTCACCTTTACTTTGGCAAAAATCGGTTCATGCTCCTTTTTCTGAATTGGGTTTCTTTCCGGTAAAATATTCTTCTTCACTGAAAGATACTTTTTTAAAAGAAGCGTATGAAGCCGAGCATGCTCGCACTTACCTGGATAATCTGAACTTGCTGTATGTGGCATTTACTCGTGCCGAAAACGGACTCATCGTTTTTGCCCCGGCTCCCAATGAAAAAATATTTAACAGTTCCGTAGCCGGCTGGGTACACAAAGCGATGGGGCAATCGCCCGGGTTGGCAGAAGGCTGGAACGAAGAGTTGCTTACATACCAGGCAGGAGTTATTTCCACTACAGAAATTTCTTCCTTTAAAGAACAGAAAACGGTTTTGCTGAATGAGTATATTACTCAATCATGGCGAAACAAACTGCTGATAAAAAAATCGCCACAACCCGGAGACACACAACCTAAACAACGAATGGGCATCTGGCTGCATGCGGCTCTTGCTCAGATAAACTATGTGCGCGATGTTGAACGGGCTTTGTTTGATCTGGAAAATAATGGAGATATTAATCTGAACGAAAAAGAACAACTAAAAAAAAACCTTTATGGGTTACTAGCCCACCCGCAGGTAGCCGACTGGTTTTCGGAAAAGTGGAATGTTCAAACCGAAGTATCGGCCTGGCTGCCGGTGGGGAAAGAACTTCGCATAGACCGTCTGCTTACGCAAGGCCGGCAAGCCATAGTGATTGATTATAAATCAGGTAACCCTGCTAAATCCGATCACGATCAAGTAATGGAATATGGTGCCGTATTAAATGAAATGGGCTTTCATACTGAAGGTTTTTTACTTTATCTGAATGAAGAAAAAATTGAAGTGAAGAAAGTTTTTCCTAAAAAAAGCAAAACTAAAAACCAGTTAGGTCTTGATTTTTAAAACATGACAGACGATGAATTAACGGATAAGGGGGAGGCGGTACAGTTGCTTTTTACTCAGTTAGATGAGGCCATCGCTTCGTTTCAAAAAAATACTACTCTTCATTGTCAATTTGGTTGCGGCAAATGTTGTTTTAAGCCTGATATTGAAGCTACGGTTTTGGAGTTTCTTCCGTGGGCTCTTCATCTGTACCGGCAACACCAGGCAGAAGAGTGGCTTGAAAAATTAAACCAGTCCGATTCCTCTGTTTGCCTAATCTTGAATCCTACTCAAGAAGGGGCTGGACTCTGTTCGCAATATTCCTACCGCGGGCTTATTTGCCGGTTGTTTGGGTATGCAGCCCGTACCAACAAATATGGAAAGAAAGAACTGGTAACCTGCACGATCATTAAAGAAGAACAGAAGAATGCTTTTAATAATGCCGATGAGCAGATTGCGTTGGGCTTGCCCGTTCCGGTAATGCACGAGTATTACCTGCAACTGACTTCTATTGATTTTGATTTAGCGCACGAATTTTTCCCGATCAACATAGCTTTGCGCAAGGCAATAGAAAAAGTATTGAGCTATTATGCCTACCGATAGCAGAAAAATCATTTTTTGATCAAAATAAAAATGCCCCGGATTAGCGGGGCATTGAATTTCTATCGGTTAAGACTGAATTAGTCGTTTCTGCGGAAACCACCTGAACGTGCCGGACGCTCTTCGCGCGGACGGGCTTCGTTCACTACTAAGTTCTTGCCCAAGAAATCACGGCCATTGAGTTCGTTGATGGCTGTGCGGCCACCGTCATCATTACTCATTTCTACAAAACCAAAGCCGCGGCTACGCTGCGTTACTTTGTCCATGATGATCTTGGCAGAAGATACTTCGCCATATTGGCCAAATAACTCCTTCAACTGATCCTCGGTTGCTTTCCAAGGAATGTTGGCTACGTAAATGTTCATTTGTTTAAATTAATTAAGTGAAATAATGTTCTTGCTAATTCCATAAGACCGATGCTGACAATAAACGAATGGGATTGAATACTACCAGGAGGGATTTATATCATTAACGGCCCAAAGTAACGATAAATAAAAATAAGTTCCAAACATTTGTTTGGCTACCACCAGGGCAATGGCAGTTGAATGTCCTTTATGTCATTTACAATCTGGTCGGGCTTAAAAGCAAAACGAACTAAGTCTTCTTTTTTGGTAACCCCGCTTAGCACCAGCACAGTTTTGTAGCCCATCTGCACACCGCCCCTGATGTCGGTGTCCATGGTATCTCCGATGATGGTGGTATCGGCTGTTTCGAGGCCAAGCGCTTTGCGGGCCGAGCGCATCATAACGGGGTGGGGTTTGCCCACGACAAAGGCTTTAATGCCGGTAGCTTCTTCAATCATGGCACTGGTGGCAGCGATGCCCAGGTTATCCCATCCTTTTTTCTTGGGTGATGGATCGCGGTTGGTGATGACAAATTTGGCTCCGGCCAAGATCATATTTACTGCCTTTTGCACCATCTCCAGCGTAAAGTTGCGGCCTTCGCCCAGTACTACAAAATCCGGATCGGAATTGACAAGGGAGATGCCATTTTCGTGCAAGGAAGAGATCAGTCCGCCTTCGCCCAGCACATAAGCTGTTCCTCCAGGTGTTTGGCTGGCCAGAAATTTACCGGTGGCCATGGCGCTGGTGTACACATGTCCTTCGCTTACTTTTATGCCCAGGCCGGCCAGTTTACGAACGGCATCCAACCGTGTACGCTGGCTGTTGTTGGTCATAAACATAAACGGAACATTTTCTTTGAGCAGACTATGAATGAAATGATCGGCTCCGGGGATCAGGGAATCGCCCGCGTAAATCACTCCGTCCATATCAATGAGTAAACCTTTGGCCATGCTTTTTTTGCAGCAAGTTAACGAACCGCCAAGAAACGAACACCAGATAGAAGGAAGGGAAATTTTTAGATTCTTTTTTGAATAGGATAAAACGCAGAAAGTGTAGAACAGGGCAACATCCCGTATCAGGCCGAAACTCCCTTCACTTTCAAGGTTACGCCCTCCGTTCCGATCACTTCAATGGCTTCTCCTTTTTGAATGTACTCGCCCCGCGTAAAGGCATCGTGCACATCGCCAGCGATCAATACTTTTCCGCTGGGGCGCAGCACGGTGTGAGCCACGCCCGTTTGGCCGATCAGTTCTTTGGAGGCTGTATTTACTGAGTAGCCTTTGGCGCTTTCGTGTGTGTCAGTCAGAGCGATCTTTTTAAAAGCTTTGGTTTGGGTTAGTTTAGCTCCGCCAAAAAATAAGAGGAGAGTACCTCCGGCCAGGCCACCTACCGCGGCAAAAGTGGCTTTTATTATATCGCCCAAGGGGACAAATTCAAAATTGAAAAAATCATTGTTGAGCATGATCAAGATTAAAGAAACCAGAGTAAGTGTTATCCCGGCAACACCGGTTACACCAAACCCGGGGATAATAAAGATTTCGGCCAGCAGCAAAAGAATACCTACAAACAAAGTAATGATTTCCCAGTATTGGGCTAAGCCGTTCAGGTAGTATGGAACGAGGTAAAGAAGCAAGGCTACCAAGGCAGCACCAATTGGGAACAGCGTGCCCGGTGCCTGAAATTCAAAATAAATTCCACCGAGAATGCACAAGATCAACAGCCCGCTGATAAATGGGTTTAGAAAAAAAGCAATAATTTTTTCGGAGGCGCTCAGTCGGAAATACTCTATTTCGTAGTTCTCAATAGCGTTGCGTTTTAAAATTTCTTCGATGGAATTAACCTTGGCTTCGCAGTAGCCATATTTAATGGCCTCGTTGGTAGTAAAAGTAATTACTTTGCCGGCTTGCTTAACGCTGTCAATAACTACCCGCTCGTCCACCATACCTTCGGCAATGCGCGGGTCGCGGTGGTTTTCTTCTGCCGTAGATCGCATAATGGACCGCATATAAGATTGGTATTTATCAGGCGCGGCTTTGCCATCGCCCTCTACCACGGTGGCGGCTCCAATGCTGGCTCCGGGCGACATATAAATACTATCGCAGGCAATGGAAATGAGCGCACCTGCTGAGGCCGCATCCGAGTTGATGAATACCCAAACCGGTTTTTTAAAATCCATGATCAGATCCACAATTTCCTTGGCATCGGTCAGCACTCCACCATAGGTATCCATATCAATTACAACATAATCGGCCTTGGTTTTTTCGGCATGCTCCAGCGATAGCCTTACATAGCGCAACATGCGCGGATCAATCTCGGCTTTAATATCCATGACCATTACTTTTTTCTTCGGTTGACCAGAAACGGCCAAGGAAACAAGCAGCGGGAGAAAAAAAAGTAGCTTTCGCAACATCACAAACGGTTGTATTTTTGTATAAAGATAAGGTACGATTATTGATTAACGATGAAGACACTTTTATTTCATTTGCGGTCACGCTATTTTAAACTGAAAATCGTTGCTGTTTTAGGTTTGTTAATAGCCTCACTTACGGCCTTGCAGGCATCGCCCCGCGATTCGGTAAGAACCGAAACGATTAACGGCAAACGGTACATAATTCATCAGGTAGATCCGAAAGAAACCCTTTTCGCTATTTCGCGAAAATATAAAGTAACCGTGGCCGAGATCATAGAAAACAATGCCAAGGCAGATGCCGGGCTGGCGGTAGGGCAGGAGTTAAAAATTCCATACAAACCTAAATCGCCTGCACAAAAAGAGAACAACACACATAAGGTAGCACCTAAAGAAACATTGTTTTCTATAGCTAAAATGTACGAAGTAAGTGTAGAGGAGTTAAAAAAATGGAACAGCCTGGCCGGAAATACCCTTTCGGCCGGACAAGAATTGATTGTGAAAGCACCCGAAACAAAAATCAGTTCCCCTCCCGATTACAAAAAATTAAAAGGAGTTCATGTCGTTACGGAAAAAGAAACTCTTTTCTCGATTGCCAAAGCATACGGAGCCAGCATGCAGCAACTGCGCGAGTGGAATAACCTCGCATCAGACGAAGTAAAAGCAGGGCAACCGCTTTTTGTTCTACCTCCGATGTACCTTCCGGAAAATACATCTCAGCTGGCAAAGCAAACCAATGAGCCCACTAAACCCATACCGGCCAGACCGGAAGTGAAAATTTCGGAAAGTGTGATCGGATCGGAAGAAGTTCATGAAACGGGCATAGCTGAAGTAATGGAGGGAACCGAAGGAGGCAGAAAATACCTGGCTCTGCACAAAACAGCCAAAATAGGGTCTATACTGAAAGTACGTAACGAGGCAGCTCAACGCGAAGTGTTTGTGCGGATAACGGGTACGTTGGATTCGCCAAGCGAGGCAATCATAAAAATATCCCGGTCTGCCTACGACCGGCTGGGTGCAACAGATTCTAAATTTAAAGTAGAATTGATTTACTATAAATAAAATGAAAGCAGGGATATTAATCATCTCCCTCGTTTCATCCTTCTTTTGCTATGGGCAAAATCTGGTACCCAATCCCAGTTTTGAAAAATATTACGAATGCCCTACCACCTACAGCCAGGTGGGGTCTAAAAACATAGCTCCGGGGTGGAGATCTCCCACTTTGGGCACCCCCGATTTATTTAATAGGTGCAGTATTGGCACGGCCAGCGTGCCACGTAACTGGGCCGGTGTATCGCGTGCCTACGATGGCTGGGGGTATGCGGGCATTTATGTATGGATTGAACGAATAGATTATCGCGAGTACCTGCAAGCCAGATTAAATTCGCCTTTACAAGCTGGAAGGAAATATTGGGTAGAATTTTACTTTCGCCTGTCGGCTTATTCTAAATACAGCATAGACCGAATTGGCGTGTTGCTCTCCGACTCTACCGCTAAGGCTGACAATGATTTGATCCTGACGATGCCCCCGTCATTCAATCACATCATGGATTCTGCCTTTAATAAAGGAACCGGAATTTGGAACCGCGTACACTTTGAGTATGTAGCGAAAGGCGGGGAACAATACATTACACTGGGAAATTTCTCTACCAACGATGAAACAAAAAAATATTTTATCCCCAACCCGCTCAACAACCAGCCTTTGTTGAAGAAGGCCGCCTATTTTTACATTGATGATGTGGCCGTTATCCCTCTACCCGATTCCGTTCAGATAAAGACCGACTCGCTAAGCATTACGGAAGCAACGGTAAAAACCAATGAAGCCTACACATTAAAACATATCCGCTTTTCGCACGACAGCTACGAACTGCTGCCCTCTTCCTTTGCCGAGTTAGATCGTCTGGTAACGATTATGCAGAACAACCCCCTATGGAATGTGGAACTTTCCGGCCACACAGACGATCAGGGTACCGATGCTTATAATCTGCAACTCTCGCAAAGCCGGGCTACCAGCGTGGGTGAGTACCTCGTTCAAAAAGGAATCAATAACGGACGCATTCATATTTATGGATTTGGCAAAAAATTTCCGGTTATCGAAAGCAGCAACGAAGATGCCCGCTCAATTAACCGCCGGGTGGAAGCTAAGTTTGTAGATAACAAGAGGAAACAGTAATTCAAAAAATTGAGATATTATCTTTCTTCCCGGTTAGATTTGAAAAATTTCCTCGATGAAAAGGCAGCCCGATACAATTGCCCCGGGTTTATTCAAGACGATCCGGTTTCCATTCCGCACCGGTTCAAAAAAAAGCAAGACATTGAAATGGCTGGGCTGATAGCAGCCTTGCTGGCATGGGGCCAGCGCAAAACTATCATCAATAAAGCAAACGATTGGCTGAACCGAATGGATAACAGCCCACACGATTTTTTATTGAACCACCGACCGTCTGACCTGAAAAAATTTAAAGGCTTTAAACACCGCACCTTTAATGAAACCGATGTGCTTTATTTTGTAGAGTTTCTCAGCCGTTTTTATAAACGAAACGATTCGCTCGAAAAAGCATTTACCATGGATAGATCAAATGAAAATGTAGAACCGGCCCTCATTGCCTTTCACCGGTTTTTTTTCAGCTTAGAAAACTTCCCGGAACGCACCCGCAAACATATTGCTACCCCCGAACGGAAATCGGCCTGCAAGCGCTTAAATATGTTTTTGCGGTGGATGGTGCGCAACGATGGTCAGGGCGTTGATTTGGGTATTTGGAAATCTATTTTACCCGGCCAGTTAATTTGCCCGTGCGATCTGCACGTAGAGCGCGTAGCTCGGAAATTAAAATTAATTAAGCGTAAGTCGATGGATTGGCTTACTGCCGTGGAGCTAACCAACAACCTAAAAAAACTCGATCCAAGCGACCCGGTAAAATATGATTTCGCCCTTTTTGGTTTAGGTGTTTTTGAAAAATTTTAATCAGATAAAAAGCATTACTTCGAAAGTAGAGATAGCCTCTTTTTTTGATACAGAAACCGTAGCACTATTTTTTAATAGTAAAAAGTTAGCTGATTTTTTCAAACTGCTACCTTAACCAGATTGTGGGCAAGCATTATAAATCCGGTTTCGATTTCTACCTTATATTAATCACCTGAACATGAACTGTTTAAAACCATTGTTGAGCTTGACGCTGCCGAATATAGGCTCTACATCAGCAGGTCTTCGTTTACGGTATACTAACCCATGTTCACCATTTAACATTAAAGTGAGTGCTTCGTCTTTTTTTTTATTTTATAACAAAAAAGGCTGCCCTTTTGAGACAGCCTCTTTTGTTTAGCTTTTTGTTGGTGGAGGATCTGCTTTTGATTTTTGAATAATGATTTTCCCAATAATAGTAATTGCAAGTATATTGACACCTATGCCCATCATTGCTATTCCTGCGATGGCATTAGGATATAGTATTATCAATTTTGTACATACCATTGCAATGATTAGGGCTGGCAAACTAAAGCCAATAAAAAGCTGATATTTATATTTTGTTTTCATATACTTTAATCTGCTGCAGCATAGATTAATGCGGATCCGCCTGAAGCGATAAGAGAAGCACCTGCAGTAAGACCTGCAGCAAAGCCCCAACCGATACCAGGAACAAGTGCTAAGCCCCAAAGTCCGCCTGCCATGGTGGTAGCTTCTGCAACATCCGTTGCACCAACTACCCCCCAATTTACAGCTCTGCTTCCACTTTGATTGTTACCGAATTCAGCAACCCACTTATCGTAATTGTCGTGCCAATATTGAGCAGAGCTTTTAGCGACAGAGAGGGATGCTAAAATGACTGGAAGCTCATTATCACTGCAATTAGTTCTTGCGTTATTTTCAATACTGCTAAAATCATTCTTCATTTGGCTAATATCTGTACCGGAAGTTATAGTAGTAAAAACTTTTCCAATATAGAACTTTTGATTTGCAGTTAGAAAGGCATTCATGCTGTCCATCAATATTTGATAAGCATCACGTGAATTTATAGATTTATTTGATAAGTAATTTTTAAAGAAAGTATTTGATTTAGCTGCACGCTTTTTTAAGTAGGCAATTGATGAAGCAGGAAAATCAGGGTAGTTTGTAAGTATAAATTTTGTTCCACTACTCGTTACCACGTCTAGATTTTCTACCGTTGATGTACGCCCACTCGTGTTATTTGACTTAGCACTCTTTAATTCGTTAAAGATATAATCCAAGCCCTTATTGTGTTCAATACCTATTTGGTTAAAGTCAATCACATCATGTGATTTTTTAACTTCAGGATTTTGACATTTTGTAAATGTGCTTATTATTAAGATAAGCAATATTACATTTTTTTTTGGAAGCACTTTTTTCATAAATGTTTTTTTTATTTTGTCAATAAGGTAATAAATTATTTTATATTATAGCATATATGCTATAATAATTTACCATTAAAGAAGCCTTCTTGTCCCTGTGAATTTCAGGGATAAAAAAGCACTTTTAGCTTTTGGGAGAAACCTTCAAAAGATCAGAAGGGGAAAAGAAATTACACAAGAAGAGTTAGCCTATAAATCGAACATTAGTCTATCTCAGATCGCACGGATAGAAACCGGCAGAACTAATCCAACCTTATGTACTATTTTGGAATTGGCAAAAAACCTAAGAGTTGACCCAATAGAACTCATGAAGTTCAAAATATTTTTTTAGCTACCAAATGATGTTGCGAAAATCTAATAAATGATTGGTAGACTGAATTTTATTGAAGTTCAAAATTATCTTCAATTGTCAGTTTTCGACAAGATCAAATGGTAATAACAGGATTTTTGATGGGACAATTTCATTCTTTCAAAAATTACATTACCTTTTCAAACGATTCTAAAATAAATACTTTATGAACTTAAATGGCGAAGCAGAAAAGAAAAACACCTACGATGCCATCGTGGTGGGTTCGGGAATTTCCGGAGGGTGGGCGGTGAAAGAACTGACTGAGAAAGGTTTGAAAACACTGGTGCTCGAACGGGGCCGCAATGTAAAGCACCCCGATTATCCCACCGCTACGCTCGATCCGTGGCAGCTGGCCAATGCCGATATGCCTACGCAGGAGGATTTAAAACAGCAAGGAGTGCAAAACCGAACCGGCTATACCATTCGCCAGAGTTCTAAACATTGGTTTGTAAATGACTTAGACCATCCTTATACCGAAGTGAAACGGATGGACTGGATGCGCGGCTACCATGTAGGAGGTCGCTCTATTATGTGGGGCAGGCAAAGTTACCGCTGGAGCGATTTCGATTTTGAAGCCAACGCCAAAGATGGCGTGGCAGTAGATTGGCCGGTGCGCTACAAAGAAATAGAACCGTGGTATGATTTGGTGGAATCGTACATCGGGGTGAGCGGTCAGGCAGAAAACTATCCTTACCTGCCCGATGGCAAATTTCTCCCACCCATGGATTTGAATTGTGCCGAGCTGGAATTAAAAAAAGCAGTGAAAGACAAATTTGGAAGATTGCTTACCATTGGCCGCACGGCTCATGCCACGGCACCGCTGCCCCACACGCCATGGCGTGGCACCTGCCAGTTTAGAAACTTGTGCATACGCGGTTGTCCTTATGGCGGGTATTTCAGCAGCAACTCCTGCACACTCCCCGCGGCCGAAAAAACCAATAACATGACCCTGCGCCCCAACTCAATCGTATATGAAATTATTTACGATGAACAAAAGGGCAAGGCTACGGGCGTAAAAGTGCAAGATGCCGAAACAGGCGAGCAAGTAGAGTTTTATGCCAAAGTAATTTTTCTGTGTGCCTCTACGTTTGCCTCTGCTTACATTATGCTCAACTCCACGTCCAAAAGATTTCCGAATGGGTTTGGCAACGACAGTGGCGAACTCGGCTGCAATATTATGGATCATCACTTGGGTGTAGGAGCGGGTGGAAGCATCGAAGGGTTTGAAGACAAATATTATTCGGGCCGCCGGGCTAATGGATTTTATATCCCCCGTTACCGAAACATAGAAAAAGACAAACGTAACTATTTGCGGGGCTTCGGGTATCAGGGCGGAGGTGGCCGTCAGGGTTGGAGCCGGGCCGTAGCCGAGCTTTCTTTGGGAGCCGATCTTAAAAAAATGGCTTCTCAGCCCGGTGCCTGGACGATCGGGATGACGGGCTTTGGCGAATTTTTGCCCGCGCATGAAAATAAAATGTACATAAACCATGAAAAGAAAGACAAGCATGGAATGCCCACTATTACTTTCGATGCAGAGTTTAAAGAGAACGAAAAAAAGATGCGGATTGACATGGCCAATGATGCGGCTGAGATGCTGGAGGCTACCGGTATAAAAAATATACGCAAATGGGACAACATTGGCGGGCCGGGGTTAGGCATTCATGAAATGGGTACGGCACGTATGGGTAAAGACCCTAAAACATCGGTTCTTAATAAATACAACCAGGTGCACGCCTGCAAAAACGTGTTTGTTACCGATGGATCGTTTATGACATCATCATCCTGTGTTAACCCCTCTCTTACCTACATGGCTTTTACCGCCCGGGCGGTAGATTATGCCATCAGCGAACTTAAAAAACAAAACCTGTAATTCTATAACTAGAACAAGCATTATGAACACGTTAATAGATAGAAGAGAAGCCCTGCGCAAAACAGCCCTGATGATGGGGGCGGCTGTATCAGCCTCTACGGTGGCTGCCTTTTTGCATAGTTGCAAACCGGCACCCGATTTGGGTTATAAACCATCTTTTTTTAATGAAAATCAGGCTACGTTAGTCAGTGAACTGGCTGAAATTATTATACCCAAAACCGATACGCCCGGAGCCAAAGAAGCCGGTGTGCCCGGTTTTATAGATCAGTTTTTGAAAGACTGCTACCAAGAAGAAGATCAGAAACACTTTTTAGAAGGACTGAAAGAATTTGATGATAATGCCATCAAAGCCTTTGGCGATAAATTTGTAGATGGGGATGCAGACGAGCGTTTAAAATATGTGCAGCAAGTGCATGACGATGCGGTTAAAGCCGTGAAGGACGATCCCTCTAAGCCGCGCCCTTTTATTTTGAAAATGAAAGAACTTACCATGTTAGGGTATTTTCATTCTGAACCCGGTGCCACAAAGGTGTTGCAATACGAGGCTGTGCCCGGCTCATATAAAGGGTGTATCCCTCTTTCAGAAGCCGGCAATGGCAAAACGTGGGCTACTTCGTAAAAAATAGAATATACAAAAAAGCCCTTCAGTATCTGGAGGGCTTTTTTTGTTGAGATTCATCCGGGCAACATCACATATTCAATAATTTTATTCCATGTCTCATCCGGTATCAAAAAAAACACTGTGGGCGGTAATTGGTGCGTCATCGGCCGGTACGCTGATTGAGTGGTACGACTTCTATATTTTCGGAAGCCTGTCAACAGTTCTTTCGCTTCAATTTTTTCCGAAAGATAACCCCACTACAGCGTTCCTCTCTACGTTGCTTACGTTTGCCGTTGGTTTTGTAGTGAGGCCTTTTGGTGCATTGGTATTTGGAAGGTTAGGCGACTTAGTGGGCCGTAAGTACACTTTTTTGGTTACGCTCATTTTGATGGGAGGCTCCACGTTTTTAATTGGTCTTGTGCCGGGCTATGATACCATTGGTATGGCGGCTCCCATCATCGTTTTATTATTGCGAATTGTGCAAGGGCTGGCCTTAGGCGGAGAGTATGGTGGGGCGGCTACCTACGTAGCCGAACATTCGCCTGTGCATCAACGGGGCTTTTATACCAGCTTCATTCAGACTACCGCCACGTTGGGTTTATTTGTTTCGCTGGGTGTTATTTTGGTTGTGCGCCAATCTATGGATTCCGATCTGTTTAATGCCTGGGGTTGGCGTATTCCTTTCTTGGTATCAGCTATTTTAGTAGCCATTTCTATATACATCAGGCTGCGTATGCAGGAATCACCGCTTTTCTCCAAAATCAAATCGGAGGGGAAGCTTTCTAAAAATCCGCTGAAGGAGAGTTTTGGTAAAAAGGAAAATTTAAAATTGGTACTGCTAGCCTTGTTTGGGGCGGCTGCCGGGCAGGGTGTGGTATGGTACACCGGCCAGTTTTATGCACTCACCTTCATTCAAAAAAACTGCCATATCGAATTTGCCCAATCAAACTACATCATTGCCATTGCCCTGATGATAGCCACTCCGTTATTTATTTTCTTCGGATGGTGGAGCGACCGCGTAGGCCGGAAATACATTATGATGGCCGGGCTTCTTCTGGCCGTAGTTTGTTACCGCCCCATTTACCAGAAAATGTTTGCCATCTCCGATGTTTCTACTAAAACGGAAACCGAACAAGACCGCACCATCGAGCGATCGACCACTTATACTTCATCGGGAGATACGGTTACGACCACTTCCGTAAAACGGTTTTACTCGGATGAGACACGGGTGAGCGAAACCAAAAAACGCATGATCCAAAAAGACCACTCGGTTTCCGAAGAGGTAAAAAAGGAAACCAGCTTAGCGGGAGCTAATTTTGGATGGATGATTTTTCTGATTGCCATTCAGGTAGTTTTTGTAACGATGGTATATGGACCGATTGCTGCTTTTTTGGTAGAACTATTTCCAACGAAAATCAGGTACACCTCTATGTCGTTGCCATACCATATTGGCAACGGGGTTTTTGGCGGGCTGGTACCCTTCATTGCCACCAGTTTATATGAGTTGAGCAAAACACCCACTAACCCGACAGGCGACCCGATTGCCGGGTTGTGGTACCCCATTATTGTAGCGGGAGGGTGTTTTGTAATAGGTATGATTTTTTTGAGTAATAAAAAAAATGGACTCGTGGACTGAGTTGTACTAATTCGTGAGATGATCTAAAGAATGCAACAAAAAAAGGTTAGAGCACAAGTATTCCGATTATTTCCCTTCCGCATTGAAATAGTTAGCTTTGGCCACAGCAGCTATGGCTCTCTCAATAGAATTTAATCCAAGCGAAACACTCTTTGCCGAACTGGTGCTTCCCGTGCCGGTAGATAAACTGTATACGTACCGGGTGCCGGCCGCTTTAAATACACATATTAAAAAAGGTCAGCGCGCCATTGTTCAATTCGGAAATAAAAAAATACTAACCGGAATAATTTTCTCCATCCACAACTACCCGCCCAAAGATTACGAAGCAAAGTATATTTTGGAATTGCTCGATGACCACGAGGCTATCTTTGAACATCAGTTTCGCTTGTATCAGTGGATAGCCTCTTACTACATGTGCAGCCTGGGCGAAGTGGTAAATGCGGCCCTGCCCTCGGGCCTGAAACTCTCCAGCGAATCCCGGGTGCAACTTCATCCGGCATTTGATGAAGATACTACGCCCTTCGATTTTTCTGAAACCGAGCGGATGCTGCTACAACGTTTGAAGCAAGAGTCGTTGAATTATTCGGAGATTGTTAAGATCACGGGCACAAAATCAATCCTTAATTTATTGAAATCGCTTACTTCTAAAGAAGCAGTAATTGTGTATGAACAAGTGCGCGAAAAGTATAAACCCAAAACAGAAAAACGGATTCGCCTGCGGGCACCTTACACCGAAAAAAAATCGCTTGAACATTTATTTGAAACTATTTCCCGAAAACCCCGCCACGAGGCATTGCTGTTAAAATACCTTCAGCATGTGCCGGTCTTCACCGATTCTGCTCTGAATGAAAAAGGAGTGGCCAAAGCTGTTTTAGTAGATGAAGAAACGACCGATTCAATTATCCAGACTTTACTAAAAAAAAATATTATTGAAGAGTTTGCGGTAACGGTGCCACGTTTTGGTTTTGAATCGCCAGTGCACGAATCTCCCTTCTTCCTGAGCGGCCCTCAGGAAGAAGCGAGGAATACCATACTTAAGCAAATAGAAGAAAAGCAGGCTCTTCTTTTCCACGGAGTAACCGGCAGCGGTAAAACAGAAATATATATAGACCTGATCAGACGCGCCCTGGAAGGGGGTAATCAGGTTTTATATCTCTTGCCGGAAATTGCACTCACTACTCAAATTGTATTACGGTTAAAAAAAATTTTTGGCAACTCCATGGGGGTTTACCATTCTCGCTTTTCTGACAATGAGCGTGTTGAAGTGTGGAATGGGGTGCGCACCGGTAAATTTAAGTTTGTGGTAGGGGTTCGCTCATCGGTATTTCTGCCGTTCGATAACCTGGGCCTCATTATTGTAGATGAAGAGCACGACCCATCCTATAAACAGCAAGATCCGGCTCCGCGTTATCAGGCGCGCGATGTGGCCTTGGTTATGGCTCAATTGCATCAGGCTAAAATAATATTAGGAAGTGCTACCCCATCCGTAGAATCCTATTATCAAACGACTATCAACAAATTTGGATATGTAAAGCTCAGTGAACGGTTTGGCTCGGCTGTTTTACCCGAAATTGATTTTGCCGACCTTACCCTCGAACGAAAAAATAAAACTAATAAAGGCGAGTTTACACAATATCTGCTCAGCCGAATGGGGGAGGCGATTCAAAAAAAAGAGCAAATTATTTTATTTCAAAACAGGCGCGGGTACTCTCCATTGGTGCAATGCCAGGATTGTGGCTGGGCTCCCCGGTGTATTAATTGCGATGTGGGGCTTACCTACCACCAATACCGCCATGCCTTAGTATGCCACTATTGCGGATACCGGGAAGAACTTCCCCGGGCCTGCCCACAATGCTCTTCCAAACGGATTATCACCTTAGGGTATGGCACCGAAAGATTAGAAGAAGAACTTAATCTATATTTCCCAGAAGCCCACATCCAACGTATGGATCTGGATACTACTCGATCTAAATCCAGCTACGAAGAAATTATCAGCGGTTTTGAAACCGGAGAAACAGATATTTTGGTAGGCACACAGATGGTAACCAAAGGGCTTGATTTTGACCGGGTAAGTTTAGTGGGCATTTTTAATGCCGACCGGTTGATGCACTTTCCGGATTTCCGTTCGCACGAGCGGGCATTTCAACTGATTACACAAGTAAGTGGGCGGGCGGGCCGCAGAGAAAAAAAGGGGCGAGTAGTAATTCAAACCGCTAACCCCCGTCATCCTTTATTTAAATATATTAGTCAGCACGATGTGGTAGGTTTCCTTCAAGATCAACTGAGCGACCGAAAAAAATATTTTTACCCGCCTTTTGCCCGGTTGCTTGAAGTTACTTTTAAACATACCGATAAAAAGGTGGTTCATCAGGCGGCAGAAAAGATAACGGAATCGTGGCGGACGAAATTGAAAGGAATCGCTATGCTGGGCCCATCCGAACCGGTGATTTCAAAAATCCGGAATGAATTCTTGCTTCATGTGTTGTTGAAAATCCCACGAGATCAAGGTCAACTGGCCGAGATTAAAATAATCCTGACCGAATGGACTGATTCATTATTACATCAAAAGGAATTTAGAAACGTGAAAGTGGTTTTTGATGTGGATCCGGTTTAGCCGGGATAAAACCAACTACGCTGCTTTCCTTACCTTGCTCAGGTCTATTTCTTTTTGTTTAGCCAATTGAATAATACCTACGGCATTCAGCATTCGTATGATCAGATAGGTTGGGTCAATCTCATGCCAGCGTATCCCGCCAAAGTTGGCACGCGTGCCGTGTTTGTGGTGGTTGTTGTGATAGCTTTCGCCCATCATCAGAAAATCTACTGGTAAAAAGTTTTTAGAAGTATCACCCACCTCGTAGTTGCGGTAGCCGTATTTATGAGCAAACCAATTGATAATAGCGCCATGTACAGGGCTCATTAGAAACTGAATAGGCAGCAATAACCATAACCACCAGGCGGTGGCAAAGTGCCAGTAGAAGAGCACATACAAAGCACCCCAAAAAATGCGCGAAGGCCAGGAGCGTGCTATTTTATCAAACGCATCCCAGCGGGGCACGCCTTCGGTAAATCTTTTCTCTACGGCCATACGGCCGTTGGCGATGCCTGAGTAGATAGTTTTGGTTTTCCACATCATGTTCCAGATGGTTTCATCATAGGTGGGCGAGTGCGGGTCGTTTTCCGTGTCGGCAAAGGCATGGTGCATGCGGTGCATGGTGCCGTACCCAAAGGCACTCAGGTAATTAGAACCTTGAAAAATCCAGGTAAGCACAAAGAAAACTTTTTCCGTAAAAGGGCTCATGGTAAACGCCTTATGAGCTGCATAACGATGCAAAAAGAAAGTTTGGAAAAACAGGGATAAATACCAATGTGCGATGAAGAAAATGAGAATGGCCGTCATGGGAATATGTGGGTTTTAAGGATTTAAGCAGTTTTATTTCTTGGTAAGACAAGAAAGCGGGCCGTTTGTGACAGAATAGAGTAAAAATTTTGGATATTTTTGAGGGATACCGGTTGCAGTCGTTTGTATTGGTATAAAATTTGTCTTTTTGTCTGCACACGATAACTATTTACCATGAGGTTCATCCTGATAATTGGTTTCTGTATGTTCTTTTCCTTAGCAGGAAATGCGCAGATAAATGAAATTAAACGCAGTTCAGAAGCAAACAGTACTCGCTCAGATGGCAATCAGCGATCTTCGTCCGGATATGGAAATGTTTTTTTCTTTTTTGATTTGTTCCGCCTGGTAGGCTCCTGGCAGGTTCAAAAGCTGGCACGGGCCGACTCCGTTAAACGGCTTGTTTCTTTTGAAACCTATTGGCAGGGAGCAGTACAGCCTTCTAATTATTATCTGGCGCTTCCGAGGGTGCGTGGAAACTGGGGACTGTTCTCTACTGACTTCCGGTTTAATTATTTGGTGGAAGATGCGCAGGCCAATGGTAAAGCAGCCGACCTCTCTACCTTCGATTGGCAAATACTTCAGCTAAATTTAATCACCACCCGCAACGTGATTGGGCGGATAGGTGGGGGCAACCTGTATGAAAACTTTGGAGATAAAAAATCTTTTTTCGAGTGGACAGCCGGCCTTATGATCATGTCTAACTCGCAACAACTCAATGGCCAGATAGAATACCGTGTGGCAAAAGACTTTGTTACCAACGCCATACCCAGACGTGAAATTAATTTTAGTGTGGATAAACAGATTTTCAGGTCGGGTCATTGGCGGGGCTATGCCTCGCTGGGAGGTATTTACCAGCGCTACTACCAGTCGGTTTCGGTTTGGGGATTACAGGCAGGTCTGGTTATGCGTGTGTTTTAAAACCAGATTATGAATTAAGAATTCATAATCTACCCCAATCATACCATAGATTTTCTATGGCATGATTGAGGTTAAAGATATGCCATTAGCCTCTCTTGGTAACCATTTTTCCCAAAGCCAACCTTACCGTTTCATCTACTTGTTCGTCTAAGGTGATGTGAGTAGTATTGATTTCGATAGCATCGGCTGCTTTTACCAGAGGGCTTTCTTTGCGCTGGCTGTCGATGCGGTCGCGGGCAGTTAGGTTGGCCATGATGGTATTTAAATTTACCAACTTATCCCTTTCCAGCAGTTCTTGCTGTCTGCGGTAGGCTCGTACTTGTATATCGGCCGTAAGAAAAAGTTTTAGTTCGGCATTTGGAAAAACAACGGTGCCAATGTCGCGGCCATCCATTACGATACCTTTGTCTTTCCCGAATTTGCGTTGCTGTTCTACCATGGCGCTGCGCACTTCTTTAAGAACACTTACCGGGCTTACGTTTTCAGAGATGCGCATTTTCCGTATGCTTTTTTCTACGTTGATACCATTCATAAAAAGCTCGTTGAGGCCATGTGCATTAACATGAAAACTCAGATGGATTTGCGACAACGCACGACTAATTTCTTTGGGGTTGGTAAGGGCGATATGATGATCCAAAAAATAAAGAGTTACCGCCCGGTACATCGCTCCGGAGTCAACATACCGATAGCCCAGTATAGAAGCCACCTCTCGGGCGGTGGTGCTTTTTCCGCAGGCAGAGTATCCATCAATGGCGATAACAATTTTTTTCATATTAGCAGTCTTTCAGTGGGCAAGGCATAGGTTTGTTGGGGTTGGGCTTTTTGTATTTGGGTTTATACCCGGTGCCAGACGAGGCGCAAGCGGTAAGCAAAACCAAACACCCGATGATGAACAAAAACTTAACTGTGCGCATAGTTGTCAGAGGCCATGATCGGAAAATTAAGAGGTGGGCAAACTGGGATCAATCTCTTTAATCCATTCTAAAATACCTCCTTTTAAATTATATAAGTTAGTATAGCCGGCATTTTTTTCGAGCCAGTCTATCATGTTACTGCTCCGTTTGCCACTTCGGCAGTGCACGACTACCTGTTTGGTTTTAGAAATTTTTTCTAC
The DNA here is from genome assembly GCA_018267195.1 of Bacteroidota bacterium. Lineage (GTDB taxonomy): Bacteria > Bacteroidota > Bacteroidia > Cytophagales > Cyclobacteriaceae > ELB16-189. Next base: position 12,490 of record JAFDYY010000024.1, on the reverse strand, counting down.
ACTGTGGGGAACATCGGCTTGCGGAATTAATTCGCCCCCGATATTACTAATGTCGTATTCGTGCGGCTCACGCACATCAATCAATTGAAAGTCGGCTTTCGAATCAATCATTTTTTTTAACTCCTGAACGGTAATTTCTTTCATAGCAGGTATTGTTTTTGACCTATACAATATTCGTCAATATCAATGATATTTTTATGCTTCATGAGAATTGATTTTTTTGCCGTTTATAATAAGGAACGGGTCAGTTTTCTATTACCCGTCTGGCCAGGCGAAACCGCTTGATGTAATAATCAGAGTACAGGTTGCTCTCGATCACTCCCAGCGAGGTGGAAGCATGGATAAATTTGATGTTGTCTTTACTCTTTATTTCGGTAACAATGCCCACATGGGTAATTTCTTTTTTCTTTTTTCCGGTGGCAAAAAACAGTAGATCACCAGGTAGTAATTCACTTATTTTTATTTTATAACCCAGCCGTGCCTGGGCATCGGCCGTTCGGGGTAGCTCCATTTTTATAGCCTGAAAGGCATGTCCGGTAAGAGCCGAACAATCTATGCCTGAGCGCGTGGTGCCGCCCCATTTGTAAGGAGTGCCCATGTAACTTCGGGCGGTTTGTATCACCGTGCCTACCTGTTTATCTCTGGTTTTAGCATGACGTGAGGAGCCACAACCGGCCAGCAAAATGGCGAGGCACGAAATAAGTCCGTAGGAAATTAATTGCGTAATTTTACCCGGCTTCAACATGTTTACAAATTTATAAGATGATGTCGGCAAAAGAAACAGAAACTACCCCAACCCTTACTGTATCGGAGGGAGTGATCGGGCAATTTATAAAAATAGTGGGCGAAGAATATGTGCTGACAGACAAAGAGAAAAAATCGGAATATGGCAGCGACAAAACAGAAGATTATCATTTTATGCCCGATGTGGTGATAAAGCCGGGAACCACGCAGGAAGTGAGCGATCTTTTGAAAGTTTGTAACCAATATAAAATTTCAACAACCCCGCGCGGTGCCGGCACGGGATTGAGTGGCGGAGCTCTCCCCGTAAAAAAGGGAGTGGTCATTTCCATGGAGCGCTTCAATAGAATTATTGAAATTGATGAATTGAATTTGCAGGCTACGGTAGAACCGGGAGTCATTACCGAAGTTTTTCAAAACGAGGTAAAGGCAAAAAATCTTTTTTACCCGCCCGATCCCGCCAGCCGTGGTTCTTGTTTTTTGGGCGGAAACCTGGCCAATAACTCAGGTGGCCCCAAGGCGGTGAAGTATGGTGTTACCCGCGACTACGTTATTAATATGGAAGTAGTATTGCCCACCGGTGAAGTTATCTGGACAGCCGCCAACGTGCTGAAAAATTCTACCGGCTACAACCTTACGCAACTTATGTGCGGCAGCGAAGGCACATTGGGTATTATTACTAAAATTGTTTTTAAACTTCGGGGCCTCCCGCAAAAAACAGTGCTGATGATGATCCCGTTTGTAACGAACGAAGAAGCATGTCGCGCGATTGCAGCCATTTTTACGGCTGGCCTGACGCCCTCCGGAATGGAATTTTTTGAAAAAGAAGCGGCTGCCAAAACATTTGACTACTGCGAGAAGGTATTAAACAGCCCCGTAACTACGAAGTTAGTAGAAGGCATGAATGCCTACCTTCTTTGCGAGTTAGATGGCAACGATGAAGAAGTACTGATGCGCGATGCCGAACGAGTAATGGAAGTGGTAGAAAAATTTCAGAGTGGCGAAGTTCTCTTTGCCGATAGTGCTGCCCAGAAAGAAGAACTTTGGAAAATCAGAAAAAATATTTCTCCGGCCGTAAACTGGTACACCCTTACCAAGTCGGACGATGTCGTGGTGCCACGAGCCAATTTGCCCAAACTCATTACCGGCATCAAAGAAATTGGAAAACGTTATGGATTCAACACCGTGTGCTTTGGTCATTTGGGTGACGGAAACCTGCATGTAAACATTTTGAAAGAAGACATCAGCGAAGCGCGCTGGGAAAAAGAAATCCCCGAAGGTATTGGCGAAATTTTTAAACTTACCGTAAGCCTGGGCGGTACACTGTCGGGCGAACACGGCATCGGGATAGCCAAGCGCCCATACATGCCGCTGGCCATGAGCGAAATAAACCTAAACTTGATGCGCGGTATCAAAAAAGTGTTCGACCCGAATGGCATTTTAAATCCGGGGAAGATTTTTTGATTTGGCTTATTGACATAATACTTTTGATAAATATTGAATGCTTCATTTTTATACTAATTATAATTCCATGAAAAAAACTGTATTCCTTCTTTTCATACTGGCGGCCTGCACCAGTAAAAAAGAAAATCAAACAACCAACACCGAGCCTGCCGCTTCAGAATTTGCACTCCCTTCTCTTTCCGATCAGCAAAAGGCAGATGGTTGGAAATTATTGTTTAACGGTAAATCGCTGGAAGGCTGGCGCATTTTTAAAAACTGGAAAAACAACACGTGGGAGGTAAAAGACGGAGTGCTTCATTGTAAACCCCTAAACGAACAAACAAAAGGCGATGGCGATGAGCGCTCGGATATTATGACCAACGATGAATTTGAAAATTTTGAGTTTGCCTGCGAATGGAAAATTTCGCACGCGGGCAACAGTGGTATTATTTACCGCGTTACCGAAGAATTTGAACAGCCTTATTTTACAGGGCCTGAATACCAGGTTATTGATGATGAAGGGTATCAACCTAAACAAAGCGATGTGCACCTGTCGGGTGCCAATTATGATATGATCGCCCCGTCTGTTAAGGCCGCTAAACCGGCAGGCGAGTGGAATGAAACCAAAATTATAGTAAATGGAAAACATGTGGAGCACTGGCTTAACGGGCAGAAAGTAGTGACCTACGAACTCGGTTCGGCCGATTGGCAAAAAAGAAAAGATGCCAGCAAGTGGAAAGATAAAAAAGGCTATGGCCTGGCCACCCAAGGCCACATTGATTTGCAAGACCATGGAGACGAGGTATGGTATAGAAACATTATGATTAAAAAACTATAACCATTTTTTTAAACATTATTCTTTAACAACAAGCTACCTGATTGAGTTAATAGCATGTGCGGCATTACCGGAATATTTGCGTTTAATCTGGTAGGTAAATTTAACTTAGTTAATGTAACAGCCGCCACCCAGTCGCTGCACAAGCGCGGCCCCGACTATCAGGATGTTTATCATGATGAGTTTGTGGGGCTGGGCCACCGGAGGTTGAGCATCATTGATACCCGTGCGGTGGCTCACCAGCCGATGTGGGATGAATCCGGGCGTTATGCCATTGTATTTAATGGTGAAATTTTCAATTTTCCGGAACTGAAGACCAAACTCGAAAAAAAAGGAATCTCTTTTTTTTCGCACGCTGATACTGAAGTACTGCTTAAGCTTTTTATTCTGGAAAAAGAAAAATGCCTTAATCAATTAAACGGTTTTTTTGCCTTTTGTATTTACGATAAACAAGAACAAACATTCTTTTTAGCCCGCGATCGTTTTGGGGTAAAACCGCTGTTATACCTTTTTGATGAAGATAAATTTCTCTTTGCGTCTGAGATGAAATCCATTTTGAAGTACGGCATCGAAAAAGAAATGGATTACACTTCTTTGCACACCTATCTTCAACTGAATTATATTCCGGCTCCGCGAACCATTTTTAAAAAAGTGAAGAAACTGATGCCGGGCTACTTTTTAAAAGTAAGCAAAAGGCAGATTGAAACCGGTTGCTATTATTCCATTCCATGTCAGGGTGCTGCTGCCGATCAAACAAAGCCGATACCCTACAACTATGAAGAAGCAAAAGAAAAATTTAAAAATCTCCTCGAAGCTTCTGTTCAGCGAAGGCTTATCTCCGATGTGCCATTGGGATGTTTTTTAAGCGGAGGTATTGATTCCTCCATCGTAACCGGGTTAGCAGCCCGACATAAACCCGATTTGCATACATTCTCTATCGGATTTCGCGATGAGAAATTTTTTGATGAAACAGATTATGCGCGGCTCGTATCAAAACATTTTAAAACGGAACACACTATTTTCTCCTTAAGCAACAACGATCTTTATCAACATATTCATTCAATTCTTGATTATCTGGATGAACCGTTTGCCGATTCGTCTGCCATCAACGTTTATATTTTAAGCAAAGAAACACGCGCCCATGCCACGGTAGCACTCAGCGGAGATGGTGCAGACGAACTAATGGCCGGCTACAACAAGCACGAAGCATTTCGAAAAGCCATTAACCCTGCCTGGAAAGAATCGTTTGTTACATTCTTGCATCCTGTGTGGAAAATGTTGCCGCAGTCGCGGAATAATTTTATAGGTAATAAAATACGACAGCTTAATCGTTTTGCCGAGGGTATGAAACTTTCTTCGAGCGAGCGGTACTGGCGATGGGCTGCTTATGCAAACACCAATCAAGCCTTAAAACTTTTTTCACCCGAAAGTTTTCGTCATTTTAATCCATCCGAATTTGATTTATTTAAAAAAGAGCTACTTCATACTATTCCCGAAAAAGAAAGCATAAACGATATTTTGCTTACCGATATGAGTTTGGTACTGCCCAACGATATGCTTACCAAAGTAGATTGGATGAGCATGGCCAATGGGCTGGAGGTACGCACGCCTTTTTTGGATTTTGAATTGGTAAATTTTTCTTTTACGCTTCCCGCTGAATTTAAAATTAATTCAACCTTACGTAAACGATTGGTGCAAGATGCCTTTCGCGATATGCTGCCAGCCTCACTTTACAACCGCCCCAAAAAAGGTTTTGAAGTGCCGATGTTGAAATGGTTGCGCACGGAAATGAGATCGCTTATAGAAAACGATTTGTTGTCGAAGGACTTTATTGAACAACAGAATATTTTTAATTATGAGGAAATCGACCGGTTGAAGAAAAAATTATTTTCTTCTAACCCGGGCGATGAGCACGCCCGCATTTGGGCACTCGTAGTATTTCAGTGGTGGTGGAAGAAATATGTAACCAACTAATGTAGAAGATTACCGTAGCGAATCGAGGTAAAGCTGCTCTACCTTTTTTCTTGCCCACGGAGTTTTTCTCAAAAACGCCAAGCTCGATTTGATACTCGGGTCAAACCGAAAGCAATTGATGGGGATGATGTTACCTAAATCTTCCCAACCATAAATTTCCACCAACTTCCGTACGATCATCTCTAAGGTAACACCATGTAGCGGGTTGTTGGGTTGGGGCTCCATTTTTTATTTACTGTCGCGCAGCGTCACGGTTCTATTAAATACCAATTGATCAGCAGACGAGTCCGAGTCGAGGCAAAAATACCCCATTCTTAAAAACTGAAATTGTTCTCCGGGCCTGGCTTTTGCCAATTCCGGTTCGGCATAAGCCGTTACTACTTTTAACGAATGAGGATTCAAATGATTTTTAAAATCGTCTTCGATCGAGTTCATGTCTTCAGTAACAAAAAGTTTTTCATACTGACGCACTTCAATCTTTACTGCCTCTTTAGCGCTCACCCAGTGGATCACACCCTTTACAGACACCCCCGAAGTGTCATGACCACTTCGGCTTTCAGGGATGTACGTGCAGTGAAGCTCTGTTACATTTCCATTCGCATCTTTGATTACCTCTTCGCACTTGATGATAAACGCGCTCTTCAATCGCACCATCCCACCCGGAGATAATCTGAAATATTTCTTCGGAGGATTCTCCATGAAGTCATCTTTCTCCATGTACAACACTCTGCCAAATGGCATCTCGCGCACCCCCGAGCCTTCGCGCTCGGTGTTGTTTTCTGAAGGAAGCATTTCCGTTTTTTCTTCCGGGTAGTTGGTAATGATTATTTTTAGCGGATCGAATACTACCATTCTCCGCGTGGCTGTTTTGTTAAGGTGCTCGCGCACACAAAACTCCAGCAGTCCCATGTCAATCAGGTTGTCGCGTTTGGCCACGCCAATTTTATCGCAAAACTCGCGCAGGCTTTCGGGAGGGTAGCCTCTTCTGCGGGCGCCACTCAGGGTAGGCATACGGGGGTCGTCCCAGCCGGTTACTACCTTTTCGTTTACTAATTGCAGTAGTTTGCGCTTGCTCATCAGGGTGTACGTCATATTGAGGCGGGCAAACTCGTATTGTCTGGAGGGGTAGATTTCTAAATTTTTAATCAACCAATTATAGAGTTCGCGGTGGGGCACAAATTCTAACGTGCAGATACTGTGAGTAATTTGTTCGATTGAGTCGCTTTGGCCATGGGCAAAATCATACATCGGATAAATGCACCAGGCATCGCCCGTGCGGTGATGGTGTGCGTGTTTGATGCGATACAGCACCGGATCGCGCATGAGCATGTTTACGTGGGCCATGTCAATTTTGGCTCGTAATACTTTTGCTCCATCCGGGTAGTTGCCGGCCTTCATTTCGGCAAAGAGTTTCAGATTTTCTTCCACGCTGCGCTGGCGATAGGGGTTAGGTTTTCCGGGTGCAGTGGGGGTTCCTTTTTGTTCGGCTATTTCTTCGCTGGTGCTGTCGTCCACGTAAGCCAATCCTTTTTTAATCAGCTTCACGGCCAATTCATAAAGCTGCGGAAAATAATCGCTGGCATATAATTCATGCGCCCATTGAAATCCCAACCATTGCACATCTTGCTTAATGTTTTCTACATATTCCACCTCTTCGGTTTCCGGGTTGGTGTCGTCAAAGCGGAGGTTGGTTTTCCCTCCATATTTTAGGGCCAGTCCGAAATTGAGGCAGATGCTTTTGGCATGCCCCAAGTGTAGGTAGCCGTTAGGCTCAGGCGGAAAACGCGTGGTAATAGATGGGTAGTTCCCGGCTGCCAGATCAGCTTCAATAATTTCTTCAATAAAATTTAAATTTTTTTCTTCCGTCATGTTCTGTTGTAAAATAGGTCAAAGATAAAAATTCAGAAATGGAATAGAGATTTTTTTAGACAGGTGTGGGACGGCTGCCAAAAATGGCTGTACCCACTCTAACCAAGGTGCTGCCTTCTTCCAGCGCAATTTCATAATCCTGGCTCATCCCCATAGAAAGTTCTTTCATTATAACTTGAGCAGGTAATTTTATTTGGCCGAGGTGGTTAAACAGGTTTTTCAGTTTCTTAAATTCGGTACGTACCCGGTCTTGGTTTTCGGTAAAGGTAGCCATGCCCATCAACCCGATTATCCGAACTGAATCAAGCGAAACTATTTTATCAGATTGAATTAAATCAATGACTTCATGTTCGTCAAAACCAAATTTGGTTTCTTCTTGGGCGATGTGTATTTGCAGCAGGCAGTTTACAATGCGGTTAATTTTTTTTGCCTGTTTGTTTATTTCTTCCAGCAACTTATAACTATCCACCGAATGGATGAGCGAAACAAAAGGTACTATCTGTTTTACTTTGTTGGTTTGCAGGTGGCCAATCAGGTGCCAGCGAATATCGCCCGGCAGCAGAGGTTGCTTCATACATAGTTCCTGCACTTTATTTTCACCGAAAATCCGTTGGCCGGCATCGTAGGCTTCTTTCATTTTTTCGATGGGTTGGTTTTTGCTTACGGCCACTAATTCGCATTTTCCCGAGGCCAGCCGATTTTTAATTAAGGTTATGTTATTTCTGATGTCCATTGGTTAACTTGGCCAAAATTACGTTAGCAAAGGTATGGCTATCATCGGTACATTACTTAAAAAAGGAATTAAACTTCGCGAGAATCTTCACCAGGAGTATTCCGCTCCGTTTGAGTTGCAAAAGGCGGAACTAAAAGAGCTGATGATCAGTGCCAGCCATACGGAATTTGGTAATTTTTACGATTTTGATAAAATACTGAAAAAATTCAGAAAAGGAGGGAAAGAATTTTATCAAGCCTATAAGGAATCGATCCCCATTCACGATTACAACAAAATATATAAAGACTGGTGGCAGCTAACTTTAAAAGGGGCAAAAAATATTTGCTGGCCGGGTCGCATAAAATATTTTGCCCTCAGTTCGGGCACATCCGAAGCGGCCTCGAAACACATTCCGGTTACGAAGGAAATGACCAAGGCCATCCAGCGCACCAGCATCCGGCAGATTTTGTCGCTGTCTAAATACGATTTGCCCGCTTCCTTTTTTGAGGCGGGCATTTTAATGATTGGGGGCAGCACGCACCTTCATAAAAAGGGAAGCTATTTTGAAGGCGACCTGAGTGGGATACAAGCGGCCCGTCTGCCTTTTTGGTTTCAGCATTTTTATAAACCCGGAAAAAAAATAGCCAAGAGCCGGAATTGGGATAGCAAATTAAACCAGATCGTGCGCAAGGCAGCCGATTGGGACATCGGCATTATTGTGGGGGTGCCGGCTTGGATACAAATCCTGATCGAGAAAATTATAGCTTACCATAAAATAAAAAATATCCATGAAGTGTGGCCCAACTTACGGGTTTATGTTCATGGCGGTGTTTCGATGGATCCGTATCGAAAAAGTTTTGAAAAACTGCTGGGGCGCCCCATCTATTATATTGAAACGTACTTAGCTTCTGAAGGCTTTATTGCTTACCAGGCCGTGCCTAAAAGCAAAACGATGCGGCTCGTGCTGAATAATGGTTTGTTTTATGAGTTTGTACCCTTTGAAGATAAAAATTTTCTCCCTTCCGGAGAGATTAAACCCGATGCCGAAACATTGCTGATTGATGAGGTGGAGGAAGGAAAAGAATATGCTCTGTTGTTATCTACTTGTGCCGGAGCGTGGCGTTATTTGCTCGGAGATGTAATTAAGTTTACGTCATTGGAAGAAGCCGAAATACAAATTACCGGGCGCACCAAACATTTTTTGAGTTTGTGTGGCGAGCACTTGTCGGTAGATAACATGAACAAAGCCATCGAACTGGTTTCAAACGAATTGAATATTTCTATCCCGGAATTTACCGTTTCCGGTATCCCGCACCAAACGCTCTTTGCCCACCATTGGTATATTGGTACGAATGATAAAGTAGATGCGAACGTGCTGAAAGAAAAAATTGATCACTCGCTGAAAGAATTGAATGACGACTATGCCGTAGAGCGCAGTGCCGCTCTGAAAGAAGTGATCGTGGACGTGTTGCCATTGCAAAAATTTCATGATTATCTAAGTTTAAAAGGAAAGGTAGGCGGGCAAAATAAATTTCCGCGTGTGATGAAAAACGCCCAACTGGAGGAGTGGGTAAAATTTATTAATAATCAATAATAACCCATAGGTTCAGTCTGTGAAATTATTACCTTCTAATTCCTGATCTCCGATGTCAATCATTTTAAATGGAATTCAATTTGGAATTGTTCTCGCCTTTTTGGTGGGGCCTGTTTTTTTTACCATTATCCAAACCAGCGTAGAAAAAGGTTTTTGGAACGGTGCGCTGGTGGCAGCGGGTGTTTCACTGAGTGATATTCTTTATGTAACGATCTGCTACTTTGGGCTTTTTCAGTTTTTAAACGATCCCTCATCCAGAAAAAATATGGCCTACATCGGGGGGGCTATCCTGATTATATTCGGACTCTATCATCTGCTGGTAAAAGCCCGGAGAGGGTCGGTTTCTTTTCATGCGGCTGCCGAGACCAAACCCCTAAAATATCTTTTAAAAGGATTTATTATTAACGGAGTAACGCCCATGGTTTTAATTTTTTGGATTGGCACCATCAGCTATGCCACGGTAAACTTTGAGTACACCCAGGGCTTTCAGTTTTTTATTTTCTTTATGTCACTTCTTATTACCGTGTTCTCCACCGACATTCTCAAAGCATTTCTGGCCGACCGTTTGCGCAGACTGGTAACTAACCGGTTTCTTACCATCATGAATATCATGGTGGGCATTTGCCTGATCGGGTTCGGAATCCGCCTTTTAGTAATGGGCAGCAATGGGTTTCAACTAATGTAGATCGGTCTTAGTCTGAGATGATCACTTTGTACAAAAATGTTTTTGTATTATTTCTGATACGCACAATATAAAGCCCCGCAGCTAACCCTTGTGATTGTATTGAATGCACACCCTCTGAAACCGGTAATGAAGACCAGGTTTCGAGAAGAAGGATTTTGCCAAAAGTGTCGATCAACTCTACGGTAGCATCAGATTCCATGGTAACGGATGCTTTGAGCTGAATAGGTTTGCCATGTGTGGGGTTGGGGTACACAGTCATGGTGGCTACCTCCGCATACACGGAAATAATTTCTGATACGGTCGTGTTTCCATCAAAATCAGTTTGACGAAGCCGGTAATACGACCATCCGTTGTAAGGCTGGTTATCTACGGCCTGATAATCGGTAGCAGTATTTTTGGTTCCGGCCCCCGGCACATGGGTTACTTCTACAAAATGTTTGGCATCGAGCGATTTTTCTATGGTAAAGAAATTATTATTGAGCTCGGAGGCGGTAGTCCAATTCAAGTGTACAGCGTTATCTAAAAATTTACCGGTAAACGAAATCAACTGAATGGGCAACGGGTTGGTGCCTCCAATCAGGTTGGCCAATGTAAACGTAGAGAATGAACTAAATGGCCCCGATACAATATTGCCCGGTTCGGCCGTGGCCGAAACTTTTCCAATATCTACCCAGGTAGTGCCGATGCCTACATTTTTTACTACTGTAAGATGAGCCGGATCAGTTACGCCATCGGTTGTGCCATAGCCATAATACAGGGTTACGGAGGCCGTAGATAAATTCGATTGGTTTGAACTGTTAATAGTCCAGTAACGGGCACCTGAAACTCTCTCTATCGTGGGCGCAAGGGTATAACCCAAAGCGCCAGCCGAGGAAGAGTAATGCTGGGCGGTATAAATAACGGAAGCAGGCGTGGTGTGTGTTACGGTTAGTATGGCCGGCCGATAAGCACCGTTATTTCCAAGCGGAAAATTTCTAACCGTATTAGCTACACTAGTGGCCACTTCATAGGTCATCGGGCCGTCTATGTAGCAGGTAGTATTTCCTATGGTAGTAGTGCTTCCGTTTAGCAGAGCCATGTAGTTAGCGCCCGTTGCTTGAATGATGCCCCGTGTTAACGTTAGTGTAGCATTGATGGTGGCGACTCCACCCATAAGAAAAGCATAAGGGAAGCCGCTGGTGTTATTGAGAATTACTTTGTTGTAATAAATAGCATCGCCACCGGCTCCGGCCGAACCGGGAATTGTTTGTTGGTTGCCGGTTCCATTAAATGTTAATGTAGAGGTGTTGTTGAAAGTAAGATTTCCATAAGGAGTTCCGCCCCGTACTATATTTCGGATAATACTCATAGTAGCCGAACCGTTAAATATGGCTTCGGTTTGAGCTGCGGCTGTGGAGGTATAAGTTAAATCGCGGCCTACGGTTAAAGAAGAACTATTGTTGAAATTGAGACTTACCTTCATGCCCCCCGAGTAATTCAAATTTACATCGCGCCCTACAGATAGACCCGATGTGTTGCTTAAGGTAAGTGTGTTGGCAGTTGTTGTTCCTCCGGTACTTGTCCAGTTCATGTCTTGCCCAACCGTAACGGTGCCGGTCGGAACATTCATCTGAATACCGGCTGAACCTCCGCTGGTAGTGGCAGAGAAATTATTAGCCACAGCTAAGGTTCCGTTGGTTTGAACAGTAGTAGTATTGGTATTGTTGGTGGCGTTAGTTACTACATATTGCCCGTTTACGGTTAATGTAGCATTGGTAATAGTGAGCGAAGTATTAGCGGCACTGGTCGATATGTTAACCTGTGCGCCTTGTGCTGCGGAGGTAACGGTAATGTTGTTATCCTGGATATTCACCACATTTCCCGCTCCCGGAACAGTACCGGAATTAGCCCCTCCATATCCCACATTCGACCACGTGCCCACGGTGTTCCAACCGCCATTCTGACGCGAATAAAAAACAGTAGGGCTTACATTGGTAACACATAAAGAGAATGTTCCCCGATAACTGACTCCGATATAATTATCTACTGAAATGTAGTACGTATTACCAACCACTAAAGAGCCAACGGTAATAGAAGGAATGGTGGTAGCTCCGGTATAAGTGCTGCAGGCTACGGGAGTTGTTCCGTTAGCTTGCCACAATGCCATAAAAGGATATTGCAGGGTACCAAAGGCTCCACCGGTTTTAAGCTGTATAGTGGCATTGGGCGTAATGGCCGTGAACTTAAACCACACATTATAGTTTGGTCCGTTATTCCAACAGGAGCCTTTCACTTTATCGGGCGAAGCTCCAATCGTAGAATAGGCTGCGTTTGCTGAACACCAATTGTTTAAATCAGTAAGAGGCAATGCGCCCTGATAATAATTGTAACCGGGCACATCGGAAAGACACAATGAGAACGTGCCACGGTAGCTGACCCCGACATAATTATCTACGGAGATGTAATAATAGTTTCCGGGCGTCAGGCCGAGGTAATCGGTCTCCATGGTTCCTTGGTTGAGGCTGTTATAAGGCGAGCAGGCAAGTTGGGTTCCGAGCGAATCCCACAGAGTAACCCAGGAATACTGCATGGAGCCAAAGGCACCCCCGGTTTTAAGTTGAATATCGATGTAGCCGGTAGCCGAGGCTTTGAACTTGA
>JAFDYY010000023.1 GCA_018267195.1 Bacteroidota bacterium | reverse complement strand
CGAAAGGATCTTCGATAACCGAATACAAACCGCCTTTTAAAAATTCGGCCGAAGCGCCAAACACCGTTTCAGATCCAAACCAAATAGCGAACAAGGCCGCGGCACTGAGCGGAAGCGGAAGGCTGCGGCCCGCCAGCATAAAATCGCCTGTATTCTTTACACGCCTCGAAGCCCAATACCCAATGGCAATGGTAAGCAGAAGATAAAAAATAATAAAAGCAAGGAGCAACGCGCGGCCGGGTTTTGTTGGGTAGGCTCAAACTAACAAAGCAATTGCGTTAATTCCAAAAAAATTCCGGCCTACTCTAAAAGGAAAATAATTAAAGCAGTTTGTATTTAAACTCGACCGTAACTTCCACCTCTTCGGTAATTTTCTGCCACAGCAGTTGAGGAATTTCTACATCATAATCCTTAAACTTGATCATAAATTTGGATTTCACCACCATATAGCTGTTGTCGTTCTGAATGGAGCCATGAATTTCCACATTACGCGAAACCCCATGGATAACCATCTTCCCGGCCGCCACCACTTTCTGTTCGCCCGAAACCGGAACGGCATACCCTGATATTTTTCCTTCGAAGGTGGCTTTAGGATATTTTTCAGACTCCAAGTATTTTTTGTTGAAGTCTTCTTTCATCAACGATTTTTCGAACTTAAACTCGTTGATGGGAACAGAAAAAACCACTTCACCTGTTTCTTCATTAAAAATACTACTGGCCATTGTGTTGATAGCCGTTATATCTTCAATGGCCGCACTCGAAAAAAATTTGATGTACCCTTTATCGGACGAAAACTTCTGAGCATGAACCTGCAGCACAAAAATCAACGCCATAGAAAGTGAAAAGAACCTTGCCATGTCATCTTGTTTTTACGAGGACTAATTTACTGAATTGGATAGAAAAAGAAAATCCCCCAAAGTCCTGGACCCCGGGGGATAATCTTGTCTATAGTTGGCTTTAATCTGATGCTAAGGTAAGGGGGGCTTTCAAAGGGGCAAGCAGCTAACCGACCAAGCGAAATTTTTCCTGTTAAACAGTCGTTTTTAACGGTAAACCGATTTAAGGGAGTCTTTTTTCAACGAATCTTTCTCAGAAAAAGGCTTTTTAAGCCGATCTTTAGGGTGCGATTTAGACCCCGGAAAAGTAGTGCGCTTACTCATGTCGTAGGCGGTATAAATCAGCATCGCCACAAATACCACCGATAATGCTGCAAAAATTTTTTTTGATCGTTTCATGATCCACAAAAATAAGTACTGACCGATACAAATTAAAAGAAAGCTAACCCAACCCAAACCGGTTTAGAAAGCTAAAATTGTTTTGCCCTGAGAAGAAACTAACTTGCGTGCTTCTTTAAAAATAAAATGACCGATCGTATTATAAAAATTGCCGGAGCCACCCTGAACCAAACACCTTTAGATTGGAAAAACAATCTTTTCAATATTCTGGAAGCCATTGAAGCGGCCAAAAAAGAACAGGTAAAAATCCTTTGTCTGCCCGAATTGTGCATTACCGGCTACGGCTGCGAAGATGTTTTCTTAAGTGACTGGCTCAGTGAAAAGGCTTTTCAGAAGTTACAGCTTATTGCCAGCCATTGTCATGATATCTGTGTTTATGTGGGGCTGCCCGTGCGGCTGGATGGCCAAACATTTAATGGGGCGGCCCTCGTTAGCAACGGAAAAATTTTGGGCATCACGTTAAAACAAAATTTGCCGGCCGATGGCGTCCATTACGAACCACGTTGGTTTGCTCCCTGGCCGGCCGGCAAAAAAAGAGAACTAATCTTAAGCGGGCAGCCGGTTTGGGTGGGCGATCTCTTGCATGAAGTGTGTGGTCTTAAAGTGGGAATAGAAATTTGTGAAGATGGCTGGGCGAAAGAAAAAAGACCGGGGCATCAATTTAAAAAGCAAGGAGTTGACCTGATATTGAATGGCAGCGCCAGCCATTTTGCCTTCGGGAAAAGTACCGACCGGGAAAACCAAGTAGTTTTAGAAGGCGCCTCTCAATTTGGCTGCGTTTATGTTTTTGTAAACCAACTTGGCAACGAAGCCGGCCGCCTGGTGTACGATGGCGACATCATCATGGCTCAACAAAAGCAACTCGTAGCTGTAAACAAAAGGCTGTCATTTAAAAACTACAACCTGCTGACGGCCGAAATAAATTTTGATAATCCCCAGGCCACCCCAGTTCAGGTGCGGACTGATCCAAAAGAAAAAAACGAAGAATTTGCCCAAGCCTCATCGTTGGCTTTATTTGATTATCTCAGAAAAAGCCGAGCCAAAGGTTTTGTGCTCAGCCTGAGCGGAGGCGCTGACTCTGCCTGTTGCGCTATTCTTGTAGCCGAAATGGTGCGTCTGGCTGGCCGGGAATTAGGCTGGCCGGTATTCTGCAAAAAATTAAATATCTCCTTGGTATCCAATGAAAAGGAGGCCGTCAACATTCTCCTTTCATGCGCCTACCAAAGCACCGTTAATTCATCGGCCTCTACCTTTCAGGCCGCTACACAATTAGCCGAATCAATCGGGGCTAATTTTTTTCATTGGGCAATTGATGATGAAGTGAAATCGTATGAATCAAAAATTGAACAAGCTCTTCAGCGAAAGCTAACGTGGGAAACTGATGACATTGCCCGGCAAAATATTCAGGCGAGGACCCGTTCACCCATTATTTGGATGCTGGCCAACATACAGCAACATATTTTACTTACTACGTCTAACCGCAGCGAGGGCGATGTGGGCTATGCCACCATGGATGGCGACACCAGCGGAAGCTTGGCGCCCCTTGCGGGGGTAGATAAACCTTTTATTTTACAGTGGCTGAAGTGGGCCGAGAAAGAATTAGGATACACCGGCCTGCTGGCCGTAAATACCCTTCAGTCTACAGCCGAACTGCGACCGCTGGAGCGTGCCCAAACAGACGAAAAAGATTTAATGCCTTATTCTATTTTAGTGGAGATTGAACGGTTGGGTATCCGCGACCGTAAAAAACCGGCCGATGTCTATCTGGAACTCGCAAAAAAATATCCTGACTGGCCAGAACTTAAAAATCACATAAAAAAATTTTTCAGACTTTGGTCTGTCAATCAATGGAAACGAGAACGCATCGCTCCGTCTTTTCATTTTGACGACCTGAATGTGGACCCCCGGAGTTGGTGCCGTTTCCCCATTCTAAGCGGTGGGTTTAAAGAAGAAATAGATGAGTTAGACAATCTCTGACGCTCTTTGTCATTGCGCCCGATCGCTTATCTTTGCCCCCTAAACTAAAATTTTTACAGCTTTACTCATCACTTACTAATCCTTTATATGCTCAACTTTATTATCTGGAACGGAAGCCCTGAGATTATGTCGATCGGTGCCTTTGCGCTGCGTTGGTACGGCTTGCTCTTTGCGCTGGGGTTTCTCGTTTGCCAGCAGATACTCTATTATATGTATCGCCAGGAGGGCAAACCCGAACGCGATGTCGATACGCTCACTATTAATATGATGATTGCCACTATTTTGGGGGCACGCTTAGGGCATATTATTTTCTATGAACCTACCATGTTATGGAAAGACCCGCTCAGCGTTTTTCTCCCTTTTGAATTTCATCCTTTTAAGTTTACCGGGTTGCAGGGGTTGGCCAGCCACGGGGCAGCCATTGGTATTTTATTTGGCCTATGGCTTTATTCTTCCTGGCTTATCCGTTTCTCTAAAAAGGAAGTAGACCTAAAGGGCAATGCCGGGCAAGAAGGGTCGGTGCAAACCAAAAAGAAATTTGGTTTTTTTATAGAACGCAGAAACAGACCCAATCAAAGTTATCTGCAAGTGCTCGACCGGATCGTGATATTGGTATGCCTGACGGGTTGCTTTATCCGGCTCGGAAATTTTTTTAATTCTGAAATTATTGGCAAACCTTCCGATAACCCGTTGAGTGTGGTGTTTATTAACCGGGTAACCGAGTCCATCACACAAGATGCCAACGCAAAAGACTTGGTAGAATATATAACCGTAAAAAAAACCAACCTGCCCAACGGGCAAGACGGACGGGTGCCCATAAATATTTTGCTGCTCTTTAAACAGGGAGTGGATGAACAACAAGCCCGCTCCTTCGTAACGAGCAATGTAAAATACTATCTGGCTCAATATACCGAGTTTGTAGATGAGCCTAACCTTCATCCGCTTCAATACGATGTTATAAAAGGAAGTGATGGCGCATATTCTGCACGCGTACAAACTTTTGGTATTGCCCGACACCCGGCTCAGTTGTACGAATCGCTGTCGTGCTTCGTTTTATTTGTCTTCTTACTTTGGTATTGGTCGAGATACAAAATCAATTTACCCGAAGGAAGGATTTTCGGGATATTCATGGTGATTCTCTGGAGTTTGCGTTTTGGTTACGAATTCCTCAAAATCAATCAGGTTTCATTTGAAGACCAAATGACTTTAAACATGGGGCAGGTTTTAAGTATTCCGATGGTGCTGGTTGGTATCTTTATTTTGATCCGTTCGTACCGAAAGCCGGCTACTATTATCTAATACATACGCAAGATTAATTAGTTCATGCTGGCGCTGATCGTAGGATTATGGGGGATGTGGGGCGGGGATGCCGATACGCTGGCTACGGCCGATTCCTCGCGGATTCTTACGGTAAATCGAATTATAATCATTGGTAACAAGGCCACCAAGGATCGGATCATCCTGCGCGAACTCACCCTAAAGACTGGCGATACCATTAGTTTTAAACGCCTGCCCCATGAATTGCTGTGGGACAAACGCAAAATTTATAACCTCCGTCTTTTTCACACTGTTAGTGTACAAGCTTTAGAACTGCCCGATAACCGGCTCGACTTGCTGGTAGAGGTAGCCGAGCGTTGGTACACCTGGCCCATTCCCATCTTCGAACTTTCGGATCGCAATTTCAGCGAGTGGTGGAACAACTATGGCCACGACCCCAGCCGCATAAACTACGGACTGAGCCTGACCCGCTTCAATTGCCGGGGGCGTAATGAAACCTTAACCTTAACTGCCCAGTTTGGGTTTACCCAGCGCTTCGAACTATCGTACCGCATTCCGTATATAGACCGTAAACAAAAGCAAGGCCTTGCCTTTAGTTTTGATTATACCGAGCCCAAAAATTTAGCCTACTTTACCGACAACCATATCCTGCAATATTTTAAATACACCAAGCCGTTACGGATTTCTACCGGTGGGGCGATCACTTACTTTTATCGAAAATCTTTTTTTGAAACACACGCTCTGCAAGCCGGCTACCGAAACAATTCCATTAATTATAAAATAGACTCGCTCAACAGCAACTACTTTGGGCAAAACCGGTTGTCGTTACAGTATGGTTTTATAAACTATAGTTTTAACTCCGAGCATCGCGATATTGTGCAGTACCCGCTGCACGGCTACCAGGTAGCCGGGTATATCAGCCAAACCGGCCTTGGCTTTGGCAGTGCCGTCAGTATTTTAGAAATCGGGCTCTCTTATGCCAAGCACATAGAACTGCCTGGCAAATTATTTTTATCGAATTATACGGGCGGGTATTGGGTTACACCCACCAATCAGCCTTACGCATTATACAGTGGCATGGGCTACCGCAAGCAGTATGTGCGAGGGTTTGAAAAATATGTGGTTGAAACTCCGGCTTTTGTACTGAATAAAACCACCTTAAAGAAGAGAATTTTTTACAGAGTTTGGAATGTGCGAGGGCTACCCAAAGAACAACTACAATATTTTCCGTTGTCGGTTTATTTAAAGGCCTACACCGATTGGGGGTACGCCCAAAATTACCCGTACTACCAAAACTATCGCGATGTACTCACTAACCAATTGCAACCGATCAACACTTCATTTACAAACACCGTCATTGGCAGTGTAGGGATGGGCTTTGATTTTTATAGTGCTTACGATATTGTTATCCGAACGGAATATTCCATTACCAACCAGCAGCACAGCGGCTTTTTTCTCAGTCTTAAAAAAGAATTCTGACCTTCAGTATTTTTTGTAAACTTTATTCTTGCCGTTTCTTATTTCATACCATGTTCCTGCCGGTTTCCCCGATTGATAACTTCCTGTAAACCGAAGCCGGCCTTCCTCATCATAAAATTTCCATTCGCCTTCCTCCAGGGCTTGATGATATTTTCCTTCCTGCACAAGGTATCCTTTTTCGTTATATACAAAGGTATCGCCTTCGGGCAAACCGTTTTGGTAATTTACTATCCGTTCTAATTTTTCATTGCTGAAATAGTGTTTCCACAAGCCCTCATATTGCGATTCATGAAATTTTCCTTTGCTTTTCAACTTGCCATTGGAATGAAAATACCAGGCGGAATCCTGCATTTTTCCTTCCCGCCAAATTTCTTTTCCCTGCACTATTTCGGTTGGATAAAAATAAATCACTCCACCATGAAGTTCCCCTCCCTTGTAGTTTTCAATAGAATTTTTCTTTCCGGAAGGGTAGTAGTAAATCCATTCGCCTTCTTTTTTTCCGGCCATTATCTGGCCAACTGCTTTTACATGGCCTTTTTCGTAATATTCTTTTACCCATTCCTGAGCTCCTGCTTCTTGGGCGGTAACGATTACCCCCGACAATAGCACAAGTCTAGGCACCGATAAGAAATACGAAGAAAAATCCATTAGCTGTAAATCGGTCTTGTTATCTCTTTCAATTCCACCCCCAATAGGCTCAATTCCTTCAGGATCGGATTATAAAATTCATCCTCTACGGGAATCACCACGCCACGGCTCTCTATTTTATTTTGTAGCAATAACCGGGTGGCGATGGCCAGCGGTAAACCTACTGTTTTGGCCATGGCCGTATGAGTCTCGTTTTCGCCCGTAGCTGTTAGCCATGCTTGTGTTTCTTTCATTTCCCCCTGCTGGTTGTACCTGAAACGATGCCACATCACAATAAAATCTTTATCGCCCGGGTTAAGCTTCCATTTTTTATTAAGTATATGTTCCAGAATTTGGGCCGGAGTACCTTCTGTTAACCCTACTTTTTCATTGGTGAAAAAGCCACTCCAAATCAAACGCTTCATCTCTTCGCCTTGCCCGGCAATATTAAACTGCCTTAAAATCTCTTGCTCTACATTTTTTTCGGTTCCAATGAATGAAGCCATAAATTGCCGGTGGGTCATGGTTTCAACATTCTCCATTTTAAATGTATCGTCACAGCAGCCTAGTTGAACCAGAATATTCCATGCCTGGCAATAGCCTTTGTTCCGCAGCGTGCCCCGCAAAATAGTTTGACAATTTTGCAACCCGTACACCCCGGCATACTTTAATGAATCGCGGTTGGCATAGCCATCGTATTCATCCAGGCCGGGAACGGAGATGGGGGTAGTGCGGGCAAATAATTGCTGATAGGGAATATACCGGAACATTCCATCTTGCAAAAACTTGGCTGTGCTCTGGCCGGCCATTACCACATTGCGGGGGTTCCAGGTAAACTTATATCGCCAGGGGTTATCAACTGCGGTTTCAGGGGCTATCAGCCCACCGGTAAAAGACTCAAAAGAATACACCTCTCCGCCTGCTTGTTTAATTTTAGTAATTACCTGCATGGCACTCATGTGGTCTATGCCGGGATCAAGCCCGCTTTCATTGAGAAACAAAAGACCTTTCGATTTTGCCTCTTGGTGCAGGCTTTTCATTTCATCTGAAACGTAGCTGGCGGTCATCAAGTGTTTTCCTTCCTGCAAACAAATGAGTGCTACCTTGGGATGGAGAACGGCCGGAACAAGCGATATCACCACATCAGCCTGACGGATTACCTCTCGACTGTTCTCCGTGTTTTCTATTTTAAATTCAATTGCCTTGGCATAAGGCGAAGAATTAATCTTTTCGGCTGCCGCCTTTAGAGAGAAATCGGCCACGGTTACCTGCCAATCGTGGGCCGGTGCGTGCTTTATTAAATAAGAAATTAAGGCCGAAGAAGAACGGCCGGCTCCTAATACAAGAATTTTTTTCATACCTCAAAATTACCAGTTTCCGGGTATTGCATAATCTTAGCCGTCCTTATCTCTTTTTCAAGAATTTAACTAACTTTCTGCTTCACCTGTTTATGAAAACCACGATTCAGCATTTTGAACACGTAGAAGACCTAGATTCCGAGTCGAAGTACCTGGTGCATAAAGCAAAAGAAACAACCGTCTTTTCTTATGCACCCTACTCTAAATTTTGTGTAGGCGCAGCTTTGATGCTGGATGACGGCACGGTGATAACCGGAGCCAACCAGGAAAACGCCTCCTTTCCTTTGTGCATGTGTGCCGAGCGGGTGGCCTTATATGCCGCCACTTCTGCCCACCCGGGCAGGACAATAACCAAACTGGCCGTGGTAGCGCACAAGAAAAACCACAAAGACCTGACTGCCGCCACGTGCTGCGGTGCCTGCCGCCAGGTTTTACTTGAATTTGAAGCCCGGCAAAAGAAACCCATTGAAATAATTATGTTGGGCGAAGCCGGCAAATGGCTAAAAGCAACAGCCAGCACCCTGATGCCCGTAAGTTTTGGGAAAGAATCGTTAGAGTAAAAACCAAAGGATGCAACCCATGTAATATTTATGCTATATTCTACCCTTCAGCCTGCAAGGCTGCCATTATTTTTGTTTTTTTGAAATCCGATTATACGCTCCTGTGATTACCGACATCGACATCAACGACCTCAAACGCATTACCGAGTTAATCCATACCCGGCATGGTTATGATTTTCGCAACTACGCTATGTCGTCTTTTAAAAGACGGATTCTGCGGATTCTTGAATTAAAAAACCTTACCATTGAGTCGCTGATCAAGCGCCTGAACGATTCGCCCACATTTATTAATGAATTTTTAGACGAACTGACGGTAAACGTAACCGAAATGTTTCGCGATCCCGGCTTTTGGCGCGCCCTGCGCGATGAAATCATACCCGATATCCTGCTCAACCACAAAACATTCAATATTTGGCACGCGGGGTGTTCTTCAGGCGAGGAGGTGCTCTCCATGGCCATCTTGCTGCGCGAAATGGGTATCCACAATCAAGTATCTTTATTTGCCACCGACCTCGATGTTACCATTTTAGAAAAAGCCAAAGCTATCTCCTACCCGGTAAAAAACATGGAGATCAACGAAAAGAACTACATCCGGTACGAAGGTAAATGGTCGCTCCGCGATTACTACAAAGAAGAAAACGGAAAAGTGATTTTTGATAAAGGACTCTTGGCCAATGTTACCTTCCGCAGGCACGATCTGGTGTTAGGCGAAGTATTTAATAAGTTCGATCTTATTCTTTGCCGCAATGTTATGATCTACTTCAACCAGGCATTGCAGAATGAAGTACTTAAGAAGTTTCATGCCAGTTTGTTCAAATACGGCTACTTAGCCATCGGATCTAAAGAATCGTTGATCTGGTGCGATGTGGCCAACCGCTTTTTAGTGGTGAACAACGAAGAGAAAGTATATAAGAAAATAAAAGATTAAGCCGGGCGATGAGCAGGTTCAATCTCAATAACAGTTATAAGGCCGTTGTTATAGGTGGATCGGCCGGGAGTTTTCAGGGCATCACGAAAATATTAGCACAGTTGCCCAAAACCTTTCCGCTGCCCATCATCATGTGCCTGCACCGGCTGAAACACGTGCGCAATGGCTTCGTGGAAGCTCTTTCGATTAAAAGTGTTTTCCCGGTTGTAGAGCCGCACGACAAAGAACAGATAAAAAAAGGCGGAGTTTATTTGGCTCCGTCTAATTACCATATGTCCGTAGAACTGGGAAATTATTTTGCCATGAGTACCGAAGAGATGGTAAACAACTCGCGGCCGGCTATTGATATTACGCTGAGTACAGCCGCTTACGTGTACCGCGAAAAACTGATCGGTATTTTGCTTTCGGGTGCTAACCGCGATGGCGGATTGGGTATGAAGCACATTAAAGACCGGGGCGGGCTTACGATCGTGCAAGAACCTACCGAATGTATGATTGACACCATGCCACGGGCGGCCTTATCGCTTACCAAAATAGATTATGTACTGAAAACAGATGAAATTGTAAGTTTGATGAATGAATTAGATAAACTATACCGATGATTGAACAAATTCAACAATTTTTTAAAGACTCTCATAAAGTAAACCGCCTGGTAACGGTTTGCTTCTTTGGGTTTCTGCTGCTGGCCGTATATTTTTTAGCTACCCTAAAATACGATCTCGTTTTTAAGGGTGGAATGATAGATTCTCACCGGGCAGATTTCGTATTTACCCGATTGTTTATTGTTATTGGGCTGGTTTTTACCTTCAGTTACTTGGCGCTGCACTATACCCGCCTGTCAAAAAAAGAAGTAATCGTATATCTTGATAAAAAGCTGGAAGACACCAATACTTCATCGCAAAAAGCAGATGGCGCCCATACCTCCGGCCATTTCTCCGTTGCCATTCTTCGCGAGAAAATAAAAGAAGCAAAATCAAAAGAAGAAAAATGGCAAGCTGCACTCAATAACATTTGCCACCAACTCAATGCCGGGCAGGGTGCACTTTACCAACTTGAAAAAGATAAGAGCCTAAATCTGTCGTATGGCTTTGCCGTGGTGCTGAACGAAGACGAGGCAACGCCCTCTTTTCAGTCCGGTGAAGGGCTGATTGGCCAGGTGGCTGCCACAGCCAAGAGCCTATACTTAGACGAACTGCCCGAAGGCTATGCGGCCCGCATCGGTAGCGGTTTGGGCAACGCATTACCCAAGTATCTTTTTATTTTTCCTGTAAAAAAAGAAAATAATGTGCTAGGCGTAATCGAAATTGCCACGTTCTCTGCTTTGAGCGAGGCTGTAAAAAAACAAGTAGAAGAAGGTACCGGTATATTGAGCGAGATTTAATTTTGAAGGATAGCGTATGTTTAAAAATTTAAAAATAAGTGCTAAGATAACGGGGCTCATCGTGTTGCTGGTGGCCATGGTAGCCGTAGTATTTTCAGTCTTTACCTACCGGCTAAATGTAAGCGCAGAGCAGGATAAACTGAATGCCAGCCTAACGGCCGTGGCCGACCAACAAGCACTGCTTACTAACCATTTCTTTGAGCACATCAGCACGACAGCTAAATTTCTGCAACAATCCGAGCCCGTTAGGAAAATCATTTCTTCCGCTCCTGACTCCCTTGAGAAAACATTGAACTCCCTGCGCGAGATTTATGCATTCCATGCTGTGTATTTGCTAAATAAAGAGGGCAATGTAATGGTGTCTACGGATGCCGAAAACCCCAAAGGAAGTTTACTGGCCAACCTGGACAAAGGTTTTTTTGATCGCGCTGCCTCTTCCCTTCAATATAGTGCCGTAAAAAAAGAAAAAGAAAAATATTTTTTATTTGCTGCGGTGTCTCTGTCTGATAAACTGCTTGCTTTTAAAATTGATCTTGATCCACTCTATCAAAAACTGGCTACCGGCAACATCGGAAAAACAGGCGAAAGCTACCTGGGGCAAATAGACCCGGTATCAAAACACGTAATCATCGTCAGCCCGCTGCGAAACGACCCGGGGGCTTTTTTAAAACCAATTACTAACAACAGTGCCGCCAGCGGTGAGTTAAAAAAAGCGCTGGCCGGAGAAAACGGATTAAGCATCAACCCGGATTACCGGGGGAATGAAACCTTAAAAATTTTCCGAAAAATTGCTCAGCCCGGATGGGGGTTAGTCGTAAAAATTGACACCGATGAGTTAAACAGCCAGGGCAAAGAACTAATAAAAACATACTTGGAAGCAGCTGCCGTGCTCCTATTGCTGGCTTGGGCAATGGCCGCTTTGCTTTCGCGTTCATTAACCGAGCCTTTAAATAATATGGGGCGCACGTTAGATATGGTATCGCAAGGCGTATTGCCCGAAAATACCGCCACCGGTACCCATGATGAGTTTGGGCAGATGTCTGACAAAGTAAATTCGTTAGTACAAAACCTGAAAAACAGTGCAGAGTTTGCCAAAAACGTAGGCGAAGGTAAATTAGATACACCCTTTCAGCCTGTTAGTGAAAACGACACGTTAGGTCAGGCCTTGCTGCACATGCGCGATGACCTCATCCAGAATGAGCAAAAAGAAAAAGAGCGCAACTGGATAGTGCGCGGAGTGGCCGAAGTGGCGGAAATCCTGAGAGCTCATGATTCGGTAGATGATTTAGGTAATGATGTGATCCACTTCATAGCCGAACGGATCGGAGCCATTCAGGGTGTATTTTATGATGTTAATAAGGACGACCGCGAGCAGATGCTGATAGAGATTCGCGCCAGTTTTGCCTACAGTCGGAAAAAATATTTAAAGAAAACATTTCGGTTTGCCGAAGGGTTGGTGGGGCAGGCCGCAGCTGAAAAAGATACTGTTATGCGGACGGAAATCCCGGACGATTATTTATCCATCACTTCCGGAATTTTGGGTGAGCAAAAACCCAACTGCATCCTTATTGTACCCCTCATTACAAACGAAGAAGTATATGGATTGCTGGAGTTTGCCGGTATGAAAAAGTTTGATGACCTGCAGGTAAAATTTGTGCAGGAATTAAGCGTTATTCTGGCCCGTACGATCTACACCATCAAAGTAAATGAGCGTACCCGCAAACTGCTTACCGAATCTCAGCAACTCAGCAACGAACTACAGGAAAAACAAGAAGTGTTGCGCCAAAATGCAGAAGAGATGCAGGCTACGCAAGAAGAATTGAAACGGAGCAACGCCCTATTGGAAGAACAGATAGAGGAAGTAAACCAAACCCAGAAACGCACCCAACTTTTACTGGAAAACGCATCAGAAGTAATTACCATTTACGAAGAAGATGGTACGATCCGGTACATTTCTCCTTCGGTGGAAAGCATCTTCGGCTATGGCCAAAAAGAAATGCAGGGCAGCAACGATATTGAAAAAGTACACCCTAACAGCATTGAAGTGGTACAAAATCTCTTCCGAAGTTTGCGCGAAAACCCGGATGAAAAAGTGACGGTGCAGTATGAATACCAAACCCAAGACGGAAACTATATCTGGCTGGAGGCTACGGGCACCAATTTTATGAGCAACCGGGCCATTCGTGGATACATCTTAAACTCGCGCGATATTACCGAACGCAGAAGAGCTGAACAAGAGCAACGCATGCGCAGTAAAATGCAGGCACTCTCCGAAAACTCACCTGACCTGATCACCCGCCTCGAGCAGGGTTCCATTTCGTACATCAACCCTACCATTCAAACTTATACAGGAAAATCGCCCCATCAGTTCCTTAACAAAAACGTGAAGGAAACCGAGTTGGATGCCGGTGTGCTTGATTTATGGCTCTCCATTGTAGAACAGGTAAATACCACCAACAATACTATTGCCCAGGAAATGGATTTCCCTTCTGAAATGGGAAAGCGCATCATGCAGGTAAATGCTATTCCGGAATACGATGAACAGAAAAACATTGAATCGGTGTTGATGGTGTCGCACGACATTACCGAGCGCAAAGAAATTGAGGTCGAGATTCAAAATAAAAATAAAAAAATAAACGACTCCATCAATTACGCCAAACGCATTCAAAACGCTATTCTGCCTAATACACGCTTAATCAACAAAGCATTACCTGATTCATTTATTCTTTACAAGCCGCGCGATGTGGTAAGCGGAGATTTCCCTTGGTTTGTACAAACCAAAACAGACATTTTCATTGCTGCCGTAGATTGCACCGGGCACGGGGTGCCGGGTGCGTTGTTGTCGCTGATTGGCTACTTCCTGTTGAACGACATCGTGCGTTCCAGAAAAATTACCGAACCGGGAAAAATATTAGACCTGTTGGACGAAGGCGTAACCCAAACCTTGCGTCAAGACCAAGACGACTCAGCCACGAAAGACGGAATGGATATAGCCCTATGCCGCATCAATACCGAAACGCACACCGTAGAATATGCCGGTGCCCACCGCCCACTCTACTTTATGAAAGGCGGAGTAATGGATGAAGTAAAAGGAAATAAATTTCCGATCGGAGGTGGTATCTATAAAAACCAAACCAATTTTACTACCACCAAGCTTCAGTTAAGCAAAGGCGATTCGTTCTATTTCAGCTCAGACGGATTTCCCGATCAGTTTGGCGGCTCTGAAGTGCGTAAATTTGGCCCTAAGAAAACACGCGAAATTATTGAACGAGTTCACAGCATAACGATGACAGAAGCCTCCCTTATCTTTGACCAAGAATGGGAAGCCTGGAAAGGCGAACACAAACAAACAGATGACGTATTATTAATTGGAATTAAATTTTAAACTTTAAATTTCGGAACTTCAATCCCACAAGCAATGAACTATATTTATGAGTTGCACCGCGCCATGATGGCACAAAAGGTGATCTTGGTATATGAAGGCGACTTCACCCAAGAAACCACCAAGTCAATCCTTTCTATGGCCGAGCGAAACCTTGACTCTTCCGGAGAAGACTCAAGCATTAAAAGAAAAGTCTTCAACGTAATGGTAGAGGCGCTTCAAAACATTGTCCGGCACAGCAGTGAACAGGGCATGCGTGCCGGCTCGCTGCTGAGCAAGAGCGCCATCTTTCTCATCAGCCGAGACGACAAGCAGTATTCGGTTATGACGGGCAACCCCATCCAGAAAGACAAGGTGGCCCAACTCACCAAAAATCTTGATGACCTGAACAGCAAAGACAAAGAAGGTCTGAAAGAAATGTATAAAGAGATTATCAAAAACACGCAAATCTCTGAAAAAGGAGGAGCCGGGCTCGGCTTTGTAGATATGGCTCGTAAGTCGGGTGAGAAACTGGAATTTGTGTTTGCTCCTATGGATGCCGAACATGATTTCTTCTGCCTGAAAGTGAATATCTCGCGCGAAAAAGAATAATCTATTAACTTATAAATACATCAATCATGGACATATTAAATCTTAAAGGAACGGAAGACACCCCTACCATCTTGCTGGATAAAAAGAATGGAATTTTTGAAATCAGTGGACGCTCGCTGCCGGAAGATTCTGCCGAATTTTACAGGCCTGTGCTGGAGTGGATTAAAGCCTATGGTGCCGAACCCAATGCCAATACCGATTTCACCTTTAAACTGGAATATTTCAATACAGCCTCCTCCAAACTAATACTGGATGTGCTCTCGGCTCTGGAAGACATAAAGAGCATGAAAATACTCTGGTATTTTCATGATGACGATGAAGATATGGAAGAGGCCGGTCAAGAATTTTCTGAGTTGGTAGAAATTCCGTTTGAATTTAAAACCTATTAAAAAATAATAACCGGTGAACAGCCACCAGCAGTCGTTTTTCATACCTTTTTTAAATGATTACTGGTGGCTTGATAACCTTTCCCCCTACTCATGAGTGAGGAAATACTAAAGGCGCTAACGCAGTTGTTTGCCATCATTACCAAGCAAGATGGCGGTGTAACAGAAAACGAGCGCCAGTTTGTCATTAACTTCTTTCAGCAAGAACTTGATCAGGACACCATTAAGGAATATCTCGTATTATACGATGAGTATTCCGGCTACAACAAACAAGGAAAAGGCGATGACGAAAAAAACAAACTCACCTCGGTAAAAGATTCTGTAAAGACACTGGGTATCTGCAAGAAGATCAACAAAACGTTAACGCAGAAGCAAAAAGTAGTAGTGCTGATCAAATTGCTGGAGTTAATCGGTTCCGATAAAAATTTTACTCCGCAGCGGATTGAGATTATCAATACCGTTTCTACGGTATTTAATATCGGGCAAGAAGAATACAAATTGGTTGAAACATTTATCATTGCCGAAAAAGTTGAAGACCTTAATTTTAAAGATGTTTTGTTAGTCAATTCAGCCGAAAGTAAATCGGCCGAAAATCAAAAGCATGCCCATGCCCATATTGAGGGACAACTGGTCTTTCTGCGTGTAAAAAGTGTGGACATGTATTTTAGTAAATACCTGGGCGAGCAATCGAACATGCTCAACGGGTTCATTATGCAGCCCAATAAAGTGTACCTGTTTTCGCACGGCAGCACCATAAAAACACAAGGTGGCGATGCTCTTTATTACAGCGATTTAGTAGCCCATTTTAACGAGGAGATAAAAACGACTAAACTGTCGTTCAATGCCCACATAGAAGAATTCAAATTTCCCAATGGAGCCATTGGTTTACGCAACGTGGTTATTTCCGAAGGCCCCGGTAAACTTATCGGCATCATGGGCGCCAGCGGAGCCGGCAAAACTACATTGCTGCTTACCCTGGCTGGCTTAGAGCAACCCTCTACCGGAGAAATAAAGATTAACGGGTTTAACATCCACACCGAAAAAGAAAAAATAGAAGGCGTTATCGGGTTTGTATCGCAAGATGATTTATTGATTGAAGAGCTTACCGTTTATCAAAATCTTTACTATAACGCCAAGCTCTGTTTCTCTCATTTCACCGAAAAAGAATTGCACGAGCGTGTTATGAATACGCTCGTAAACCTTGGCCTTGATCAGCGCAAAGACCTTACCGTAGGCAGTGTACTTGATAAAAAAATAAGCGGTGGCCAACGCAAGCGGCTAAACATTGCCCTAGAACTAATTCGTGAACCGGCCATTTTATTTTTAGATGAGCCCACGTCTGGCTTGTCTTCGCGCGATTCTGAAAATGTAATAGACTTACTGAAAGAATTATCCCTGAAAGGAAAGTTAATCTTTGTGGTGATCCACCAGCCCTCATCCGACATTTATAAAATGTTTGATAAGATGATCATCATGGATACAGGCGGCTATCAGGCCTACTATGGTGCCCCGGTAGAAGCCGTAACCTATTTCAAAAAAGCAACGCATCAGGTTGACAGCAACCGTGGCCAATGCGAAACCTGCGGGAACGTAAATCCTGAACAGATTTTTAACATCATAGAATCGAAAGTAGTGGATGAATATGGGCAGCCCACTACCAAACGAAAAATAACCCCTCCGCAGTGGCACGATATGTACCGTACACGCTTTAATGTAAGCCCGGTAGCAGACATTAAAGAAGCACCTCCCAGCACGTTGCGTATCCCCAGCCGTTTAAAACAAACCGTTATTTTTACTACGCGCGATTTTCTGGCCAAACTCAGCAACAAACAATACTTGTTAATCAACCTGCTGGAGGCTCCTTTGTTGGCCATTATTCTGACGTTTATTATCAAATACAAAAGCGCACCGGGCGGAAAAGAATATGTATTCCGGTTTAACGACAACTTTCCGGCATTTCTGCTAATGTCCATTATTGTGGCTTTGTTTATGGGGCTTACCGTAAGCGCAGAGGAAATCATCCGCGACCGGAAGATATTAAAGCGCGAGTCGTTTTTAAATCTTAGCTGGAACAGTTATCTCATATCCAAACTAAACATTCTGTTTTTGCTTTCGGCAGTTCAAACATTCATGTTTGTGGTAGTCGGCAATCTTATTTTAGAAATCCACGGCATGACCTTCGCCATGTGGCTGGTGCTCTTTTCTACCTCCTGTTTTGCTAATGTGCTGGGGTTAAATATTTCTTCGGCTTTTAATTCGGCCGTAACCGTCTATGTAATGATTCCCCTCCTACTCATTCCTCAAATGATTTTGAGCGGCTTGCTTTTTAGCTTCGATAAACTGAATAACATCATCAGCACAAAAGGAAAGGTGCCGCTGGTAGCCGATTTTATGGCCTCCCGGTGGGCTTATGAAGCCATGGCCGTTTATCAATTTAAAAACAACGAATACGAAGATCCTTTCTATCACTACGAAAGAGAAGAAGCCAAGGCCGATTTCAAAACTGCTTACTTGGCCGATGAATTGAAAAAGAGAAATCTTTTTGTGCTCGAAAATTTTGAAAACAAAAATGATTCGGTAAAGGCTCTGGTAGCGCACCAGCTAACTATTTTACTCGACAACCTGCGCAACGAGCCCTTTCGAGCAGGTTTTGAGAAAATAAATATTGAAGAAGACTTTACTCAGTTAAAATACACCAAAGTAAAGGGCATGATGCTCGATGCCTATATTGAAGAGTATCGAAAACATTATCAAAAAATCTATAACGAAAATGTGAACCTCATCGAAAAGAAGATGGCATTTTACGAAAAAAGCGGAATTAACATCAATCAGGAAAAGAATACTTACTATAACGAAAGCCTAAGCGATTTAGTAAAAAACGTATCGGTAAAAGAACGATTGCTGGAATACGATGGTAAGTTGATTCAACAGATTAACCCCATCTTTCAAGAAATTAAGCCAACTAGTGTGGTTGATTATCGTACGGCTTTCTTTTTACCCGAAAAGAACCTACTCGGTACAACGGTAAGCACCTACTTGTTCAATATTTTAGTAATCTGGTGTATGGCCGCTGTTTGTTATTTGGCTTTACATCGGGAATGGCTCAGAAAACTGGTAGATTTGTTTGGTAATATGAAGATTCCCAACAAAGTAACTGTTCCTTTCCGCAGGAAATAAAGTTTTGTAACCATAATTGAATTTATAATTTTGTAATCAACTTGATGTTATGAAAAGCGTAATAATCGCATTGGCAGCAACTCTCCTTCTTGTTGCTTGCGGAAAAACCAAAAAGCCTGACGAACAGGCCTTTCTCAATAGCCTCGATTCTGCTAAAAAAGGCCCCACGATAGATGAGGCCGTGATCAACAGTATTCTGGAGCAAATTCCAAGCCCATTGGAAATTTCCGTATTGCTGAAAGAATCAGGCACCAAATACAACTATTCATTGCTGAATAGCCCCGATAACCTTTCTAAGTACAACAGCAATTTTAAAAAAGCCATTAATTTAGGAGTATACGGCACAGATTTGGGGTACACCAACATCTACCAGCAAAATAAAGACGGCATTAAATATCTGGCCTCCATCAAATCACTAGCCAATGAGTTGAATATTGGTCAGTTTTTCGATATTGAAACCATCGGCCGCTTAGCTACCAACAGCAAAAATCTGGATTCTTTATTGCTGATTACCACTCAAAATTTCAACAGCATTAATCATTACCTGCAAACTCAGGGACGCGCCAATTTAAGCGTATTACTGCTAACCGGAGGATGGCTGGAAGCCATGCAAATAACCTGTCAGGTTGCCTCTAAAAACCCTAAAAGTAAAGAGTTGAGGGAGAAAATCGGAGAACAAAAAATTATTTTGGAACAAATTGTTCTTTTATTTGGCTTCTATAAAGAGGATGAAAATATGGCATCGTTATTGAAGGATTTAACCGACTTGAAAGCTGCCTTTGATAAAATAAAAATAACCTACACCTATAAAGAGTCTTCTATGGAAGTAGTAAACGGAGTAGCGGTTATAAAAGACAACAGCACAACCACTATTGACATAACCGATGCCGATGTACAGAACATATCGTCTATTACTAATTCAATCCGAACTAAAATAGCTAACTAACTGCAATATCAACTTTATGAAAAAGATAATCTCTTCTGTTTTTTTGCTCTCATTGATTGCGTTAAGTACTCCTTTGGCCAGCCAGTGTAATTCAGAAAATTTTGCCAATGCCTGCATCCCCAAGTTGGCTACCGGTTTTAATTTTTTGAAAAGCTACAAAGTAGATGGCGAAGGTGGATCTAAAGAAAAAGTAGAATACAGCTACGTTTTTACCAAGGGAACACAATACATGATTAACCTTTGCGCCAATGGCGCAGCTACGGATGGCATTGTAGTAACTTTATTTGATTCTGGCCGCAACAAAGTGGCTACCAGTAAAATCAATGGCCAGTTTATTAGTGCCATTGCCTATCCCTGCAATGCTACCGGCATCTATTACATTCAATATACGTTTGATGGAGGTGGAGGGAAATGTGGCGGAAGCGCATTGGGTTTTAAAAGATAACCTAACCTGAAGCACTTAAAGCCCTGCCTGTGTAGGGCTTTTTTTATGGATAAATTAGAAACCTGTTCACCTAGCAAACTATGCCAAAAATTCTAATCATTGAAGACGAGGCCAGTATCCGGGCCGTTTTAAAAGATATTTTAAAAGATCAAAAAGAACTGAACCTGCAAATAGATGAAGCTAAAGACGGGCAAGAAGGCTTAGCCAAATTAGAGGGCGAACATTATGATGTAGCCTTCTGCGATATTAAAATGCCTAAGGTAGATGGCATGGAAGTGTTACTGAAAGCAAAGGCAAAAGAAATAGATACTGCCTTTATTATGATTTCCGCCCATGGCTCTACCGAGCTTGCCGTAGATGCTGTAAAAAACGGTGCCTATGATTTTCTGCAAAAACCACCCGATCTAAACCGGCTATTAATTACCCTGCGAAATGCTCTAGACAAAACAAATTTAGTACAGGAAACCGACCGGCTCAGAAAAAAAATCTCTACCCAGGGCACTATGATCGGAGCATCGCTTGCGCTAAATGAAGTACTTAACATGATTGAAAAGGTGGCTCCTACCGATGCACGCGTTTTAATTACCGGCCCCAATGGATCAGGAAAAGAACTTGTAGCCCGGCAACTTCACGAAAAAAGTAAACGAAAAAATTTTCCATTCATAGAAGTAAATTGTGCAGCAATACCGGCCGAGCTAATAGAAAGCGAATTATTTGGCCATGAGAAGGGAGCCTTTACATCGGCCATAAAACAACGGACTGGTAAGTTTGAACAGGCAGAAAATGGTACATTATTTTTAGATGAAATAGGAGATATGAGCCTGTCTGCCCAAGCCAAAGTACTTCGGGCATTGCAAGAAAATAAAATTACACGTGTAGGGGGCGAAAAAGATATCGTGGTTGATGTGCGGGTTTTTGCCGCTACCAATAAAGACTTGAAGAAAGAAATTTTAGATGGCCGTTTTCGTGAAGATTTATACCATCGCCTGTCGGTTATTGTAATTAAAGTTCCGCCTTTGGCCGATCGCCCGGATGATATTCCATTATTGGTAGAAAAATTTATGCAAGAAGCCTCAAAAAATTATGGTGCCAAGAATAAAGGAATTACGCCCGAAGCAATGGAGGAACTTAAAAAATACCCATGGACCGGTAATATTCGAGAGCTGAAAAATGTTGTAGAAAGGTTATTGATTATGTGCGAAGACATAATCCGGCCAACAGACGTAAAAAAATACCTTTAGCGTAAATTAAATTCGTTTTGACGCAGGTTTGATTTCTTTTTTACTGTAGGTAGGGCAAGTGTACTGGCTACAGGCCGTTAAAAAAGCCATCAAGGCTACAAATGCTATAATCTTTTTCATGTGGTTGGTTTTGATGCTAACAAATTTAGAAATCTTTTATTTTCAAACAAACTGAGCCTGTCCTTCAGTTTAACAATAAATTACAGCCCCTCACATCCGAGTTATCCATCCGGCCAAGTACCTCAAACCCAAGATTTCCATTAATACGACCTAAATCCTCGGTTTCTATAAAAGCACAAGAATATGTATTAGCCAAGTCTATTACATTAATCCCTCCGGTAGCGCCTTGCCTCTCCCACCCAAACGGGTCGTTTATATCCCGAATCAGTATTTTCATCCACTTAGGGCCATGATAGTAACCAAGTGCCGGAGAGTAGCCCTGCGACATTAGTTCCGTCATTCCATATTCCGAATGAATCTGGGAACTATTAAACCGTTTGCCTAAAAAATCGTGCAGTTCTTTTCTCACCCACTCTTTCCTTCTCCCCTTCATACCGCCCGTTTCCATGATAATACATTTACTCAAGTCTAATTCAAATTTTTCTGCAAAATCAAGAAGAGCAAAAGACACTCCCCATACCATCGTTTTCTTTTTTGATTTACTTAGCTTGGTCAATTGCGAAATCAATGCCGGGTAATCGGTTAAGTAGTAACCCGATTCTCCCGATTGATCAGAACGGATAAAGTGATCGATCATGGCAATCAGCGATGAGCCCTTCCGCTCGGCATACGATGGAAGCAAGGCTATAAAGTGATAGTTGGTTAAACTCCCATAAAAGGATTCAAAAATATGGGTAGCATTTTTTAAATACGAAACCAGGCTCGGTATATAGTGGCTGCTTACCGTAGAGCCAGTAGTGGCACTGCTGGTAAACACGGCTTCCGGTTTCCATTCACCACTAACAACCCGATGTGTTTTAAAAAAACGGATGGGGAGAAAAGGAATATCATTTACCATTTTTACTGTAGAAACATCCTTTCCAACCTGGTTTACATAAGTTTGATAAAGATGGTTATTTTTGTATTGGTATTTAAAAAGAGAAAGAGCAATATCATCGAAATAGCTTTCGTTAATAGAGGTGAGGGGGGGGTGATAACTAAATGATTCCAAACAAGCGAACAACTGAAATCCAAAGATAGAAAATGAGGCGGATAAGAAATTGGTTGGCTATCGCGATTTTCATGGGAGTGGTGAGTGCGTGCATTAAGCAGCCCGAGTATTCGGTTGTGCCCCAGATACAATTGGGCAGTTTTCTTTTACGACAAGGTACAGGTGCCGGGTTAGGTTACGATACATTAATTATTACCATAAAATTTAAGGATGGAAATGGAGACATCGGGATTGGAGCCGTAGATCTTGCCCGACCTGATGGAAAATACGTGAGCCCCTGGTATTGGGCCTACGACACCACCAATAACGGAAACTATGGTTACACCACCGACAATAATCCGGCCGATCTTAATAGCAACGGCAGCCATTATAAGTTCATTGATTTTAGAGCCCGTAAAATTGGCTTCAATGGGCTGACCATACCCAACACATACGATTGTGTGAATTGGGAGCTCGGCAAAAATGTGGGGTCGAGTAAAATAGATACTATTTATATCACTCAAAACCCCTCGGCATACACACTGAATATGAGCCTTTATACCCGCAGAAATGTGGCTGATCCGTTTGTTTATTACGACCCGGGAGTAAACGATTGTAATCCGAGCGAATTTAGCGCGGCCTTCCCGGATTTATCTAACGACCGAAAAAATTCTCCTATCGAAGGATCCTTCACTTATAAATTTGAATATCTCGGCTTTGCTGCCAAGTTTAGCGGGCAATATTTGAAATTTAATATTACCATTACCGACCGTGCCGGCAATGTAAGCAACACGGTAGAAGCAGACCTGGTAGTTCAATAAAAACGATCAGTAAATGGAAGGAAATCTGCCCGGATTTGCTTCCCGTATCAATTCATAGATACGTTCAAAAACCGTTTCGGGATTGGGTTTAGAAAAGTAATCTCCATCGCTGCCATAAGCCGGACGATGTTCTTTTGCAGTAATGGTAACCGGAGCCGAATCTAAGTGGTGATAAGCACGTTGTTCTTCTAATACCTTTTGCATCATAAATGCAGTGGCACCGCCCGGCACATCTTCATCGGCAAATACTACCCGGTTGGTTTTTTTAATAGAATCAAGTATGAGGTGGTTTATATCAAATGGAAGCAATGTTTGCGCATCTATCACTTCGCATGAAATTCCATGCTCCTCTAAATCATGAGCTGCCTCCAGCACTACCCGGCACATAGATCCATAAGTAACTACCGTTACATCTGTTCCTTCTCTCAGTACTTCAGGTACTCCTAAAGGCAAAGCAAATTCTCCAATATTATCGGGGAGTTTTTCTTTTAGCCGGTAGCCATTCAAACATTCTATAATCAGGCAAGGATCATCTGCCTGTAGCATGGTATTATAAAACCCCGCGGCCTGCGTCATATTCCGGGGTACCAACACGTACAAACCGCGAAGGCTGTTGAGGATCATCCCGATGGGAGATCCGGCATGCCAAATACCTTCTAGCCGATGGCCACGGGTACGAACAATAAGCGGTGCCTTTTGCCCGCCTTTGGTGCGGTATTGCAAGCAGGCCAAATCATCCGACATGATCTGCAACGCATACAACAGGTAATCTAAATATTGAATTTCAGCTATAGGCCTTAGTCCGCGTAAGGCTAACCCAATGCCTTGTCCTATTATCGTACATTCGCGAATGCCTGTATCGGTTACACGCCATTCACCAAACTTACCCTGAAGCCCGGCAAAGCCCTGGTTTACATCGCCTATTTTGCCAACATCCTCGCCAAAGGCCAGCACCAGCGGGTTACGTTTTAAAGCTTCGGTAAAACAAGCTTGAAGAATTTCGCGGCCATCGAGCAAAGGCGATTTTTCGGAATAAACAGCCGGTACTGGGTTTACTTTCAGGGCAGCCCATTCTGATTGGCTGTATAGATATGAATTGTACCGGTCGAAATGATCTTTATCGGCATCATCCAGCCATTGAAGCAATCCGGCTTTTACCGGAGATTCTTTACCGGTTAATATACGCAATGCTTTTTTGGCCGCCCGCACCGAATCTAACCTCTCAGCATTAACGGTTTGCTCAAGCTGTCTTTTTAATTCGGTAACAGCCGGAAATTCGGGTGCTTTTTCAAGCCATTGAATCAGTGATTTTTGTTTTTTCTGAATTTCGCCTGCAAACAATTTCCACGCTATATCTTTTGCTGTCTTCGCTGTTACCTTGGCTTCTTTTTCGATAGCATCCAATTCTTCATTGCTGGCCACTCCATTCTCTATCATCCACAAGCGCATTTTAAGGATGCAATCATGCTCACGCTCCCATTGTAATCGTTCTTTTGATTTGTAGCGTTCGTGCGAGCCGGATGTGCTGTGCCCCTGAGGCTGGGTCATTTCGCGCACATGCACCAGCACCGGCACATGCTCGGTGCGGCAAATCTTCTCTGCTTGCTCATAGGTTTTGCAAAGGGTTTCGTAATCCCAGCCATTAACAACAAAGATCTCAAATCCTTTTTCATTTTTTGATCGCTGAAACCCCGATAGGATTTTAGAAATACTGCCTTTGGTAGTTTGGTATTCTTGTGGCACGGAAATACCATAGTCGTCATCCCAAACTGAAATAAGCATGGGTACCTGAAGTACGCCAGCCGCGTTAATGGTTTCAAAGAACATCCCTTCAGAAGTAGAAGCATTGCCAATCGTGCCAAAGGCAATTTCATTTCCTTCAGCACTTAAACTTGTGTAGGGATAAAGTTCTTTATTTTGACGAAACAAAGTAGATGCATAGGCTAACCCCAGCAGCCGGGGCATCTGCGAAGCCGTAGGCGAAATATCGGCACTCGCATTTTTCAATTGACTTAACTCTTTAAGTTTCCCGTTTTCATCCAGCATGCGGGTAGCAAAATGTCCGGTCATCTGCCGGCCGGCCGAAGCCGGATCTGCCTCTACGCTGGTGTGCGCATACAACTGCGCAAAGTAATTGGCCAATGTTAGTTCGCCAATGGCCAGCATAAATGTTTGATCGCGGTAATAGCCTGCCCGGTGGTCGCCATTACGGAAAATTTTTGCCATGGCAATCTGGGCTATTTCTTTGCCATCGCCAAAGATGCCAAACTTGGCTTTGCCCATAAATACTTCCTTGCGCCCCAGCATACTGGCTTCGCGGCTTTCGCACGCAAGTTTGTAATCAGCCAAAATAATTTCTGCTTGTTTGTGGGAAACTGTAGATAGGGCTTTTGTCTGGCTCACGGTAGTATATCGGTTGTAAAAGTAGAGAAAAAGTAAGGAGCGTTCCAAACGAAAAAATTCACCCTATTTTATTAGGAAAAGTATTTATCCATCGAAACATATTTTGGTATTTACGGATGGATATAAAATTAAATAGCAGACTCGTACTCCCTTGCTCAGGATGATAAAAATCACTCCGCAATCGAGTGTAATTGATCTTCTGACCTTGTTTCTTTAGTATTATATTTGCACGTCAAAAAAATAAAATTTTAATCTTCTGCCTTATGATTATCGGTGTACCTAAAGAAATCAAAAACAATGAAAACCGTGTAGCCTTAACTCCGGCCGGAGCGCAAGAGTTTATCAAACGCGGGCATACGGTTTATGTGCAAAGCAAAGCCGGTGAAGGAAGTGGTTTTAGTGATGAAGAATACGCTGGGGCCGGGGCACGCATACTTCCCACCGCAGTAGAAATTTTCAATATCGGTGAAATGATCATGAAGGTAAAAGAACCGATTGAGCAAGAATATGGATTGATTAAAAAAGATCAACTGGTATTTACTTATTTCCATTTTGCATCATACGAACCGCTGGCCCATGCCATGATTAAAACCGGGTCGGTATGTTTGGCTTATGAAACCGTAGAGCGCTTGGATGGCAGCCTGCCGTTGTTAGTGCCCATGAGTGAAGTGGCCGGCCGGATGTCTATACAAGAAGGAGCTAAATATTTAGAGAAACCATTGAAAGGCCGTGGTATATTGCTGGGCGGTGTGCCGGGGGTAATGCCTGCCAAAGTATTGATTCTCGGAGGAGGTGTAGTGGGTACCAATGCCGCTAAAATGGCAGCCGGTATGGGTGCTGACGTAATCATTGCCGATGTAAATATTAATCGCCTGCGCTACCTGGATGACGTTATGCCTAAAAATGTGCGCACGCTGGTAAGTAATGATTATGCGTTGCGCGAACTTGTAAAAACCAGCGACCTGATTATTGGCGGTGTATTAATACCGGGTGCCAAAGCCCCCAAACTGATTACACGCGACATGCTGAAAACCATGCGCCCGGGAACGGTGCTGGTCGATGTAGCCGTAGATCAAGGTGGCTGCATTGAAACCTGCAAACCTACCACGCACGAAAACCCCACTTTTATAATTGATGATGTCGTCCATTATTGTGTGGCGAATATGCCCGGTGCCGTGCCTTATACTTCTACGCTCGCATTAACCAATGCTACCCTTCCTTATGCCTTAAAGTTGGCTACCCATGGTTGGAAAAAAGCCTGCTCAGAAAATTCGGACCTTAAGAAAGGGCTGAATGTCATTGCCGGGAAGGTAGTTTATAAAGCCGTGGCCGATGCATTTGGGCTTCCTTATGTTGACATTAAGGAATTTTTAAACTGATTTCTTCAGACCGATTATATTTTTTGCCCTCACCCGCCTGAGGGCAGATTTGTTGCCTCCTTACCTAAGCGGTAAGGTACAGTGCCAGCACGGTAAGAAATAAGCCAAGCCCTAATCCTAAACTAACCAGCGAGCCTATTTTCCCTACTAAAGCATAGCCCAACCAAAAAGAACCGAGCGATATAAAAAAAAGAGTGGGTATTCCGTACCAGGCCATAGGCAGTAAAATATCGGCCAGACTGAACAGAAATTTTGTTATACCTTTTTTGCTCTCCATCATACCGGGGGTACCCAGTACACTTATTATGGTAGCGATATACCCTACCGCATGACAAAGTAAATACAGAGAATTTTTCATTCAGCGTTTGACTTGCTCCAAATTAAACAATAAAAATAATTTACCCATTTGATAATAAATAAAAGCCAACCATTACATCTCTTACTACCTCCCCTATCGGCTCAGCTTCAGGTTATAGCCGATAAAAGGGAAAATAAATAACCTCGACATATTGATGCTAAATTCGCTTGTGCTAGGCGAAATCAACCCAAGATCAAAGGCGTGTTTTTTGCGATCGAACCGAAGCCCGGCCGACAAAAACCCGAATTGGTTAGATAAAAGCCCGAAGCTGTTTGAAAAATATAAATCACCCAACACAAAATTATTTTCAGAAATAAAGCTGAGGCGAGGCGATATTTTTTTTGCTACGCCCAGCAACACCACATAGCCTTTATACACCCCTTGGTCGGAAATAAATTTACCCACCCCCAGGGTGAAATT
Organism: Bacteroidota bacterium; assembly: GCA_018267195.1. Taxonomy (GTDB): domain Bacteria; phylum Bacteroidota; class Bacteroidia; order Cytophagales; family Cyclobacteriaceae; genus ELB16-189. The sequence goes on along the minus strand of JAFDYY010000023.1, from coordinate 22,319 downwards.
ATTTTGGGAACTGCCATAGGTTGCCACCCCCTGCACTAACCCGTACTGGTAGTACCTTTTGCCTACATTACTTTCCCCAACTTGTATGTTCAAATACTGAGCGTTAACCCCTACTTTAATTTTACTGTTAGGGTTAAGGGTATATCGTACTTTGGGTGAAAAGAGAGCCGGTGGGTTAAACGAGAAAAAGGAACACCCCACACTCACATGCGAATTGATGCCATAATTAATACTGCTGATAAAGTAATACTGATTACTATAATACCAACCTTTAGAGGCTAACGGCACAGCCGAGTTAAACATAAAGTATTTGTAGGGAAACAGATTTTCAAAGTATCGTGTGCCCGGCAAGCCCGGCATAGAAATATTTTTTATCTGAGTCTGGGGCACCATTACCGTATCTCCGGAAGTTGTTTTTATCTGGTACGCTTCTCCTTTCAGTAAGAGAATAGTGCCGCTTATCCGCTGCCCGTTTTTTAAGATAAACTGTACACGCTTAGAGGCACTATCGGCCGGTGCTTGCCCATAGGCCAGGCAGGAATACAAAAAGGCGATAAACAAAAAAACAGATTTCATAAAGACGGGTCGCCAGCATTGGAGCAAGCGACCCGTAAAATTTTTATTATTTAATAATGGTAATGGGCGGCCAGCCTTGGCCAAATACGGCAACAGATACATCCCAAACGGTTTTTCTATTATAGAAAATTTTATCTGGTATATATTGAAACTTCGGGGTAGATGAAAATTGATAGGTAATGGTATCAACTAGTGTTGGACTCAATCTAAGATATGTCGCTATCGGTTTTTTAGCAAACGAATTAGGTAGAACAAATTGAAAATAATGATAGCCAGCATCAGAATAAATTGAAAACCCACCGGGTATATCATTATATTTTTTTTCTTGAACTTGCCCATTCACTTCAATTAGACTGATGGCGTCAATATCATTTTCCTTGAAACAATCTTGCTTTTGTTGATCTAAAAGATCTTCTCCTTGTGCTGATTTAATATATGTGTTTAGTATCATTACAGAAGACGGTGGTACCGGAGAAGGTTTAGCACATGAAATCGCAGCAAGAATTACAAAAGAATAATTTAATATTTTCATCCTTTTTTATGCTTAGGCATAAACGAAATTAATCTATTTTAAATATTAATTTAAAGTTTATAACAAAAATACCTGTGAATTTTCAATACGGCAGTTTATGCCCTTTGCCCAACACTACTTTGGGGGCATCGTAACGGCCGGTAATATGAAACGGTATTTTTATTTTGGTTAAGGGCACCAACTCTACTTTAATAAGATAATCTATCGCTCCGCTCATGGTATTTACGCCTTCTATGTCGGCATCAAAGCCAGCCATCTTCATAGAGAAGGGTTTCACAAATATTTTATTGTCGCGAATTTCGGTTTCCATGGTAAAGTCTTTTAAATGCGGGTCGTTGATTTCATTTTTCTTAGCTGTTTTGCTAATTTCTTCAAACAACTTCATGCCGTTAATCCGGGCTTCGGCAATGCGCATGGTACCGCCCCCACTCAGGGTTTCCAGTTTGGGCTGCATGTCTTTAGCTAATTCGCCTTTTAATTTGTATGTAATAGAAAACTTACCGTACGCTTTAGAGGCCGAGGGTGCCAGATCGCGAAAGAGTTTTATCTCGCGGTAGGCTTTATTAATATCTAAGTCTTTCACATCCATATCCATATCAAACTTAGGGTGGTCGGGCAAGCGGGTATCGTAATTGCCACTAAAGCTGAATTGCGCATTCAGCGAATTAAATCCGGTTTCGTGTAAACTCAACACTCCGTCATTCACGGCTATCTCGCCATTCAGTTTAGAAATATCTAAATCCTCATATTTCAGCACATCAATTTCAGAGTCGAAAATAAAATGAATATTCCTTGGCACTTCTATGGTTGTAAGCCGGGCGTGGGTGGTGTCTTTAGCTGAAACTAATTTACCGGTAGCCGTTTTTGCCGGGGGCATCCATTCGTTAATGTCCAGTGTATCGCATGTTAGGGTAAGGTTGCCGGTAATTAAATCCTTGGCGCGGGTGGCAAATGCCATGTAGTTTCCAATTTCACCTGTAACCGATACTTTACTTTTACCCAGCTTAGCATCTAACCGGGTAAGTATTATTTTGGAAGGCGTAAAGGCAAGTACTGCATCATTTATTAAAACAGGGTTTCTAATTTTTGTACCCACCATACTTATTCCATGAAAATTAATTCTTCCGGAGGAAGTCACTTTCGTATAGTTTCCTTTTTCCAAATCGCTTATCAGCCCGCTGGTTTTTATCTGCGCATCAATTATTCCGGCCAGTTTAACACCTTCTAACGGGTACACCTGCCCCAGCTTAGAAAGATCGGCCCGGCCGCTAACCGCCAAGCTATATTGATAGTTATTAAAATCAACCACGCTGCCGCTGATTTCAAATGGCTCATCTTCCAGCGTGTAGGTCATGCGGCTTACATTTACCCGGGCATCTGAAAGGTTTCCGGTTTTGCTGATAATCTCCGCCATAAAGCGAATATCTTTAATGGGGTGCGGATAGGCTTTGTATTGAACGGAGCCATCTGTGAGTTTGATCTTGGTATCAACCAATGGAAATTTTTTCTGGGTTTTGTTGTACACGCCTTTGGCCAGCAGGTCGAGGTTAAATTTTCCTTTAAAGGTGTATCCGTTTACCGGGTAAATTTTTTCAATGTCTTCTAAATCTAAATCGGCATCTAAATCGGCATCTACTTCCACATCGGGATATCCCTTTAAGCGCGCAAAACCATGCAGTACATTATCATCTACTTCGGCATGGATTTTTTTAAAATCAAATACCGTATTCTCCATTTTTCCGTCTTCGCTCTCGGCCTTCAATTGAAAATGGATATTCGATACCGGCCTGGGCAAACTGTCGTATTTAAAATAACCGTCTTTCACGGTCATGGTCAGTGCAAATGCCGGCCATATTCTGTTGGCATAATCTACCCGGCCGTTGGCTTTCCATTCCATATTTACTTTGCCTTTTAGGTTCACTCCTTTAATGGGGATAATTTTTTCAAGGGAGGCCAGTTCTACATCAGCCAAAACATCGGCCTTCATTTTTGATTTATGAATTCCCTGAAACTGTAGCGAGCCACGCACCGGATGTTTGCCTAATTCTACATAAAAGCTTTTAATGTTAATCTGTGTGCTGTCGAATACCCGCTCGTGGTTATCTACCACCATATCGAGTTGAATGTTGTTAAATGCTTCCGGCAAGGAGTCTATCTTGACCATGGCGTTTTTTACATTCAGTTCAAAGTGAAATTTGGGAGCTTCTTTGTCGGTGGCCGAATATACGCCATCCAAAAATCCGCTGAAGGACAAGTCGCCATGGGTTTCCAGATCATCAAAGTTTTTGAGATAAAGGCCGGGCATGAGCGATAAAATATTTTTAAATGAAGTTTCGGGTGTACTAAACTTCACATTCATAGCCATGTGATCTACAATTTGCTGAAAGAATCCTTCCATCGAAAAAACAAAATTATTTATCCGGATTCGGTTTTCTTTAAAAGTGAATTTGCTTTCGGGTAAGTTTATTTCCATTATCAAATCAATACCTACTGCTTTTTTCAAAAGGTACTGAACCCGGTCGTAGTTAAGCGACAGTTCCTGAATGGTGGTTTCGGTTTCATAATCAAAAATATCTTTTTTAAAATCGCCTCCCCCGGTGTGATTAAACCCGGTGGCTTTCGCAAAAATATTTTTTTGCCAGTTAGCATAATTAATCCGGCCATGGCGTACGGTAAAATTATCAATAGCTATGTGTACCGGAGAAGCGGATGCAGTGTGGGCAGCAGAATCCGACTGCGAAGGCTGCGTAATATTATAATTGGCGCGACCGTCTTTTAAAACATAAATATTGATCTCGGGATCATAAAAAATAACGCTCTTCACTTCCACTTCTCTTTTGCCAATGAGGCTCCAGAGGTTTACTTCCAATTGAATTTCTTTAGAGGCCGCCAACGTATCGGTTTTAAAAATATCTTTACCCACGATGCAGAGGTTTTTCAGACTGAGTGTCAGGTTAGGAAAATGTTTGAACAGGGTAAGATCTACATTGCTAAATGTTACCGTTGCATTAATCTGGCGATCGATTTCATTTTCCAGATCAACCCTTATTTTTTCCTTATACATTTTAGGAAGAATGAGGGCGGCTGCCATTAGAATTAACAGCAATACGCCTAAACTAATTGCTATCCATTTCAGCCAGCGTTTCATATCCGAAATATACTTTTAAGCTTTCCTTACTTCAAAGAAAAAATTATTTCATCGTGATTTCAGGGTAACAAACTGGTAGCCTTGTTTTCGCAGAGCCGGTACGGCTTCCTGCAATGCCTCCAAGCCATTCCAGGCCGGGTGGTTCATGTGCATAATCACAATACTGCCGGGTTTACTGTTTTTTAGGATATTTTGTTTGATTGTTTCTGCGCTGGTACCGGCTACGGCATCGCCCGAAAGAACGGAGTAGCCGGCTACCTCTTCGTTCAAGTCTTTAACCAGCGCCATACACCCCTCATCGGTATAGACTGTAGCCGGGCGATAGTAGGCCGGTTTTTTTTGTGTGTAGGATTCAATCAGCCGGGCATTTAGCTCTATCTCATCTATGCCCGCGCTTATTCCGCCTGTGCCTTTAACTCCATATTTGCTGGCTGGCCCCACCGTGCAAGGGTGATGAGTTAACCCGTGGTTTTCAATTTCAAACAATGGCTGCCGGCAAAGTGACTGAAAAACAGATTGGTTTTTAAGTATCCATGAACCGGTAACAAACAAAGTGGCGGGAATTTTTTCTTTAACTAAAAAAGTAATTAGTTCCTCGTCAAAGCCACTACCATTGATTCCTCCGCATGCATCAAAAGTAAAGGCTATTTTTTTTTCCGGTGTGTGGAGCGTGTGCACCATGCCGGGCAAATGATCGCTGAACTTTCCGGGCTTTCTATTTTTATATTTGTTTACCAGTTGGTTTTTCAACGCCACATAGTCGCTCTTCGTTTTTTCTTTCTCTACATCAAACGACTGGCTTAAGCCCATCTGAAAACAAAAAATAAAAAAGAGTATCGATACTTTATACATAATTTAAAAAAGAAGGCCACCCCGGTGGAATGGCCTCTCCTCTATTCGTTTATTTTTCTAATCAACTTCCAGGCCATTGGCCTTCATCTTGGCGGTGAGTTCTTTTATTTTAGCCTCGTATTTTTCATCGTAAGCCGAAAGATCATAATACACGGTCTTTAATCCATCGCAGGCATCCTGGCTTTTGCCGTCAATTGCCACACATCTTTCCCAGTAAGGAAGTGCTTCATCCAGTTTTTTATGGATTTCCTGAAAAAGTTCGAGGCGTTTTTTAGCATCTTTTGTATCGTTTCTCAGGTGTTTTATTTTCTGGGCATCGGCATATTTATAACGGGCCAGGTCTATGGCCGCATCAAAATACTGTGGGTCGGCCTTCAGGGCTTCTTCCAGCCAGTGGCGGGCACAATCATCTTGCTTCTGGTGCTGGCAAATCAATCCTATTTTGTAGCGCGACTCGGCATCTTTAGGATCAAGCCCGGCCTTTTTTTCCATCAAAGCCTTGGCTTCGTCAAAACGTTCTACGGTGGTGTAAATGTTGTACTCCAGATTAAGATAATCAACATTGGTTGGGTAACGAGAAGTTAACTGCTTGGCCGCATCAAGAGCCAGGTTAATATTACTTATATACCCTTCATCCTTTAGCGCAGCCGATTTATCTTTTCCTTTATAGGTGGCCCGGATGGCATCGGCCCGTTTGGCATAAATTGAATAAAGCTGCAACCAGGCTTCGGGAGTTTTTCCACCGGCTGCCTGGTATCTTTTAATGTAGTCAATAGCCTTATCAAACTCTTCTGCTGCCGGGGCAAAATACACACCGGCATTCATCAATTGAGAAGTATCTTTTGGCACAAAAAAGAGGACCTTTTCGATATCTACAAATGCTTTTTTGTAGTCTTTCGCTTTATAAATTTCAAAACCCCGCACCAGATAGGCTTGTGCTAAGCTATTTGACACCTGAACTTTTGTTAATGGTACCGGAAATTCAGTTCCGGGAAACGTACCGCTCACTAAGCTTTCGTTTTTCCCTTTATCCAGTTCTTCGGCTTTGGTAAAAGCTTCCTGAATAGCCGGGAACGGATTAGCTTCCAGCGATTTAAATTTGGGATTTTTGGTAGTATCAATGGCGGCATAAATTACGCCTTTCAAATACCAAGCTTTGGCCGCATTTTTAGTGGGATTGCCTTTTTTATCAACCATGGTTCTGGCATCCACAACCGTAGTGTCTATAATTTTCTTGGCCTCATCCAACTTAAATTTTTGAAGAGCCGATTCAGCTTTGCTGATATCCGGTTTCGTTTTCTTTTGAGCCCATAGCAGAGCCGGGAGCAGGGCAAACAAGAGTGTTATTTTTTTCATATTGATCGGTTATTACTATTGAAATTTAGAAATTATTAAAATTCGATTAAAGGTTATTAAAGTTACTCATTATTTGTGGATCCATCTTCATTATCGGTTGATTCAATATCGCCTTCTATTTTCTGAATTTTTTCCACCGAAGTGATGGCATCGTTTTCATTTAATTTAATAAGCCTTACACCTTGCGTAGCCCGGCCCATAACGCGCAACTCTTCTACACTGATGCGAATACTGATGCCCGACTTGTTAATAATCATCAGGTCGTCATTATCTACTACTTCTTTTATAGCTACCAGCTTGCCGGTTTTTTCGGTTACATTGATGGTCTTCACCCCTTTGCCACCCCTGCGGGTGATGCGATAATCGCCAATGTCGGAGCGTTTACCATATCCATTTTCGGAAACCACCAGCAAGTTGGCATCTTCGCGCGAAATGCATACCATTCCAATTACATGGTCGTGCTCATTTTCAAGAGTGGTTCCTTTTACACCGGCTGCCGTTCGGCCCATGGGACGCACATCGCTTTCATCGAAGTGAACGGCTTTGCCTTCACTTTTGGCAATGATGATATGGTTTTTTCCGTTGGTGAGGGCCGCGTCCAGCAGCCTATCTCCTTCGTGCACGGTAATGGCCGTAATGCCATTGGCCCGGGGGCGAGAGTACGCTTCCAATGATGTTTTCTTAATAATGCCCTTTTCCGTACAGAGAATAACAAAGGTGTTGTCCAGGTAATCCTGATCTTCCAACGTTTTTAAATTCAGTACGGCCCGTACCGTATCGCCCGGCTCAATGTTCAATAAGTTTTGTATAGCGCGGCCTTTCGATGTTTTATTGCCTTCGGGGATTTCGTAGGCTTTTTTCCAATATACCTTTCCAAACTCGGTAAAGATGAGCAGGTAGTTGTGTGCCCGCGCCACAAATAAGTGCTCGGTAAAATCATCTTCTTTGGTGGCCGCTGCTTTCGAGCCGATTCCGCCCCGGCCCTGGGTGCGGTATTCGGATAGAGAAGTACGCTTAACATATCCCTGGTTGGAGATCGTGATCACCATTTCTTCATTGGGGATCATGTCTTCCACCGTAATATCTTCTTCGCTGTGAACGATCTGTGTTTTGCGCGCATCGCCATAGCATTCTTTCATTTCTGTCAGCTCGCTCTTAATAATATTCATACGCACGGCCTCACTTCCCAAAATTTCGTTTAGGCGGGCTATGAGCTCTTTCACTTCCTTATATTCGTTTTGAATTTTCTCCCGCTCAAGTCCGGTCAGGCGCTGTAGGCGCATCTCCAAAATGGCTTTGGCTTGTATTTCGGAGAGCTTAAAATTCTCCATTAATCCCATTTTGGCAACTTCAGGATCTTTGGAATTTCGGATCAATGCAATCACTTCATCTAAGTGGTCGAGAGCGATGAGGTAACCTTCTAAAATGTGCGCACGCTTTTCGGCTTCATCCAATTCAAATTTTGTTCTGCGCACCACTACTTCGTGCCGGTGCTCTACAAAGTGAACGATCAGATCTTTCAGGTTTAATGTCTGCGGGCGGCCTTTTACTAACGCTACGTTATTTACCCCAAAAGAAGATTGCAGTTGTGTGTATTTAAAAAGATTGTTGAGAACGATATTGGGAATGGCATCTTTCTTCAGATCGTACACTACCCTAAAACCTTCGCGGTCTGATTCATCGCGCATATCGCTAATGCCTTCAATTTTCTTTTCGTTGATTAGCGTAGCAGTGCGCTCGATCATCTGTGCCTTGTTTACCTGATACGGAATTTCTGTAGCGATGATCTGCTCTTTTCCGTTAGCATTGGTTACAATCTCGGCCTTGGCACGAATTACAATTTTACCTCTTCCGGTTAAGAAGGCTTCCTGAATTCCCTGGTATCCATAAATGATTCCACCGGTAGGAAAATCGGGGGCGAGTACCAATTTCATCAGTTCGGGAATGGTAATTTCGCGATTGTCTATATACGCAATGATGCCATCCACTACCTCACTTAAATTGTGGGGAGGCATGTTGGTGGCCATCCCCACGGCAATACCAGACGAACCGTTGATTAATAAATTAGGAACCTTAGCCGGCAGCACGGAAGGTTCGGAGTTTTGATCATCATACGTTGGCTGAAAGTCAACCGTATTTTTGTTGATATCGGAGAGCAGTTCTTCGGCAATCCTGCGCAGGCGGGCTTCGGTGTAGCGCATTGCGGCCGGAGGGTCGCCATCTACGGAGCCAAAATTTCCCTGGCCATCTACCAGCATATAGCGCATACTCCAGTCTTGCGCCATGCGCACCATGGTGTCGTAAATAGACGCATCGCCATGCGGGTGGTACTTACCCATTACATCCCCCACAATGCGGGCCGATTTTTTATACGGACGGTTGTAGTTTACACCCAGTTCCAGCATGCCGTAGAGCACACGCCTGTGCACGGGTTTAAGGCCATCGCGCACATCGGGCAGGGCCCGCGAAATGATGACCGACATCGAATAATCGATGTAAGCACCGCGCATTTCGTCTTCAATATTGATGGGAATGATGGACTGCCTTTCGAGGGGATCTCCGGTATTTTCTGCCACTGTAAAGTCGAGTTAAAAAAGGTAAAAATTTGAGCCCCGAAGGTAGTGAAAAAGGGCGGATTTTGGTGCTGTTTCATGCTCATTTTATTATAAGAAATTAGTCACCTATTATTTGGCCGAAGGTGTAAGTAACTCGATAAAATTCGGATCCATCTCAACTATTGGTCAAGCAACTTCAGGTGTAAGCAACACTGTCCATTTTTATTCTAAGGCAAATCGTGTAAATGCCAATGGCGTTAGCAACTTTGTGCAATTTGGCAGCGCAACCAATCAAGTTATTGCTCAACCGAATGTGGTAAGTCAGAGCATCCCATCACGTGCGATAGAGCCACCTAAAAATGAAGAAAAAGAATTGGCATTTGAAAACGTACCTACTTATTACGCACTAATTTATTGGCGAGTCCATTTATAAAAATAGCCATGCCCATCTTGCTAATCTGGATAGGCCAACCAAAGATGCTCAGGCACTATACCAAACGTTGACTGGAAGATATTTTTTTAAATCAGAAAACACCAAAATACTGAATAACGCCAGCCGAGCCGAAATAATTGAAGCTTTTGATGATCTGGCAAAGAAAATAACGCCCCGCGATAATCTCCTTGTTTTTTATGCAGGCCATGGAGTTTGGGATGAAAATATGAAGGTTGGCTATTGGTTGCCCAGTGATGCGCTATCGGATAAGAAGCATTCATGGATAAGCAATAGTAATGTAAAAGACTATTTGGGAGGAATAAATAGCAAACACACTTTGTTGATTACAGATGCCTGTTTCAGTGGAAGCATTTTTAAAACTAGAGGCGATGAGTCTTTAAATGATTATGGGATGGCCAAACTTTATTCATTGCCGAGTAGAAAAGCGATGACCAGTGGTAATCTTAAGTCTGTTCCCGACCAAAGTAAATTCTTTGAATTTCTCAACAAGAGATTGAATGACAATAATCAGAAATACATATCTGCCAGAGAGTTATTTAATAGTCTTTATACTGCCGTCTTAAATAACACGAATTCAGTTCCTTTGTATGGCGTAATTCAAGATACTGGCGATGAAGGAGGTGAATTTATTTTCATTAAAAAGTAAAACTTAAACTGGCGGCAAGACTTACTTTTATTCTCACCAAATCCCATTCGTAAATTTTATTTTAGGGACGCCTGCTTCATAATACTGTTTAGCGTTCCGTGAGGAACTTCGTCTGAGAGTCGATGATAGGCGATAGTTACAATGCCTATTTTAGTTGCGTGTTTGTATGCCCGATGACTTCCTTTCTGGCGAACTTGAAACCAGCCTCTTCTTCGATAAGCCTAACAACATCTCTGTACTTCATTTCTCAGCAAGTACTAACATTTCCGATTCGGAAATCGGCTCCGGAATTTGAAGGCCGGAATCTTTCATGACTTCAAGGTGCAAAGTGATCGCTTCAATTACATTCTGTTCAACTTCCTGCTTAGTTGCCCCAGCAGAAGTGCAGCCTGGCAAATCAGGGACATAGGCACTGAACCCATCACGACCCTTTTCGTAGATAACCAAATATTTTCTCATTCTCATTGTTTGAATTATAAAGGCACGAAATTCATTTACTGGTTTGTTTCACGCAACCACATCTCTTTCGAGACCCCCTTGATGATTACTATATCATTAACTACCCGCGGCCGGACGGCTTATTAAACTGCCGGCAGTATCTTCCCCGCACACTCCCCAAAACCAATCCGCACGCCCTCTTTCTCACAATGGCCTTTCATAATCACGGTGTCGTGGTCGAGAATAAATTTTCGTTCGCTCCCATCGGCCAGATGCAAAGGCCGTTGGCCATTCCAGGTAAGTTCGAGCAGGGAGCCATACGAGCCGGGCGATGGCCCACTGATGGTTCCACTGGCATACATATCGCCTACCTGAATATTGCATCCGTTTACCGTGTGATGTGCCAGTTGCTGTGCCATATTCCAATACATGTATTTATAATTAGACCGGCTCACTACAGTTGCCTCACCTTTCTGTGGTTGAATCAAAACCTCCAACGCAATGTCTATATTTTTATTTCCTTCTACCGAAAGGTATGGAAGCACCTGTGGAAATTGGTCGGGGCCTTTCACCCGAAAGGGTTCGAGTGCATCGAGGGTTACAATCCAGGGTGAAATTGTGGAGCCAAAATTCTTGGCTAAAAATGGCCCCAGTGGTACATATTCCCAAGTCTGGATGTCGCGTGCGCTCCAGTCATTAAAGAGCACCAAGCCAAAAATATTTTCTTCCGTTTCGTGGGTGGTGAGGTGCGAACCTAATTTGGTTTCAGTGCAAGTAATAAAGGCAACCTCCAGTTCAAAATCTAATTTTTGAGTAGGGCAAAAAACCGGAAGTTCTGAATTGGGCAATTTTATTTGCCCTTTCGGGCGATGGATTGGAGTTCCTGAAATCACAATTGAAGATGCACGTCCATGATAACCCACAGGCAAATGTTTCCAGTTGGGCAGCAGCGCATTTTTCGGATCACGAAACATAGAGCCCACATTGGTGGCATGCTCTTCGCTACTGTAAAAATCGGTGTAGTTAGGGATGCGCACCGGCATTTGCATCTGCACTTCTGCCTTTGGCACCAACGCAATTTCGCAGGCAGCCCGGTTCGATTTCAGTTCGTCATTGTCGTGGCGGAGCAACTCAGAAACACGCGCCCGCACTTCACGTCCTTTTTTCCGGCCTAACGCTAAAAAATAGTTCAGGTATTTCTGGTTAAAGATGCCGGCCGGCAAGCCCAATCCATCTAAAAATCCATTCTCGTGCAGGTAAACAAGGTCTAATACATGATCTCCTATGGCCACCCCGGCTACCGATGACAAATATTTTGTTTTAAAAATTCCAAAAGGGAGATTTTGAATTGGGAAATCTGATTGGTCGGGTATCGTAACCCAGCTTTTTAATTGAGGGAGGTTGGCTTCTATCTTCATAAAAAATAAAGCACGAAAGTAACAGAAAATCTTATTTCAAGATCGCATAGATTTGAGAACAAATGAAAGAGATGTTATTTCCCAAAGGTTTTGAAAAACGGATGAAAGACCGGCTGGGTGATGACTGGCCAAAATTTGCTGAGGTCCACGGGCAGCCTGCGCCCGTTTCCGTCCGGATCAACCCCGCCAAAAGTGCTTCTCTAAACTCAGAAAAAATACCCTGGACCGATTTCGGCTATTACCTGATCGAACGTCCCTCTTTCACCTTCGACCCGCTTTTTCATGCCGGGGTTTATTATGTACAAGAAGCCAGTTCTATGTTTTTAGAGCAAGCTCTGAAGCAAGCTACCGATTTAACCCAGCCACTGCGTATTTTAGATTTGTGTGCCGCCCCAGGCGGAAAATCTACCCATTTGCTGAGTTTACTTCATAAAAATTCTTTGTTGGTTTCAAACGAAGTGATCCGCTCGCGGGCTACCGTCCTGGCTGAAAATATTGGCAAATGGGGAAATATAAACGCCATCGTTACGAATAACGATCCGGAAGATTTTAAAAACCTGACCGGCTTTTTTGATGTGATCGTAGTGGATGCACCCTGTTCGGGCGAAGGTCTTTTTAGGAAAAACCCAGAAGCCATGCAGGAATGGTCGGAAGAGAATGTAGAACACTGCTCTTTACGGCAACAACGAATAGTAAACACCATTTGGCCCGCGTTAAAACAAAATGGCATTTTAATTTATTGCACGTGCACGTACAGCGAAAAGGAAAATGAAGAAAATATAAAATGGTTGGTCGATAATAAAAAAGCAGAAAGCTTAGCGTTAAAAGTAAAAAGCGATTGGGGCGTTGAAGAAATTCACAACGGAAATATTTATGGTTATAGGTTTTATCCACACAAAATAACCGGTGAAGGTTTTTTTATTTCGGTCATTCAAAAAAAAGAAGAGCAACAGGAAATTACGGCTCATACAAAAAAAATATTCGATCATCCCTCAAAAAAAATAATTGAACGATTGGCCGATTGGTTCACTTTTTTTGATGATATCGAATTGGTACTTCATCATGAATTGGTATTGGCTTTGCCCAAAAGATATTTGTTCGACATTACTTTATTGAACAAAGTTTTGCGAATCATTCAAAAAGGAACGGCTGTGGCTACACTGAAGCACGACAAACTCATACCCGAACATGCGCTTGCCCTAGCGCATCTCCTCCATAAAAAAAATTTTAAATCGATTGAGCTTACCCATGAGCAAGCCATTTCCTATTTAAGAAAAGATACATTAAATATAGCGGGTGAGCGCGGATACGCGCTGATGAATTTTAAAAACACACCCATCGGCTGGGCCAATCTTTTAGGCAACCGGATGAATAATCTTTACCCTTCAAATTGGAGGATCAGAAGTTAATCATTAACTCGTTATTCAATAAAATCAAATTTCGATTCGTAATTTGCACTCCATGAAAATACTCGGCATCATTCCCGCCCGCTACGCTTCCTCTCGTTTTCCGGGCAAGCCTTTGGCTGATATGCTCGGGCAAACCATGATTGAGCGGGTGTATCATCAAGTGAAAAAATCAAAACTATTGAATCGGGTGGTGGTGGCCACCGATGATGCACGAATTTATGATCACGTAATTTCGTTTGGTGGAAACGCCTGCCTAACGGCAAGCGAACACCCCAGTGGCACCGATCGGTGTTTTGAGGCGCTCAAAAATCAAAATGAAAAATTTGATTTCGTTATTAATATTCAGGGCGATGAACCGTTTATCGATCCGCATCAAATCGATTTGCTTGGTTCCTCATTAAGTGCTGAAACAGAGTTGGCTACCCTCATTCAAAAAATAGCTACACTCGAACAATTAAATTCTCCCGGAGAGGCAAAAGTGGTAATCAATACTTCAGGCGAAGCTATTTATTTCAGCCGCTCGCCTATTCCCTTTGTTCAAAAAGCAGAGCCAAAAGATTGGTTAAGCCAATCTGCTTTTTACCGGCACGTAGGGCTGTATGCCTACCGGGCCGATATTTTAGAAAAAATAACCAAACTTTCTCCTTCGCTTTTGGAAAAAGCCGAATCATTAGAGCAACTGCGCTGGCTGGAAAACGGGTTTAAAATAAAAACCGTAGAAACCGAAATGGAAGAAAGTATTTGCATCGACACGCCCGAAGATTTGGAAAAGGCGTTGAAAATTCTGAAAGCGATGGCTTAAAAATTACTCAAATCAATTTTGGAAGAATCCATTCCCAATTCTTCCATCTGTTCGGCCACTGATTTATCGCCATGCAAATCTTTTACGGAACCAAAGCCGATGGCATCGCGCATGGCCGGGGTATTGCTCAGTTCGGCTGCTTTCATAATTTTATCGAGGCCGTATTTGTTTTTTACATCGTAAATAATTTTACGCAGTTTGTCTTTGGTAATATTATTTTCAAACAAATGATATTGAAGCGCATCGGCAGAAACAAAACGGCTTACATATACACACATAGCTTTTACTCCGGTATTGATAATAGGGCCGCAATGGTTTTTCTCTTCAAATTTTTTCATCCGTGCCTTTATGATGTTTACCAACTCCATTCCATCCTGCACCGGTTTTTGCAACTGAACATGGTCTTTCCAGGTACGTTCTTCGTACGAAGTATAAAAACCGAGATCGCGGCAGAATACCCCGTTGCGCACCATGCGTTTTTCCAATGTCATACAGAGCGAAATGAGCAGTTGATGTAAATTCTCAACCGACTTTCTTTTTTCGGTTGAAATCTGTCGCATCGCCTGCATGCTTTTATATCCATCGTTCGCAGTATCCACTTCCACTTCCTGAAAATTGAGGCGCTGATACCAGTAAAAGCCTACGATACTTTTACAGGCAGCCCGCACAAAATCGGGTTTGGTGTGTCTCAGTTGTAAGGGCGTATAGATACCCGCATTCATTAGTCGGTCGGCCATGCCCCGTCCTATGCCGGGCAAATCGGTGAGTTGGAGCTTAGCCAGAATAGCATCAATATTTTCCGGCATTATAACGGTAAGCCCGTCTGGTTTTTGCAGATCGGATCCAAGTTTGGCCAAAAAGGCATTGGGCGCAATACCAATAGAACAAATTAGCCAATCACCCACTTTTTCGCGAATATCTTTTTTTATTTGATGTGCTAATCTTTCTAAGTCATTCAGGTTTTTATAGATAAGTTTATAGTGAGTAAGGTCAACAATGGCTTCGTCAATACTTTTAGGGATAACATCTTCCGAGTACTGCTGTAGCACATTCATGATTTTGATATGGTATTCGCGGTAGCGGTTAGGATGCGTTTCCAGCGGCACAATATCGGGGCAAATCTGCACGGCCTCATTTAGCCGCATACCGGTTTTAATGCCTCTTTTTTTGGCTTCAATGGAAGGCGCAATGATGCACCCATACTTGCCTGTATAAACGCACACGCCCACCGGCCTGCCCCGCAGCCAATAGTTTACCTGCTGCTCGCAACTGGCAAAAAAACTGTTCATGTCAACAAACAGAATCATACCCCAAGGTACGGATTAGGAAGATGATTCGGTTGCTTCTAAAAAGAAACCCAGATGATGCATTAGGGATGATCATCTGCCCAAAGGGTTGACGAAGGTTGATGTTTTTCATTCGTCAATCATGCCAATCGATTTTCTATTGCAGGATTGGGAATAAAAAAGCCGCCATTGGCTGGCGGCTAAATCTTCTGATCAATCTATTTTCTCACTTCTTGCTTACGCCCGGTTCGCGTTTTAAAAACTCATCGTAAAGTTGTGTTTGCCGGCTTACTAATGGTATCTGCCACCCGTTAATGAACACTTGTTTAATTTGTGTTTTAGGTTCAAACGGATCGCCATCGCACACAAATAAGTTGGCATCTTTACCGGGTTCGATAGAACCTGTTTTGTCGGCCACTCCAAAAATTTCTGCCGGCACAATCGTAATGGCTTTCAGTGCTTCGGCTTTATCCATGCCATACGCTACGGCAAACCCGGCATGGTAAGGAAGGTTTCGGTAGTTTTGATTATTGGTTTCGCCTGAGCTAATCGCCACTTTTACACCTGCTTTAAACAGTTGCCCTGCATTGGCATAGGCTTGATCATACCGGTCGTAATCCCGTGAAGGTAAATTTAAAACACCCCCTACAATAACGGGTATTTTGGCTTTGGCTATATCCTCTGCCACGCGCCAGCCCTCCGTTACGCCCGTCAGCACTACGTTTTTAATTTTCTTTTCTTTCACCCACTTCAGCGCAGCCTGAATATCTTTTGCGGCATTGGCTTCGATGAGCAGGGGCCGCTCGCCACGCACCACGGGCAAGAGTGCTTGCATTTCGGGGTAATAGCCGGCTTTGCCTTTGGTGGCGGAATCAATTTTAGAATACTGTACGGCTCGGTCCCATATTTCGCTCATACGTTTTTGGGCATTCTCAGCTCCTTTTTTTATTTCTTCATCTGTTCTGCGGTCGAAAAAACCTCTGCGGCCGGTGTTGGGAAAGTTGAGCACCACGCCTTGAAACCCGGCATACATTTGTTCCGGTGTGTACCCCTGTAAATGAATGAGTGCAGCCGTGCCGGCAAACAGATCGCCTTGCGGGGCGGCCAATACGGTGGTTACTCCACTCACGCGGGTAATGGGTATGGCTACGGCATTGGGATTTACGGCCGTTAATGCATTCATCTGCGGAATCATTTCTCCGATCTCGTTAAAATCTTGCGTGCGCGGATCAGAGCCTATCTCAGAAAGGCCCAGATTGGTGCCTCCGTCAATCATGCCCGGATAAACTAACAGACCTTTGCAGTCTATTACTTCGGCCCCAGCCGGAACAGGAATGCCACTCCCCACCGCGCTAATCTTGCCCTGGCTGATAATGACTGTTCCGTTGGTAATCGTTCCTTTTGTTACGGTTTCTACCGTGGCGTTGGTAAGGGCAAATGTGCCGAATTTACCTTTTGGGTTTTGAGCATCGAGGTGAAACACCAAAGCGCATAAGGCAGCGGTTATTAATCCGTAAATCAATTGATTTGTTTTCATATTTATTTTTTATCGCTGGTGAATAAAAATTCGGTTCCATCCATACAGTGGTCGGTTCCTTTTTCATAGAACGTAGCCTCATCCAGGTTTTGTTTAGGGTCTGCCCACAAACGCATGTCGGCCGGATCACTGGCTTTATCAAACCGTACGATGCCATCTACAATGGTAAACTGCGGCACTCCGTAAATAGATAGCGGATGATTTTTAAAGATTGCCACATCGCCATCCTTACCCACTTCCAGCGAGCCGGTGCGCGCGTCTATGCCCATCTGTTTGGCCGGGTTAATGGTAATGAGGGCGAGGGCTTCATCATCTGTAAGTGCCCCGTACTTCTGAGTTTTGCCGGCTTCCAAATACAAGTGGCGCATCATTTCGGGATCGTCTGAATTAACGGAGGTAACCACACCATTTTTTGTTAAGATCGCTGCATTGTAGGCCGATGAATAGTACACTTCAAATTTATAAGCCCACCAATCAGAAAACACGGAAGCCATGGCACCGTAAGCGGCTAACTCCGGAGCTACTTTAAATCCTTCGTTGGCATGTTGGAATGTAATTTTTTTAATACCAAAATCTTTGCACACATTCAGCAACATCATAATTTCATCGGCCCGGTAGCTGTGGCAGTGGATGAGGATATTTCCTTTGAGGATTTCGGCTAACGTTTCGAGCCGTAAATTGTAGGCTGGCGGGGCTCCACGGAATCCTTTCACCGATTTATTTTTATTGTAGGCATCCCAGTCTTCCATATATTTTTTAGCATCGGAAAACGATTTGCGTATAACAAACTCCACCCCCATCCGGGTACGCGGCACAATATTGCTTCCGCCCCCGTGCACCCGCGTTGGGTTTTCGCCCAGTGCAAATTTAATGGTGCGCGGGGCGCCCTCCATCCGCATGGCGTCTAAGCTAAACGTGCCGTAGCGCAACTTCAATGTTACGCATTGCCCCCCGATGGCATTGGCCGAGCCATGCAGGGCATGAATGGTGGTTACTCCCCCGGCCAGCGCATGGTAAATATTAATCTGCAGCGGGTTTACCACATCGCTTTCGGCTACCTCGGCCGTTACCGGGCTGGTCATTTCATTGATGGCGTCTAACGCAATGTGCGAGTGCGGGTCTATAATGCCGGGCATAACAAATAACCCTTTGGCATCAATTACCTTTACGCCTTGCGGAGCCGGAATATTTTTTGCGATCTGGGCAATCTTGCCGTCTTTTATCAGCACATCGGTTTCCGGTAATGTTCCTTTGGTAACGGTAAGCACGGTGCCGTTTTTTATCAGCATACTTCCTTTGTCTTGAGCTTGTGCGCTCAGACTAAAGAAACAGATGAGTATTAACAGTATCTTTTTCATAGCTAATTCAATTTTTTATTTAGGGTCGCGGGTTCCTTTCATGGGGAAGTTTCCAAATTTGCCGGGCGAAAGGGTGCCTTCAAATGTATCGCCATCAATTTTTACTGAGACCTCCACCTTTTGAGTGTTGCCTCCCATACTAAATTCAAAAGTGAAAGAGAGTGTGCTTCCGCTCAGTTGTACCTCTTTCAGTTCGGTTTCCTTGCCCATCGAATTAAGGATGGTGCCGGAAAGATTTCCGTTATCGTCTTTGATGGTCAGTTTGCCATTATTGCTGCCGTTGGGTGTTTCGGTAGTATAGCTCCAGCTTCCTTTGGCTACGGTTTTGCTATCGGGCTTAGCCGGGGCTTTAGACTCTAACTGATATAAATTACCGTCCACAAAAACATAGCGCACTTTTGCTTTCTCGTTAAAGTAGGGTTTATCGCTCACTACAAGGTTTGCGATTTTTCCGTTTTCAATAGTTCCCAGCCGGTCGTCCAGCCCGAGCAGTTTTGCCGGGGCGGTGGTTAGTGCAGTGAGTGCGGCCTCTTCCGTAAGCCCGGCAGCAATCATCCTGCGCAAGTTAGACGGTATGTCTTTGGTTTTAGCGGTTAGCGCAGAAAACCCGAAAGTTATTCCGGCTTTGCTAAACTCAGCCGCCTGAGCGGTGAGCCTGGCTATGGATTCTTTCTTTCTTTTCTCAAGGCCTTCCTTTTCAAGATCGAGGGCAGTCTTGGGTTTGGTTCCGGTTTTTATCGAATCTTTTTTGTCTTTTGGTTTTTTGTCGTCTTTCTTCATTTCGTCCGGTAAATCCAGCGACAGAAATAATTTAGCCCCAGACGATTTTATTTTATCCAAAACCAAAAATCCTTCCCTTAAGTCACCGATCGTTAGCGAGAAACCCAGATCGCGTTTTAAGGTTAATACACGCTGCACTTCCAACACGCCTTCGGCTTTAAATACCACGGGGGTTTTTTGATCGATCACGGGATAAAATGCTTCCAGCACGCGGTCGTTTTGCGGCCTTAGCAAGGCATTGCGGTTAGTGACATACATCGCCTGATAATTTTTGGTAAGCATGGCATTGCGGTACAAGTCGCGCCACTTGGCCATAACTGCCATGACGGTGTTGGGGTAAATAAATTGAGCTCCGGTTAGTTCGGAATACAATCCTGATTGATCCACCAACACCATATCATCTGATGATTTGCCGCTCAGGAGAATTACGGCCGAGGTGCCCGGCAGAAAATGGCCGTAAGGCACTACCTGCGAAACCGTAAACCCAAGGTTTCTCAATTCTTCAACTGATTTTTCAGATGGATTTAGCCAATTGCGTACATCGTTTTGTGGAGTGATACCGGCCCGCTCGGCCGGTGGGTTGCCCGGGTCTTTCGGCCGTTGCTGGCCTGGCTCGTCTTTCGGTTTGGTTACTCCGGTGCGCGAGAGGCCATCAATAAAACCGGCATATACATACATTGAATCCGCTTTGATGATGATGGCATCTGACGGGATGGAAACATTTGTACCCACGGCCGTAATTAATCCATCTTTCATCACCACGGTTCCCTTTTCAATTTTTTTGCCGGGCGATGGAATGATGTTTACGTGGGTAAGTGCATAACTCCGGCCCACCGGAGCTATGGGTTTTTCATCTTGTGCCGATACTCCATACAGGGTAAACAACCCGATTACCAAAAAAAATATTCCGGCAAATCGGTTATCAATTCGTTGGATCATAAAATAAAAATTATCGCTGGCAAAGTAGATGATTTTGCCCTGCCGGCAAAACGAGTTACAGGAGTGGCCAATACGATGCGCTAAAGG
This sequence comes from Bacteroidota bacterium, assembly GCA_018267195.1. GTDB lineage: Bacteria > Bacteroidota > Bacteroidia > Cytophagales > Cyclobacteriaceae > ELB16-189. The sequence goes on along the minus strand of JAFDYY010000023.1, from coordinate 2,146 downwards.
AAAAAATTTCGGTTGGTGTCTTATTCTGTCTTGAGAGCCACTACCGGGTTTGCCTGAGCGGATTTTAGTGCAAAAAAACCAATGGTTATCAGCGTAACGAGAAACGAAATAAGCAAAGTGCCGATGTATATTAGTACAGGTACTTTATCTGCAAAAGCAAATTTTAGCAACCACTTATTCATAAGATAAGCTGCCAGCGGCAGTGCTATAACATTGGCGGTTAAAATAAGAATGAAAAACTCTTTTGAAATATGAAAAAAAACAGAAGTAACCGAAGCGCCCATTACCTTTCTTACTGCCACTTCTTTCATTCGTTGTTCGGTGGTGAACATTACAATGCCCAATAGGCCAAGACATGAAACAAATATGGAAAGGATAGCCAGGCAAGCAAACAACTGGCCCGTACGATGTTCGGTTAGATAGAGTTTATTGAGGTCTTCATTTAAAAAAGAAAACTCAAAAGGGCGCTCGGGGGCAAATCTTTTCCAAACGGAAGCGATAGCATCCGTAGCATTTTTTATATCACCCGGGCGAAGCCGAACAGAAACATCATATGCATCAATCAGGCTTATAAAAATCACAAGCGGTTCGATTTTTTTTTGTGCCGATTCAAAATTAAAATCTTTTATAATCCCAATTATTTTTCCGGGCTTGTAACCTTCTATCTCATAGGTTTTATCCACCGGGTTTTTTATCCCCATTCGAGTAACCGCCTCTTCGTTTAACATATAGGCGGTTGAATCGGAAGCAATTTCAACAGAATAATCTCTTCCCTGCAGAATCTGTACGTCAAATGTTTTAACAAAATCATGATCGGTGGCAATAACATGAAAATCAAAATTTAATTGATCAGGTTTTCCCTCCCACTTCACTTTGCTAACCGCATCCGATACGGCTGACATGTTTTGACTGACGATGGTTATATTTTCTACCCCCGCCAGTTTTTTTATTTCGCTTTTCAATTCCGCGTAACGGGCTTGTAATTTACCCGGGATACGGAACACTATAATATTATTTCGGTTAAACCCGATATCCCGGTTTTGGATGAATTGTAACTGATGATACATGATCAGCGTGCCCGCCACAAACGACAAGCTCAGCGTAAACTGCACCACCACCAATACCCTTCTGAATGTGATCACACGGTTACCCGTCTTTGCCGCATTTTTAAAAACAACAGTTGGCTTTAATCTCGACAAATAAAGAGCCGGATAAATCCCTGCCAATATTCCACACAATAAGACAACCGCAACAATAATAAGGCCCATCCATCTTACATCTCCATTAAAAGAGATGGGTTTGCCCGTTAGATTTTGAAAAGTAGGCCAAAGCAGCCAAGCCAAACCCGTAGCCAAAATTCCGGCCAGGAGGGCATATATTAATGACTCGGAAAAAAACTGAATCATTAACTGTGCAGGGGAAGCACCGGAAACTTTTCTTACGCCTGCTTCTTTGGCCCGTTTCAGCGAACGGGCGGTGGCCAAATTGGTATAATTGATGCAGGCAATAAGTATAATAAAAACAGCTACGGTAGAAAAGCTATACACATATTCAATATTGCCATGCCACTCTGGTGCATCATAGTCTATGCCGTTGGAATATAGATGGATACGGGCTAAAGGCTGCAAGTGTAGTTCATCTTTACTGTCTTTTATATTTTTTTGGAGCAGGCTTTTGAGAGTAGCCTCAAAAACAGAAAGTGATTCATTGGGTTTTAGTTTGATCCAAAGGTGGTGGGTGCTCCAATTCCATACATCCAGATTAACCCAGCCCAATTGTTTAGATGTTTCGATCGTAAATACGAAATCAAATTTTAAAGTTGAGTTAGTGGGAACATCCTGCATAACGCCCACTACCGTAAGATCGCGCGATGAAATCTTCATCGTTTTTCCTAACGCTTTTTCCGATCCAAAATAGGTTTGCGCGGTGCTGGCCGTTAACACAATTTTATCGGGGCCTACAAACTGACTCAAGTCTCCTTCGATGAGTGGGAAGGTGAACATCTTAAAAAAAGAAGGATCAGCACTTATTCCCTGTTTATAAAAAGCCTTCTCTTCGTGGCTGAGCAGCAATTTCATTTTAGAAAACCGGCAAGCCTCCTCCACTTGCTTATTGTTGGCCAGTATATAGTCGTGCAACATGGGGG
>JAFDYY010000022.1 GCA_018267195.1 Bacteroidota bacterium | reverse complement strand
GACTTATGGCAACTTACCGTTACGGTGAGTAACATAATTGCTCCTGTGATGAATAGATTAATAATCTTTTTCATATTGATTGGATTTAATGCTAAATTTTGATCTTCCCATTTATATTTCGATGAACCCTTCTTTGGCCCATCGCCTCCTCTTGTTCACACAATATAACTCCATTCTATAAAACCTCCCTCCTATAAAAATCCCTCGCGCTACCGTAGCAAGGCTCTTCCTGTAAACCCCGCTTTAACCGGCTTATCCTACCGGGGCGATTTTTTGAAGGCTGACCGATAATAGCGCACAAGCGAGAAGCTTGCGCTAGGTTAAGGGCTTAAGTTATCGCGGCAACCCCTAAATTCAAAACTGTTTCCGTTGATCAACGGAAACAGTCGCTAAATAGAACTAGTGAAGAAAGTTTTAGGAATCTTATTGTTAGTCAAGGCCTGCACTAAGGCACGATAATCAGCGGTACCTGCACCTCTTTCAAGAGTTCATCAAAAGACTCTTTGTTGGAGGTGCTCATTTTTTGATCGACCACCAGAAAACGCATTCCTTTTTTGCTGGCATGATCTTTTACGCGATCGGTAATGAACCCTACTTCCGATTTGAATTCGTACGCAATACCCTTGTTGGCAAGCAATTCTTTTTCCAGTTTCAAAAAATTTTTAGAGGCATCGGCTTCCGCACGTTTCTTAAATTCAATAGCCTGGTCGAGTTGCGATTTTTGCAGACGGTAGGCATATAATATAGTGAGGGGCAAGCCCATTTCTTTGGCAAACCCTACCGACCAACGCAGCACGTCAGCCGAAGAGGCAGAAAAATCAATCGCACATAAAATCCCTTTTTCCATGCTGATACTTTTTCAAACGTATTCAAATACGGGCTAAGCGGCTTCAAACATTTGTCAGTATATTAAATGATTTTCATCATGACTGGCAGATTGCTAAATTGAGACCTTGACCCAAATGAATATGGATATTACCGCCATGTTTACGAAAGCCTACCGCGAGATATTTCAAAATATGTCGGAAGGAATTATTATGGTGGATGAGCACGGAATCATAGCCGTGGCGAACCCGGTGGCCGAGCAGTTCTTTGGATATGAGCCCAACGAACTAAATGGAAAAAGCATAGAAGAGCTGCTGCCGCAGCGCCTCCGCCAGGGGCATGAAAAAATGCGCTTTGGCTTTAATGCACACCCTCAGCCCAGACGAATGGGCATGGGGAGAGATTTGCTGGGGTTGCGAAAAAACGGATCGGAGTTTCCGATTGAGATAAGTCTGAGTTATTTCAACATACAGGAAAAAATGATGGTGATGGCTTTCATCAGCGATATTTCGCAACGAAAAAAAACCGAAGAAGCGCTGAAGCGAAGCGAAGAACAACTCATCGTCTATGCGGCCGAACTGGAAAACAAAGTGCACCTGCGCACGGAGGCACTCAACCAGTCTATCACCAAACTTGAAAACGAAGTGAAGGAGCGAAAAAAAGCAGAGGAAGAAGCCAAAAAATCGTTGGAAAAAGAGCGTGAACTGAATGACTTGAAAAGTAAATTTGTTTCTATTGCTTCGCACGAGTTTCGCACTCCGCTCAGTGCCGTGCTCAGTTCAACTTCATTAATTCAGCAATACAAAAACCGGGGCGATTTTGATAAGATGGATAAGCACATCAACCGGGTTAAGTCGTCTGTAAACCACCTCACAAATATTTTAAATGATTTTTTGTCGCTGGGCAAACTGGAAGAAGGCCGGGTGGAAGTAAATCGGGAAACGATCCGACTGCGAGAGTTTTTAGAAGAAATAGTGGAAGAGGTAAAAGCATCGTTAAAAGAAAACCAAGAAGTGGAAATAAAATACACATCAAGGATAAGCGAGGTAATGACGGATCCACGCATCTTGCGGGGCATTATGTTTAATTTACTCTCCAATGCCAGTAAATATTCCGATCCCGGAAAAAAAATCCTGATCTTTTGCGAAAGCAAAAATTCGTTTATCTGGTTTCATATAAAAGACGAAGGCATTGGGATATCGGCCGAAGACCAAAAACATTTGTTCGAACGTTTTTACCGGGCCAGCAATGCGGGCAACGAGCAAGGCACCGGCCTGGGATTGAATATTGTTAAACGCTATGTTGAATTAATAGATGGGGCGATTTCGTTTACGAGCGAATATGAAAAAGGAAGTACGTTTACCATTAGCATACCTTGCGAAAACTGTTAATAGAGAGAATGGCCTTATAAATATTGTACACATACATAAACATGACTTATTTTAGCCTCACCCGTTGATCAAAAAAAAAATAAACCCATGAAAAAGATTTTATTGATTGAAGACAACACCGAAGTACGCGAAAACATTCAGGAAATATTAGAACTGGCTAACTACCGGGTTACTTCTGCCAAAAATGGAAAGGAGGGCGTGGAGTCGGCTCAGCAGGAAAAACCGGATCTGATTATCTGCGATATTATGATGCCCGAGTTAGACGGCTATGGCGTGTTGCATATTTTGAGCAAGAAGGTGGATACGGCCGGTATCCCTTTTATTTTCCTGACGGCAAAAACGGAAAAAGCCGATATACGCAAAGGCATGAACCTGGGAGCAGACGATTACCTGACCAAACCATTTGATGATACCGATCTGCTCAATGCCATTGAAGCCCGTCTGCAAAAAGCCAGCATGCAACAAAAACTATACGATAGCACCTCTGAAGGATTAGATGAATTTATACACGATGCCCGAAAGGTTCTTAATCTTAAGGATCTGTGCAAAGACAAAAAAATTAAATTGTTAAAGAAAAAAGCCGAATTGTTTTCCGAAGGAGATACCCCGCTGAATGTATATTTTGTAAAATCGGGAAGTGTAAAAGTCTTTAAATCGCACCCCGATGGCAAAGAATTGATTACCTCTATTTACCATGCAAATGATTTTTTTGGTTTTGAACCTATTTTAGAAGGCGCACTGTATGGCGAGTCGGCCGTGGCATTGCAAGATTCTGAAATTGTAACCATTCCGAAATATGATTTTATGCTTTTGCTGCAAAGCCACCCCGATGTTTCGCACGGCTTTATTTCGTTGTTATGTAAAAAGGTAGCCGAAAAAGAAAACCAGTTATTACATCTGGCCTATAACTCCGTTCGCCAGCGCACGGCAGCGGCTCTGCTGAAGGTGCACCAAATGAAAGACACCAGCGAAGTGATTCAGATTTCGCGCGATGATTTGGCCAAGATGGTAGGCACGGCTTCCGAGTCGGTTATTCGCGTGCTTTCCGATTTTAAAAATGAAAAACTCATTGAGATAGACGGAGGCAAAATAAAAATTATGCAACCCGGCAAATTGGAAAAAGTAGTACGCTGGGGTGTAGCCCGGTAGGGGTACGGGTTAGTAACGATGTTTTATAATAGGCCTTAAACCACCGGCCATCCCGGAAATACAAAAATGGGCTACTCAGGAGTAGGTTAGTGCGATCATTATTTTTTTAGATTACGGAGTGTTTACCTCATGAAACCCTTCGTTGTGGTTATCCGTCCAACTCATCGGATAGTTTTTATCTAAATAGGGTAGGGCATCTTCCGTTAAATAAAGCGGTTTAAACGTATCAACCATTACCGCCAGCTCGTGGGTTTCTTTAGCGCCAATGCTTTTTTCTACCGTACCGGGATGAGGCCCGTGGGGCAGTCCGCCCGGGTGCAGGGTGAAGGAACCCCGATCAATGCCCCGGCGGCTCATAAAATTCCCCTCCGCATAGTAGAGCACTTCATCGCTGTCAATATTGCTATGGTTGTACGGAGCCGGGATGGCTTGCGGATGATAGTCGAACAAACGCGGCACAAACGAACAGATTACAAAGTTATGAGCTTGAAAAGTTTGGTGCACGGGCGGGGGCTGGTGGATGCGGCCGGTAATGGGTTCAAAATCATGAATGGAAAAGGCATACGGCCACAAAAAGCCGTCCCACCCAATCAGGTCGAGCGGAGAGTGCTCATACACATAATGGTGCAGCAAACCTTGTTTTTTTATTTTGATGAGGTACTCACCTTTTTTGGTTTCGGTAATCAGTTTGTGAGGCGGGCGAATATCGCGCTCGCAGTAGGGAGAGTGCTCCAACAACTGCCCTACCTCATTACGGTATCGCTTTACCGTTTCCACAGGCGAAGCAGACTCTATAATTAATAGCCGGAGCGGTCCGGGCTCAAAGTCGAGTTTATAAATTACGGTACGTGGAATAACCACATAGTCTCCCTGGCGTATTTCGATGGTGCCAAATTGGGAGGTTAGCTTTCCTTGGCCATCATGCACAAAGATTACTTCATCGCCTTCGGCATTTTTATAAAAATAATCCATGGTGCGTTGGGTAGGCGAGCAGATGGAAAGAGCACAGTCGTTGTTGATGAGCAGTGTTTTTCTGGCCCCCAGATAATCAGTGCCGGTTTCACCTACTTTTGATGTATTGAGATGGGTTTGCAACAGTTTGTACTCAGCTACACGTTTTACCGAAAAATTTTCTACTGCTTTTACTTCCTTAATCCGGGTGGGCGGGAAAATATGGTACAGGTTGGAGTAAATTCCGGAAAATCCTTCCGAACTCACCAGTTCTTCCTGGTAGAGGCTTCCATCCGGTTGCCGAAACTGGGTGTGGCGTTTGGGTGGAATTTTTCCGAGGCAATGGTAATACATAAGTTTCTTTTTAAGATATTTTTTAGGAATCAGATGTGCTTGCTTCAAAGTTAGTTTTTTATTCTGACGAAATTCTTACCTCGTGGGTTTTTCACACATCTATCATTTTGAGGGTATAATCAAATTACTAAATTGCTCGCTTGTAAAAATGAAAAATACCGAAACCATCTACCGGCAAGGGCAATTGACTGATGCGTTGCCCGCAGTAACATTTGAATATTCTTTTTTTCCCGATGGCGATAACGATTTTGTGTACATCAGCCCACACTGCGAAACCATGTTTGGCCTTACCCCGGTTGAAGTAATGAGCGGGGTGTTGCCCATGCGGTCGTATGTGCACGAAGAAGATTGGCCTTATTTAAAAAATGACATCCTGAAAAAAGCCCGATATTTTGTTGATAAAAAAGATTGGCGATGGAAAGGACGGATCAAAACCCCCAAAGGATATACCTGGGTAGAAACCATTGCTGCCGGAGAAATGCTGGAAGATGGCACGGTTACATGGGCAGGCATCATTCACGACATAAGCGACCGCAAAGAAGCGGAACAAAGGCGGTTCGAAATGGAGCAACGGCTGGAATTGGCATTGAAAGGAGCCAACCTTGGGCTGTGGGATTATAATTATTTAAAGAATGAGGCGGTTCTTAATAAGCGCTGGGCAGAGATACTCGGGTACGACCATGCCGAGTTGATTAATCTATGGAAAACGAAAGAGTATTATATCCACACGGACGACCTGCCGGAGTATAGCCGTACGATGACAGAGCACCAATTGTCTAAATCCGATTCATTTTCCTGCACCTACCGTTTCAAAAATAAAGATGGTTCATGGCGTTGGGTTTTGGAAAAGGGGCAAATAGTTGAGCGTGATGAAAAGGGTTATCCGGTGCGCTCAGTAGGGATATTGCAAGATTTTGAAGAACACAAAACAAAAGAAAAAGCAATTCAGGATAGCGAAGAGCGCTACCGGCAATTGGTAGATCATTTACCGTTAGGGGTAAGTATTTTGCAAGACGGAAAAATTAAATACCTGAACCAATCCGGGTTAAAAATATTGCAGGCAAACCCAAATGAAGAAATTGTAGGCAAACCATTTTTAAATTTTGTAGCACCCAGCGGCCGGCAACAGACTGAACAACGGGCCGGAAAAATTTCTCAGGGGAAAGAAGTGCCCGCCATCGAACAAATCTTTGTGCGCACAAACGGGCAAGAGCGAATAGTAGAGGTTTCCGGCACGCCCTTTATCTATGAAGGTAAGCCGGCTATCCGATCGATCTTTAAAGACATAACCGATCAAAAACAAATTGAAACCGAGAAGCGCAAATCAGAAACACTGTTTTCTCAGTTGTTTCATGTTTCCCCGTTGGCAATTGCGCTGCTCGATGATAAGGGAAAAGTGCAGCAGGTAAACGAAGGGTTTGAAACCATGTTTGGTTTTAATACCCAAGACCTTCATGGAAAAGCATTGAACGAATTTATAGTTCCCGGTGATCTGGAAACAGAAGGGAACGACCTGAATACACTTATTTCATCACAGCAAGTAGTACGAATACAAACTAAGCGGCTTCATCGTAATGGCCAGATGTTGTCTGTTATTATTTATGGTATGCCGGTAATGGTGGATGGTGTGGCCATCGGTATTTTTGGAGTGTATGTAGATATTACGGAGCAGAAAAAAACGGAAGAAGAACTAAAAACCCGCAATGCCGAATTAGATCACTTCGTCTATAAAGTTTCGCACGATCTACGAGCTCCGCTTTCTTCGGTACGCGGCCTGGTAAACCTGGCCAAACTCCCGGGCAATACAGACGACCCTGCTGAGTACCTGAACCTGATCGGAAAAAAAGTAGGGCAACTGGATCATTTTATTACCGATGTGCTGAGTCATTCTAAAAACCTGAAACTGGATCTGCACATCGAGCCGATCAATTTTAAAGAATTAATTGACTACACCTTTACGGACTTAAATTATTTAAAAGGAGCAGACGAAATTATGCGAAGTGTAACGATTGAGGGGGATGTGTTTCTGAGCGATCGGTGGCGTGTAGGCGAAATTTTTAGAAACCTGATTTCTAATGCGATTAAATACCGGAATTTTAACCGGCCTGATCCGGAAATTGTAATCCAGATCAAGGTTTCTGAAAAGAAAGCGTTCGTCAAGTTCTCAGATAATGGCATTGGTATAAAACCCGAAAGTTTAGAAAAAGTATTTCACATGTTTTACCGGGCCAGCGAGCAGTCTGACGGCTCCGGGCTGGGGCTATACATTGTAAAAAATGCCGTAGATAAACTCGGTGGCCACCTTGAATTAAAAAGTACATTGGGCGAGGGTACTACTTTCTTTTTTGAATTGCCTAACCGTACCTTGTAAGCCATCTCATGACAATCCGCGAAGTAATAACGGCTAAAGAAAAAAAGGAATTTCTGCTTCTGCCGGTAACGTTGTATAAAAGTTTTCCGAAATGGATACGTCCGTTAGATAAAGATGTAGAAGCATTTTTCGATTCAAAAAAAAATAAATCGTTTCGAACCGGAGAGTGCACACGCTGGATTTTACAAAACGAATCGGGCGAAACCATAGGCCGCATAGCGGCATTTTACGATAAGAAACACGCCACCAAAGGTAATGACCAGCCTACCGGTGGAATAGGTTTATTTGAATGTATTAACGACAAAGCCGCAGCGTTCACTCTTTTCAATCAGGCCAGGCAATGGCTGCAAAGCAAAGGCATGGAGGCAATGGATGGACCTGTAAATTTTGGCAGCCGCGACCGCTGGTGGGGGTTGCTCATTGAAGGCTATGAATTAGAGCCGAACTATCAATGCAATTATAACCCCCCATACTATAAAGATTTTTTTGAAGCATACGGCTTTCAGGTTTATTTCTACCAGCTCACTTTTGGCCGGAAGGTAAAAGGCGAACTGGATGACAAAATGTACAAAAAAGCGAGCCGCATCGCGCTTGATAAGGACTACCGTTTTGAATATTTAAAGAAAAAAGAGTGGCCTACGCTGGCAGAAAAGATAAGGCAGGTGTATAACCAGGCGTGGGCCAGCCGGGGTGAAATTCCTGAGTTAACCGAGCATCAGGCTCATGCTATTGTGAAACAGATGAAACCAATCATGGATGAAACATTGATTTGGTTTGGCTATTACCGGAATGAACCGGTTGCTTTCTTTCTATCGTTGCCAGAGGTAAACCAGCTATTTAAAAATCTTAACGGGAAATTAGATTTAATCGGGAAACTGAAATTCCTCTGGTACACCTTATTGAAAAAAAACAGAAAAGCATTTGGTGTTTTATTTGGCGTAGTGCCTGCGCACCAAGGAAAAGGCGTGGACGGAGCCATTATTGAAAGTTTTCAAGACTACCACGTGCATCTGCGCAAACAGTATGTTGATTATGAAATGAATTGGATTGCCGATTTTAATACGAAAATGATTAAGGTTTGTGAGCAGATCAATTCGCGGGTGGTAAAGCGGCATGCTACTTACCGAAAATTGTTTGACGAGCGTAAACCCTTTGCCCGGTTCCCTATCAAGCACTAGTGCCGGTTAGTGTTTGATCAATAATATAATCAACCACTTTTTCCAGGCTTTGTGTTTTGGCAAACACCTTTAGCTGCCGGTCGGCTCCGGTACCGTGCTCAACAATTTTATGTACATAGTTAATGGCGTGCCGGCTCCCCAGGTCATCCACTACATCGTCAATAAAATCGAGTAATTCAAAAATGAGCAACCGGGTATCTACTTCGGTTTGTTTTCCGAAATCAATCAGTTTACCGTCTAAGCCATAACGGGAAGCCCGCCACTTGTTTTCGTTAATCAGCGCCCGGTTGTAGTTAATGAAACTCATGTTTTGCAGCCGCAATTTGTAAAGCTTGGCTACCAAGGCCTGAAACAGAGCCGCGATGGCAATGGTTTCATCAATCAGCAAGGGCACATCGCATATCCTAAATTCGATGGTATCGAAAAAAGGGTGGACGCGCACATCCCACCATATTTTTTTGGCGTTGTCTATGCAGCGTGTTTTAATCAGCAGGTTGATATAATTTTTAAAATCATCCCAATCGTCATAACTATCAGGTATGCCGGTGCGGGGAAACTTATCAAACACTTTGGTGCGAAATGATTTGAAGCCGGTGTTACGCCCTTCCCAAAAGGGCGAATTAGTAGAGAGTGCAAAAATGTGGGGTAAAAAATAACGCACCGTGTTCATGATGTGGATGGCCAGGTTTTTGTCGGCAATACCTACGTGAACATGCAGACCGAAAATCAGGTTTGATCGGGCCGCCTCTTGCATTTCATTTACAATTTCATCGTAACGCGGATTGGGTGTAATAAGTTGGGTACTCCAATGCGAAAAAGGATGGGTGCCCGCAGCCCCAATGCGCAAGTTCAGGTTGCCGGCTACTTCTCCTACTAATTTACGCAGGCGGGCAATATCCCGGTAGGCTTCGCTTACATCTTTACAAATCCCGGTACCTACTTCTACCACCGCCTGATGCATCTCGGCTTTTACGTGCTCATGTAGTATCTGCGAGGCAATCTCTACAATTTTTTGATCGTGCGAGGTAAGTTCGCGCGTAGCAGGATTTACCACCATGTACTCTTCTTCTACCCCCAGCGTAAATTTTTCCATGTTTATTTTTTAGTCCCTTTTTTAATATTCGTTTTGGATTCTTCCACCGATTTCTTTTTGGGCAACGAACTTTCAAAAGCAGCTACCGAGTTTTGCACGAAAGTTCCCCAGGTAAGATTGTCTTTTCCGGGTTGGTGTATTTGTGCTTTTTCTACCGCCAGTTTAGCCGCATGGGTTACTACCCAATCAAAATTTTCCTGGCCTACCGATTTTACATCAGCATCCGGTGCGGGGTTGCAAAAATCGATGGCATAGGGTATGCCATCGCGCACGGCCATTTCCACAGTGTTAAAATCATATCCGAGGGCATGGCACAACTCAAGTACGTAGTCGTGTACTTTTTTTATTAGCTTGGCTTCGGCTGGGGGGCCATTGATAACATACCGCAGGTGGTGAGGGTTGCGGGGCTCGTATTGCATAACACGCACATATTTTCTGCCCAGGCAATAGCAGCGGAAATATTCGGTAAAAACAATTTCTTCTTGCAGAAGCATTACAAGCTGACCGGTTTCTTTATAGGCACGGAAAAAATCATCCGGGCCATTGAGGCGGTAAACATTTTTCCAACCGCCTCCTGAGTGGGGCTTCATGTAGGCCGGCCAACCGATGTAGGCAAAAACTTTTTCCCAACTCAACGGAAATTTAAGGTTGCTGAAAGAAGAATCAAACGTATCGGTAGGCCGCTCATGCGATGGCAGGATAACGGTTTTAGGAACCGGTACCCCAATACGGGTAGCGAGGGCATTGTTGAAAAATTTTTCATCGGCACTAAACCAAAACGGATTGTTAATAACAGCCGTACCGGCACAAGCTGCGTTTTTTAAATAGGCTCGATAAAAGGGTACATCTTGCGAAATACGGTCAATCATTACGGCATAGTCATCGCCCACGCCCTGTTGCACCATATCGACCACTACGGGCTCAGCCTTAATATCTTTTAATCCCATTTTATTGACGGCCTCCACAAAGGCTTCCGGGAAGGAGCGTTCCATACCGTGTAAAATTCCGATTCGTTTCATGGTGTTTAAATTTTAGATTTAGGTCACATTATTATTGGGCAAGAGTAGAAATAATTATTTCTTGAAATTTCTTCGATTCGGTAAGGTTTAAAAGGTGTGCCGATTGACTGAACCAAAATAACTCTTTTTTCGGTGCTTTCAGTTTTTCGAAATAATTTTTTGTGAGACTGGAGCAAGTTTGATAATCATTGGTTCCTGCCAAAAAATAGACCGGGCATTTTATCTCGGGAGCAGTAATAGAAAAATTGATGAAAGATGCTTCGTTAAAAAGAGGTAGCCACGTTATAGCCCAATTTTCTACATACGCTTGGCTGAAAGGAGCCTTTTGCCGGTCTATTAATTCGCTGAGCCATTTCCGGTGAAAGTATAACTGCTTACCATTTTTAAAAGGAATCTGTATAGTATTCAATTGCGGAAGCGCCATTGTGTTTTTTTCTTGGGCAGCTACTTCTTTCATTTTTTGCAGGGCTAACCGTTCGCTCTCCAGTTGGCTTACCATCGGTGCGGCCGCCAGGCATGCCGCTAACAAGTGGGCGTGGTGCGAGGCTACCTGCAAGGCCAAAAAACCGCCCCACGAGTGGCCCGCCAGGTAAATCTTGTCTTGATGAAACCGTTCTTGCAAATAATGAATCACTTCTACTGCATCCGACTCAAAAAGAGATACATTCAAAGACAAGGGTGATGTATTTAGTTTTTTTGTTTCACCCGTTTCGCGTTGGTCCCACAAGACTAATATAAAATGTTGCTGAAGCCGGTCTGTAAATTTAGAGGCATAAGGAATGACCGAGTTGCCCGGGCCGCCATGAAGAAATAGCAAAACAGGATAGGTGTCGTCTTCCGAATCTATTTTTATCCATTGGTTGATTCCTCCTGCTGAAATAGCCAGTGTATTATGGATGGGTTTTGAAATACCCGAAAAGGGAACACCGACAAACACGAAAAAGAAAAAGCATTTCCTCATTTAATGAGCGACAAATAATGTGGAAACATTTCTCTCCAGGCCGGCCAATCGTGCGGGGCATTCGGGCGCACATCCAGCCAGTGGCGAATGTTTTTCGATTGCAGGATGTTGGCCATTTTTACATTGGCATCCCAGCACATATCGTGTGTGCCGGTGCCCAGCACCACCAGTAGGTCTGAAAAAAAATTATTTTGAGCACTAGGTATAAAATCGGGCGGGTTATTGAAATATACGTTGTCGTCATAGTAGCCATCCAGTTGGTCTTTAATATCAAACGAGGCGCCCATGTTGAATACATACTTTACTACTTCCGGATGGCGGAAAGCAAAATTGGTAGCATGGTATCCGCCAAAACTGCAACCGGCTGTAGCTACCCGGCTCACACCTGTTTCGCGTTGCGCCAGAGGGACCAATTCATGCAACAACATCTGGTCGTACCAGATATGGTTTTGCACCCGGTCTGCCGGATGAATGGATTTATTGTACCAACTCAAGGTATCGACCCCATCCGGGCAATAAATTTTTACCAGGCCTTCATCTAAAAACCAGGCTACACTATCAATTAATTTAAAATCTTTGTTTTCGTAATAACGCCCCATAGACGTGGGAAACAAGATGACCGGATAGCCGCGATGGCCAAAAGCCAAAACATCAATATCGCGGTTTAGATTGGGGGAGTACCACCGATGCAAATATTCGTTTGGCATAGAAGGTTGTTAGTCAGTAAAGGATTGGATTCATTATTTTTGCAGCCTTTAAATTTGGAAAATAAAAACCATTTCATCAACCGTGGAAAAAGAAATAACCGAACCTTTTTATACTGAGGAGAAAATGACCGGGATATTTTCAAAACTGCTTACCCGCGAAGTAGATGTAAACCTGCTCTTGCCCATCCAAAAAACGGAAGGAACTCATTATCCGCTGTTGCTGCTAAACGATGGACAGGATTTAGAAAAACTAAAAGTAAAAGAAACGCTGGAAAAGCTTACAGCCGAAAAAATCATAGACCCCATTATCGTTGCGGCCGTGGTAGCGGGAAACCGGATGCAGGAATATGGGGTGGCCGCTAAACGAGATTATTTGAAACGCGGCAGTAAGGCCAAAGCCTACACACAATATTTGGTAACTGAATTAATCCCCTACTTATTATATCGGTATCCTATCCGCAAGGAAAGACATACCATTGCCGGTTGCTCTATGGGCGGACTGAGCGCAGTAGATGTAGCCTGGAATTACCCTAAACTGTTTTCTAAGGCCGGGGCTTTTAGTGGTTCTTTTTGGTGGCGCAAACGCGACAGCCAAAGCCGGTTGTACTCGGATGCGCGCGATCGAATTATGCACCAGCAAATTAAATCGGGAAAAAAGAAAGACGGGTTGCAGTTCTGGTTTCAAGCCGGAACGGAAGATGAAAAGAATGACCGAAATAAAAATGGTATTATTGATTCGATAGATGACACCTTGGATTTAATCGTAGAGCTGACTAAGAAAGGATACCGCCCCTTTCACGATATTCAATACCTGGAAATAAAAGGAGGCCAACATAATTTACAAACTTGGGCCGAAGCATGGCCTTCTTTCTTAATATGGGCTTTTGGAAAACAAGGATAATTTATAGACATGCATAAAATTGATACGATCATTTTTGATTTAGGCGGGGTGCTGATTGACTGGAACCCACGCTACCTTTACCGTAAAATATTTAAAACGGAAGAAGAAATAGATTGGTTTTTATCTACGATATGCACAGGCGATTGGAACGAACAACAAGATGCCGGCCGTTCGTTTGAAGAAGCCACCGAAGAACTGCTGGCCAAATTTCCTCACCACGAAATGCCCATTAGAGCCTGGTATGGTCGCTGGCAAGAAACCATTAACGGACCGATTCCGGGCACCGTGCAGATTTTGCGCGAACTGGCCGATTCTAAAAAATATAAACTGTACGCACTTACCAATTGGTCGGCACAAACCTTTCCGTGGGCTTTGCAAAATTTTGATTTCCTGCATTGGTTTGAAGGCATTGTGGTTTCGGGGGTAGAAAAAACACGCAAGCCTTTTCCGGAGTTTTACAAAATCTTGTTAGACCGGTATGCCATTGAACCAACTCAATCCATTTTTATAGATGATAGCCAGCGCAATGTGCTGGGCGCAGAAAGCATGGGCATTCATGGCATTCATTTTCAATCGGCCGATCAACTGAAAAGTGTATTGAAGGAAAAAAATATTCTCTTGGCCGGATAATATCCCCGTTGAAACTTTTTAGCTCTCCGATTTGTAGTACTGTCAACTATGAAAACCGTACTGCATAAAGCCCATACACGAGGCCATGCCCGCCATGGCTGGCTCGATAGCCACCATACATTTAGTTTTGCTCAATATTATGATCCTGCCCGGGTACATTTTGGTGCCTTGCGTGTACTAAATGACGATGTGGTAGAAGGCGGAATGGGCTTTGGCACTCACCCGCACGATAACATGGAAATTATTTCGATTCCACTACAGGGCGATTTAGAACACCGCGACAGCATGGGCAACATAACCGTGATCAGACAAAACGATGTGCAGATTATGAGTGCCGGATCGGGCATTCAGCACTCGGAGTACAATAAGAACAAAAATGAAAAAGTTAACTTTCTTCAGATTTGGCTTTTTCCCAAACGACACAACATTGCGCCCCGCTACGATCAAAAAACGTTTGATCCCCGTCTCCGGGAAGATAAACTTCAGTTGATTGTATCCGGTGAAGAAACCGGAGAAGGGGTAAAAATTAATCAGGATGCTAAATTTTTTCTGGCGAACCTAAAAAATGGATTTCAAACCGAGTACACGATTAGCCGACCGGGAAACGGAGTGTATCTATTTGTAATAGAAGGCGAGGTATCTGTTAGCGGCCAGCTCTTGAGCAAACGCGATGGCTATGGGCTTTGGGAAACAGAGAACATCATGATCCGTGCCAATGCGGATTGCGAACTACTCGTAATGGATGTACCCATGATGGGCGAATGATTGCGAGGTATTTACGAAATTAATTTAAGCTACTAACACTCCGTTCTCTAACCTCGGCAGTATTTTATATTGATCGACCGAAAGGCAAAACTCAAAGTCGCGATAAATATTAAGCCGGTTGAGACGCTTAACATGCGAAGAGTCGTTTAAAAATCCGGCCATATTATCTTTAGCCAGATTGTATAAATGGCGTGCAGCCAGCGGGGCATCGCAATCAGGCCCCAGATAATCTTTTAACTTTTCTACTACAGCCCCGGCAAATAAAGTGTCTTCCAGATTTACACGCCCTTTCCAACCGGCACAAACTATCAACACATTATTCTCGCCCAGCAAAAGGTATTTTACCACAGAGCTTAAATTTAAAAATGAACCTATAATCACTTCTTTGGCTCCTTTCGATTTTTCAATGGCTTGCGTGCCATTGGTAGTGGTAAAAGCAATCTTTAGCCCGCGCACCTGATCGCCCATATATTCAAACGGAGAATTTCCTTTGTCAAACCCATCTACTTTTTTCCCATCCCGCTCACCGGATGTGAGGTAGCCTTTAGTTTTCATATTTAAACATTCTTCCATCTGGGCGAATGGAGTAATGCTTTCGGCTCCATGAGCCAATGCCGTAACCATGCAAGAGGTGGCCCGTAAAATATCAACTGCTACTACGGTGCGGTTGCGTACCTCGTATAGGTGCATTAACTCGGGGCTGAGACAAACGTCAATGGTTTTCATTCAATTGGATGGTGTGCCGATTAGAAAATTAGAAATTTACATTTAGCCAACATTCTCCGGGCGCATTTTCAAATTGGATGCGGATCAAATCAGAGGCGTTTTTGAGACGATTGCTTTCAGCAACTTACCCCGCACATCCACAAAAATTTCTGTTTCGGGCTTGGCATGTTCGGTAGCCACATAACCTAACCCAATCCCTATTCCTAATACAGGCGACATCGTACCCGAAGTAACATGACCGATTTCGCTTCCGGCTGCATTTTTTAATAGATAGCCGTGGCGGGGAATTCCTTTGTCATTCATTTTAAATCCAATCAGTTTTTTTTGTATGCCTTCTTCTTTTTGTTTTTTCAAAAAAGAAGCATTCGTAAAATCTTTTGTAAACTTGGTAATCCACCCCAGCCCGGCTTCCAGAGGCGAAGTGGAATCGTCAATATCATTGCCATACAAACAAAAGCCCATTTCCAGGCGAAGGGTATCGCGGGCGCCTAAGCCGATCGGCTTAATGTTATCTTCCTTGCCGGCTTCAAAAATAGCGTACCATATTTTTTCAGCTGCCGTTTTATTCACATATATTTCAAAGCCCCCGGCTCCGGTGTAGCCGGTATTGCTCATCATTACATGGGGCACCCCGGCAAACTCTCCGATAGCAAAATGATAGTACTTGATGGCTTTTAAATCCGTGCCGGTAAGTTTCTGCAGAACGGCTGTTGCCTTCGGTCCTTGTACAGCAAAAAGACAAATGTCATCGGAAATGTTTTTTAGAACGGCTCCGCGCGTGTTGTGTTTAACAAACCAATTCCAGTCTTTAGCAATGTTGCCGGCATTCACTACAATGAAATACTCCTCGTCCTTGACTTTATACACAATTAAATCATCAACAATGCCGCCCTGGTCGTTGGGCAGGCAGGTGTATTGAGCCTGGCCGTCTATTAGTTTAGAGGCATCGTTGCTGGTGATGCGCTGGATCAGATCCAACGCTTGAGGACCCTCTACTTTAAATTCGCCCATGTGGCTCACATCAAATACGCCAACTCCGTTGCGCACGGCCATGTGTTCTTCAATGTCGCTGGAGTAGCGCACAGGCATAGTAAACCCGGCAAACGGCACCATTTTGGCGCCCAGCTTTTCATGAACTTGTTGTAGAGGTACGGACTTCAATTCCATTTTTTAATAGTTAAGAATGTAAAGATGAGAGAATAATTTCAGGGTACAATGAGGGGGTGGTTAAGGATTGTTAAATAAACCCGGATGTTCATTAATGAATTTTTTAAACAACGCTTCGGGCAAAATGGTTTGTAGTTTGTCTAGTGCCTCTTGGGCTTCCTGCCCCAAGCCCAGCAAGGCAGCCTGTACAATATATTGTTTTAAGATTTTTACAGAATGAGGTTTGGCCAGCAGGCCATCTACCAATAGCGAAAAATGATGTAGCCTGCGCGTTGAATCTTGGGTAAAGAATTGCGAGGCGGCTACCAGTCCTTCTTCAAACTGATCATTCGCTTGTGCGAGGTAATTGAACTTGGAGTGCGCCACCGATTCGTTCCCATCGGCCCGGGCTAGCACGGCCTCCACAAAAACTTTCTCATACGGCTTCAGGTTTGTTGTCCAGGCAGCATTCGTTTTCAGGAAAATAACATCGTGCTGTTCAGCTGCCAGCATCATCCGAAGAGAATGAATTTTATTTTGACGCTCGGCATCATTAAAAGACGCGGCACGATTTAAACAGCGAATAGCTTGAGCGGGTTCATCCCAACGAACCCATTGTACAGCCCGGTCTATGTACGCCATGGCTTTTAATTTTTCATTTTGTATCAGGCTTACCACATGGGTAAATGAGGCGGAATCGGGTAACGGAATTTGGTACCGGCAGAAGTAATATTTTTCTTCCTCGCTAAGTTGATCGGCTTTTTTTATATCGGTACTTAAAACTTTTTTCAGGCTAACGGCCAAGGCTGCCGTTTCTTTATTTTTCAGATGAGACAAACTATCCCACAAAAAATAAGCCTCTTTCCATTTGCCCGATTCGGTTGTTGCCAGTGCCTTCAGAACCAGTGCGGCTGTCATTTTTTTATCAGTTGCTTTTTCAAAATAGACAGTTGCTACCTGCGGATTATTTTGCTCGAGCAACCAAATGCCCGTTTGATAGGCGTATTCCGCATTGGCATACCGGTAGATAATTTTGCGCATTCTTTTCAGTGCTTCTTTTACCTCTCCGCACTGATAAAGAGCATGGGCAACGGATAGGGAAAGTATTTCGTTGAAATCGTCATTGCAAGATTTTTGAGACAGACTGCTGATGTGGTGAATCAATGCGGTATCGCTAGGGTGACGGATTAAATAATTGGCATAGTAAGCAGCTTGGTAAACATTCAGAACGGTGTCGGTTGGAATTTTAATTTCTGCCGGGATAGCTGAGGAGTGGGGTGTGGCCAGTGCCAACCGGTTTACGGCAATCCCGTCTAGGGCGCTGCCCCACGAAGCGGAATCGGGATTGGCCAGATGAAAATAAGCCAAGGTGCCCAGATAGTTGGTTTTTGCTACACGATTAATGGATCCTTCTTTCAAAGCCGATTGGAAATAATGCAAGGCGGAGTCGGCTGAATTAAATTTTAGGAATGAAAGACCCAACGCATTCTTTAATTCAGCGCTTTTGGGAAAAGCTTTCAGCCCATCGCTAAGCAACAGGTTGCTTCTCAGTTCATTTTTTTGTTGAATAAAAATTTCGCTCAGGTTAATATACGCTTTGGGGTCGGGTGTGAGTTCTACTAATTTTTGATATTCGTTTTTTTCGTTGAAAGATTCGTAACGTAAATTATAAAGCGTGGCAAGGGCATAATGGGCATGCTTATTTTGATTTCGGTACCGGATGGATTGTTTGTAATTGGCTTCTGCCTTTGCATCATCTCCTTGAGTCAGGTATAAATCGCCCCGTAGGTTAAAGAACGTGGCGGTGGCCTGGTCAACATACCTTGTCCAGGAAGCTACCAGCGAGATAATGGCGAAGGTGGCAATTAACGACATGATGCGGAAGGTAAAGAGTGGCATGGTTTCGGGTTTGTATAAAACTTTATGCGCGCTTCTGCCGGAGGCCAGAAGAGGGCCAAAGTTGGCGATAACATAGACCAGAAAAATAAGGCCGCAGGCAAAATGGGCGGCCAACACGATCACTTCAAAAGCATCGAGCATCATATCGCTGGCGGTAGCGCTTAAAAAACCCAGCGTGGCAAAGGTTACGATCAACAAAGAAAAATAGAGCAAGGATGCTGTCGGCTCATGAGAAAGAACACCCTGCCGCGAAGCACTGATAAATCCTACCACCCCCAAGGTGGCAGAAAGAGTTAATAAGAAAAATGAGTTAACCGGAAGGAAACTCCAACCTACCAGCCCGGTTTTCGAGGCATAGAGTAAAGCCACATTGACTAAATAAAAAAAACTGAGCAGTAAAAAGTGAATGAGGGTTCTGGGTGATTTTGTGCCGGCTGCAATAAATACAGCCCCGGCTATCAATTCATGAGCCACTACTACAATGAATACAATGCTTACCGTAATGCCTACCATTAACTCATTCACCGAAAGGTGCAACAAAGGTTCATTTACATGACTAAAAAAACAGAGGATACCTGCCCAGCAAAAGACAACAGTAAAAAACAGCAGCAGCCGAACCCCCAGCGAAAGTCCTTTATTATATGAGTTGAAATAAAAACCTAAAGCGGCAAATAAAAGTACCGACACAATGGTGGGCGTTTGGCCCGACATGCCAAATACTTCTAATGTATTTAGGCCAAGGCCGGCTAGCCAGATAACAGCCAGCCCCATGCCTCCCAAAAAATAAAAACGGCTGAGCGTTGACACCACGGCCATAAATCCTGCAAAGGCTATGAACAAGGCAGATATAAAAAAATAGGAAGCTATTTTGTTGGGGTGCAGCAAGCTGCCTTGCAAGCTTTCAAAAATCAAGTAGGCGTTTGCCGGTACGGCTACTTTAAAAGTGCCGACCTGAAACGTGCGGGAGATGGTTTCAATTTTTTCAAGCTGCTGAAAGTTATCGAATTGCATTACCGGCTCAGGAGTAACCCACCAGCTTTTCCAAAACAATAAAAGGAAGACTAACGCAACGACAACAAAAAGATAAAATACGATTCGTTCAGGCTTGCGCCACGAGTTCCAAAAAAAGGAAGGTGTCATGGTATTCAAATTTCTTATTCCAGTACTTTAGGTACACGAAAGTATTCGGCATCTTTTTCAGGTGCATTTTGCAATACTTCTTTTCGTGTTAAATGGGTTTGAGGCTCGTCTTCGCGCAGGGCGTTTACTTCCTGGCTCATGGTGGTAAGCGGCTCTACCCCATCGGTATTTACTTCATTTAATTTTTCTACGAAAGAAATAATTTTATTCAGATCGTTAGTCATTTTCCCGGTTTCCTTTTCATCAAATTCCAAACGGGCCAAGTGGGCTATTTTGTGCAACAGGGGGGTATCAATCGGCATGAAAAATAATTATTGTTTTGTATTCCATTTAGCTAATTCATCGGTTATCGTTATAAAAACCTTTTGTTTCAGTTCTGCCATCTGCTCTACCTTCATTTGGTGCGTGTCAATCGGTTTATGAAAAATGACCCGCACCTTGCCTCTTGATAAACGAAACGATTTTTGGTCGGGCAAAATTATCCAATTGAAAGGAATCGTTACCGGTACGATGGCAATTTGTTTTTCAATGGCGGTACGAAAGGCACCATCTTTAAAAGATTTCATGTGGGGCGGGTTGGTTGTTACCATCCCTCCTTCGGGGTAAATCACCAGGCTTTTTCCGTCATCGATGGCTTTCATGGATTTAAGGATGGTTTCTCCGCGGCTGCGCAGGCTCGAACGGTTTACCGTGATGTGCAACTTGCGGTACATAAAACCGAACAGCGGTACTTTCTCCATATCATTCTTTCCTACAAAAACCGTATTGATCTCATTCAGTCCCATCACCGGAATGTCGAGATACGAAAAGTGATTGGGGCAGAAAATATATTTTTTGGTTTTGTCTAGCGGCACCTCGTATTCTACCTGAAAGGGAATAAACGAAAGGGTAAAAAAGGCTTTGGCCCATAGCCGGTTAACAATGCCTGTCAGCCGGTGTAGCGGTGGAAAAAGAATAGGCAACAACAGAAACGGAAATAACAAAACAAAAAGAAGGTTAAAGATCAGCACGCTCCATAATGTATGAATTGCCCGTAGCATTCTACCTCCTTATTTTATAGATTCCATCGGCCGGGGGATAAGGATCAAATCCAATTGCCGTCCGTCTATATAACGAAATCCTGCTTCGTCAAAATAACCGTCTTCTTCCAGCATGATTTTGATTTCCTTTTTCCATTCGGCCACCGGCACGGTGGCGTTTAGCTCGATCGAGTAGGCTGTTTTATAATGCAGAGGATAGTCACCACTGCCGGGTACGCCATTTTGCATATCCCACATACCCAGGGTGGTTCCGGCTGCGTGCCCATGATACCCGATGGGGTGTGTGTAAATGGAGGGAGTAATGCCTTCTGCCAATGCTTGCTTGCGGGAGTCGGCCAGAATTTGGTTTCCGGTTTTCCCTTCTTTGAAATTGGAGGTAAGGATATCTTGCAATCGGTTTCCTTTTTTAAGCGCTTCTCTTAAAAAGACAGGGGCTTCGGTTTCACCCGCTTTCAGCATGTAAGCATGTTGCTGGGTGTCGGTGTTGAGGCGTAGGTAGGTAATGCCAAAATCTACGTGCAGCAAATCGCCCGGACGGATAATCGTTGACTCGTCATTTCCGGCCCGTTGAATTTCTACCGAGGGATGAAACCACGTGTCGAGTTTCAGTCTTTTAATTTCTTCGCGATAAAACCAAACTACATCTTCTGTAGTCGTTACACCCGGCTGTATTACTTTATCCGAAAACCCTTCGGCTATAATCTGGTGAGCGAGGCGCACAATTTGCGGATAGATGATCATTTCTTTTTCAGTGCGCGATTCCAACCAGGCTACCCCCAGCCGCTCGGCCGATACTATGTTTCCCTGAAGTTTTTTAGGTACGACCTTTAGCAGTTCGTCATAGTCGTTTGCCGAGAGGCCATCGGCATGCCCCCAAATGCCGGCTTTATTAATGGCTATTTTTTTAGGCGAACGTTCGTCTATTAATTTCCCTAACTGCGCCCATTGGTTGGGTTGTTTGTCAGGATCCCAGGCGCGTTTAAAAAGAGTGCCTACGTTGTAACGTGCCACGGCAAGGTATTCCAGGCTGCTTCCTTTATCAAATACCACCAGCATGGTAGTCCTGCGGGCGGCCATCCACGTGGCGGGCAGCATGGTTTTAATGATCGGGTCTTCGTTGTATTCGCGCGAAATGATTACCCACATATCAATACCTTCCCGGTGCATGAGGGCGGGCAAGAGGTTGGTGAGCCGGTCTTCAGTTATTTCATCCATCACATGAGCTTGGTCGCGCTGAGAGAGGATGACCGGGTATTGTGCGTACGTATTGAGGCAGCGGATTGTCAAGAAAATAAAAAGAACGTGTTTCATATTTGTTTAAATAGATTTTTTAAAAACGATAAAACAAATAAATGCCCGCAGCCGAACTGGAGGCAAAACTGAATGTGCTGACAGAGTAATCTTGTAAAGTAGTTACTACGCCTGTATTTGGGTTGAGTGCCCGGGTTAAGTTTTTTTGCAAACTATACAAGGCTGTAATGCGGGCCTCGGTGGTCACATAAAAATTTTTAGAAATGATTAACCGCACCCCCAAAAAAGGAGCCAGCCCCAGACCGTAGGTGTCGGTGCTGTTAAACTGAGTTTCTATTCCGTTTTGATAAGTTGTTGTTTTGTTGAAAGAAATGGAAGGGCGCACATCGGCTCCGCCATACCACATCCACCGGCTCGATAGGGTGCGTTGCCATTCTTTCCCCACCGAAGGCATGAAGAGATACGCGTAGGGGATAGTGTAAGGCTGTGTGCCGGAGTTGTTGTTTCCGGAATTTAGTGAAGCAGAAAAGGAAAGCCCGAAGCGGAGGGCTGTATTCTCTCCGGTTTGTCGTTTATACATTAAATTAAAGGGACCGCTGCCTGAGTTTAAAAGCCCGCTGAAAATGGTAGTAGTGTTAAATCCGATATCGTTTTTTAGGGACTGATTTTCTTGGGCATGCGAGGCGCACACAGCCATACTTACCAATGCGAATACACAAAAATATTTTGGCATATATAGATTTTAGTTTGAATTACAATCTGATTTTAATAACACACCGTTCGTCTTTCAAAACTTCTTTGGCATTGGTGGCTTCAATAGTTGATTTTACATCGTCCATTTCTTCGCGTACTTTTTCTTTTATTTCGCGCACGCGCAAGGCTTCGATAAAGCGCTTAATATCTTCTTCATTTTCCAAAATCAGTTTGGGTACTTCCATTGGTTTGTTATTATCGTCTTTGGCTACCATGGTAAAGAAGCAGGAGTTGGTATGCTTTACTTCGCCTGTTTTTACATTTTGCGATTCCACCCGTATGCCTATCATCAACGATGTGCGGCCTACATAATTTACCGAAGCTTTTAACGAAACCAGTTCGCCCACTTCTACCGGCTGCAAAAATTCTACCTTATCTACCGATACCGTAACACAATAAGCCCCGGCATGTTTGCTGGCGGTAGCATACGCTACTTTATCCATTAGTGAAAGTAAAATTCCTCCGTGAATTTTTCCGCCAAAGTTGGCGTACGAAGGAATCATCAATTCAGTAATGGTGGTTTGAGAATCTTTCACGGCCCGTGCATCCATAAACAAAAAATTTCAGAAAAGATAAGAAAAAACGAAATGGCTATGGCTTGTTAATAAGTAGTTTCCGGCTCAGCACATGAAACCGGGCCACCATGGCCGTGGCTGTAAGGGTGAGCCCGATGAGCAGCCCAATCCAAATTCCATTAGCGCCCCAGTTAAATTTAAATGCGAACAGGTAGCCCAATGGTAAACCAATTACCCAATAAGCAATAAAAATAAAAACCGATGGTATTTTTACATCGTGCAGACCGCGCAAAGCACCTACTGAAACTACCTGTATGCCATCGCTCAACTGAAAAAATCCGGCTATGATGAGCAGCGGGGCGGCCAGGGCAATTACCTGGGGGTCGTTTACGTATAAAGTGGGAAAAAAATTCCGCCCGCTTATAAAAAGGATTCCCCATAAAAACATAATGCAGGTAGCCAAAAAGAGAAGAGTGAAGGCCACCGTACGCAAGGCATGAAAATCTTTCTTGCCCAATTCGTTACTGACGCGAATGGTAGCAGCAGCCGCCAGGCCGGAGGTAGTCATATAGCTGATGGTAGCTAAGTTAATGGCAATCTGGTGCGCGGCTAATGTTTGGGTTCCCAACCAGCCCATCATGATGGCCGATAAGTCGAAGGCAGCGACTTCAAAAATAAATTGTGCTCCTGCCGGCAACCCGATGTTTAACATTTTTTTAAACAATTTTTTGGAATAGTTGCCTATCGAAAAACCTTCTCTGAATTTTTTAAACCGGGGGGCATAGTAAACATACAACCCGATTCCGCCCGCCATAACGATGCGCGAAATAAGGGTGGCCCAGCCGGCTCCGGTTAGCCCCAGCGCAGGAAGCCCCCAGTGGCCGAATATCAAAGCATAATTAAGCGGTACATGAATGAGATTGCTGCCGATAACAGCGGCCATGGCTACGCGTGTTTGAGAAAGACCTTCCGTAAACTGCCGGAAAGTTTGAAACAGAAGTGTGGGAATGATTGAAAAAGTAATGATGCCCAGATAGGGGATGGCTTCGGCCACTACAGCCGGAGGCTGATGGATGTAGTACAAAATATTTTTTGCCCACATCACCAGGCTGACCAACCAAAAACTATTTATCAGATTAATGGCCAGCCCATGTCTCAGCACGTTTGAAATGGTGTGGTCGTTACCCTCGCCATGAGCTGCCGCCACCAGCGGAGTGATGGCGTACGAAACTCCGATACCAAAAAGTAATATTACGTTAAAGGCCACATTGGCCAACGAGGCAGCCGCCAATTGCACGGCCCCTACATGGCCTACCATCAGGCTATCCACCACACCCATCATAACATGGCCGAGTTGGCTAAGCATGACCGGGACGGCTAATTTCAGACTTGGAGAAACTTGTGATGCGTACTTTTGAAAATCCATAAAATGCAAGTAACACAAATTCTGAAAGACGGCAGCCAATCTATTTTCAGGTCGACTGAAACTGAAAAGATTGTTGTGTAAACTGAAATGTTTTCAGATCGTAAACCCGTTCAATAAATTCAATATGATTGTGATGGTCTATGGTGATGAGGGTAGAGCAACGGGTGCCGTAGCTGGCACTTTTAATAAATAAGGAAGAAAGCATACGTTCACGCTCGAGGCCCACACCGGTATCGGGCAGTTGGTTATCAGGTGCTGGCTGGTTGTCGTATAGCGTATCTAAAATTTTATCAGGATTAATTTTTGGCTCTTCAAAAAGCATTTTTATTTTATCCTTGCCGGCCTGCACCTTGGGCCAGGGGGTATTAAGCAGAGCATTGCTGAGGCCATGCAAGCCAGATTCAATTTTTTTAATGCCGGGTTGGTAATTGGACAAATAGAAGAGTTCATCGGCCGTGCCAACAATAAGGTTGAAACCATTATATGTTGCCGATGTAGGTTCTATCCGTTGCAAATAATTTTGGGCAGATACATTGTCAAGTAAAAAATCGGTAACGAGATGGCCACGCGAAGGAGCCTGTGGTTTTAGGTTTTTCAGGTCGCGGTAGTTGGTAACCATCGCAATACGGCCGTTTTTGTTTAGGGCCATCCAGGTGCCGCACGTGCCATCCGGTTTTACGGCCTCCAAATCGCAGCCTCCTAAAATTGAGGGGTACTTGTTCCAGAATGTAGCCTGCTCGGTTTTACGTTCATAAAACTCATCGCGGTTAGCCGCTACAATAAGTTTATAGCGGAGGTGCTGCCCAACCGAAAAAAAGATCAGACACATAGCAAATCAGTGCAACTAAATTCTCTCCACACCCAGCCCGGGCTTGTCGGAGCAATACATCACGCCATCTTTCAATATAAATCCGCCCTTTACTACATCGCGGGCCAGATCCAGGCTGCCATCCAGATCAATGTACTTGGTGTTGGCACAAGCAAAGGCAGTGTGCAGGGCTGCCGTAATACTCACAATGCTTTCGTCATTGCATCCCCAAAATAGTTCTACGCCTTCTTGGGCACCGATGTCGGCAATTTTTAAAGCTTGGCTCACTCCTCCACACTTCATTAATTTGATGTTGAAAATCCCGGTGGCAAGGGGCGGTTTTACCAGTTCTATTGCACTTTTGGGTGTAAGCAGCGACTCATCGGCCGCGATAATTTTCTTAATATTTTCTGGTAATTTTTTCATAGCCTCAATTTCTTTGGCCGGAAGCGGCTGCTCAATCAACTCAATATCGAGGTGCTTGGTTTTTTGATAAAACTCAATTGTTTTTTCGGGCGTGTAACCCTGGTTGGCATCAATGCGGATAACAAATTTTTTCCCAAATTTTTCGCGCAGCTTTACCATCCGCTCAATATCTTCCGCCAGGTCAATTCCAAGTTTTACTTTCAATACTTTAAATCCCCGCTCGCCATATTCCTGCGCCTCTTTTAATGTTTCTTCTACGTTTTTTATTCCGATTGTATTGGAGGTGGGAAGGGAATGGATTTTTTGTCCTAAAAATTTGACCAACGGAATACCTAAAAATTTAGTGAAGGCATCGTACAGGGCAATATCGAGGGCTGCCCGGGCAGCCGGGTTCTTCGGAAATTTTTGCCATACCTCAAACGTGAGCTGATTTAGTTCGCGAATGTCGCGGCCCACCAAAAATGAAATATTATTTTCGATTAAGGCCGCCCGGCATTGCTCAAAGTTTTCGCCCGTTACATATTCGCTGGGGTTTCCAGCCCCGATACCGGTTATTCCGTTATCGAGCGTAACCTCTACAAAGGCATTGTTTACTTCATCTACGGTTTTAAAAGCGATGGTATAAGGTTTGGTGTTGCCGAGGTCGGCTGCCCAGGATTTGATGGATTTAATTTTCATTCTTTCGTTCGTTTAGGAATCAGTTTAAGATTTTTTTTGGATCATCTTTTCAAAAATCGGTACCAGGCTCTCTACGCCATCTTCCAGCGGAAGGATTACCGGAATACCCAATTCTTTTTCTTTCTCGGTAGCCCACGTGCGGGCTTCGTCTTCTTTCATCTTTAGGGAATTTACCGTAACCGCTACCGTAGGTGCTCCATAAATTTTGATCAGGTTAATTTCATCTTTTACATCGGGGATGTTGGCTTGGTAAGACTCCAGCCCTTTGTATTTTTTGCGGGGCGGGTTGTGCTGAAGCACAGCAGCATCGGCATTAGCACTTACAATCCACTCAGCCCCGGCCGGGCCGCTTGGGTTGCGCAAACTCGATTGGCCTTCAATAAAAATAATATCGGGCTTGGCTTCGCGCCAGCATTGCACCAGAGCGTGCTCCATTTCGCCAGAAATAAAATCATTCAGGGTGCTGTCGAAAATAAATCCATACTTGGCACCTTGCATCCACCCCGTTTGGCCGGTGTAAATCATCTCGGCCTTATAGCCGGCCGCCTGCATGGCCTGCACCAGAAAACGGGTAGTGGTGCGCTTTCCCAGTGCACAATCGGTACCCAGCACAGCAACTTTCGGACACTTTACTTTGCTAATGTCGCCCGACCAAAAGTGAAGGTCTTTAAATTTCTTTGGCTTGCGCACATCGATGATGCTTACCTTTTTCTTTTTGGCCAGGGCCACCAAATCGGCATGATCGGAAACATAATCGTGTAAGCCGTTCACAATGCTATACCCACTCACGATAGCCTCGCGCAGCATGGCTTGAAATTCTTTGGGAAGCACACCGCCTTTGGTGGCCACCCCGATAATGCAATACTTGGCTTTTTTTTTCGACAGTTTGGCAAATTCCTTTAGCGATGCATAAACCGGAATATTTCTTTTCCTCCCATCCAACACCAGGCCGGCATCTTGACCCGGATGTTTTTTGTCTATGACTCCCAAAATGGTGAATCGTTCGGTTCCGCGAATCAACCCGTGGGCGGTTTTGCCATGTTCGGTATTAAGATATCCGGCAGTAATAATAATAGCGTTGCTCTTTTGCATGAACTCTTTTTTTTGTTTTAAAATTAGGGAGATTTTCTAATAAAATTATGGATCGTAGGATAAGCGAAAGGTTGACAGATCGGGCGTATGGCTGCGTTTCCGTTGCAACTCATATCGGTAGATTAAGCGCCCTACGTTTTTCATAAATGGGTAACCTATTTCTTTAAGTTCATAACGGGAGTCATTGTAGATGGCATCGGTGTTAGTGTTAATGACAGCCGAAAGCATAAACTCTACGTTGTGTTTAAAATCAACCACGTAGGCGTTGTCTATTAAGTAGCCGTAGGCATCGCCCACTTTGTTGAAGATGCGGATGTAATCAGGTATTTTTTTTTGACTATCGCCATACAGTAAAAATTTACAGTAGGCATCAAAATAGGCTTTGTCTTTTTGGTAAGCAGGATACTTAGTTTCGCGCGGCCATTGCGACATGTATTTCATGATAAACTTCCGTTGGCTTTCGGTTATTTTAAAATGCTGCCTTTTGTCCATAGATCCGGGAAACAAAATCACTTTCAGGATTTGTTGCTGTTCTTGCAATGGGTAAAAATTTTTGTAAGTAAATTCAAATGGCCGGTGAATGATTTTTCCGTCTTTTTCATACCCGATACCTTTATACACCCTTCGTCCGGGTTTGATGGAATCCGTATTAATTAACATAGGTTGCGAGTAGATAAGTGAATCGTTACGAACGAAACGAATAGCTTCGGTATGCCGGTTTTGGTCGGGGGTAAGCGGCCGCTCCAGCCGGTGCAACACACGCAGGTTGTACCCTTTTCTTTTTAACTGATCGTTAGTTTCGCGTTGGCCCACAAACTCATACAACCGGTTAAAGGCATCGTTGTCGCTCACAATCAATATTTTCTTGGCATAATGGGCGATAGACGGCAGCCCGTTTTCAGAAGTGGAATCTTTTCTAACCGACATTTGGCCGGTATATGCACTATCGCTATACATCGGGGTGAACTCGTTGAGCCCATGCACCTGCAGCCGGTTTATTTTTTCAAAGGCTAGTAATACCTGGGGCAATTTTACCGTGCTGGCCGGATAGAAATACCGGGTAGAGTCCACATTAAAATAAAAAGATTTAAAATGAGGGCGGTTGAGCGAATCGCGGTTGATTTGTGTATAGATAATCTGTACTTCCAGAGTATCTCGTTGCTTCAGAATATTTTTAAATTTTCGAGGTTGCTCGCGCATCAGGTTCTCTACCAACGATGGGTTCTCTACTATTTTGTGCGAACACGATAGCGCCATCCATCCTACACAAAGTAGGCTTATCCAATGTTTCATTCTTTTAATTTGTTCTTTGACGTACATTTGATCATAAGTAAGCAATTTAATTTTTTTTCGAATGAATCGATTTTTTTTATTTGTTTTTTCTGCTTTAACCACTCAATTTATTGTAGCACAAAATAAAAAATCTGTGCGGACAGACAGTGTTTTGCAGAAAATGACCGTTGAAGAAAAGGTAGGACAACTGATCTCGGTTCCGTTTTCGTCAACACTAGCGGCCAAAGAAATTCAAACCCTCCGGCTTTTAGTGAAAGAAAATGCCATCGGTAAAATGGTAGTTACCCACAGCGGCCCGGTGGCTCAGGTAAATTGGGTAAACGAAGTTCAGACTCTTTCCAAAATTCCGGTATTGTTTGGTGGTCATTTTTCAACCGACCTTTCCGGGGTTTTTGATAGCACCTTTCAGTTCTATAACTCAACTGTATTGCGTTCGGTTGCTAACGATACACTGTTGGCAAAAGTAAACACTGAAAAGTGGAGGCAATTAAATCTTTTGGGCGTTTATGATACAAGCAGCCGGGTTATCGCCAATTTGGATCCGGTTTTTCTTCAAGATAAGAAAACGAGGGATCAAAAAATACAACATCTCTTAACTAAAAAAGATTTTATTTCTCTGCCTTTGCCCGATATCGAACCTTTTATAAAAACGTTTGCTAAAACCTTACAAAAAAACAACTCTCTTAAAATCCTGCTCGACAGTGCCGTAAAAAATATATTGATAAAAAAACAAAATGCCCAACTTCACCACCTTACACCTCTTCTAAAAGATAATATAATAAAGAGGCTTCACCCACCCGAAGCACTGCGGCTGAAAGAACAACTCGCCTGGGATTTGGTAAAAGTAACGGCCGATACAAACCACCTCATTCCGATAAAAAAAATAGATAATTTGGCTTTTGCCTCTATCAGCATTGGCCGGGGCAGCCAAAATGAATTGACACACTACCTCAGCAAGTATGCCGACTTCAGTCACTTTTCTATTCAGTCGTTAGCCGATACGACCGGCCTGTTACAGAAGGTAACAAAAAAAACTTTGGTGGTGGCGTTATTTTTAAAAAATCTGGGTGAAGAACCGGCCATCAAAAAAATGATTCAACAATGGAGTAGCAAAAACTCAATTATTATTTGCCGGTTTTATAAAACCGATCAACCCAATGATTCTCTCCCGACTTTAAATTGTTTTGATATTAGTGAAGGTTTGGCGAAGGTTGCAGCCGAAAAAATCTTTGGTGCCCGCACATTAAACCGTTTTACCTACACCCGGCCGGAAGCAGCTTCAATGGATAGTGAAGTTCTCAATGAAATAGAATCGATCGCGCAAGAGGCCATCTCTACCGGTGCCACACCCGGTTGCCACGTTCTTATTGCCCGCCACAGTAAAGTGGTTTATGAAAAATCGTTTGGCACCTTAGAGTACAATAAAAAAAGCCCCATAACAGACGAAACGATTTTTGATCTGGCATCGGTAACTAAGGTTTCGGCCACGTTGCAGGCCGTTATGTATCTCTATGAAAAAGGAATGATTGATATTAATAAAAAGGCTTCGTTGTATTTGCCGGAACTAAAAGGCACCAACAAAGAAGATATGATTATTAAAGACATTCTTACACATCAAGCCGGACTGTGGCCGTATTTGCCATTTTGGACAGAAACGGTTAAAGACTCATCCATTTTCAAAAAATATTATAGCCGTCAGTTCAGCTACGAATTTCCTTACCCGGTTGCCCAAAATTTATACGCCTCAAAATCCATGAAAGATTCGTTGTGGCGATGGATTATTAAATCTAAAATACGCGACAAGCCTGCACGCTCGGTGTACGATTATAAGTACAGCGACATGGGGTTTTACATCATGCAACACCTGGCAGAAAAATTATTGAAAACACCCTTAGAAGATTTTCTCCAAAAAAATATCTATCAACCCCTGGGCGCTTATACCACCGGCTATTTACCCTTACGAAAATTTCCATCGGGGCGAATAGCACCTACTGAAAAAGATACCCTCTTTCGAAAAAGTTTACTGGTAGGCTATGTGCACGATCAGG
The DNA here is from genome assembly GCA_018267195.1 of Bacteroidota bacterium. GTDB lineage: Bacteria > Bacteroidota > Bacteroidia > Cytophagales > Cyclobacteriaceae > ELB16-189. The sequence continues at coordinate 19,315 of JAFDYY010000022.1, read as the reverse complement.
GCGCGGCCATGCACGGTGGCATTGCCGGCCATGCCGGCCTCTTTAGTTCGGCCAACGATTTGGCCAAGCTCGGGCAATTGTGGTTGAACAAAGGAAGTTATGGTGGGGTGCAAGTATTTAAACCAGAAACAATTGATTTTTTTACAACCAAACAATATGAAGACAGCAGGCGTGGCCTTGGCTGGGATAAGCCTGTGCTGAACGACTGGAACGGACCTACTTCCTACTATGCTTCGGCTAAAACGTTTGGGCACACCGGTTTTACCGGTACTTGTATTTGGGTTGATCCCGAGTTTGATCTGGTGTATGTTTTCCTTTCTAACCGGGTAAACCCCCACATGAATAATAATAAACTGCTGAACGAAAACATACGTCCCCGTATTCAGGATGTGATCTACCAATCTATTTTTAATTATTGCAGCCGTGAAACTAATTAGGCCAAAAAATAGTTTACCCATTGTAAAATGGATCTTTTGAAAAAAATCAACATAGGTATTGTTTGTTACCCCACCTTTGGTGGAAGCGGTGTAGTAGCCACTGAATTGGGCAAGGCATTGGCCAAAGAGGGGCACAAAGTACACTTCATCACCTACAACCAACCCAGCCGCCTCGATTTTCTGAATGAAAATTTATTTTATCATGAAGTCGAGTTCCGGTCGTATCCGTTATTTGAATACCCACCTTACGAACTGGCCCTGGCCAGCAAAATGGTGAGTGTGGTAAAAAATGAAAAACTGGATTTGCTACACGTACATTATGCCATTCCCCACGCCTCGGCCGCTTACATGGCCAAACAGATTTTAAAGAGCCAAGGTATTTATATTCCGGTGGTTACCACTTTACATGGAACCGACATTACACTGGTGGGGCGCGATGCCTCGTACGAGCCCGTGGTAACATTCAGCATTAACCAGTCAGATGGGGTTACTTCGGTTTCGCGCGATTTAAAAAAAGAGACGTATGAATTTTTCGATATTCAAAAACACATCGAAGTCATTCCCAATTTTATTGATTTAGAGAAGTTTAAAAAGCAAAAAAAGGATCATTTTAAAAAAGCGATTTGCCCCAATGGGGAAATGCTGATTGTGCACACTTCTAACTTTCGCAAAGTAAAAAGGGTAGATGATGTAATTCATATTTTCGGCAACCTCCACAAAGAAATTCCATCCAAGCTTTTGATGATTGGCGATGGCCCCGAGCGCAACATGGTTGAGCAACGAAGCCGCGAAATGGGCATTAGTGATGATGTGCGTTTTCTGGGTAAACTGGAGGCCGTGGAAGAAGTGCTTTCGGTGGCTGATTTATTTTTGATGCCCTCAGAAAAAGAAAGTTTTGGGCTGGCCGCCCTGGAGGCCATGGCGTGCGAAGTGCCTGTAATCAGTACCAATACTGGAGGGTTGCCCGAACTTCAGGTGCAAGGTGTAACCGGATTTATGAGCAATGTGGGCGATGTGGAAGACATGACCCGAAAAGCACTATTTATTTTAGATAAAAATAATTTGCCTTCGTTTAAAATAAATGCCTTAAAGCGGGCACAAGAATTTGATATTACGAACATTCTTCCGCGCTATGAAACCTACTACCAACAGATACTTGAGCTTTCGGCTCAACCTACAACGAATTAATTTCGGTTGTGCATTTTTTTTCTGACTGTTAAATTTGAATTGAGAATTTGTGTTATGGAATTAAAAATTAAACCTCAGACGAAAGGAAGCAGGCGGCTTTTTAAAAACCCGGTGTTAGAGAAGTTATCGCATACGCACATAGCCGTGCCATTAATTGTTTTTTTTATTTACAGCATTGGGTTATTGTATTGGAGCATCACACACACCACCCTTTCTTGGCTACTAACCCTGAGCATGTTTTTATTGGGGCTGATTGCCTTTACCTGGGTGGAGTACATTGTTCATCGGTATTTATTCCACATGGATACCCATACCGAAAAGCGGACCAAGATACAGTACACCATGCACGGGGTGCACCACGAATACCCTAAAGATAAATCGCGGTTAGCGATGCCGCCTCTGCTTAGCATTTCATTATCTACTCTATTGCTTTTAGGGTTCCGGTTAATCTTAGGCGATTTAGTATTTTCTTTTTTGCCCGGTTTTTTAGTAGGGTATGCGCTCTATCTGGCGGTGCACTATATGGTACATGCTTACCCACCACCTAAAAATTTTCTGAAAATACTCTGGATAAACCACAGCATCCACCACTACAAAGACGGAGAAGTTGTTTTTGGCGTGTCCTCTCCACTTTGGGACTACGTGTATGGCACCATGACCAAACAAAAAAAGAGCCGGCCTTTTTAGGGGCGGCTCTTCGATCAAAACCAACCACACACATCAACCAATATCGTAGAGGCAACCGGTGGTGCGGTTACATTTTGTAGTTGGGAAATCAGTTTTTGGTGTACTGAAATTCTTCTGTGCGTTCCCCTTTGGAAACGCGGATGGTATAAGTTCCGGGTCTTACATCGCGGAAGTTGATCATCATCTTGTGCTTGGTTAGAGTTTGGCACATAATACAATCGCCATTCACGGCTAATATTTCTACTTGCGCCCGCATCCATACCTTGTCGGCTTTAAACCCGAAAAGATTTTTCTCTTTCATAGAAAGAACCTGCACCGAGCGGCCGGAATCTACAGCAAAGACAGCTACGGAGGCAGTAAACAGGCTTAAACAAATGGTAATAGCTCCTATTATTTTCATACAATATTTTTTAGAGACATAGGCCAACAATGTGCCAAGTCAATAATTTTTGTTTTTTTAGGCTATTTCTAAAGGCTGGCCATAAAAACAATCTCAAAATGGGAATCTAATTCTCGTCAGAGCAACTCGAGGGTAGGGTTCCAAAATTTTTTCTCGAAATCAACTACTTGGTCGTTCTTCACTTTTACACCTTCCATTTCCAGCAAGCGCTGCATGGTAGCAGGGGTTTTAAAATGATGTTTCCCCGTAAGGAGGCCCTGGCTGTTTACTACCCGGTGGGCCGGAATATTATGGCCGGGAGGTACGGCATTCATAGCCCAGCCTACCATGCGCGCACTCATTTTTGTGCCGAGGTATTGGGCAATGGCACCATAGCTCGTTATTCGCCCTTTAGGGATAAGCCGGGCCACGGCATGCACATCTTCAAAAAAATTTAAGTGTTTAGTTTTTTCCGTTGAAAGGTTTTTTTTTCTCTTCGCAGATTTCCGTTTCATCATAAAGGAGTTTCAAAAAATACTTAAACTCTTACCTTTGCCAATTCAAATTTATAAGCCGGCACCATGAAAGTTAAGTTTTCACTTATTTTTTTTATCTTCTTGGCAAAGTTGATGTACGGCCAGCAACTGGTTTTTCCTACGGCTGAAAACTGGAATAGTGTGAAGGAAGGACAAACACTTTCCTTTCAGGTAAAAACAAATGACCCGGTCAATCCCCGGTTTTCTATTCAGGGAAACAACGGGCTTACTATTCAGTTTGATACACTCGGAAATTTTTCATGGACACCCTCCTACGAATTGGTAGATCGCTTAGAGAAGCAAAAAGAAATTAATTTAATATTTCAGGCCGAATGGAGAGATGGCCGCAAAGTAAATGCCCCGATTACAATTATTGCTTTGCATCAAAACCGCCCACCCGAAGTAAATGAGCTCCCCATATTTTATGTAAAACAATCGGCCGCGAACCGATACCAGATACCGTCTGATTATGTACACGATCCGGATGGCGATCCGTTGGTATTTAAAATTTCACCGGCTCAGTTGCCCGAAGGAATGACGATCTCATCTTCCGGAGTTATTTCATGGACTCCCTCGCGCAACCAATTTACAGGCCTTAAAAATAATCCGCTTACGGTAGAATTTACCGTGCAGGATCAGCCCGAAAAGGCAGAGGCGGTGGGCAAACTGAAAGTGATGGCCACCCAGCAGGATTTGCCGCCCGAGTTGCTATTGGTGCCGGGCGATTCGGTCTTTACCATCAAAGAAAACGAACGCATCAACTTCAAAATTTATATCTCAGACCCGAATGGTGATGAAGATGTAATGACGGCCGGTTTTCTTTCGTCTGACGAGCGGGTACCCAAAACAAGTCTTAAAGAAAATACTAACGTACAATATGAATTTACCTGGTCGCCCGGCTATTTGTTTACCGATGACTCGGAGAAAACAAAAACGGTAGAACTTGTTTTTTTTGCACTGGATAAGTCGAATAACCGGGTACAGCGAAAAGTAAAAGTAAAAGTGAATGATACCGAAAATTTAGAAGAGAAAGACAAATTCCTTTACCTGAAATACCGGGCTACGCTGGTGCAGGCCAAGGCACTGATTGAACAACTTAACGAAAAACATAAATTGCTGGAGCGCGCCTACCACCAGGCTAAGAAAGGAAAAAAGAACCGTTCTATTTTCGGAGCTTCTATTGGTGCGAGTACGGCTATTTCATCGGCCTTGGTTACCAACCCTTCCGCCATTAAGCCCATTACGGTTATTGGCGGCTCTACTACGGCTACCATCGGCACACTGGAGGCGGCTGAAGTGATGGGTAAATCTAAAAATGATATATTGGAGCTGCTCAAAACCGAGACCGAAATCAGAAACCAACTGCAACTGGAAGGTGAAATTTTTGCCCGGAAATACGCCCTGAAATCCAACCGCAGATCGGTAGAGTTTGATAACGACCGCGATAAGTTTGTGCCCATTATCAACCATCAGAAGCTGGCCACGTTAGAGTTAGATGCTTCCTATTCGCTAAACGCCAAGTATAGCAACAAAGAAATTAAAAAAACATTTTCCGATTTCAGCGAAGAGTAACTTCATCCCACCAGGTTTTCTGCGGGTAAACCGACCCGATTATTACAGCTTCGCCAATCAGGGGGGTAGTAATAAATAAACCGGTTTCACTGGCTTTTTTTGTTACCTCTATAATAGGTTCATTCCATGGATGGGCCGATAATTCAAATTTTGCCCAATGTACAGGCATTAGCACCTTGGCGCGTAAGTCTTGAGCTGCCTGCACGGTTTGCTCAGGCATCATGTGGATGTAGGGCCAATTGTTTCCGTATTGACCACATTCTAAAATAGCCAGATCAAAAGGGCCAGATCGCTCGCCTATTTCTTTAAAGTGATCACCATAACCTGAATCGCCTCCAAGAAATAACCGATAGCCTTGCCATTGCAAAATAAAAGCACTCCACAGCGTTTGGCCTCGTTTAAATGTGCGCCCTGAAAAATGCCGGGCCGGAGCGGCTGTTAAAATAATATCATCCCGGTATGTTTTAGTCTCATGCCAATCTAATTCGATTATTCTTTCGGAAGGAACCCCCCAATGTTCCAGATGTGCCCCCACCCCAAGCGAAGTGCAAAATTGACCGGCTGTTGTGGCCAGGTGTTTAATGCTTTCGTAATGCAGATGGTCGTAATGATCATGGGTAATTATGACCAAATCTATTGGGGGAAGATCATCGAGAGAATATACATCGGATCCGGCAAAAGGTTTTCCGAAAAATGAAACCGGAGAAGCGTTGCCTTGCATTACCGGGTCAACCAAAATACGATACCCGTTAAACAAGATCAGGTAAGAAGAATGCCCGAACCAAATAACGACTGGATTTTTTAAGGAATCTTTTTTAAAATCAAATTTTACGGAAGGCAAAGGCTGAGGCGGTTTGGTGGAAGCCGGTTTAGAAAACAGTTGCCTAACCATTTTGCTAAAACTTCCCGGCAGAAGAACAGGCGATTCAGTTATGTTTTGAAAAGAACTATTTTTAAAATTGAGCGACTGGTTGATTCGGTCTTTTCGTTGGCCGGTCGGGTTTTTCCCAAATTTTTTTTGTTGAAAGAAGGTGGCCACACCAAAGGCTATCAGCAACAAAATGAAAAGCAGGAGAAGCATTGTAAAATTTTTATAAATCTATTTTTAGGATTGACAGTTGTACGTGCTAGCGTATTCTGATAGAGCTACCGGAGCAAATTTATTACTAAAATTTATTGAAGCACAAATGGTACGGTGTTCAATTCCCTCCGTTAATTTTTCTTTTACCCAAACTTGGTTGAAGATAGTTGTCTAAATAGAGACCAAAATCATGGTCAATTTGTAGAGAGTTAGCGCCTTTCTTCATCCCGCGGCATTATAAATTCTCGGCTACAAACTGTTTGCAGTACTCCTTTATAAGTTGCCTTACGTTACGAAATTGTTGTGTAATTTCTGCCTCGGCCCCTGCTGCTTTGGCGGGATCGGGAAAATTGTAATGAAACTTTTTTGCTTTGGTGGGAAAGAACGGGCAGCGTTCTTTGGCATTGTCGCAAACTGTTATTACAAAGTCAAAATTAATGTCTTTATACTCGTCAATATTATTTGAGGTATGTTTTGAAATGTCTATACCATCTTCTTGCATGGTGGCAACGGCCCTCGGATTTACGCCATGTGTTTCAATACCTGCGCTGTAAATTTCTGCTTTGTTGTTTGCAAAGTAACGCAAGTAACCTTCTGCCATTTGGCTTCTGCAACTATTGCCTGTACAAAGCACTAATATTTTTTTACTCACGATATCTTTTATTTGTGTTTGCGAATGTTCCAGCATTGACGTTGTGGCGGAATTCCATGATCCGTCAGCCGGGAACTGTTGCTGATTAAAGATACAAAAGTCGATGATTTATTCTGTCGCTAAATTTATAACGTCAAGCTGGAATCATAGCTGATTTCTTGCTGCTGCTGGCACGTTCCGTCAGCCGCCATAATGGCAATACAATGTTGTGCGTAGTGCATATCGACTATGTTACTCATTTTAATTTAATCCAACGAAGTCTTAATTTTTGCCCTGCAACTTTTTCATGTGCAGTCAAGATTAAGGTGTCCTTTCTAAATTCAAAATTTCGTGTTAATGACGTTCCCCAATTCTGAGGCTCTGTCGCTGAAAGTCGTTTATGTTCAATAGCGCTGTCAGTAAGAATGTAGTCTGAGAAATAAACAAAATTTGATTTATAAAACTTAGTTAACGCAACTAAGTCCTCATGATTTAAGCTGTCAATATTTTTATTTGTGTTGAATTCCTTATACCCTTTCGGTGTCAAATGAACCCCCATGTGTCCATGTCCATCATAAAGTATATATCCATTCCAGCCGATTCTGGTGGTGTCGTCAGACCAGGTATTTGCTGAACTGTCAAATGCTTCAATTTTGTCCAGTCGCCACATGCCATTAAACTTGTCACTTAACTTATTATCCTTACTCTTGCAACTATAAATTGCCAAGAAGATTAATATTCCGAATCCTGATTTTAAAATATTCATTGTTTTAGGTTGGTTAAATTATTAAAGCAAGGTTTTGTATTACGCACAACTATTGGTGTTTATGCAGTGCCGAGATTAGGGGTCAAAGTTAAATGACCGAAGGGAATGACTTTGGCGACCATCGTTTTGGGTATTGCCGAAGTGGCGGATTATTAGCACTAAAGTACAATAGCAGCACAATAGTTGAAACGAATAACCAAATAATATTGATGATGCAAAACTTTGGGTCAAAGCCAAAGATGAGTTGCCACACAATTACGGATGGGGTTACAATAATAGCTTTGCGATATTTTTTTAAATACGATTTAATGGCAGCAATCTGTTCCGCAGCCGCAAGATTTAGATTTTTCTGCATATACTGTAATGCTAAATATTCCTGTGTTACCTTTTTTAAAACTGTTTAATTCTTCCTCGTTCAAATAATTTTTTAAAATGTCGTCCGGAATATTAATTGCTTTTTCTTTTTGAATGGTTACGTTGCTAAATCCGTTTGCCTTGATTAGCTCCAAGTAAACTTGCTTTTGAATAGCACCCGCCACACAACCGGCATACATTTCTGCGTCCTTGCGTAAGGCTTCGGGAAGATGGCCAATTAATACAACGTCCGAAATGCTAAAGTGTCCGCCCGGTTTTAAAACACGAAATATTTCTTTGAATACGTTGTCTTTGTTGGGCACAAGGTTTAAGACACAATTACTTACAATGACATCAGCCATGTTTGCCGAAACCGGAATATTTTCAATGTCGCCAAGCCTAAATTCTACGTTGAAGAAGCCTAATTTTTGAGCATTGGCTCTTGCTTTTTCAATCATTGCCGGTGTAAAATCAATACCCATCACTTTACCATCCTCACCCGCCTCGGCTCTTGCAACAAAGCAATCGTTTCCTGCCCCGCTGCCTAAATCGATTACGGTATTTCCTTTTTTGATTTTTGCAAACTGAGTTGGCAAACCACACCCCAAACCTAAATCGGCATCCGGATTATAGCCTTCTATAGTGGTGTAATCATCACTCATAATGTTATACACTTCGGTGGAGCAACAACCGGAACCGCAGCAAGAAGATTGATTTGTTTCTTTGTTTTGCAGGGCAATTTCACTGTATTTCTGCCTTACTATTTCTTTTAGTTTTTCTGTATTTTCCATTTTCGATTTTAGTTTAATTTAACAACACTTGGTTTTTTTATCGGTGAGTTTGGTTGAAATGTGGCCGAAATAGTTTTGAAGTTTCTCAATGGCTTTTTCATCAAGGCAGTAACAAATCGCATTGCCCTCAATACTTCCTTTTATCAATCCTGCATTTTTAAGTTCTTTTAAATGCTGCGAAACGGTAGGCTGAGCTAGAGGCAGTTCATTAACGATATCGCCACAAATGCAGGAGTTCACTTTTATCAGATACTCCACAATGGCAATCCTTGCCGGGTGGCCTAATGCTTTGGCCAGTATTGCCATTTCGTTTTGTTTGTTAGTGAAATGCTCCGTCTTGGTCGCCCCCATAAGTTTAATTTAATATTGCAATATTACGATAAAGATTTAATACAATATATTATTGCGAATATTTTTTAAGGCTCTAAAAAATTGAATTTATTGAATTTCCCGGCCGGAATCAGTCGAGGTGCTTCAAGTTAGTGCGCTGCTAACGGTTTTGGGCTTGCCGCTGGACTATAAATTTTTTTAGGTAAGGCAGGATATTTCTACACGAGATACATTTTTTTATAGTACTCATCGGCCATGCGAGAGGAATCGAACCGGGGCGTTACTTCTTTCATGGCGGTCTTCATCAGTTTTATCCATTTGGCGGGCGAGTCATAATACATGGGGATTATTTCCTTCTCCAACAGATCATACAAATTTTTGGCTTCAATCTGATCCCGTTCTTCCGGGGGGAGTTGGTCATCGGCCGTGGCAATGAGGAAACTGTTTTTTCCGTGTTTGGCAAACTCGGGCACCCACCCGTCTGGAATGGATACGTTGATGCTTCCGTTCATAGCGGCCGTCATGCCGGATGTACCCGAGGCTTCATGATAAAGCCGTGGATTATTGAGCCACACATCCGATCCTTTTTTTAGGACGCCCGATAACCAAAGTTCATACCCGGTAAGTACCGTGCAATTGGGCAGGTCTTTGGTTTTCCAGTAAATTTCATTAAAGATATTGATGGCTCCGTAATCTTCGGGGTAGGGTTTGCCGGCCCAGATAATTTGAATGGGGTAATCCTGATTTTTCACCAATTTTAAAAAACGATCGAAATCGTGAAGTAAAAGGTTAGCCCGCTTGTAGGCAGCAAACCTCCGAGCCCATACAAAAGTTAATACGTGAGGGTCAAACCATTTTCCGGTTTGGTTAGCCACCATCCGAAACAGTTTGCTTTTCAATATTTTTTTGCGCTCGGCCAGTGCTTTGTCATTGTCTTTATTAAACGCATTCTCTAACTCTTCATCTACCCAGTATGTTTTGTTTTGCGCGTTGGTAATCGCTTCAATCGAACAAATTCCCTCATTCTTATTCCACATTTTGCGCGCCACTTCGCCATGTAATTGAGAAACACCATTGGCCCGTTTGGCCATGCGCAAAGCTGCAAGTGTGTAGTTAAGTGTGCCGCGTTCCGGTTTCAGCAATTCGTTTACTTGTTTTACAGTAGTGCCGTTAAAGAAATTCATGCTTTCGAGCAAAGGCATACTGTGCTCTTCATTCCCGGCCAGCTCGGGCGTGTGGGTAGTAAAAACAACACGCTTTTTAACTTCTTCCAGATCTTTGTATTTATCGAGCAGGTAAAAACAAAGCGGGAGAGCGTGGCCTTCGTTTAGATGGTAGATGTCGGTGGGGCGTTCTAAAATATCGAGCAGTTTGGCTCCACCGGCCCCCAATAAAATAGACTGAGCAATGCGTGTAGTTTGGTTGGGGTCGTAGAGCCGGTGGGTAATGGTTTGGGCGAGGTAATCGTTTTCCGGAATATCGGTCGTTAATAAAAACACCGGTGCTGTTTTGAAAACGTCCGGCTTCAGCAGCATGGCTTTTACATACACCTTGGCTCCGTGTATGGTAATGGGAAAAACAATATTGGTATCGGTTAGAAAAAAATAATCCTTATCGCGAAAGGTAACTTTTAGGGTTTGATCTTGATTTCGTTCCTGGTCGTAATACCCTTTTTTCCAAAGAATGCCGATCCCAATCATATTCTGTTTTAATTCGTACGCACTGCGCATGTGCGAGCCGGCCAAAAAACCCAATCCTCCGCTATAAATTTTCAGCGATTGGTCGAGGGCAAATTCCATCGAGAAGTAGGCTACCGGTTTAGAATACTTTTTTTCGATGGGATAGGAGAAAGGATTGAAAAGCTGAGCCATTGACAAAACAGGTTAAAATTAAACGTGCGAAACTAATACAAGAAGTGAATATGCACCAAGTAAAGTAAGCGATTGATTATGCAAACGTTTGTATTTTTGGGCGATTACTAAAATGTAGATTAAATGAACGTACGTATTTTTCTTACCTCGGAAGCGCCAATGTTGGATGAGTGTGCCGCGTTGATGGCCCGGTCTGATCCGTGGAAAACACTGAACCGCACTTTTCAGGATTGCCGCGATTCGTTGCAAGGCGTATTTCGCGAAGTATATGTAGCCCAACAAAACAGGGATGTAATTGGTCTTTTTGTTTTGCAAATGCAAGGAACATTTGCCGGCTACCTGCAAAGCATCTGCATCGCTCCTGAAATGCGCGAGATGGGCGTAGGCACGCAGTTGATCCGGTTTGCCGAAGAATATGTTTTTAAAACTTCCCCTAATTTATTTTTATGTGTTTCCGGCTTCAATACGGGGGCCCGTAAACTATACAATAAACTGGGGTATGAGGAAGTGGGGGTTCTTAAAAACTTTGTAGCTGACGGAATGGATGAAATTCTGATGCGAAAAACAAAAGGCTCTTGGAATGATTTTAAAAAACAAACCAATTGATTCTTATTTTTGCCGCTTTCCTTTTTTATGAATTCATTTGCCTTTGTGTTTGATATGGATGGCGTAATGGTAGATACAAATCCATACCATAAGATAGCCCTTCGTCAGTTTGCCGAAAAATACGGATACACGCTGACCGAAGAAGAACTGATAAAAAAAATATATGGCCGTACCAACAAAGACTGGATTGCCAATTTATTTCAACGGCCAATGACCGCAGCCGAATTGGCCGCTTTTGGCGAAGAGAAAGAAGCCATGTTTCGGGCGATCTATGAAAAGATTATTGGCGAAGTAAATGGGTTGACAGCCTTTTTGGAAGAAGCCCATAGCCAGGGCATTAAAATGGCCATTGGTACATCAGCTCCGCGTAGCAATGTAGATTTTGTATTGAAACACATCGGTATTGAAAAATTCTTTTCCGTTATCCTCGATGAATCGCATGTAACGCTCGGCAAGCCGAATCCCGAAATCTATATCAAATGTGCCCAGCACTTAAATCTTTCCCCCACGCAATGTATTGTGTTTGAAGATTCTCTTTCGGGCGTGGCATCAGCTAAAGCTGCGGGTTGCCCCGTAGTTGGGGTTGCCACTACGCATACCCCGCAAGAGTTAGGAACAGGGATTGTAATAAATGACTTTACCGAATGGTCTCCAACCGAGTTGATCCACCGAATGACTTGAGTTAAAAAAATCATTCATCAATGAATCTTTTCGTAATCGGCTGATATGAATCTATTCTCCTGTCGCGCATAAAGGGCCAATGTACGCGCACGCTATCCGTCCTGTTCAGATCAATTTCGGTTACGGCAATTTCTTCTTTGTCGTGAGAACCTAAATACAATAATCTTCCCAGCGGATTGGCCACAAAAGAGCCGCCCCAAAATTTCATTGCTCCGTTTTGTTCAAAGCCCACACGATTTACGCTCACTACGTGCACTCCGTTGGCTACGGCATGGCTGCGCTGAATGGTTTGCCAGGCATTGTATTGTTCGGAGTTAGTGGCTTCATCTTGCGAAGTGGCCCAGCCGATGGCAGTCGGGTAAAATAAAACCTCCGCGCCCATTAAGGAAGTGATGCGGGCCGCTTCGGGGTACCATTGATCCCAACAGATCAAAATGCCAATCGTGGCAAACTTCGTTTTGAAGGTTTTGTAGCCGAGGTCGCCCGGAGTGAAATAAAATTTTTCGTAATAAGCCGGGTCATCGGGGATGTGCATTTTACGGTATTTGCCGAGGTACGTTCCATCGGCATCGAGCACAGCCGTAGTGTTGTGATAAATGCCTTGTGCACGTTTTTCAAATAAGGAAGCAATAATAACAACACCCAATTCTTTTGCTAAAACAGACAAAGTATCGGAAGAAGGACCGGGAATGGATTCGGCCAACTTGAAATGTTCATAATCTTCTACATCACAGAAATAAAGTGAAGTGAACAACTCTTGCAGGCAAACAATCTGTGCGCCTTGCTTTGCAGCTTCGCGGATATTAGCAATTGCTTTAGCCAGATTTTCTTCTTTGCTGGCCGTGCAGCTCATTTGCACCGTCCCAATTTTTACTTGTTTAGCCACGTTGATCTATTTGTTGCAAAACTACAATCGTAAATCAGAAAAGGAAAATGGTTTTCTTTCTGTTATATAAAACCATACCTACTTAAAATTAAAGCTCACAGTCTTCGTTTTTTCGGTAGATAGCATCTGCTCATAATGCCACGACATGCCCACATTCTCGATCGCGTATTTAAACCCCACTTTCAGGTTGGCATTGTTACGCATTATTTTTTCAAAAGAAATCATGCGATCAATTTTCGGAATGTCTTTGATAGCCATTGGTGCAAAGACCGAATCCCAGAGAATAACATTGCCAGCCGAAATGGAGGGTTCAATAATAATGTTACCGGTTTCATTCGAAAAATCCTGATCGGTGAAAAATTCAAACTTGATTTGGCGTAGTGACACAGGCTGCTGAAAAGTATTATTCGTACAACCTGACAACACAAAGTAGGCAATACAAAACAAAAATACGACAGGTGTAAAATATTTTTTCATGCTGCGTTGTTTTTGTCTGTATACGCAGAACGACTTCGATGGTTGCAAAACTTATTTAGAGTGTTTCAACCCCCGCACCATTTCTCTTTTGCCGGGCGGGCCCGGCAAAGTTTCTACTTCCAGTCCTAATGATTTTAAATCGCGCTTGAGCTGGCCTTTGGCGCAGTAGGTAACCAATACTCCGGAGGGTTTTAATGCCTGCGTCACTTTTTCTAAAACCGGAAACTCCCACATGTCGGGCTGCTTGGCAGGGGCAAAGGCATCGAAGAAAATGATTTCAAAAGTTTCAACAGGTAATTTTATTTCGTGTATTGATTGCTTCGTTTTTTTTATTGAAAAAAACGCATTGATGGCTGCCGATTCTCCCCAAGCACCTGAATGGATTTTTTGAAACCAGTCTTTTGAGTCAGGAAAAGAAATCAAATCAGGATAATTGAGTTGACAAACAACCGTGGCATCAATCGGGAAGGTTTCGATCGAATGATAGTTGATTTTAATTTTATTCTCCGTTGCAAACTTCAGCGCGAGCAGCGCATTCAACCCCGTGCCAAACCCCACTTCGAAAATAGTTACGTCCTCACCATTATTTTTATTGACGAAGAAGGCAATGCCGTTTTGGATAAAAATGTGAAGCGATTCCTGAATGGCACCATGAGTAGAATGATACGTTTCATTCAGTGTTTCATTCAACAAAGAATGCGAACCATCTTTCGTTTCTATAATTTTTATCAAGTTTATTTTTTTAAAATCAACGCCACCGCCAGAGCGTTTACACCTTCTTCGCGACCCACATAACCAAGTTTTTCGTTGGTGGTGGCTTTAATAGAGATGTCTTCTTCGCTGATGTTCATTAATGGGGCCAACACTTTTTTCATTTCGGGAATGTGCGGATTGATCTTTGGATTTTCTAAAGTTAAGGTACAATCCACATTTTCTACCTGCCAGCCTTTTTCGGAGAGCATTCGCATGACTTCTTTCAAAAAATGTTTACTGTCCTTCCCTTTCCACTGCGGATCTTTATTTGAAAAATGGAAACCAATATCGCGTAAGTTGGCTGCGCCCAGCAGGGCATCGCAGAGGGCATGAATCAGCACATCGGCATCGCTGTGGCCCACGGCCCCTTTTTCGGATGGCAATTTTATTCCACCCAGCCACAAAGCATGGCCGGCCTGCAGCGGGTGTACATCAAAACCAAGACCTACGCGGAGTTTCATTGGGCAGCATGGTAATACATGACACTGGCGTTTTGGGGGGTAAGAATTTCTTTGGCAACCCGGTGAATATCTTGCGGAGAAACTTTTTCAATAAAATCAGCTTCGTGGTTTACCCAATCGGTATTTCCACTCAATGAAGCAAAGGCCAAATTCATCGCTCGGTTTAGTATTTCCACTTCCCCAAAAACCAAGGTGGAAACTGATTGGTTTTTTACCTTTTGCAATTCGCGTTCAGTCACTCCATCTCTAACTATGTTTTGCAGAATTTCATCTACTTCTTTTTCGGCCTCTTCGGGGCTAACTCCTTCTTGTGTTCGCCCGTTTATCACCAGCAAACCAGGGTCTAATGTGCCCATTACAAAGGAAGAAACTGCGGTGAAGACTTCTTTTTCTTTAACCAATTTTTGGTGTAATCGGCTGGATTCTCCCCGGCTCATAATATCGCTAAGCAAATCGGCTGCGTAATAATCATGATGGAAACGACCGGGCATGTGGTAAGTTTTGTAGAAGGCCGGTGCCGGCACTTTTGCCTCTACACGCAGCGTGCGCTTCGTAGTCTGAAGGGGCTCGGCTGTCAGGCTTCTCATTATTTTTTCTCCGGAAGGAATGGGAGCAAACCATTTTTCGGCCAGTTTTTTTATCTGGTCGGTAGTCACGTTTCCGGCCACCACCAACACTGCGTGGTTAGGGCGATAATGCCGGAAGAAAAAATTTTCTACATCGGCCATGGTAGCCTGTTCGATGTGGGTTATTTCTTTGCCAATGGTAGCCCACCGGTAAGGATGTTTTTCATAAGCTAAAGGCCGTAGTTTAAGCCATACATCCCCATAGGGTTGGTTAAGGTAGCGTTGTTTAAATTCTTCAATCACTACTTTGCGTTGCACTTCCAGCACGTGGGGGTCAAACGAAAGGCTGAGCATACGGTCGCTCTCCAGCCAAAAGCCTGTTTCAATATTGGCTGCCGGCACAGTAAGGTAGTAATTGGTGATGTCGGTATTGGTGAATGCGTTATTTTCACCGCCAACCATTTGCAGAGGCTCATCGTAACTGGGAATATTTCTGGAGCCGCCAAACATAAGATGTTCAAACAAATGAGCAAATCCGGTTTTGGCCGGATCCTCATCGCGCGAGCCTACATCGTACAGAATGTTCATAACGGCTACCGGCACAGAATGATCTTCATGTACGATTACCCGGAGGCCATTCTCCAACACAAACTCATTAAACAAAATCATATCCTCAAAATTACTCGGGTTTTTTGAAACTATATAGCTAAAATTTTGTCTTTCGATAATTTATTGTCAAACTTGACCCGACTATGAGAGAGACTACTTTTCGATTTTCGGAACAACCCGAACCACATCGGGTGCGCACACTTCAAATCCTTAAACAACATCCCGATGTAAAAAAACTGATGGGCAAAAACCCACTCACTATTTTTGCTATTTTGGGTTTAGTGGGGGGGATGGTGGCGTTATCGTATGGAGTAAAAGATAGCCCCTGGTGGGTAGTTTTTCTGGTAGCATATTGCGTGGGGGCGTTTTTCAATCATTCGTTGTTTGTTATGATCCACGAGTGTTCGCATCACTTGTTGTTTAAAAATAAAAGCTTAAACAATCTGGCCTCCATTCTGGCCAACTTGCCGCACATCATGCCTTCGGCCATGTCGTTTGCCCGGTATCACATCAAACATCATTCGTTTCAGGGAGTACATGAGTTGGATGCCGACCTGCCCGACTACTGGGAAGCGAAATTGTTTAAAAATTCATTTTTAGGAAAAGCCATCTGGCTTTTATTCTTTCCTGTTTTTCAAGTGATCCGCACGTTTCGCTTAAAAGAAATTCGCCCGGTTGACGGGTGGATCGTAACCAATATAATAATACAAATAGCTTTTGATGTTGCCCTCTGGATACTTTGGGGACCTAAAGCTTTTTTCTTCATGCTGATCAGTTTCTTTTTTTCGGTAGGCCTGCACCCGCTGGGCGCAAGGTGGATTCAGGAACACTACCTCACGCTCAGTGAAACACAGGAAACATACAGCTATTATGGACCGCTAAATACTGTAGCCTTTAATGTGGGCTACCACAATGAACATCATGATTTTCCTTCCATTCCCTGGAATAGACTTCCTCAACTGAAAAAGGGCGCTCCTGTTTTTTACGACACATTGCAATCGCATCAGTCGTGGACAAAATTATTTTTCCGTTTTTTATTGGATAAAGATATTTCGCTTTACTCGCGCATTACACGCGCAGAACGAGGCAAGGTAAAACTTACCGATGAAAGCAAGCCCGATGCAGAGTTAGTGAAGGCCAACACACCGGCTTAGCAAAATTTCATTTTTGCACTTCGGGCAGCCGGAGGTATTTCGTGCGAGGATCAGCGTGCGCCAAAGAACTTTATTTACATTCGATGAATTGTAAACAGTTTTCTAACTTACCGTTTTATTTTTCTTACCATGAAGTTCTCCCGCAAAAAATATTCTGACGAAATACTCAAACAACTTTACGAATCGCTTCTTCGTCCGCGGTTGATAGAAGAGAAAATGTTAATCCTGCTCCGCCAGAATAAAATCAGTAAATGGTTTAGCGGCATTGGGCAGGAAGCTATTGCGGTGGGCATTACCGCAGCGCTGGAGAAAGACGAATACATTTTGCCCATGCATCGCAATTTAGGTGTCTTTACCGGTCGGCAGATGCCGTTTGCCCGATTGTTTGCACAATGGCAAGGCACGATGAGCGGCTACACCAAAGGCCGCGACCGCTCCTTTCACTTCGGAACGAACGAACACCATATCGTGGGTATGATCTCGCACTTAGGGCCACAAAACGGAGTGGCGGATGGCATTGCGCTGGCATCTAAATTAAAAAAGGAAGGGAAGGTTACCGTAGTTTTTAATGGCGATGGAGGCACCAGCGAAGGCGATTTTCATGAAGGGATAAATGTGGCAGCCGTGTGGGACCTGCCCGTAATTTTTGTTGTTGAAAACAATGGCTACGGACTCTCCACCCCCAGCCGCGAACAATTTCGTTGCAAACAGTTTATTGACAAAGCCATTGGCTACGGAATAGAAGGAGTGCAGGTAGATGGCAACAATGTGCTGGAGGTTTACGATGCGGTAAAGAATTTAGCCGAAGCCATTCGCCAAAAGCCTCGTCCTATTTTGCTGGAGTGCCTCACCTTCCGCATGCGCGGGCACGAAGAAGCGAGCGGCACAAAGTATGTTCCTAAAGAACTGATGGAAACGTGGGCAAAAAAAGATCCGCTCCAAAACTACGAGCAGTATCTTTTGAAAGAAAAAGTGATTGATCAGAAAGAAGTTGAGAAGCTCCGCAAAAAAATAAAAAAAGAAATTGAAGAAGGATTGGCCATTGCCTTTGAAGAAAACCTACCACCGGCAAATACCGAAAATGAATTAAATGATGTGTATGCGCCCTTTCCTCAAATTGTAGTTACTCCTCCTGCCTCTGAAGGAAAGGTATCAGAAAAACGATTTATTGATGCCATTAGTGATGGGCTTCGCCAAAGCATGGAAAAACATCCTCATCTCGTATTGATGGGGCAAGACATTGCCGACTATGGAGGTGTGTTTAAGATTACTGAGGGGTTTGTAAAACAATTTGGTAAAGAGCGTGTGCGGAATACCCCGCTTTGCGAAGCCGCAATTGTTGGCGCATCGCTCGGCCTCTCCATTAAAGGAATGAAGGCCATGGTAGAAATGCAGTTTGCCGATTTTGTAACGGAAGGGTTTAATCAAATTGTGAATAACCTGGCAAAGACACATTGGCGCTGGGACCAGCCAGCCGATGTGGTGGTGCGCATGCCTACAGGAGCCGGCACAGCTGCCGGGCCGTTCCACTCGCAAAGCAATGAAGCCTGGTTTTTTCATACGCCCGGGCTGAAGATAGTGTACCCCTCTAATCCGTACGATGCGAAAGGCCTGCTGTGCGCAGCGCTGGAAGACCCCAACCCGTATTTGTATTTTGAACACAAACTTTTATACCGCTCGATAAAAGAAAAAATCTTTGACGATTACTACACAGTAGAAATCGGTAAAGCAAAATGGATTAGCGAAGGAGATGATTTTTCGATTATTACTTATGGTATGGGGGTACATTGGGCAAAAGAAATTTTAGCTTCGATGCCTGAAGTAAAGGCCGATTTGCTGGACTTGCGCACGCTTCTTCCGTGGGATAAGGATGCCGTAGAGCAGACGGTGAAGAAAACAAACCGCGTTTTAATTTTACATGAAGATACCCTCACCGGTGGAATAGGGGCAGAGATTGCTGCTTGGATAAACGAAAATTGTTTTCAGTACCTGGATGCGCCCGTGATGCGCGTGGCCAGTCTGGATACGCCCATTCCATTTGCATCCACCTTAGAAAATAATTTTTTACCGAAAGGGAGATTGAAAATTAAAATCGAAGAATTGCTCCGCTATTGATTTGTGGAAATCAATTCGCAAACAATTTCATCCCACTCATCCGCTAAACTTATTCTTGGAAAATTTTTACCGGCCCGGCTATACCAGTATTGTGCATTGGCTTTGTCGCCTTCTTTCCGGTGCAGGTAAGCATGCACCCATGAGCCGTCTTTAGTATTCACCTCCTGCGCTAAAGTGTGGGCATGTGTCCATTCACCTTTTGCATCATACCAGAGGGCTTTCAAAAGCGGACTTATGTTTTCCGGAGGACGGCTTACCTTAAGAGAGGCTTTTAATTCAGCGGTAGTCATGGTCAGTTTGTATGGATAAGGTTCAACCTTGACAATGAGAATCACCATGGGGTATTTTATCTTCATGGGTTGTTGATTTTCATTCGTCAATCAT
>JAFDYY010000021.1 GCA_018267195.1 Bacteroidota bacterium | reverse complement strand
GTTGATTTTCATTCGTCAATCATGCCAATCGATTTTCTATTGCATGATTTGGGTTAAATGCTAAAATGAAATAAAGTTATGAAAGAACATCGCTACACACTTAAACTGACCTGGACTGGGAATTTGGGGCAAGGTACCAAAAGCTACACATCCTATTCGCGCCATTACGTTTACAGCGCGGTAGGCAAACCCGATTTGCCCGGTTCTTCAGACCCTTCTTTCCGTGGAGACCCTTCATGCTACAACCCGGAAGATTTATTGGTGGGGATTATTTCTTCCTGCCACATGCTTTGGTTCTTACACCTCTGTTCTGTTAACCACATTATTGTAGAAAAATACGAAGACAACCCCACCGGCATTATGATGGAAGGAAAAGAGGGTAATGGAAAATTTACAGAAGTGGTGCTACGCCCCCACGTAACCATTAGTGCGGGCGACCGGAAGCAGGCAGAATTACTTCATCAAGAGGCTCACCGATTTTGCTTTATTGCTAACTCGGTCAATTTCCCGGTAAAGTGCGAGCCGCAGATAGCTGTCATCTAAATGCATGATGGGCATTTGCCTGGCTTATATTTTTTGTTTTGAAAAGGAACGGTTCTATCTTTAGTACTCAAACAAAACTTCCATGAACCGAAGAAAATTTATCCAATCCGGAGCTGTTGCGGCAGCCGCCTTTTCATTACCCTCATTTTCATTCATTGAGCCCAGGAAGAAGTTGGGACTGCAACTTTATTCGTTGCGCGATATAATTGGTAACGACACGGAAGGAGTATTGAAAAAAGTGGCCGGTTTTGGCTACAAAGAACTGGAAGCGTTTGGTTATAGTAACGGAAAACTTTTTGGTAAGCCGGTGGCCGATATGTATAAAATGACCAACGACTTAGGAATGAAGCTATCCAGCGGGCACTATGGCACCGATCTGTTTGGAAAATGGGAGCAAGTGGTGGCCGATGCTAAAACCCTGGGGCACGAATACGTAGTAGTGCCCTGGATGCCCAAAGAAAAATATGATACGCTGGATCGCTTAAAAAAAACCTGCGAAGAGATCAATAAGAATGCAGAGGTATGCCAACGATATGGTGTGCGGATGGGCTACCATAACCATGCCTTTGAGTTTGAGCCGGTAGAAAACCAAATTCCCTATCAGGTTATGCTCAAGGAACTAGACCCTAAGTTGGTAAGTTTGGAAATGGACATTTACTGGGTAGTGTATGCCAACCATGATCCGCTTAAACTTATAGCCGAAAACCCCGGGCGATTTGAGCAATGGCATGTAAAAGATATGCGAAAAGAAGATCGGAAATTGAATGCCGATGTAGGCACCGGTACGATAGATTTCAAAACTATTTTTGCCAAAGCCAATGAAGCCGGACTAAAACATTTTTACGTAGAACAAGAAACATATCCGGTTTCCTCTCTGGAAAGCGTGAAAGCCTGTGCGGTCAATATAAAAGAATTATTGAGCTTATAAATATTGCAATCGTTTGAAATGTTTGCAGAGCCTTCTTTTTTTTATCTTTGCAACCTAAACAAATCACCATGGTTGCTATAAAAAATCATTCTTCTACCTATCCGGTCGGCCATGCCGAACTAAAAAAATGGGTTCAACAGATTGCCGCTCAGTGTCAGCCCGAGCATGTTCGTTGGTGCGATGGTACTAAAAAAGAATATGATGAGTTATGCAACAGATTGGTGGAAAAAGGTACGTTTATCCGTCTGCACGAAGAGAAGCGCCCCAATAGCTTTGCTTGTTTTTCAGACCCCAGCGATGTGGCCCGTGTAGAAGACCGTACGTTTATCTGCAGCCGCACTAAAGATGATGCCGGCCCTACCAACAACTGGGTGGACCCGCGTGAAATGAAACAAACCTTAAGCAAATTGCTGGAAGGTTGTATGAGAGGGCGAACGATGTATGTAATTCCTTTTTGTATGGGGCCGCTTGGCTCCGATATTTCGCAGATAGGAATTGAGATTACCGACTCCGAGTACGTGGTAGTCAATATGCATTTGATGACCCGCGTAGGTCAAAAAGTAATTCATCAGTTAGGCAACGAAGGCGAATATGTAAAAGCGTTACACACCCTGGGCGCACCTTTAGCACAAGGGCAGAATGATGTAAAATGGCCGTGCAACCCTACTACCAAATATATTGTTCATTATCCGGAAGAACGATCCATCGTTTCTTATGGCTCGGGCTATGGCGGAAATGCCTTACTCGGTAAAAAATGTTTTGCCTTGCGCATAGCTTCAGCCATGGCACAAGAGGAAGGCTGGTTGGCCGAACACATGCTTATTCTCGGAGTGGAAAACCCCGATCATGAAAAGACATACATTGCTGCGGCTTTTCCCAGCGCCTGCGGTAAAACCAATTTTGCCATGCTCATCCCACCCAAAGAAATTGAGGGATGGAAAGTAACTACGGTAGGAGATGACATTGCCTGGATTAAGCCCGGCAAAGATGGCAGGCTGTATGCCATTAACCCGGAAGCCGGTTATTTTGGGGTAGCCCCCGGCACCAACGTAAAGAGCAACCCCAATGCCATGAAAACCATTGCGAAGAATACCATCTTCACCAATGTGGCCGTTACTGAAGAGGGCGATGTGTGGTGGGAGGGAATGAGCAAAGAAATTCCAAAAAACTTAACCGACTGGCGTGGACAAAAATATGATCCGGCCTCAGGCAAACCGGCCGCCCATCCTAATGCCCGGTTTACAGCACCGGCTTCGCAGTGCCCTAGTATTGATAACGACTGGGAAAACCCGAATGGCGTGCCAATCAGTGCATTTATTTTTGGTGGGCGCAGAAGCAATACCATACCCCTTATATATCAAGCACACAACTGGAATTTTGGTGTTTACCTCGCAGCCACAATGGGCTCAGAAACAACCGCTGCCGCTTTTGGTGAACTAGGCAAAGTAAGGCGCGATCCGTTTGCCATGTTGCCATTTTGTGGATACCACATGGGCGATTATTTTAATCATTGGCTGCAGTTTGGCCGTGATATACCTAATCCGCCACGAATTTTTGGAGTGAACTGGTTTCGCAAAGATGAAAAAGGAAATTTTGCCTGGCCCGGTTTTGGCGATAATATGCGGGTGCTGAAGTGGGTGGTGCAAAAAGTGCGAGGTAAATCGAATGCCGTAGAAAGCCCCATTGGCTGGATGCCCCACTATGAAGATATTGACTGGACCGGACTGAATTTTTCCCGGCACCAGTTTGATCAACTGATGTTGATAGACCGGGAAGAATGGAAGGCCGAGTTGTTAGCCCATGCCGAATTGTTTGGCCGGATGTACGATAAACTTCCGAAAGAATTTTTGTTTATGCGCGAACTGTTGCTCTCGTCTTTGTGGCGGTCGCCCGAAAAGTGGAGTGTGGAGCAGGAGTAAAATCCAATTGCTTTAATCAATTAATCCCTCTACTTTGTCGGTTGTTACTTTAAACCGAATAGTTAAGACCGAATGACTTTGCAGCAGCGTTTCACTGAAATCCGCGAAGGGTTTACCTCCACTTTTTGGATTGCCAACACACTTGAGCTTTTTGAGCGCTTAGCCTTTTATGCCACCAAGGCAGTGCTCGTTTTCTATCTTGCCAAGAAGGTAGGCCTCAATGATGAAGCCGGGACGTTAACAGGTTGGTTTACAACACTTATTTTTTCATTACCGATTATTGCCGGAGTGTTTGTAGACCGTTATGGTTTTAAAAAAACATTGATGACTTGCTTTGCCATCTTTGCGGTTGGTTATTTCAGCATTGGCGTGGCAGGTTTAGAATGGGGCGCATCGATTACCCATGTTATCGGAGTTCGCAACTACATGATTATCGCTATCGTGATTACGGCCATTGGCGGCTCGCTGATCAAACCTTGCATTGTTGGTACCGTGGCAAAAACATCTACTGCAGAAGCAAGGCCGCTCGGCTTTTCAATCTACTACACTTTAGTAAATACAGGAGGTGCACTAGGCCCCATTGTGGCGCTTACCATCCGCACCGACTGGGGAGTAGAATATGTGCTGATCATGTCTGCCATCACTTCATTTTTCCTTTTTATTGGAACGTTTTTATTTTATAAAGAAATAGATAGCAGCGATGAAAAAAAACGCACCCTCGTAAAGGTTTTTCAAGACATGGTGCTGGTATTTAAAAATTTTAAATTCATCAGCTTGCTTTTCATCTTCGGGATTTTTTGGCTGTTGTTTTGGCAAATTTTTTATTTACTGCCCTTATATGCCACCGATGTTTTACAATTTACAGAATTCGAGAAATTAGAATCGCTCGATGCGCTGGCCGTCATTATTTTAACAGTGCCAATGGGTGCGTTGCTTAAGAATGTAAAACCGATCTACCCTTTAGTAGCCGGTTTTATAATTGCAACGGTAGCGTGGTTTATTGTGGGAGCCATGGGCACGGTATTGTTTGTAGTGGTTGGTGTTTTGCTTTTTGGATTGGCAGATGCAACACAAACACCACGGTTTTATGATTATGTAAGCTCACTCGCGCCTAAGCATCAAGTGGGCACATTTATGGGCTTTGCTTTTTTACCGGTGGCACTGGGTTCGTTGCCGGCCGGCTATTTATCAGATTGGCTTCGGCTGAATTTTATGAGCACCAATCCAGCGATGATGTGGTATATTTTAACAGGCATTGGAGTGGCAGGAACTATTCTATTGATGGTGCATCATTTAGTTTATTCAAGACCTTCTCGAGTTTAAAAAACAGAATTTAAAAAATTTATTTCAGCTATGTCAAATCCATTTAAACCCTATATCTCTGCCGAACAGAACATGGCTGAGCTTACCCTAAAATCTATTTTATTGGGATGTTTTTTTGGGATTGTGTTTGGTTGCTCTACGACCTATCTCGCTATCAAGGCCGGGCTAACGGTAACCGCATCCATACCCATTGCGGTTATTGCCATCACGTTAGGAAGAAAACTTTTCAAGACTACGATTTTAGAAAACAATATCATTCAGACTACCGGCTCGGCCGGAGAATCTATAGCAGCCGGGGTAGCTTTTACCTTGCCGGGTTTTTTATTTCTCTCGGCTGATGAGAATGGCAACATTAATAGTGCGGAATACTTTAATTATTTCACCATTTTTTCTTTGGCAGCCTTGGGGGGCATGCTCGGCACCATGATGATGATTCCTCTTCGCAGGTCGCTCATTGTAAAAGAACACGGGGTACTCCCTTACCCGGAAGGCACGGCCTGTGCATCGGTTTTGCAGGCAGGCGAGAAAGGCGGGGTGTTTGCACAGACAGCATTTATAGGGATGGGGGTGGCGTTTGCGTATGCCATGCTGCAAAAAGTTTTTCATGTTATAGCAGAGACACCTGCTTTTGTAACAAAACAAGTAAATAAATTCTGGCCATCGGCAACGATTAATGGGGAGATTACTCCCGAATACTTAGGTGTAGGCTATATCATCGGGCCAAAAATTTCGGGCGTGTTGGTGGCCGGCTCAGTATTGGCTTGGTGGGCAATCATTCCGTTGCTGGCTACGTTGGTGCCGTTTGAGCAGGTGGCCCAGCAACTTATTACGCTTGGGTATCTGAAAGATATTTCAACAGCCGGAGGACGAGGCAACTGGGATCCGGTAACGAAAACATTTGCTAACCCCGCTACGGCATTATACTTTGCCTACATCCGGCAGATTGGTGCCGGGGCAGTGGCAGCCGGTGGGTTTATTACATTAGTTAAAACCATTCCCACCATTGTCAGTTCGTTTCGCGAAAGTATGGGCTCTCTAAAAAATAAAGGACAGGCCGGAGTTGCCCGTACCGAGCGTGACTTATCGTTTAAAGTAGTGATCATTGGGAGTTTGCTGTTGGTATTAATTATTTCTATTCTCCCCAAAATTCCGGGCGATAGTTTTATCCAGAAATTATTGCTGGGTATTTTAGTAATCTTATTTGGCTTTTTCTTTGTTACGGTGGCCAGCCGTATTGTAGGCCTGGTCGGTACCAGCAACAGCCCTATTAGCGGGATGACAATCGCTACTTTGATGGGAACGTGTTTAATTTTTACATCGGTAGGATGGAGCGGGCGCGTGTATGAGCCGATGGCGCTGGTGGTAGGCGGAATTATTTGCATTGCAGCAGCCAATGCCGGAGGCACCTCGCAAGATTTAAAAACCGGTTTCTTAATTGGCGCCACACCAAAATATCAGCAGATTGCTCTCTTTATTGGGGCATTAGTTTCTTCTGTAGCAATAGGTGTGATTATTAAAATTTTAGATACGCCTACGCAAGATTTGATAGCCCAGGGTTTTACCCATGCCATTGGCAGCACCAAATACCCGGCTCCGCAAGCTACCCTGATGGCTACCTTAACGAAGGGAATTTTATCTTTTAATCTGGATTGGCAATATGTTATGGTAGGTGTTTTTATAGCGGTAATGATTGAGCTTTGTGGGATTAAAGCATTGGCTTTTGCTATAGGCCTTTATTTACCCTTGGCTACTACATTGCCTATTTTTATCGGAGGCGCATTGAAAGGATTGGTTGACTGGCGGGCCGAAAGAAAAAATGAAAAGAAAGATGAAGACGACCTTAGTCGTGGAAATTTATTTGCCACGGGGCTTATAGCAGGCGGGGCTATTTCAGGAGTAGTCGTAGCTGTATTATCTGTATTTTATTTTGAAGCCTTACAAAAAATCAGTTTAGAACATGCTCTGTCAGCGGTTATGGGCGAAACCGGATATATGGTTTTTGGCACTCTTTGTTTTTTTACCATGGCCGGAATTTTATTGCGCACGGCAACTAAGAAGGCATGATGCAATTAATTGTGAAGTAATGATCTGAGCACCTATTCCAGTAGCCTCTGGATCGAAATCATCAGGGCATTTAAAGAAAAATTCCAGCCATACCGTTGCAGGGTAATATTGTCGGGAGTAAACTTTACCTTTGCCCAAGTCATGAAAAATAAGGTAGAAATAATGGCTCCAGCCGGAGGCTTCGATTCGCTAATGGCTGCCATACAAGGAGGGGCACACTCAGTTTATTTTGGTGTGGAGCAACTGAATATGCGTGCCCGTGCTACCATGAATTTTTCACTGGAAGATGTTCCCGAGGTAGCCCGTATCTGTAAAGAACATCATCTTCGTTCTTACATTACGTTGAACACAATTGTTTACGACCACGATCTATCGCTGATAAAAACCATAGTGAATGCAGCTAAGGAGGCTGGTATTACTGCCATCATTGCGGCCGATCAGGCCGTGATTGCGTATGCCCGTTCGGTAAATATGGAAGTACATATTTCCACGCAAGTAAATGTTACCAATATTGAAACAGTAAAATTTTATGCACTCTTTGCCGATACCATAGTGCTTGCCCGCGAACTCAGTCTAATGCAGGTAAAAAAAATTACCGATGCCATTAAAGCCGAGCAAATTAAAGGACCATCAGGCCGGCTGATTGAAATTGAATTATTTGTACACGGGGCATTATGTATGGCGGTTTCCGGAAAATGCTACCTGAGTTTACACACTCATAATGCTTCCGCCAACCGGGGTGCTTGCATTCAGAATTGCCGCAGAACGTACCAAGTTACAGACCGGGAAGAAGGACATGAATTAGCGATTGAAAACGAATACATTATGTCGGCACAAGACCTCTGCACAATAGATTTTATAGATCAGGTGTTGGATGCGGGCGTTCATGTTTTAAAAATTGAAGGGCGGGGGAAAGGACCTGAATATGTAAAGACTGTTACACAATGTTACCGCGAAGCAACCGATGCCTTTTTTAATGGCACGTACACACCGGAGAAAGCTAAAGCCTGGAAAGAAAAAATGGAGAATGTGTATAATCGCGGCTTTTGGTCGGGGTATTACTTAGGGCAAAAGTTAGGCGAGTGGACGAACACCCACGGCTCTAAAGCTAAACTTAAAAAAATATATTTAGGCAAAGGCAGTAAGTACTTCAGTAAACTGGGGGTGGCTGAATTTTATATTGAAACTCATACTCTTAAAGTAGGCGATCGCATTCTCATTACCGGCCACACCACGGGGGCAATAGAAACTACGGTTGATGAACTGCACACGGCCACCGGCCCGGTAACAGAAGCGATAAAAGGAGATCTATGTTCTGTTAAGCTTGATACCCCCATCCGCAAAAGTGATAAACTGTATAAGTTAGTGAGTACCGCGGAATGACAACGATCACTCTTCAGCGCGATAAATGCATTGGGTGTAATTATTGCCGGGAGCATGCACCGCAGCGGTTTGCTATGTCTAAAAAAGACGGCAAGGCAGTGTTGCTTCATGCCCGCGAGCGAAAAGGGTTTTATATCGTGAAGGTTGGCGAAGCAGAATCAGAATTTTGTATTCGTGCAGCCAAAGCTTGCCCGGTAAAGGTTATTAAAGTAGCGGAGTAGTGGTTTGGATTGGCGTTTGCATCTCAAGATAGAGATTATATCCGCTTACCATTTTTCACCTGCATTATCCTTTTGCGTAAGATGTTTGAGTAATTATTTTTTCCCTCATTATCTTTCCTTCACAAATGACTCCTATCTCACAGTTTCAAGCCAAGAATGAAAGAATATTTCATCAACTGCATGATGCCGGCAACTTGTTGATCTTACCCAATATTTGGGATCCGTTAGGAGCAGCCCTGTTAGAAAATATGGGCTATCCGGCAGTGGCCACCTCCAGCTCGGCCATGTCGTTGAGCAACGGATACCGGGATGGCGAAAAACTTCCCTTCAACGAATTGTTGCACATCTTAAAACGGATTACCCAAAGTGTTAAGGTTCCCGTATCGGCCGATGTGGAGAGAGCCTATGCCGCAAACCATTCTGTTTTAAAAGAAAATATCGGCCAACTGATTGATACCGGAATAGCCGGAATCAACTATGAAGACAGCAAGCCGGGCACTACCGAAATGATTTCTATAAAAGAACAATGTGAGAAGATTAAGATTATTAAAGAAACAGCCCGACAATCGGGTTCCTCTCTTTTTCTTAACGCCCGAATAGACGTGTACATAAAAGGCAATCATTTAAGTGAAGAGGAAAAACGAACCGAAGTTCTACAACGGGGCTATGCATACAAAGAGGCCGGTGCCGATGGATTATATCCTATTTTTATAAAAAATAAAGAACACATTGAAGCCATTAGTAAGGAAACCGGGCTTCCCATAAATATTACACTTGCACCCGGCATACCCGATTTCAATAGTTTAAAAAGCTTGGGTGTGTCTCGGGTAAGTTTGGCTTCCGGTTTTTTTAAAAATGCTATTTATGCCATGAAAAATATAGCGGGGAAATTACGGAATGGGGAAGGAGTGCAGGAGGCTTTGCAACAAACAATTTCTTCAGATTACCTTAATAATTTATTGAGTGATAGCCCGGCCGGAGATACCCTTAAATGAATCGATACCCACAATTAAAAAATTTTAATCACCGGGATTTTTTTATTAACAAGAGTTGTTCTCTGAAAAACTGGAATGCTAAAAATTGATTATGGAAAATAATAACCTCTACCCCCAAGCCACACGCGAGTTGGCAGAAAAAAAAGCAGCCTTAGCACCTAAAAATATAGAAGCCTGGCGCACCTTCAGCAAAACGGTATTTGAAGCCGGAGCCCTTGATGAAAAAACCAAACAACTTATTGCCGTAGCCGTTGCACATGTTACGCAATGCCCATACTGCATTCGCTCGCATACTCCTTTGGCGCTCCGAAAAGGAGCCACTCAAGAACAAATTATGGAAGCAATATGGATTGCCGCTGAGATGCGGGCCGGAGCCGCTTATGCACACGGTACATTGGCGATGGAAGAAATTGAAAAGTATAATAAAAAAAACAGTTGAGTTTGAATATCAATAAAATATCAATATGGAAAAGCAACGATTCAATTATTCAAAAGATGCTCCGGATGCCATTCATGGAATGCTGGAAATAGAAAAATATGTACACCTCTCCGGGTTATCGCCCACGATTTTTGAATTGGTAAAGTTTAGGGCTTCTCAAATTAATGGCTGTGCGTATTGCATGGATATGCACGCGAAAGATGCGCGGGCGTCCGGTGTAACCGAACAACGGCTTTACTTGGTATCGGCCTGGCGCGAGGTTCCTTTTTATTCTGAAAAAGAACGCGCTGCCTTAGCTTGGACTGAAGCGCTTACGCTGATTTCAGAAAACGATGTGTCCAACTCACTTTATCAGGAAGTAAGAAATCAGTTTGACGAAAAAGAATTAATGGCTCTGACCATGGCTATTGTAGCGATTAACGGATGGAACCGATTATCGGTAGCGTTTAAAACTCCGGCCGGAAGCTATGTTCCGCAGAAACACAAATAACGGAGGCATGCCGATATTAACTAACCCGAATGAATGGATTGAAAAATATCCAGCGTTGAGGCCGGTAATAAAAGCACAACCTGTTTTATGGCTGAACCCGGACAAAAAACGAGTAAGCGATTCTTTTCCATTGCCTCTCGGGAAAGCCGATATGGAAAAAGGACAGGCTTTTATGGATCAATACGCTTCGTACATTGCCAAAATTTTCCCTGACACAGCCGCTACTCACGGTCATATTTTTTCTCCACTCCGCACATTGGATAAGTTTAGTAACCTGCGAAGCGGAGGCACACACAAAACTTCCGGTCGCTTTTTTTTAAAGTGCGATCATGCGCTGCCGGTGGCCGGATCGATCAAAGCAAGAGGCGGTTTTTTTGAAGTACTTCAGTTTGCCCATCAGGTAGCGGTATCAAAAGGATTTATTCAAGAAAATGAAACAGCCGATTTTTCTTATCCTGAAATTAAAGCATTGTTTTCGCAATACACCATCGGGGTAGGGTCCACCGGCAATCTGGGTTTAAGCATTGGTATTATTAGCGCCAAATTAGGATTCCGGGTAAATGTATATATGAGTCATGATGCCAAAGAGTGGAAAAAAAATCTTTTGCGAAAAAACGGGGCTCACGTTATTGAAGAAGAGGGTGATTTTGGAGTGGCTATTGCCAAAGGCCGAAAGGAAACCACCCGCAACCCACTGGGTTATTTTGTGGATGATGAAAACAGCAGCCGGTTATTTTTAGGATATAGTTTGGCAGCCTTTGAGGTGCAGAAACAATTAAGTCAATTAAAAATTAAAATTGATGAAGAACATCCGCTATTTGTTTATTCACCCTGTGGGGTGGGGGGCTCTCCGGGCGGGGTGATGTTTGGATTGAAAATGATTTATGGCGATGCGGTACATTCATTTTTTGTTGAGCCGACCCATTCGCCTGCGGTGCTTACGGGCCTTATCACAGGCTTGAAGGAAAAAATTTCAGTACATGATATCGGCCTGGATAATTTAACCGAAGCCGATGGACTGGCAGTAGGGCGACCATCGGCCTTTGCCAGCGAAATAATTAAAAAACTGGTCAGCGGTATTTATACCATAGAAGACAGTATGTTATTTCAATTGCTGAAAGAATTGAATGACACCGAACAAATATTTATAGAACCTTCAGCCACGGCCGGATTAATTGGGCCAGAGCAAGTTCTTGCTTCCGATTATCTCTTGCAAAATAAAATAGATCCTTCTAAAGTAACCCACCTGGCCTGGTCCACCGGTGGTGATTTGGTGCCCGAAAAAACCCGGAAACAATTTTTACAAAGAGGCGATCATATCCAGATAAAATTTTAATACAGACCTGTTTTCAATACATTTCACTAAGTCCTTTTTCCTATTTTTGAGGCTAACAAGTAAACAAATTCAGGTAAATTTTAATACACCGACACGAGCCACGAGTCTCTCTTAATTATTTTTATGAAAAAAAAATCAGTTTACCTTTTTTTGGCTCTGTTATTCCCTATTTTAATTTTCTTCTTTTTAAAATTTTTCGGACGAAGTGAATTTGATATTCCCATTCAGTATGAAAGCGGGGTGCCCGATTCTCTTCGGTGCACACCCCACAATGAACGGGGGCAATATTTTTTGCCCGATTCCCTATTTAAAGGAAGGAAGCTGCAACGGGCTAACCTATTTGTAGGAGATAACGAGAATGAGATATTTCATCTAAAAGATGATGTGGGCGATACGGATTGGCAAGTTATTTTTTTAAGAGAGATGCCTCATCCTGAAACAATAAAAAACTGTATTTTATTTTTAAAAAAACCCTGGACAGCCGTACTGGTCGACAATCAAAAACGAATTAGGGGTTACTATTCTCTTACTCACCGCGATGATCTGGACCGCTTGAAAATAGAATTAACTATACTGATGAAAAAATATTGACATGAAAAAATCGGAACCTAATCAACGCCTGATTATTTTTTTATCTATTGCCATACCGCTAACGGTGGCCCTTATGTTCCGGGTAAAAATTAGTGGATATGATTTTTCTTTTCTACCGCCTATTTATGCATCAATTAACGGGCTTACGGCTGTGTTGCTTATTATCTCAGTTCTTTCTATTAAAAAAGGAAACCGGGCGCGCCACGAAAGACTGAATAAAATTTGCCTGGGGTTGTCGGGCTTGTTTTTGGTATTGTATATTCTTTACCATATCACCTCAGATGAAACCCATTATGGAGGCGCGGGGATATTAAAATTTGTTTATTATTTTATTTTAATTACCCATATAATTCTTTCTGTGGTTGTTATACCGCTGGTTTTGATTACGTTTTCCAGAGGGCTGTCTGGTAATTTTGAAAGGCATAAACGATTGGCTAAATTTACTTTTCCGTTATGGCTTTATGTGGCCATAACCGGTGTGTTGGTATACGTGATGATCAACCCCTATTATAAATGAAAAAGATTATTATAACACTCCTTATTTTAGTGGGCCATTCTCTGTTGGCTTCGGCACAGTGTGCGATGTGTAAGGCTACCTTAGAAAACAATATTAGTAACGGAAATATTGGTATTGCCAGTGGTATTAACTTTGGTATCCTTTATTTGTTTGTAGCCCCGTATTTATTTATTAGTGTGATAGCCTTTTTTTGGTACCGTACCAGCAAACGAAATGCGAACAAATCTTTTGATGGCCATTGGGCTGGGTAAATGCCCCCGCTGTCGCCAGGGGTCTATATTTAAACATTCCCTATTTAATATTATTCGTATGGGGGAGATGAATGCTTCATGCAAAAAATGTGGAATTACCTTTGAGCCGGAACCCGGTTTTTATTTTGGCGCCTTGTATGTGAGTTATGCTTTTACTACCGCCTTATTCTTAGGGGTATCACTGGGGTTATATTATTTTTTTGATCCCCCCGAATGGGTTTACATTATCTCTATTATTATCGCTTCGGTACTTTTTATACCTTTCAGTTTTCGGTATTCGCGCATATTATTTCTATACTGGTTTGGCGGGTTGCAAAACCACGAATAGCCGGGGCTCATTAAAATTACGTTTACTACATGTTGAAAAACGTTGCCCTCTTTTTTATTTCTTTATTTTTTTTAATGACAGCTATTGTATGGAATAGCCACGTACAGCACCGTTTTTCAGCCTCTTCCCTTCATCGGCAAGTAGCGTTTCTGCTTAACCAAGAAACAAAAAAATTGAAACAGGAAGCTGACCGCATTAAGCACGATTCCGCGTTTCTTTGGTCTTCATTAAAATATCCTTTTTTTCTTATCGAAAATGATTCTATAAAAAAATGGAGTCAAACCAATGTAGTTATTCAGACGGCCGATATGCGGGAACCTTTTGAATGGAAATTTAGACACACACCCACTTCTGATTTTATCCTTTATAAGAAGGAATGGAAACCAAACATTTTTTTAGTTGGGGTTTTAATTTTAAAGAAAGGATATGCACTCGAAAACAGGTATTTAACGGCTGAGTGGAACACCGATATATTTCCATCGGGCACGGCCGAAATATTGCCCATACCAGATCATAATTTTTTACCTATACAGGTAGAGGGTGTACAGTTTGGCTTACGAATAACAAATGATTTATACCCTGAAAATGATGTTTCCATCGGATTGGCGGCCGGTTCCATTTTCTTTTTTCTATTACTGATTTACCGGATTTCTAGACAGCTTCATTACCGGAAAAAATATCTATTGAATTTTTTATTTATTTCTGAAGCACTTGTATTGCTGCGGATTTCTATGGTATCGTTTTCTTATCCGGCCCGATGGATTAAGTCAGACTTTTTTAATCCGCGCTATTTTGCCTCTTCGTCATTCAATGCCTCCGCTGGCGATTTTTTATTGAATGCTTTGATTGTTACGATCGCTTGCGGTTATCTTTTTTTTAACATACATCCCATTATTTTTTTGGCCACTCAAAGATTAGAACCAATAAAAAGAAATATTGCATTTACTGGTTTAATGGCAGCTTCTTACTTTGCTTTTCTTTTCCCTAATCTTTTTGTGGAAGCAATTTTTCATGATTCAGCGCTTTCGTTCGATATTACTTCGGCTGCCCCATTTGGTATATTACGTGTTCTGGTAATGCTGGCTTTTTTATTGGGATGCTTAAGTTCTTTTTTTGTGGTCGTTACCTTTCTTCGTTTGATTAAATCGGGTGCCGACAGTGTGCAATTTTTAATGGTTCTTTTTTTAGGAGCTCTCCTTTTTTTGGTTTATTTCATTTTTTCTGAATTGCATTACTGGCCAACTTTTTGGGTAGGTACTATTTTATTTTTATTTTTATTTTTCTCTCCTACGATTGATCTCCTATATAAGATTGAATACAAGACACTTTTTCCGGTACTGATTATTATTTCTTGTTACGCAGCTCAGTCGGCCTGGGCTACACACCAGTTTGCGGAAGAAAAAAAATGTAAATCTATGTTTCGGGCCGCCAATGAATTGATCGCCAATGATATATTGGCTGAGTATCTGATCGCACAATCTATACCGCGAATAGCAAATACATCAACAGTTATTTTTCAAAAAAATAATTCTTCTCTGGTAAATCAGGAAAAGCAACGAATTAACTCCATATTATCTAATGAATATCTTGACCGTTATAAAGTAGCAATTTATTTATTTTATGCAGATGGTTTGCCGGTGGAGAGTAACCAGCCTGATGATTTTTCTACAGCCATAAAGAGAATTGAAAGGCAGTCTGTAAAAACAAATTATGAAGGGGTATATCTTCTTCAGCGAAGAAATGCGGCAGATGTAAGACATTATGTGGCTGCGATTCCAATTAAAAGAAAAGAGAAATCTCAGGGTTTTGTTTTAATTCACTTGTCGCTGGTTAGGGTGTTTTCTGATCGGGTATATCCTGAATTAACTTTAGATAACCGCTTGGTTCGATCTATACGGAATAACGATTTTAGTTATGCTTTTTATAATCAGTCTTCGTTACTCGATCAGTTCGGTGAAATGAATTTTAAACACGAGGTTGATCAGAATCTTCTGCTTGACAAAGATCTTTACAATAAAGGTAAAATAGTCAATAATTTCTGGTTGGTAGCGGCTGAAGATGAAACAGGAAGAAGAGTGGTAGTGGCGGCACGACAAGCAACTATTTTTAGTATCGCAGCCAATTTCTCATTTATTTTTGTAATGGGTATTGCTCTTTCATTCTTGTTTTTTTTAGCAAGCTTGTTGCGAGCCGGTTTTCGCCAACGCTCGATGGATTACTCCACCCGAATTCAATTTTTAGCTTATCTTTTTTTTATTTTGCCGCTCTTAGCAGTAAGCGCGATTAGCTTGCGAATGCTTACTCAATCCAATGAGGCCGAGCAAGAAAAAGAAATGAGCAACAAGGGTATCCACTTAACGGAACGCTTATCTTCATTTTTGGATACTGACAGCTTGAAACAAATGAACGGAACAGAAAGAAAATTAAAGCTGATAATATCTTCTGCTGAGATGGATATCAATTTTTACGATGCCTCGGGGCATCTTTTAGGAACGAATCAACCTTCTATTTTTGAAAATCAACTGGTAATGCCCTTACTTAACCGGAAGGCTTGGGAAGATATGGTGGCGCAGCAGCATAACTCTTTAGTGTTAAAAAATAATATTGGAGCATTAGAGTACAACAGCCGCTATTTTGCCATTTATAATACGCAGCATGTATTGAGTGGTGTTTTAGAACTTCCTTTTTTTGAATCTTCTACAGATGCGCTGAAAGTAAATCTGATTACTAATATTTTGGTAACATTTGCAGTAGTATTTATTTTGTTTTCGTTCGTAGCGGAATCAGCTATAAAAAAAATTACATCTCCATTGCGGCTTATTGCCAATCGGCTAAACGAAACAAAGTTAACGGAGAATAAACCCATTGAATGGAAAAACAATGACGAAATAGGTATGTTGGTTACCGAGTACAATAAAATGATAAATAATCTTACGATTAGCCGGAATGAATTGGCCCGAACCCAAAAAGAAAACGCCTGGCGTGAAATAGCTCAACAGGTAGCGCACGAAATTAAAAATCCACTCACCCCAATGAAACTTACGCTGCAACATCTGGAACAACTGATGAAGCAAAACAGTTTTGATAAAGCACGTGTGGAAAAATCGTTGCAAACACTTTTAGAACAACTGCAAATTTTAAATGACATAGCCGGCTCTTTTAGCTCTTTTGCATCGTTGCCTAAGCCGGTAATATCAACTGTTAACCTGACTGATTTGCTACACCGCACCGTATTGTTTTTTCAAAATCATACACTGGGTAAAGTTTTTTTCCGTTCCCCCACGCAGTCTCTTTTGGTGCAGGCCGATGAACTGTTGCTGAGCAGGATTTTTTCTAATATTATTTTAAATGCACTTCAATCCGGATTGGAGAACAGGCCGGTTGATGTGGAAATAGAAACTACAATAGAAGATAAGTTTGTGGTTGTGTCTATTAAAGATAACGGCACCGGTATAGACAGGGCTTTAATAGATCGTATTTTCTTGCCCCATTTTACTACTAAAAAATCGGGCTCGGGTTTAGGTTTGGCGATAGCCAAGCGAAGTCTTGAACAAATGGGAGGGGAGATTGGATTTGATACGTCTCCCGGGGGAACTACTTTCTTTGTGAGAATAGCGGTGTAAGCTAATCTTATAAACTATTACGCATTTTGCTCATGACTTTGTTGGCAAAAACAAAATCGTCTAGCTCGGGTACGCCTGAGTGAGTAATTTCTTCGTGGTGGCCTTCCCATAGTTTGTGCCCTTGGTATAAAAAAATAATTTTCTCGCCAATTCCCATTACGGAGTTCATGTCGTGAGTAACTACAATTGTGGTAATATCCAGTTCGTGGGTAATTTCATGAATTAGTTCGTCAATCAGGATGGATGTCTGCGGATCCAGGCCTGAGTTGGGTTCATCGCAAAATAAATAATTGGGGTTGTTTACAATGGCGCGGGCAATGCCTACTCGTTTTTTCATTCCACCGCTAATCTCAGATACTCTTTTTTTATTGATATTCTCCAGCCCCACACGTTTCAGGCAATCATTTACACGATCTAGTTTTTCGTCTGCTGTCATTTTCGTCAGCACATCTAACGGGAACATGATGTTTTCCTGCACATTCTTAGAATCGAACAAGGCTCCTCCCTGAAACAGCATGCCAATCTCTCTGCGTATCTCCGACCTCATATCTTTATCGGCTTCGGTAAAATTCCTTAAATCATAATATACCCGGCCTTCATCGGGAGTAATTAACCCTACAATACATTTTAGTAATACACTTTTGCCGGTACCGCTGGAGCCGATAATCAAATTGGTTTTTCCTTTTTCAAATTCTGCATTGATGCCTTGTAAAACTTTTTTTTCGCCAAATGATTTCGATATGTTTTTGATCTTGATCATGACAATAAAATATTGACCAGGAAATAATCCATGAGTAAGATGGCAATGACACTGGCCGTTACGGCTTCGGTGGTAGCAATACCTACTTCTAAAGCCCCGCCTTTGGTAAAATACCCTTTGAAGGAAGAAATAGAAGAGATAAGAAAAGCAAACACTACGCCTTTGATGAGTGCTACGGAAATTTCGGTTGGGTTAAATCCAAACCGGAGACCGGCTACAAATTCGGTAGGGGTAACAAGGTGGATCGCAGTACCTACAACATAGCCGCCTACTAAGGAGCATACACCCGAAAAAATAACCAGCAAAGGATACATCAGCATGGAGGCAATAATCTTGGGGAGCACCAGATATGAAGAGGAATTGATGCCCATTACTTCGAGGGCGTCAATTTGTTCGGTAATGCGCATGGTGCCAATGCCCCCGGCCATGCTGGAGCCAATCTTGCCTGCATAAATTAACGCCATAACGGTAGGGGCGAGTTCTAACACCGTCATTTCGCGAACCACCTGCGATATCACAAACCGTGGGATGAGCGGGTTAACCATATTAAAAGCTGTTTGCACGGTAGTAACCGCCCCGATAAAGGTAGATACCAGCATAAACAAAAATATGGAGTTAACACCGATCTGAATACATTCCTCCAGCACCAGTTTATAGTAGGTTTTGAATGACTCCCGCCTCACCAACAGAGACCCGAGAAAAATTACATAACGGCCAAAACTACTCATCCCAATACAAGATTAACGGGGGTTCCACTTTGTTCTGTTTCATTCAAAATAGGGAAATAGTATATTGCCCAAAGATAAATAAATTATCATGAATGGGTTGGTCGTAATTACCGGTGCCACGAAAGGAATAGGCCAAGCCGTGGCCCGAAGGTTTGCCCGTGCCGGTTATGATCTGGCGGTGTGTGCACGAAACGAAAATGACCTTCATCAATTTAAGAAGGAAACAGAAAATGAGTTTGGTATTTTCGTACACATTAAAAAAACCGATACGTCTAATAAGACTCAAGTAAATAATTTTTGTCAATTTATTCAGGATCTGAAACACCCGGTCTCTGTGCTGGTAAATAATGCCGGGCACTTTACTCCGGGCGAGACCATGCGGGAAAAGGAGGGTACTTTAGAGAGTATGATCGAATCAAATGTGTATAGTGCCTACTATACTACCCGTGGGCTGATTGAAAATATAAAACAAAACGGAGGAGGGCATATTTTTAATATGTGCTCCATCGCCAGCATCAAGGCTTATCCCAATGGGGGATCGTATGCCATCTCTAAATTTGCATTGCTCGGTTTTTCTAAAGTGTTGCGCGAAGAACTGAAAGGGTTTAATATTCGTGTTACAGCCGTATTGCCCGGAGCCACCCGCACAGCCAGCTGGGACGGCACTCCGCTTTCTGATGAACGCTTTATGAAGCCGGAAGATGTAGCCGAAGTGATTTTTAATGCCTACTCTATTTCTAACCGGAGCGTGGTAGAAGAGGTAATCATCAGGCCGCAGTTGGGCGACATATAATCCGCACCCTTAACCGAATCTTTTCCTATTTCTTTATCCCTCATCAGGCTGTGGTTTATACAGAGCATTATAACCCGACTTGTCACTATCTAATACAGGATAAAATTATCCTGTAATTTTTAAAACCTGATTAAGGTCATATTTTTTTTCCACCGCCTCCTATATTCTTGTTAGAGAAAAGACAATCATTCTGGTCAGGCAAGCTAACCTAAACAACGATACTATGAGCGAACAAGAACAAGAAAACAAAGACAAACCCGCACCTGCCTTGCAGGTAGTGATGAACGATGTCATGTTACTCCTCTTTCTGGGGGTAACCATCTACGCTATTTTTTACCTCATCTGGGGGATTATGGAAATTGCTACGGTGCCTGCTATCCCCGAAGAAATAAAAGCGGCCATTCTCAAATAATAATTTCTAACCCCAAAAAATATGAGCTTATTATCTCCTAATGAAGGGTGGTTTCATAAAAGGGTAGCTAAAGACGAACGCATGTGGATTATCATCGCGTTTGTTCTTTGTATTTTCCTTTTTGTATGGATGGTGATGTGGCATGCCTTTGGCAAACAAAATCCATCGAACACTACCTATAAAACTTCCCCTGCCGAATTTGGCAAATTGCACGATGCTTATGTTAAAAAGCACATGGTGGGTATGGATAATGGCATACCGGTAGTAAAACCCGAACCCGGCAGCGATGTTATTCTAATGGCGCAAATGTGGCGCTGGTCTCCTGCTCTTATTCTAAAAAAAGACGAGTGGTATAGCCTGCATATTTCTTCCAAAGATTTAGTACATGGCTTTTCACTTCAGCCTTCGAATATGAATTTTCAGATTTATCCGAGTTACGATTACGTATTAAAATTTAAACCCACCGTGGCCGGTGAAGCAAAAATTTTATGTAATGAATATTGCGGTATTGGTCACCATACCATGATTGGGAAAATTGTAGTGATAGAAAGCGATGCCGACTTAGCTAAATACGGTTACGATAAATTAAGTGCTGCCCCGGCAGCGACACCGACAACCCCCGAAGATATATCCGGATGGAGCGAAGAACAATTGATAAAGGCCGGGGAGTCGGTTTACAACTTAAAAGGATGCAGTGCCTGCCACAAAACAGACGGCACTTCACTGATAGGCCCGCCATTTAATAAATTATATGGCAGTAAAGTTAAGGTAACGGAAGATGGCAAAAGCAAAGAAATAACCGTAGATGATAACTACATCGCTACGTCTATCAACGAACCGCAAAAACAAATTGTGGTTGGATATGAAAAAATACCGATGGCTCAGCTTGAAATGAGCACTAACGAAATAAAGCAGGTAACCGCTTTTATTAAATCACTTAAATAAAATCTACCCCTATGTTTAGAACATGCGATATCACCGGCTTTAAAGTAGATTTAAATTCGGAAAAACTGATTAGGTTAAATGCCGTAATGGCCGTGGTTTCTTTGCTGGCTGCCATCATTGCGGCTATCCTTTTAATATTTACCCGCTACCAGCCTGTGCATCTGCTGGATGCCGAATGGTATTACAGGCTTACTACTTTCCATGGACTGAACGCCCTTATTTTCTGGATTGTATTTTTTGAGATAGCCGGGTTGTACTTTGGCTCTACGGTGGTACTTAATCAAAAATTTTGTTCACCGGTGTTAGGGTGGCTGTCATTTATTTTAATGGTAGGCGGATTTCTGTTAGTAGATGTTATGGTGATGATTGGGCAAGCGGATGTTATGATGACTTCGTATGTGCCTCTGAAAGCCCACCCGTTGTATTACCTTGGTATTATTTTATTTGCCGTGGGCGCGCTGCTGGGGGTAAGCTTGTTCTTTGCTAACGTAGTAAATGCTAAACGCGATAAGAACGTGGGCGATACTTTACCTTTATTCACTTACGGGCTGGTTGCGGCTGCCATCATTGCGGTTATTACGTTGGCTACAGGCGCTATCATTTACATTCCTACTTTTTTATGGTCTTTGGGTTTAATTGATTCAGTTGACCCGGCTGTTTATAAATTAGTATGGTGGGGCTTGGGCCATTCCTCGCAGCAAATTAACGTATCGGCTATGGTCAGTATTTGGTACCTTACTACTTTCCTTGCCTTGGGAGGTACTTCCATTAACGAAAGGGTATCGCGTACAGCCTTTTTTCTATACATCTTATTTATCTGTTTAGCCTCAGCCCACCATTTACTTACCGATCCGGCTACCAGCTCGGCATGGAAAGTATGGAACACTTCGTATGCCATGTACTTGGCCGTGCTGGCTTCCATGATACATGCTTTTGCCGTACCCAGTTCCATAGAATCGGCCCAGCGCAGGTGGGGTTATAACAAAGGGTTATTTGAGTGGCTGGCCAAAGCACCTTGGTCTAATCCGGCATTTACTTCTTGTGTATTGGCTTGCATTGGTTTTGGTTTTATAGGTGGCACTACAGGCGTTATATTCGGTATGGAGCAAACCAACATTATTGTGCATAACACCTTGGCTATTCCGGGGCATTTTAAAGGAACAGTAGTAATTGGCACGACCTTAACCTTTATGGGTATTACCTATTATTTAATTCCACTTATTTTCCGCAGAAAAATTGTGGCTTTTAAACTGGCACAATGGCAACCTTGGTTATTTTTCTTTGGTATAGCTATCCTGTCAGTTTCAATGATTGCCTTAGGGCAATTGGGCGTTCCGCGCAGGCACTGGGATTCTACCTTTAGCGGAGGCCCTTTTACGCATACCTTTAATCCCTCCGTAGATTTCTTTTGGACATTGATGATGCTGGGCGGATCGCTGGCGTTTATCGCAGCCCTGATCTGGGTATTGCAGGTAGTGGTTTCCGTATTTTTTGGACCGAGAGTAAACGGACCGGAAGATATGCAACTAACCATTTCGCCATTGGCACCGGCAGCAAAAGAACATAAAGGGTATGAAGCTCCGGGCACATTAATTCTAACCATATTATTCCTCATCACGTTTGCCGTATTGTTTTTTATCAACTGGAAATGGCTGGCCGCTACATGGTGGGTAAAATAATTTTTTAAAGAAATAACTAGTATGAAAAAAGTCCGCCTGAAAGGTATTGTGATAGGAGTTTGTCTTCTGGCTACACTTTCTTCTTTTGATTTGCCCGATGAATCAAAATTTATATCGCGCAGGATAGAAAATATTGTGGTGCGTGATGCTCAAGGAAAGCATACCAATCTTTACGATAATATGTTGGGGAAGCCGGTGTTACTTTCACCGGTTTATACCCGCTGCCCCATGGCTTGCTCGCTGATCAGCAACGGATTAAAAAATACGGTAGAGCAGTTGGGTACGCTGGGAAAAGATTTTACCATCATTACTTTTTCGTTTGATTCTACTGACACCAATGCTGATTTAAAAGGATTTGAGAGGCGTTGGAAAATGGACGGAAAAAATTGGAAGACAGTTACGTCAAGTGCGCAGGGAATAAAGTCTTTACTGGCATCTATTGATTACCAGATTGAGTATGATGGGCTTACCCAAGAATATGCGCATCCCAACGTAGTTATTGTAATAACGCCCAGCGGCCGTATAGCCCGCTACATTTATGGAGTTGAACCCAAAGCAAAGGATCTGGAGTTGGCCATTATGGAGGCTCAGGTTGAGAAGACATCGCTCAATAATTTTTTTAAAATTTTGTATGTCCGTTGCTTTTCTTTCAATCCGGCCACGAAGTCATACCATGTTGATTGGCGGTTTATTGCTCAAACTTCGGCCGGTTTGGTAATGATGATTATTATGGGCACGCTGCTGGTACGAAGTTTATATTTTGCCAAACGTGAAGAAGTTTAACCGCGTGCTGCGTAAAACACACAACCATTGGTTTTTTCAGCGTGGAGTAAGTGTTTTTAGCAAAATATATTCTTCCCGCCTCAATCCGCTGTATCATCTGGGCGATATCACCATCTTGATGTTTATGGTAGCGTGTGCCAGCGGTGTTTATCTTTTTTTGTTTTATGACGTAGACCCCGCTCATGCTTATGATTCCGTTCAGCAAATTTCAGCTAACCCTATTCATGCTGTTGTGCGCAGTGTGCACCGCTACAGTAGCGACTTGTTGGTTATTTTTATAGTGCTTCATTTTTTGCAAACACTGATTACCGGAAAATTCAGACGTATCCTTTCGTGGGTAAGCGGTATTTTTTCGTTTTTGATCGTATTGATGATTGGCGTTACTGGCTTTATTTTAGTGTGGGATGAAAAAGGAAAATTGATCGGTTATCTCACGGCAAAATTCTTTACCGCACTCCCCGTATTCGATCCTTCCATTGCCGGCTCATTTATTTCCAATAACCTTGAAATAATCGGTGGCTTTTTTAAGGTGTCTATTTTTGGGCATATTTTTTTCTCAATCTTTTTAGTTATTGTGTTATGGGTTCATGTAATGCGCATCGCTAAACCCAAACTGTTCTCCTCTCGCGAAATTTGGATATACTGCTTAATTGCTTTGCTGCTGGTGTGTATTGTGTTTCCGGTGAAGAGCGACCCTTCCGCACAAGAACGATTTATTCCATACAATACTACATTCGACTGGTATTATTTCTTTGGTTATTCGCTGATGAAAATAATTTCGGTACCCATGAATTGGGTAGTGATGTTGTTGTCTGGGCTAATACTTGCCATCCTGCCTTTTGTGAAACGCAAAAAAAAACCAGCTCCTGCCTCTATCGATTTGGACAAATGCGATGCGTGCCGGATTTGCGCTGAAGATTGCCCGTACGGAGCCATTGATATGCTTATATACAAGGGAGAACGAAAAGCAATTTTAGACCCCGACAAATGCACCAGTTGTGGCATCTGCATTGCCTCGTGTAAGGAAGATGCTATTACCATGCCGGGCTTGATTGAATTTAACAAACTGTCTTTCCCTCAAAGAAAAAAATTAATGGTTGTTTCGTGCGCCCAGTTTGCCGAAGTAAAAATACCCGATGGGATTTCTTATGAGTACCAGGTAGTTCCTTGCTTAGGCGATCTGCACATGAAAGAGGCAGAACAAATCTTGAACGAACGCACGGAGGGAATGTTATTACTGGGCTGCGAAGATTG
Source organism: Bacteroidota bacterium (assembly GCA_018267195.1). Taxonomy (GTDB): domain Bacteria; phylum Bacteroidota; class Bacteroidia; order Cytophagales; family Cyclobacteriaceae; genus ELB16-189. The sequence continues at coordinate 28,425 of JAFDYY010000021.1, read as the reverse complement.
CTACTATAGGCTCGGAAGAGACCTTGCCATCAAACGATTTAACCGAAAACGCCCTCCGTTTTTTTCCAGAAAAATTTCACTTCATCGGGTACAATTATTTACGGCCAACCATTATTCTGAAAAGGCTGTACATGATTTTGTAGCACAACTATCAGCGCCCCCAACCGATTCCGGAAAGGGAGAGTTGAAAGTTTTAGATTATGTAAAAGTCAATCATCTGGTGGCTGTCTTTATTTTTTGTATTTTCTTTTTTGCTATGACATTACTGAGTAACACTCAATTGTCGTTTTTCGATAAAAAAGAAAAACTACTCGTGTTCAATTTTAAATATATTTCATCGCCTACCGAGTTTAAAGAGATGACCACCAACAAGCAGGTACAGATGCAATCATTGAAGCCAATCGTGAAAAGAAGAAGCCCGATTTTGGTAGAAGTTACTACGCCCCAAGGGGTTACACTTTACCGTAAAGAATTTACCCCGCGTGGCCTGAGGCAAGACATTTCTATTTTTGTATATGATGAAATTAAAACGAACGAAGGGCAGGTTAATGTATTGTTGTCTGAGGTAGCCTTTCCTGGCCGCACCACAAAACTGGAAAACATACCCCTGAACACCGATGATGGCACTATTGTAATAACAGACGAGAACCGATTGAAAGTTCTTACAAAGAAATAATTTTCAGTGTACCTATTTATTATTCCAATGCTTTTACACCGGGTAGTATTTTGCCCTCAAAATATTCTAACAGAGCCCCGCCTCCAGTCGATACGTAACTCACTTTATCTTCTAAACCAAATTTAGCTACGGCTGCAGCCGAGTCGCCACCACCGATGAGTGAGAAGGCTCCTTGGCTTGTAGCACGCACTACGGCTTCTGCCACGGACTTGGTTCCTTTTTCAAATTTTTCCATTTCAAAAACACCCATGGGGCCATTCCATAAAATGGTTTTAGAGGTCTCTATTACCCGGGCAAATACTTCGCTTGCCTGCGGGCCTATATCAAGCCCCATCCAGTCTGCCGTGATGGCGTTGTTGTTAGCCACTCCGGTATTGGCATGGGCATCGAATTTATCAGCAATGACAGAATCAATGGGGAGGTGCAATTCCACTCCTTTTTCTTTTGCTTTTTTGATCAGATCTTTTGCCAGATCAAGTTTGTCTTCCTCTACCAGCGATTTACCCACGTTGCCGCCAAGTGCCTTAAAAAATGTGTAGGCCATACCGCCACCTATAATCAGATGGTTTACTTTGTTCAACAATTTTTCAATAATTAAAATCTTATCCGAAATTTTTGCTCCGCCCATAATGGCGGTAAACGGGGTGGCCGCATTCTCCATTACTTTTTGGGCATTTGCCAGTTCGGCTGCCATTACATAACCAGCTCCTTTTTCTTTAAAAAACTGAGCCACAATGGTGGTGCTGGCATGGGCCCGGTGGGCTGTACCAAAGGCATCGTTTACATAAACATCGCCATGCTTCGATAGTTTTTCGGCAAAAGCTATATCGCCTTTTTCTTCCTGTTTGTAGAACCGCAAATTTTCCAGCAGCAATATTTCGCCCGGTTTTAATTCGGCCGATAGTGCGAATGCTTCCTCGCCAATACAATCTCCGGCAAATTTAATTTTTGTGTTGAGCAGCCGCTCGGTAGTTTTTAACGTGTGTTTTAATGAATACTTCTCTTCCGGCCCTTCTTTAGGTCTGCCCAAGTGCGACATGAGAACGCAGCTTCCGCCATCAGCTACTATTTTTTTTAACGTGGGAATGGTGGCACGAATACGGTTATCATCCGTTACATTATAATTCTTATCTAAGGGCACGTTGAAATCTACCCGAATGAGGGCGCGCTTGCCTTTGAAGTTAATGTCGTTTAGGGTTTTCATAGAAATAAAATTTGGCGCACAAGTTAGCTATTCGTAAGAAATAAAATTCAAAATTAAACCCATATCATGCAATAGAAAATCGATTGCCATGATTGACGAATGAAAATCAACGACCTACCCATGAAGATAAAGTATCCCATGGTAATTTTCATTGTCGAGGCTAAACCTTGACCATGCTGACGTTTTCGTCAATATTCGTCAATCCTTTGGGCAGATGATGCATCCCTCATGCATCATCTGGGTTAAACAGGAGTAGGGCAAATAGGGGCAGGCCAATTTAAATTAGAGGGAAACAAATAGGGGTAATTTTTTTTGTATCCATCGGTTCGGGTTTGTGTTTCACGAATTTATCCCAAAGGATTTTATTCCTCGCTTATAAAAAAAACTGTGTGCGTATTCTACCGGTTAATACAGATTCCAAAAAATGCGATATTATTTTACTTGAAATGGTACTGTAATTTTTAGTTTTTCCCAGGCTATGGAAAGAGTACCTTCTTTATCTGAAATTTTAGTAATTGAATAGGTTAGCCGTTCCTGATGGGCTTGCAGGCTTTGAGGAATAACTTCTATTCTTACCACATCCTCTTTAGCATCATACTCATCGGCCAGGTGTTGTTTCCACTTTTTATTGATAATGACTGTCCATTTTTCTTTACCGGGTAGGGTAAAGATAGCATACTTGCCGGCCGGTACCGGCTTCTCATTTATCTTCAGGCTGTGGTCCGTTTCCCAGGTAGTGGCCATGTGGGCACCTGTAACCCATACATGTTCGTACGGAACCAACCCACCCCAAATAACCCTTCCGCGCACGGCTGGCGATGTGTAATGGATCGAGAGGTGGGCATCTCCCACTTGGGCATGAACTTCTTTCGGAATACTTTTTTTAGCGGTATCAGATGCTGCTGGCTGGTGCGACTCGTGCTGGGCGGTGCAAAAGGTAAAGGAGAGGATAGCTAAACTAAAAAGTAAAAATTTCATACCTTAAATGTTTTGAGGGTTTATTTTAGATCGGATTTAATTGTGGTGTGACTTAAACAAGGACATACAATAGTTTAGTAAAGGTAGCAGATCGTTTTGATAAAACCGGAAGCCGTTAGATAAAAGATAATCGGCATTTTTTTATATAGTTGATTTATTTCCAGAATAAATCTGGCTATTATTGAATGATGGAAACACCCGAAATAAACCTGGTTAAAAAAATTCTTGAAAAGAACTATGGTATTGCAGGAGAAGTAAAAAAACTTCCAGGCGAATTAGATCTTAATTTTTTTATTGAATCTAAGTCCAATGAAAAATTTATATTCAAAATTGCCAATGAACAGGAAGAACGCCTGAACCTTCAATTGCAAAATGAAGTAATCAAACACCTTTCCTCGGGTAAAATTTGGTTACAATGTTCGGTCATCCGGCAATCGGTAACCGGAGAAGAAATTCTGCATTTGAGTATTGAGGGAATGGGTAAACGCTATGTTCGCCTGCTTACCTGGGTTGAAGGCCGTGTTCTTGCTTATGTAAACCCACATTCTCCTAAACTTCTGGAGCGCCTGGGCGAAATGTGTGGCCATCTTTGCGAAGCATTAAAAGATTTTAATCATCCTGCTGCGCATCGTTTTTTAAAGTGGGATCCCTCACAAACCATTTGGACACAAGAACATCTCTCTAAGTTTACCGGTGACCAACGAGAAATAGCTGACTTTTTTTATTTGTTATTCGAGGGTGTAGCCTTGCCCATACTGCCACAACTGCGCATGAGCGTAAATTACAACGATGCCAACGATTATAACGTGCTGGTAAGTCACGATAAAAACGATCCGCACGTTTCGGGTGTAATCGATTTTGGTGATGTAGTGTACACCCATACAGTTAATGAATTGGCCATAGCCATAGCCTACGCTATGATGAACAAACCCAACCCGCTGGAAGCCGCTTGCCATGTGGTGCGGGGTTTTAACAGAGTATTTAAACTTACGGAACCAGAGTTGCATATAGTCTATATTCTGGCGTGTGCCCGGCTGCTTATTAGCATTACTTGTTCAGAATTAAACCGGCTGCAACATCCGGAAAATAGATATTTGCAAATCAGCGACCAACCAGCCTGGGAATTGTTGAAGAAATTAAAAATGATTTCCCCGGCATTGGCAGAGGCTATGTTTCGCCAAGCATGCGAACTTGTACCGCATCCTAAATTTTTAATTTTTGAAACTTGGGCAAAGGCGAATTATAAAAGCAGTGTGTCCCCGGTCTCTATGCCTGACTCTGCTGCCTGGCTCGATTTAAATGTAGGCAGTTTAGATTTGGGCAATACACACGAACTGCTGGATGCCGATAAACTGGACGAACGGATTTCATCCTTGCTCCGGCACCATCCATCAAAAGTTATTTTAGGAAAATACAATGAAGCCCGTGCCATCTATGCTACACCAGCATACGAAGTGCCCTCCAACGATGGGCCTTTGTGGCGAACCGTACACCTTGGTATAGATTTTTTTGCTCAGGATAGTACGACCGTATCTGCGGCATACGATGGCGTTGTGCATAGCTTTGCCAACAACGCAAATGATCGCGATTATGGACCCACCATTATTCTTGAGCATTTTATTTCTCCCGATCTTACCTTTTATACTCTCTATGGCCATCTCAATAAAGAATGTTTGAGCCATCTCACAATCGGAAAAAAAATTAAACGAGGCGATGTAATAGGGTTGATAGGCCAGCGAAATGAAAACGGCAACTGGACACCCCACTTGCATTTTCAGATAATGCTGGATACGTTAGGTTATCGGGGCGATTTTCCCGGTGTGTGCATACCGCCCAACACACCGGTATGGAATAGCCTGTGCCCCGACCCGTGGCTGCTGCTGGCCGGAATCAATTCTCCGGAAGAGAAATCGCTTTCAAAAGAGGAAATTGTTTCCTTTCGCCAACAACATCTGGGCAAAAATCTAAGTATCTCATACAAGCAACCTATTAAAATGATGCGCGGTGCCGGGGCGTATTTAATAGACGACACGGGCCGAAAGTATTTGGATACCGTAAACAATGTTGCTCATGTTGGCCATGAGCATCCGCGTGTAGTAAGAGCCGGCCAGCGCCAAATGGCCGTGCTCAACACCAACACCCGTTACTTGCACGAAAACCTGGTGAAGTTTGTAGAAGAGTTGCTCGCTACCATGCCGCCCCAATTAAATGTGGTCTTTGTAGTTAACTCGGGAAGCGAGGCAAATGAGTTGGCTATGCGCTTAGCCAAAACACATACCGGGCAAAAAGATATGATTGTATCGCAGGTAGGGTATCATGGCAATACCAATGGATGTATTGATATCAGCTCGTATAAATTTGAGGGCAAAGGGGGAAAAGGAAAACAGGATTATGTACACATCATCCCGATACCGGATACATACCGTGGCCTCTATCGCGCAGAGCAAGCCAATGCAGGGAGCCTGTATGCTGAGCATGTAAAACAAACGATTGATCAGCTGCAGCAGGAAAATAAAAAGCCGGCTGCTTTTATTTTTGAATCGGTAATTAGTTGTGGCGGGCAGGTAGAGTTGCCTTCTTATTTTTTGAAAGAAGCCTATGCCTACACCCGGGCGGCCGGTGGCGTTTGCGTAGCCGATGAAGTGCAAACCGGTTGTGGTCGGGCCGGAAATCATTTTTGGGCTTTTCAGGCACATCAGGTGGTGCCGGATATCGTTACAATCGGAAAACCCATTGGCAATGGGCATCCGCTCGGGGTGGTGGTAACCTCACAAGCGCTGGCCGATGCTTTTAAAAATGGAATGGAATATTTTAATACGTTTGGCGGAAACCCCGTATCGTGTGCCATCGGGTTAGAGGTGCTGCGGGTAATTAAAGATGAAAAACTACAACAGAATGCCCAAGCAGTAGGCGATTATCTAAAAAGCGGATTGCGTGCCCAGATGAAAGAATTTGAAATTATTGGTGATGTGCGCGGCCCCGGATTATTTATCGGCTTTGAGTTAGTGAAAGACAGGATAACGAAAGAACCGGCCACGCTGCAGGCAAACTATTTTGCCAACCGTATGCGCGACAAAGGTATTTTGATGAGCACCGATGGCCCTTACGATAATGTATTGAAAATAAAGCCTCCGATCGTTTTCTCAAAAGCGAATGCTGATTTTTTATTGGAATCCATTCAAAGTGTATTGCGAGAAGATGTTATGCAGATAGGCTGAAACAGATTACCTAAAATGCGATATATTTTTTTTGCCGTTGTACTTTTAATTTGTTCAGGAGTAGCATGGGGGCAACGAGATCCCTGGCAAGATCATACCGTCTTTCGTATCAACAAAGAAGACCCGCACGCCAGTTTATTTCCGTATGAAAATAAGGAGGCAGCTCTTTCGGGTAAGCCTGAACAATCTTGTTGGTATCAATCGTTAAATGGATTATGGAAATTTAAGTTGGCTATGAAACCGGCCGACCGGCCATTGGAATTTTATAAAGAAGGATTTGATGTAAGCCATTGGCCCGATATAAAAGTGCCGGCCAATTGGGAAGTGGAGGGTTATGACCACCCGATTTATTTAGATGAAAAATATCCGTTCGATACGAAATGGCCGGAGGCACCTCAAGCATATAACCCGGTAGGTTCTTACAAACGTGAATTTATTTTTCAGAATTCCTGGGAGGGACGCAATACCTTCTTACACTTGGGGGCCGTAAACTCGGCCGTGTACGTGTGGATCAACGGGCAGCAGGTCGGCTATTCGGAAGACTCCAAAACTCCGGCCGAGTTCAACATCACTTCTTTTTTGAAACGTGGAGTGAATACTGTTTCGCTTCAGGTTTTTCGTTGGAGCGATGGCAGCTACCTGGAGGCACAAGATATGCTGAAGTTGTCGGGAATAGAACGAGAGGTTTACTTGTTTTCTGTTCCTGAAATTCATGTTTATGATTTTTTTGCCCAAGCAAGATTAGATACCGCTTACCAAAACGGACTGCTGAATGTAACAGCACAGGTAAGAAATTATTCCGGTTATGCAACCACCTGCTCGGCCGATGTCATGCTGCTTGATGAGGTAAATAATTTTGAAACGATTGGATTGGCTCATAAGCCAATAACGCTGGCAGCCAATCATCCCTTCTTTTTTAATACCACTATAAATATTGCAAGCCCTCGAAAATGGACAGCCGAGACGCCCCACCTCTACACTTTGTTAATTATTTTAAAAAATGAAAAAGGAAAAACGGTAGAGGTGCTCCGATCCCGAATCGGATTTCGCACTGTAGAAATTAAAAATGCGCAACTGATGATAAACGGAAAAGCCATTAAAATTAAAGGCACGAACCGCCACGAGGCACATGCCCTGAGTGGCCATGTTATGACGAAAGAAATTATGCTGCGCGATATTGAACAGATGAAGCAAGCCAATATTAATGCGGTGCGGGGAAGCCATTACCCCAATCACCCGCTTTGGTATGACCTGATGGATGAATTTGGTTTTTATGTAATGGATGAGGCCAATATTGAAAGCCAACCGTTAGCGGAGAATGACTCGACCAAATTGGGCAAAGAGATGAGTTGGCTTCCTGCCCATATAGACCGCACCCGTAATATGTTTGAGCGAGATAAGAATCATCCTTCCATTATTATCTGGTCGCTCGGCAACGAGTCGGGCGATGGACCCTTGTTTGATAGTACCTATCGTTGGTTGCACCACCACGATGGCACGCGGCCGGTAGCCTACGAGCCGGCCAAACTAAATTCTTATACCGATATTTTTTCACCGATGTATGCCCGAATTCCAAAAATCATTGAGTATGCAAAATCAAAACCCACACGCCCGCTGATATTGTGCGAATACGCTCACATGATGGGAAACTCAGGCGGCAATTTGCAAGATTACTGGGATGCTATTGAAACCTATCCTGTGTTGCAGGGTGGTTTTATATGGGAGTGGGCCGATCAGGGTTTGCTCTACACTAACGCAAAAGGAGTGAAGTACATGGCTTATGGAAATGATTATCATCCGGATTTACCCACCGATGGCGCCTTTGTTAATAAAGGAATTGTAAACGGTGTGCGCGAACCTATTCCACATTATTATGAAGTAAAAAAAGTTTATCAGCCTGTAAAATTTCATCCATTGAATATTCGATCCGGAGAGTTTGATTTTGAAAATAAAAATATTTTTAAATCGACCGATTACCTGAATATAGATTGGGTTATTACGGCCGATGGGAAGCCGGTGGCTAACGGATATCTGGGAATGCTGTACGTGGCTCCTCAGGCAAAGAAAACTTTAAAAATTGAGATGCCTAAAATCTATGCGAACGATCCCCGCGAATACCTGATTACTTTCCGTGCCAAAATAAATCAGCCCATTCCTTTTTTACCTGTTGGTTTTGAAGTGGCTTTCGATCAGTTTGAAATTAAGAAAGGGCAAAACCCGCCCCGGCCGGTAGAGGGTGAACTAAAATTAAATCAATCAGCTGATGGCATTATAATAGAAGGAAAAAACTTTGCTGTTTCCGTGAACAAAACGAATGGTATGATAACCGACTTTAGGTTTAAGAATAATAAATTATTGCTCTCGGGCTTGCAACCGAATTTTTGGCGAGCCCCTACCGACAATGATCTGGGGAATAAAATGCAAATAGGGGCTGCCGTATGGCATCATGTGGAAGGAAATACAAAACTCTTGAGATGCGAAGTAACAAAGCAAACACCTAAAGAAATTACGATTGAGTCTGATTACTTTCTTGTTCCGGTCGTTTCTGATTTAAAAATCATTTATACCGTGTTGGCAGATGCTTCGATTAAGGTAGATTATTGGTTTGCCCCCGGAAAACAGAAGCTTCCCAATATTCCCCGCATCGGTTTGACGCTCACCATGCCGCCCGAATTTCAGTACATGAGTTGGTACGGTCGTGGCCCGCACGAATCTTACTGGGATAGGAAAACAAGTGCTGCCATCGGTCTGTATCAGGGAAGTGTAGGGAGCCAAGTTTATCTTTACCCACGCCCGCAGGAAACTGCCAACAAAACTGATGTGCGGTGGATGAGCCTCACAAACCAATCAGGGGTAGGGTTGCGTGTGGAATGTATTGATGATTTTTTATCGGCCTCTGCCTGGCCGTTTGCTCAGCAAGATTTGGATTATAAAACCGGCCGAGGCACATCAGCATCCGGTTTAGTACCTTCGGTTTCGGGGCATCAGTACGATGTAGTGCCTCGCAATTTTATTACCTGGAACATTGATTATCTGCAAATGGGTGTGGGGGGCGATAACTCGTGGGGTGCTCCTGTGCACGAAGAGTATCAGATCAAGCCAAAAGATTATAAATATTCTTTTTGGCTTAGGGTGGTAGAAGAGTAGGCTGATGTTAATCGTTCAGTCCTTTTCCGCTGAGGATATGCGGAATGTATTTTTCAATTCTCGCTTCTCGTGTTTTAGATTGTTTCCCTTTAGAAAAAAATAAAAGATACCCTCGTTGCCGTCCGGGTGTTAAAGCATAAAAAGCTTTTTTTAACCGGGGCATCTGGCTCAGCTTCGCTTGAAACTCTTCGGAGAGGGAATATTCGGTAGTTTTTTTTAGCACTATTTTCAGCCCTTTCTCCTCCGCGGCAGCGGCTTCATAGATGTATTTTTTTATCGTGTTTTTTTGCCGGAGTATTTCGCTCAGTTGGGTAAATCGCATCTGGCGGGCAGCTTGCACATTTTGGGTTTGCTGCACCAAAATTTTCTTTGAATCGTTTAACAAGGCTCCTTTAAAAAATAAGAGCGCACAGTATTTTTTAAATCCGTGAAGGAGGATCACATTCTTATTTTGAAAAGTATAGCAGGGGCAGCCCCACTTCAATTCTTCAACAAGATGGCAATCGAGAGCGATTTTTCGCAGTTCGATAAACTCCGTTTGCCAGGGGCCAGGTTTACGAAAGAAAAAATCTACTTTGGGATTCATCTTTTTGCAATAAAGATTCTTAAAAAGAAGAGGCTGCCCTTTAGATGACAGCCTCATTCTATTATTTTTTATTTGCGTACTACTTCAATGATTTTTGAAGGTCTTCATTCATATTAACGTAGTCGCGGTTTTTGGCGGCTGTGGCTTTCTCCCACGATTTTTTAGAGGAAGCCAGCGCGGCTGCTTTGTCGCCCAGAGCTTTTTCAATACGTGCTTTCTGGTACCAGATCCAGAAAGCTTCGGGGTTGGCATCGGCTGCTTTGGTAACCCACTCGTGGGCTTGCTTCAAATCTTTGCCGGTTTCTAAGAAATACACAGCTGCCTGAAAATAATTGTTAGGGTTTATTTTGGTGCTGGCCTCGATCGATTTCATAACGATCGCATCATAATCTACACCGACTGTGAATTTAACCGAAGTATTCTCCCAGGCCAGTTGTACTTTGGCGGTTTTGCTGTCGTCCGAAATATCACCAATGCTGTAAGTTAATGTTTCAATTTTTTCGGCCAGTTTTTCAGATTTTACTTTAAACTTGGCCGCTTCTTTGCTGGCATCGTATTCTCCGGTATTGCCGCCCAAAGTCAGGTCTTTGTAAAGAGAAATGGTCCACTCGCTGGCACCCGGCCAAGAGTAGATCAGATATTTTCCGGCAGCAACTTTATTACCCTCTACGGTAACATCGTCAGAGAAAGAAATAAACGTGCCGTTGTTGGCACCTGATCTCCAGATGGCTCCATACGGCAACAAGAAGCCGGCACCTTCTCCAAAAATTTTTCTGCCTTTTATGCGGGGGCGCGAGTAATCAATCTTTACATCGGTTAACCCTACCGTGGTAGATACCGACCCAGCCGGGCTGGGCGATGGAGTTTTTACCTGGGCAAAAGCTGAAACGGAAACAGCTGCCAGAAAAAGAGCTATAAATGATTTCATAAAATTTGTTTTTTGTAGCACAAATTTAATGGTGAATTCTTTAAAACCTATTGTGCTTTTTTATGGTTGCTGACTATATAGTGAATTTATTTTTTTAGTAATTCCAGCAAGGCATCAGCGGCTGAGGCAAGAGCGGGCTTATCCTTCAGCAATGCCTTTAATCCTTCGCCCAAATAATTTGGAATGGGCTCGTTGCGCGAAACCTTGCCCTCCATATCTTTTACTAAATCGAGCGCATCTTTTTTTGATGAAAATGTTTCAGAATTTATTTTTTCGGCCAGCTCTTTTACAGCCAGCAATTTATTGTTATCAATTTCTTTGGGTGCCGGTTGAGCCTGCGATGTATTGTGAGTTTTAGTTTCTATGCACAGGTTATATAAATCAATAATACGATCGAGGTCGCGCTTGCCAAAATCGCCTTTATCAAATCCTTTCTTTATATCGGGGCAATCGTTTAAAAAGCCGGAAAGAATTTTTTTGAACGACAGATTGGGTACTTCTATTCCTTTGCCATCTTTTTTTAACAGGTATTGGCCGCTCCACACGCCTCCCTGGCCTTCCGGAACGAAGGAGTACAAACTCAGGTAACCTTCTTTCATTTTTTTCATCATCCGGATACTGTTTTCTATACGGACGGGGTTGTAAAAATCATTTTCTATTTTCAGTGATTTTATCTGGGTAGCCTGGTATATGGTTTTTTTGCCATGACTAACCAGTTGTACACGATCAATTTTATCGAACGACAATATTTTAGCTTCGCCACGAAGGGTATCGCCTTTAAAAAAAACGACATAGTCGGTTTGGGCATAGGCAGACCGGCCGAGGGCCACACATATAATCAATATAAAATATTTCATCATTAGGAGGAATAGTGATAAGGTTTAATGAATAGTTTTAAAATAGCGCGGAATAAATAATGTAGATGATGATTAGCAAAATCATTACTCCGTACATAATTAAATCTACCCGCACATATTCTTTATAGCGGGTATATAGTTTGCTGATCTTTTTGAACATAGCGCAAAAGTAGTAAACTGCTGCATTGACTATCAATTTTTTTCGTGTAGATTTTCGGGCTTAAAAACAGGGGTATGAGGTATTTGTGGTGGCTGGCCGTGTTCACAATGGCGCAGAGTCTTTATGCACAAGAGACTGTAATTAGTGCAACTAACCCAGCTTCTATTAAATGGAGCCAGATTAACACGCCTCATTTTCGGTTGTTGTTTCCACAAGGGTTTGAAGGCCAGGCACAACGGATGGCCAATACGATGGAGGCCATACGTGAGCCCGAAGGAAAGACGATTGGTGCCGTACCCCGCAAAATTTCAATTATCCTTCAAAACCAATCGGCCTATTCTAATGCCTTTGTTACACTCACCCCACGGAGGGCCGAGTTTTATGCCATGCCTTCGCAGAACTATAATTTTGTAGGCAATAACGATTGGCTTAATTTATTGGCTACACACGAGTACCGGCACATGGCTCAATTTCAACATGCCCAGCGCGGGCTTAACAAAGTGCTGGGCTATGCTTTGGGGTACAATGCGTTAGCCGGTCTTTCGTATGTGGCTGCCCCACAGTGGTTTTGGGAAGGCGATGCAGTAGTAACCGAAACAGCCTTTTCGCAGGCCGGGCGCGGGCGCATACCCAATTTTGATTTACTCTTTCGCACCAATCTGCAAGAAGGACGTGTTTTTAATTATCACAAACAATACCTCGAATCCTATAAAAACAATATTCCTAACTGGTATGTGCTGGGGTACCACATGGTTTCTTATCTGCGAAAAAAAACCAACGACCCATTTATATGGGATAAAGTTACAGCCAGTGCGTGGAATGTTCCGATTGTTCCACTCCGTTTTTCGAGTGCTTTAAAAAAAGAAACGGGTTTAACGGTAACAAAGTTGTATAGGCAGATGGCAGCCGATCTGCAAAAAGATTGGAAAGCGCAACAAGATACACTAACGCTTACTCCGTTTGAAAAAGTGAACATGAGGAAATCAGAGGCTTATACCGATTATTTGTTTCCGCAGGAACTGGAAGATGGCAGTATAGCCGTGCGCAAATCGGGTATTGGGGATATTGAAAGGTTGGTGAAACTGAAAAATGGAAAAGAAGAAAGTATTTTTACGCAAGGCTTCCTAAACGATGCGGGTATGCTTTCGGCCACCCACCACCGCCTGGTGTGGAATGAGTACCGGTACGATCCGCGCTGGCTGGTACGAAATTATTCGGTCATTGTAGGCTATGATATCGGGTTGGGCAAACGGCAGGTTTTAGGGAATAAGTCGCGCTATGCTGCTGCGGCTATCTCGCCCGATGGTTATAAAGTGGCTACCATTGAAACATCTTTAGAATATCAAACCAAACTTCTTGTTTTAGATTACTTCAGTGGAAAAATTTTAAAATCATTTGATAACCCATCAAATGATTTTATCTCAATGCCGCACTGGAGCCGGGACGGAAAACATATTGTGGCGCTGCTTACTAACTCTACAGGAAAGGCCATTGTGCAATTTAATTTTGAAAATGAATCGAAAACTTTGCTCACTCCATTTTTAAATGAAAACATAGGGTATCCGGTTCCCTACAAAAAATATATTTTATACAATTCTCCGGTAAGCGGCATTGATAATATTTACGCATTAGATACAGAGACCGGAAAACGATATCAGATTACTTGCAGCCGATACGGAAGTTATAACCCTGCCGTATCCGGAGATGGCCAATGGATTTATTACAATGAGCAAGGTCGTGATGGGATGGACGTGGTTAAAATTCCTTTCGCACCTTCTTCTTGGCGCGCCTGGACTTTACGCGTGCAACCTCAAAATAATTTTGGGCATTTGGTTGAGCAGGAAGGAAATCAGCAGCTGTTTAAAAATATCCCTCAAAATAAATATGCATCGAAGCGTTATTTTCGCTGGAAAGGAGTTGTTAATCCCTACAGCTGGGGGCCATTGATCAGTACCAGTATCACAAGCCCACTGATACCGATAGGAGTTACTTCACAAGATATTTTAAGCACTACACAAATTTTTGCAGGCTTTGTCTATGACAGAATAGAAAATAATTGGATCAAAAAAGCATCAGTAAGTTATCAAGGCTGGTATCCTATTATTGATTTTTCTTTTACCGACAGCGACCGCAAACTTAATAAAGGCGATATTGAAATTGATTCACTCACAGGCACTAAACCGAATTACAATCTGAAATCAAGTGCTCATAATCTTACGTACCGCTGGCATGAAAGAAATATTGAAGCCGGACTGCGCGTCCCGTTGATTACAACAACCTCAAAATATAACAGTGGCATTACTTTTGGAAATGCCATTGGCGTAACTCAGGTGAGTAAGTTTTCGAATTCTATCAACAGCAGCAGAATAGTTCCGACTGTATTTGTCAATGACTCAATAAGATCAATTTATTATTTATCAGATTATGCTGGCAATGGAAAACTGATTTACAATTATTTTAATGTTTCTGCCTATCGCACGCTGAAGCAAAGCCACAGAGACATAAACCCAAAATGGGGTCAAGAATTGTATGTTAATGTTTATAGCACACCTTATGGGGGCGATTACTCCGGCTCGCTGTTTTCTTTTTATGGTGTAGCATTTTTTCCGGGCTTGTTTAAACATCATTCGTTGTGGGGCTATTGGGGGTATCAGAACTCACAAATCGATCAGCAATTTTTTTATGCTAACAATGCCGGCACCGCCATTGCCGATAATTATCTCTATCAGTTTAGAAACCAAATTCCATTGCCGCGTGGAGGGCTTGGTATTCCCCGTTTCCAGAATTTTTACTCCATGTCGGCCAATTACACCATGCCCGTATGGTATCCTGACATTGCTTTGGGGCCGGTGCTGAATTTTCAGCGTATAAGAACCAATTTTTTCTATGATTACGGTTTTGGCAGCACCGTCTATGTACGGCAAACGGTTTCGCAGGGGTATTCCTCCACAGGAGTAGAAGTAAAATTAGATTTGAATGTAATGCGTTTGTTGCCTCAATTCAATGTGGGATTCCGGTATTCGGTAGGGCTGGCTCCTTCTACTTCTTTGTTTGAAGTCCTGTTAGGCTCCATCAATCTTTGATTCTATAAACGGCCTTTTACAATACTCTAAAATGAATTATTTTTGGAGTTCGGAGTTAGTTTAGAAAATCGTAATTCTTTAAATAGCAAAATCAAATACACAAGATGGCTGAGATTATTCGGATGCCCAAAATGAGCGACACCATGACGGAAGGGGTGATTGCCAAATGGCACAAAAAAGTAGGAGATACAGTAAAATCGGGTGAACTGATGGCCGAAATAGAAACCGACAAGGCCACGATGGACTATGAGTCGTTTAACTCGGGTACCATTCTTTATCTGGGAGCCAAAGAAAAAGAAGCAGTAAAAATTAATGATGTGCTGGCCATTGTAGGAAAAGCCGGTGAAGATTATTCGGCCTTGCTTTCGGGTGCACAAAATACAGCCTCATCGGGTGGTAAAACTGAAACTAAAATAGAAACTGCCACGGCCGTAGCAGAAATTCCGACCATAGATACCTCGGGTATAAAAGCCGAAATTGTGCTGATGCCCAAAATGAGCGACACCATGGTGGAAGGAGTGATTGCCAAATGGCATAAAAAAACAGGCGACAGTGTAAAGTCGGGCGAGTTGTTGGCTGAAATAGAAACCGATAAAGCCACCATGGATTACGAATCGTTTAACTCCGGAACCTTACTCTATATCGGGGCGAAAGAAAAAGAAGCGGTAAAGATCAATGATGTACTGGCAATTATTGGAGAAAAAAATGCCGACTGGCAAACCTTGCTAAAAGCCCATCAAGCTAAAGCAGCGGGGGTCGGGAGCAAACCGACACCTATATCCGCTTCTGCGGCTACTGTCTCTGCAACCTCTACATCGGTACCTCCATCTAATAATGGGGCATCTCATACTAATGGAAGACTGAAAGTATCTCCGTTGGCAAAAAAAATGGCTAAAGATTTAGGGTATGACCTGGCTCAAATTCAGGGAACCGGAGACCAGGGACGCATTACCAAACACGATGTAGAAAACTACAAGCCGGGGGCTGCTGCATCGGGCAAAACGGGCGATGCCAAAACCAGTACACCGGTGGTGCTGCCATCGGTAGTAGGGCAGGAGAGTTTTGAAGAAATACCGGTTTCGCAAATGCGCAAAACCATTGCTAAACGATTGGCCGAGAGCAAATTTTCGGCACCTCATTTCTACCTTACCATGGAAATTAATATGGATAAGGCCGTAGAAGCGCGCAAGAGTATGAATGAAATAGCCCCGGTAAAAATTTCATTTAACGATATGGTAATTAAGGCAGTGGCCGCAGCCTTGCGCCAGCATCCGGATGTAAACGTAAGCTGGCTCGGAGATAAGATCCGAAAAAACAGGCACATTCACATCGGGGTGGCCGTGGCCGTAAAGGATGGTTTGCTGGTACCGGTAATCCGGTTTGCCGATAATAAATCGCTTTCGCACATAGCCGTTGAAGTGAAAGACCTGGCACAAAAAGCACACGATAAAAAACTACAACCGGCCGATTGGGAAGGCAGCACATTTACCATCTCCAACCTCGGTATGTTTGGCATTGAAGAATTTACCGCCATTATTAACCCGCCCGATGCCTGCATTTTAGCGGTGGGAGGCATTAAAGAAACAGCCGTAGTAAAGAATGGACAATTGGTGGTGGGAAACATAATGAAAGTAACCATGTCGTGCGACCACCGGGCGGTGGATGGGGCAGTGGGTTCTGCGTTTCTTAAAACCCTGAAAGGATTGCTCGAAGACCCGGTTCGTATATTAATTTAATAGCATGGAACAAATTCATGCCACTACTATTCTGGCAGTTTTTCACAATGGTTCTGTAGCCATTGGCGGAGATGGGCAGGCTACCTTGGGCAATACCATTGCCAAGAGCAACGTACGGAAAATCCGTAAACTGCAAGAGGGAAAAGTACTTACCGGTTTTGCCGGATCCACAGCCGATGCCTTTACGCTGCTCGACCGTTTCGATGAAAAACTGAATTCGTATGGCGGAAACATGAAGCGTGCTGCCATTGAGTTAGCCAAAGACTGGCGCACCGATCGCTACCTCAGAAGATTAGAAGCCATGCTCATTGTGTGTAATAAAGAAGAGTTGTTGATGCTATCGGGCAATGGCGATGTCATCGAGCCCGATCATCAGGTAGCAGCCATTGGGTCAGGTGCTATGTATGCTCAGGCCTCTGCCTTGGCATTGAAAAAACATGCGCCTCATTTATCGGCCGAAGACATGGTACGCGAAAGCCTGCATATTGCGGCCGATATTTGTATTTATACCAACCATAATCTGGTAATTGAGAAAATCGGTTAGTTTGTTTTCTTAGCTTCCTGCACCATTCCGTTTTGATACAATTTTAAGCCATATACATTTCCTTTTTTATCGCGGCTGAAGCGAATGGCGGCCGGTACTACTCTTAAACTAAATTGATCTACAGAGTCGGCATACATTGTAAAGGCCGGTTGGCCGGTAGCCTGGCCTGTTAAGGTGGTGCCTTCTGCCCGTACTGAAATAATGAATTGCGGATTGAGTGCATACTGCCCTTCGTACTCTTTTAGTTTGGCCGCTTCTATGCTTATAGGTTTCTTTACTTTTTTTAAAGGCACCTTGCTATCTAACCAGTGAAAGCCCAGATCGTCTGCTCCGGTAGTGGAATTGGTAAGAATAACAATCGCGCGATTGGTTTGTGGATCGAAACCGGCAAATGAGCGAAACCCGCCCGTGCCGCCATTGTGCCAAATGTAGCGATGGTCTTTCAGGTGCCAGCCCATACCGATCTGTATAGATGTGCCGATGGCTTCGGCTACTTCTTTATGCGTTAACTGAAAGGCTTGGCTCAGGTTATCTTTATTTTCTGAAAGTTGGGCAACAAGATATTTTATCATGTCTTCTGTATTAGAAACGACACCTCCCGCACCTACTAAAACACTTTGATCCGACCATGTCCAGGCCGCTACCGGTTTGTTATCGCTGTAGCCTTGCGCCAGCATAGGGTCATTTATTCTTTCACCACTGATGAAAGTCTGGTTCATCTGTAATGGCGAGAGGATGATGTCGCGGATTAATTTAGAGTAAGTAGTTTTTTGGTGGGCGGTGAGGAGAAAGCCCAAAAGCCCCATGCCTAAATTAGAATATTCGTATTGCCTTCCGGGGTCGGAGTTGAGTTCGCATTTATTTAGAAATGCGCTCAGTTGTTTTTCGGTATAATCGCGGTATGGATTGGCCGGATTGGCCGGAGCAAAATTGGCGGGCATCCGAGGCAAGCCCGACCGGGCAGAGGCCAAGTGAAGCAGGGTTATCTGCTTGCCATTGCGATCGGGCAGGGTAATGGTGGAAGGTAAATAGTTTTGTGCCGGGTCGCTTAATAAAAATATTTTTTCGTTTACCAGATACGCTAAAACAGAGGTAGTAAAGGTTTTGGTAATAGACCCGATTTCGAAAAGCGTTTGCGGGGTTACCGGCTGATGGGTAGCAATGTTGGCTTCGCCAAAAGTAAAGTAAGTGATTTTTCCGTTTTCCAGTATTCCCACAGCTATGCCCGGAGTTTCTTCGGCTTCTACTCGCAACTTACACGACTCCTCAAAACTTTGGGCCGTTGCTGAAAGAGTAAATAAAATAAATAAAAAAAGAATTACAGATTTCATGTTTCGGGAGGTTGAATGGAGGGGGTGTGTTCTTGAGGTTGCGTTTCATCGCCCAGCAATACGACAAATGGTTTTAGTGAAGGCGAATAGTTTAGTACGATTTTAAGGATGCCCACAGCCGGTACGGCCAGAATCATTCCGGCTATGCCCCAGATTTTCCCGGCCAAAAGCAATGCGACCACTGCAGCTAAGGCATTAATGCTGATTCGCGAACCGGTTACTTTGGGCGTGATGAAGTTCCCTTCCAGAAACTGCACAAAACCATGCACGCCAATGACACCTACCGCATACCAAATTGAATCTTTTGTTACCAGCGCCAGCAGTGTGGGCAGGGTGGCTCCTATGGTGATGCCTACATAGGGGATCATGGTAAGCACTCCTGATAGAAAACCAAAAAAGATGGCGTGGTCAATGCCGAGCAGGAGTAACCCGGTGCTATTAAGAACTCCGGCTATCAGTACCACAATGGTTAACCCGGATATGTACCCCCTCACTACTTGCTGTATTTCATCTTTCCATTTTAAATCGCTGGCCGGATAGAACTGATACAAAAAATCTTTAAACCGATTGCGGTAGTAGAGAAACAGAAAAATATAAATCGGTACCTGAACAAAAAAGTAGATAAGATAGGAAGTGCTTAACAACAAACCCGATGCATACGTGGATAGGTTTCTCAGTCCTTCCTTCATCAATTGCATTTGCTCTTCTGAACTGATTTTAAATTCCTGATTAAGGGTTTCGCTGATCCGGTTGATGAGGCCGTAAAATTTTAATTCTATTCCCGGCAAGCTGGCCACCAGGCTGGATAATTGGGAAATAATGAACCAACTTACTACCCCTACCACTATGAGTGAAATCAGCAGAACGACTATAATGGCCAAAATTTTTCCTGCTTTTTTCTCAAGCCTCTTGGTAAGCGGCAACAACACTACCGAAAACAAAGCGGCAAAGGCAATGGGTACTAAAATATCTTTTATCAGGATTAGCACCGCCAGGGTAATGGCGAGGATCACTAACGATTTATAAATTTTGTCGAGGTTTGTCGAGGGCAAGCTTTGCATGATGAGGAAAGATCAAGAATTTTCGATAGCATTCAAAATGACGGCACAAGCCCGATGTATTTCTTCTTCTGTAATGGTGAGGGGAGGAGCCAAGCGGAAACTGTGCGGGTTCGATAAAAACCAATAACCGATGACGCCATTTTCTTTGCACTGATTTACGATTCGTGTTACGCGCTCCTCACAATCAAAATCAAAGGCAAACATCAACCCGATTCTTCTTACTTCTTTAATTTTAGGGTGGCTCAAAAGTTTTTCAATCAGCCTGCCTTTGGCTTCTACTGTAGGTAATATCTTTTCTTCTTCTATAACTTGCAAGGTGGCGAGAGCTGAGGCACAACATACCGGGTTTCCGCCAAACGTAGTAATGTGCCCCAGCATGGGGTGGTGCGTAAACAAGTTTATTTTTTCTTTACTCGAGATGAAAGCCCCGATAGGAAGCCCTCCGCCAAAAGCTTTGCCAATCGTTAAAATATCGGGAACGATGCCAAACTGTTCAAACGCAAATAATGTTCCGGTTCTTCCCATGCCACACTGTATCTCGTCCAGGATTAATTGAGTGCCGGTATCATCGCATTTTTTTCTCAATAATTTTAAATAGTCTGCGGATGGAATTCGTACCCCGGCATCGCCCTGGATGGTTTCAATAATGACGGCTGCCGTTTGGCTGGTGATCATATCAAGATCGGCCGGGGTGTTGTAATCCATAAAGCGTACTGCGGGTAGCAACGGGCGAAATGCTCTTTTCTTTATTTCATTTCCCGAAACACTCAGTGAGCCGTGGGTGCTGCCGTGGTAGGATTTTCTGCACGAAATAATTTCGGTGCGCCCGGTTATGCGCTTGGCTAATTTCAGGGCACCTTCATTAGCCTCGGTGCCGGAGTTAACAAAATAAGAACAGTTGAGCTGACCGGGCAGCCGTTCACTAAGCTTCTTAGCCAACCGGTTAGACGGAGCCTGAATGTACTCGCCATAAACCATTACATGCAGGTGTTTATCTACTTGTTCTTTAATGGCATGTACTACTTTGGGGTGGCCATGGCCAATGTTGGCTACCCCGATGCCCGAAATCATATCCATATATTTTTTTCCATCCGGGCAGAAGAGGTACACCCCCCGGGCGCGTTCAACCGGAAGGAGAAACGGAAAGGGCGAAGTGGGGGCGAGGTGATCTAAAAAAACAGATGGGCTAAATTCCATACAACAAATCTACACATGTAGAGTGCTTGCAGCTATGGAAAGGCATTCCTTTTTTTTTCAGGAAGCCGAAAGGAAAAAGATAGATGTTATAATCCGATAAAACGGGAAATGACTATTCCGATGGTAATTAATATTAACAGAACTAGTACTTGGCGAATTCTGCTTTTTATGCTGGCGTTAGAAATCATTTTCATCGGTTCCACAACTCTTATTGTTTATTTGATATGCAAAAATGGATAAGAAGGCCCATTCTAATTCGCTAAAACAGAGCCGAATATTACATCGGTAACGTAACCTTTCAAGTGGAGTAATCTTTTCTTCTTTGAAAATAATCTAAAAAATTGATTATCAGATTATTATTTAGCGCTACTAAATTACAAGTTGTGCAGCTTTAAAAAATCTTCTATTTCGTTTTTTACATTGTGTGCCGAGTGCAGATCGTACTTTTGGGTGGCAATAGACTTAAACAAATCGCCCACGAGTTCTTTAGAAAAACCTATTTTTTCGGCATACGCAGTAGCTACCTCCAGTTCAATGTCCTCCACCACCCGGTCGAGGTAAATCATATACACTAAGTGGTAGATGGCGGTTAGTTTAGAGGGCTTATCGTTTGGAATGATGGAAATGGTTTCCAGATTCTTCAAGTCGTTAATATTGATGCCCAATTGTATGCCCCATTTTATGAAGCAACGTATGTACTGGCTGTTTACCTGGTGGTCTCGGGTAAAGGCCGCCAACAAGTGGAAGAAACTTTTCTTCACTTCTTCGCTATTGATGGGCGTTTCGGTTTTCATTATTTAAAATTACGTAAAAATACATTGCTCTGATAGAAAAGAAAAAGGACGGTACGAGCGCCCTTTTTTTAATAAAGTAAAAAGAGATTTTTTATAATTTGGCCAATTCCTGCACGATGTCGATTAGCTTATTGGAATAGCCCCACTCGTTGTCGTACCACGACACCACTTTTACAAAATGGTCGTTGAGAGCTATGCCGGCTTTGGCATCGAAAATGGAAGTACGTACATCGCCTAAAAAATCTTGCGACACCACCTCGTCTTCGGTATAACCAAGTATCCCTTTCAGTTCGCCTTCCGAAGCCTCCTTCATGGCTTTTTTAATGTCTTCGTAAGTGGCGGGCTTCGCTAACTTTACGGTGAGGTCCACCACGCTTACATCGGCTACAGGCACCCGAAACGACATGCCGGTCAGTTTCCCTTTCAGCTCAGGCAATACCAGCCCTACAGCTTTGGCAGCACCGGTAGAAGAAGGGATAATATTAGAATACCCACCGCGGCCGCCCCGCCAATCTTTGGCAGAAGGACCATCTACTGTTTTTTGTGTGGCCGTTACAGCATGCACGGTGCTCATCAAGCCTTCTACAATACCAAACTTATCGTTCAGCACTTTGGCTACCGGAGCCAGGCAGTTGGTGGTACATGAGGCATTAGATATAATGGTATGCTGTGCCGTCAATTTTTTGTGGTTTACCCCCATTACAAACGTAGGCGTATCATCTTTGGCAGGAGCTGACATCACTACTTTTTTTGCCCCGGCTGCAATGTGCTTTTGAGCATCGGCCTGAGTAAGGAACAGCCCGGTCGATTCGATGATGATTTCGGCACCTACTTCATTCCATTTCAGGTTAGCCGGATCTTTTTCGGCCGTGATACGGATTGATTTTCCGTTCACCACCAGGTGCTTGTCTTTTACCGAAACGGTACCTTCAAATTTTCCATGTACCGAATCGTATTTTAACATGTAGGCCATGTACTCGGGGTCAACCAAATCATTAATACCTACAATTTCAATATCTTTTCTGTTGATCGCTGCCCGAAAAGCTAATCGGCCGATACGTCCAAATCCGTTAATTCCAACTTTAATCATGGTTAAAAAGGTTAAATTGTTCAGGTTCAAAATTATATTTCCTAAACCCCAAAACAAACCGAATGGTGCTAAAGAATTGAACTTTTTTACCGACCACGTTTGCAATTCACGCAGTGCGGGTTATCTTTGCGGCTCTTTTTATGGTCCGTTCGTCTAGGGGTTAGGACATCAGATTTTCATTCTGGTAACACGGGTTCGATTCCCGTACGGACTACACTACAAAATCCCTCATTTCAATCCTGATTTGAGGGATTTTTATTTTAACTCAACTGGGCAATCGGACCAGTAAACAAAATTGTTTACAGCTATTAATTTATATAGCTTTGTTATATGACAATTAAGATGTTAGAAAACATAAAGGGGATGCATCCCGGCTTCTTCCTTGAAAGGAAACTCAAAGAAAAGAATATCTCAAAGGGAAGGCTTGCTTTAAAAATAAATGAGTACCCGCAAACCCTGAGCGCCATTACCAAAGGGAAAAGGGGAATGAACACTGCGCTGGCATTAAAAATTGAGAATGAACTTGGGCTCCCGGAAGGTACGTTAATGTTTTTACATATATTCTATGATATCAAACAAGAAAAATTAAAACGGATTGAAACTTCCAAACCTAATCTTTCCAAACTAAGGAAGATTTTGTTTTGGGATACGGACTTTAATAAGATCCAATGGCACACACAAAAGAAAGCTGTCATTGAGCGTGTTTTTGACCGGGGCAACGAGAAAGAAAAAGCTGAAATCACCCGGTTTTATGGAAAGGAAACTGTGGACAAAATTCTAAAAGAATATTCAGCGCATGCCTACTGAATTGTATTGGAATACTGTCAGCCCTGTCCTAAAAGATTCTTTGAATAAATTAACCCGCAGTACATTGTTCAATCCTTTTAGGCTTGTGGGAGGAACAGCGTTGAGTTTACAATTGGGGCACCGTATAAGCGATGACGTTGACCTGTTCTCGGATGCTGATTATGGCTCTATCGATTTTAAGAAAATTGAATCTTTCCTATACAGTAACTTCAGTTACATTGATTCTTTTAGTGATTCAAAAGTAGGAATGGGAAAAAGATATATAGTCGGAAAATCCAAAAACGAATCGGTAAAGGTTGACTTATATTATATAGACAAATTCGTTTGGCCTGGTATTACAAAAGGATATTTGAAGATGGCCTCACTTGAGGAAATAGCCGCCATGAAAATAGAAATATTTCAAAAGGCAGCACGTAAAAAAGATTTTTGGGATGTGCATGAACTCCTGAACCATTTTACCATTCTGCAAATGATCGATTTTCATAAACGGAGATACCCCTATGGGCATAATAAGAAACTGATTCTTCAAAAATTGACAGATTTTGAGCGCATAGAAAATGATTTTAACCCCAAATGCCTGCGGGGCAATGATTGGGATTTGATAAAGTTTGATTTTATTTCTTTGCAAAAGAAAACATTAGTTAAAAAGAAGATTACTTAATTTAAAGTAGTCTCGGTTTAATCTTGCTTTTGACATAGGGTAATATTGATCCGGCAATCTCTGTCTCGCCATTTGCATGGTGTAAAAAACAGTGGGCAGTAGTTCTTTTATTTCGTAAATTTGGAATAGGAAACTATGAAAAAGAACAAGCCCACCATTATCAATCCAGCGCTGCTGTGGGAGTATGACCTCGAGACGTTCAATTACGAGAAATCGTATAAAATTGTGATTGAGAGAGTGCTTCAATTAGGGAACCTGGCCGAGTGGCAAAACATGGTTACGTTCTACACCAAAGAGCAAATACTTGAAACGATTGAATGGAGTGCTCAATTAGATGGACGAGATAAAGAATTTTCGGTATTTTTTCTGACTTCTGATTTTTTGAATGCTGCATAAGTCACCATCCGTCATTTCGCCCAAAACTTTTTCCCTGATTCAGGAGCTTCAACAATTACCTGAGTTAAAAGATTTTTATCTAGTTGGCGGAACTGCACTCGCACTGCAGTTGGGGCATCGGAACTCCATTGATATTGACTTATTCACGCAAGGTGATTTTACTGAGGAAGATGTTTTAGGTTTACTGAAACTAAAATACGATATCAAAGAAATTTTTCAAAGGAAAAATACAGTCATCGTATTAGTCAATAATATAAAAACTGATTTTATCAAACATGATTACCCGCTTATCAAGCCACCGGTTACGGAAGAAGGCATCACCTTTCTCGGCAAAGAAGACATTGCGGCCATGAAGTTTCACGCCATCATACAAAGCGGAAAGCGGCTCAAAGACTTCATCGATATTTATTTTTTGCTAGAGCATTTCTGCATGAAACAGATGATTGATTTTTTTATAGCCAAATACACCCATTCTAACCCAATGATTGCTTTGAAAGCAGTAAATTTTTTTGATGAGATTGATGAATCCATTGACCCACCCAGGCTTTTAAAACCCCTCTCCGTTGCACAGATAAAAAAACGCATACGTGAAGCAACACAAAAGCCTCTTAGAATTTTTTAATGATTTATCGGTACACTTTAACAAGTGTTGTAAACACTTATCGCCACTCCGAAAGTACATTGCCTTTAAACTCATCAGGAATTTGGCCCAGCTGATAACCCTCTCTGTCGTTTCACAATAAAAGTAGTTTTTTCCATCAATGTTTATTGGAGAAACATTTGAAAAGTTATTCAGGTTGACGACAGGCGCAACGTGTTTATCAAACAGAAGAATCTTGGGGTTAAAAACAGGCTTTCTTTGCCTGCATTAACAAACTTCTGACTTCTGATGTACATGATAAACAAAAGTATTACTTTATTTTATCATGATAAAATAAAGTTACATTTCACGGGTCATTCACGCTGAAAACTAACCACCTCGATCTTTCGGAATTTTTGAGTTACTTAATGCTTTACCGGTTTACTAACCTTAGAAACAACATTAATCATTGTGAACCTCGAAACCTCAGCCATCATCGAAGCCATTAAGGCGGGGAGCGAAAAGATATTGTTGAATATCTACGAAGCTCACCGCAATGATTTTATCAGTTGGGCAACACACAATCATCACGTAAGCAGGGAGGAAGCTAAAGATATTTTTCAAGAATCGGTTATTGCCTTTTACAAAAATGTAAAGATGGATAAGCTGAAATCACTTGATGTGTCCTTTAAAACCTATCTTTTCAGCATCGGCAAAAATATTATGCTCAATGTTGTCAAAAGAAAGGGAATTGAAAGTAAAGCTTTGGAGGGGTTTACGGAAAGCAATGACAACGGAATCAGTGAACACTATGAAAAGGAGCACCTTATCAATTTTGTAAAAAGACTCTATCAGGCAATGGGTTCGCCATGTAAAGAAATTCTTGAGATGTTTTACGAAAGAGGATTTGATATGGAGTCGATTGCGGTGCGCATTGGCTACAAAAACGCAGACGTGGCTAAAAAGAAAAAATACGAGTGCCTGAAAACTTTTGAAGACAGGATAAATATGAGTCATTTTAAAAATATTATAAATTAAATCGAGGCTATGGAAGAGTCGGAGTTGATCGATCAATTTTTAAAAAATGAGCTAACCGCGAAGGAAACTGAGGCCGTGAATATCCGCATTCAGAATGAGGCTGAATTTCAAAAAAAAATCGCTTTGCGGAAACTTGTTATGACGGGGATTAGTGAGGCTTACGTGGAGGAATTAAAGATTAAACTGAAAAAGTTTGACCGTTCCCTCGAAAAGAAAAGCAGATTTCAATTTAGTTGGAAAATAGCGGCCGTATTTTCCGGAATAATTTTGATTAGCTCGGTTTTGCTTTGGCTTAACCGGAAACCCAATCCGTATAATTTTGATTTGGTGGAGGCAGGACTTCCCAATACAATGGGTAAAGCAGAAAACGTAGTCTTTCTAAATGCTATGAATGAATTTAAAGCCGGAGACTATGCCTCCTCTGGAAAAATTTTTAGTGACTTGCTCCTCAGCCAGCCTAAGAACGACACATTGCTTTATTTTTCAGGGTTGTGCGATTTCAGAACTGAGCAAATCCGCTTAGCTACCGTAAAATTAAATTCCATTATTCCGCAAAGTGAGTTTTACAATAAAGCCCGTTACCGCCTTGCTTTGTGTTACTGGATTGAAGGCAATATAGAAGAAGCGACTAAAATTCTTGACGATATTAAAGACGGAGATATTAAAATGGAGGTAGAGAAAGTTTTACAGGCTCTTCGCTAGTTTGTTCCGCCTGATGGAATTGAAAATAATTCCGAGCACTACAAAACCCATAAGCCATGCCATGACCGATTTATAGAAATCATTTTTATATGCCGGGTCGTTTCTTCCGCTTAATTGAAGCCCGCCCCAATAGTAAGGGTTTGCCAGTTCATCGGTCGGAGCATTGGCTATAAATTTCAGTTTGGCATTTCTTAGTGAAACATCTAATGTGTTTCCGACCTCAATCTCATCGTAAAAATTAGACAAGACTTCCGAAGATGTTTTGTCATCCACACTCCAAAGTGTCATGACCACACTGGATGCACCATTTTGGTAAAATGCTCTGGCCATACTGATTGTACCCGATTGATAATAGGTTCCATTGCCTGTTTCGCATCCATTAAGAATTACCAGGCCGGCTTTTAATTTTGAGTGCAATAGAGTATTAATGGTTATACTATCATGATCTCCAAAATAGACAGACGAATTGTATGGTCTTAACGAATCGTTTTTAACGTGTGTGGCGAGATGCAGCACCCCGGCATTAATGGAATCATTTTTGTCTACAAGCGATGCGAAGTTTCCATTATGCTCTTTTGATTTCCTCTTCACTAATGCGTAAGAAAAAGGAATATCCGAAAAGTGCTTTGAGCCGGCATAGTTCGATGCAATTCCGTAGTAACCAGGTAAGTTCGTTTTCGGTCTTAGCCAATGACCTGGAGATAAGACCGTTCTAATGGTGTAATCCTTTATCAAGTAGTTTAACTCTTTATAATTACTAAAATTTAAAGTGTCGGTTACCAAGGCATCCCACGAAATATTTTGGAGAAGGAAATCGGGACAAATTATTAAATGCCGGGTTTTCTTAGGAATTAGATTTAGCACGGAATCTAAAATTTCCCGGTATAATCGATTCGAATTTTGAACATATTCTTTAACTTTTGTAGAAGAATTTATTTTTTTTGCCCGCCAGATAAGTTGTATGAAATCGTCAGGCAGTTTGCGTTTGGCCACGCTGAATTCTTGACTGCTCATTTTAATGATGTACAAATCATTACGGTTGAGGTAGTAATCAAGTAAGGTTGCCTTCTCTTTCGCCAATTGGTTTTGAATATCCTGCATTGAAAGAGTGTCCGATATTTGATTGGATAGATTTAGCCGGGCGAGGTTCGTATTGCCAGCGTCATTAGGAATCGAAGGCAATACCTGATTCAATTGGGAGTCAGTTATAGAAGGTATCTTTGCTAAGATGTTTCGCTTCACCAATTTTAACTCTTCAAGCAAAACCGAACGATTAATTTCGCTGGAAAGAACCGGGCTGAAATCATTCCTGTTGAGGTAGGCGTATTTAGATTTTGCCAATAATCCATACACATCTTTAACATAGTTCTGTTCCGAAGTAACTTCATATAACTTGTATGCTATTTCGAGTAAGTTTTGATAGGCATTAAGCGAGTACATGTGATTTCTAAAAGACGACTCTTCCTCGTTGGTAGCCCTTGAGATAATATACATATTAAATTTTAGCGCATATTTGTAATGTTGATATGCCTGAATGAGGTCATCTCTATTTTTACTCGTCTCAAATTTCTTATAATAATATCCGGCTTTTATTCTTATTAAAGAGGCGAACCAATTGTCGTCAATAGTAGGTTGAAGGGAAGGCAAATCA
>JAFDYY010000020.1 GCA_018267195.1 Bacteroidota bacterium | reverse complement strand
GTTTTCGCATCTTGTTTACACGTTAATTCGTGTAAACCTATTTCAGGACGAGACAGAATGTGACTTTAAGCATAGCTGTGGCTCCAGGTGTGTCATTCCAATTGATATTCACGTCCTTTAAATCATCTCCTCCATTCACTACTCCATTGGTCGGAACCCATTTAATTTTACAAATTCCTATGTTGCTTGGTATACTAACAGAATAGGATGTAGAGCCTGGACAAACTGTGCCTGCAATAGGTGAACTTGTCTTTTTTGTTATAGTTTGAGAATAAACGGAAGAACTCAGAGTGAGAATTAGAAGAGAGGTGAGCTGGATTTTCATAAAAATTTGTAGTTGGGGTTAACGAATTATTTTCAAGCCTGCATATAAAAGAATGTTATTAGTTCTCACGGAATATTTGTTTTGTTGAACGATATCATTTAGACCGATATTCCCTTGTAGTCGTATAAAAAAACAGGTCTTCTTGCCAACGGGATGAATGTAATCTATGCCTGTCGATAAAAATATTCCGTAAGTTTTATGATCATCCAACTTTATAGTGTTTTTACTTATGAGGCTATCATTTAAGTACGTCTCATTGTAATCTCTAGACTTAATTAGATATGAATAAGTAGCCCCTGAAAAAAAAATGATGTTATTTTTTCTGCTAATAAGATAAGAAGGAGCAAAAGAGATAGATAAACAATCATCTTTTCGATTGTACTTAGATAGTTCAACTTGATCGTTGTTAAGATTAAAAGTATATTGTTCCAAGTAACCCCGCCTTTCCCATAGAAAAGAACCTCTGATATCAAATCTCCTTTTAATGTTATGAATCAAGCTTATACCAGTAGACAGCCCAATTTTTTTTGAAATTGAATACGCTGATCCTGTCGTGGTATTGTTATAAAAAGAAGCCCAGCTATCTGCATTTGGTATTATTAGATTAGGACCAAGAACTATCTCCCAATGATCAATAAATTTCCTTGGTATCAATTTTTTCAAGTCATCTTTTTCCTGGCCAAACGAGCTCGTGCAGAGTAAAACATTAAGTAACAGTAAAAAAATGGAGTTCTTGGGTGTCATAGAATGAAGGTACTCTGGAAGATCTGTATAAAAAAGTTGTTTTCGTTTACTCGTCTATAGAACCGATAAATAGTTTAAAGAAATTTTTTACAGTTTGTATTCTGCACCGTTTTGGTATTGCAGTAATCTACATTCACAAGTTTATCGTAGATGGCTAAAACTTGTGCTTATCCTCTTAGAAATTTTTTTGATGATCACAGTTTCACACAAACATTCTTCGCCTCGGTAAAAAAACGGATGGCTTCCCAACCGCCCTCACGCCCGGCTCCGCTTTGCTTCATGCCGCCAAAAGGGGTGCGCAAATCGCGGTGCAGCCAACAGTTGATCCAGATAATGCCGCTCTTTACTTGGTGTGCCACGCGATGCGCTTTCTTTAAATTTTCTGTCCAGAGGGAAGCCGCCAATCCGTAAGGTGTGCTGTTGGCAAAACCAATTGCCTGCTCCTCGGTATCAAACGGCATGATGGTAACCACGGGACCAAAAATTTCTTCCTGGTTGGTGCGGCATTTTTCATCGAGACCCACAATTACCGTGGGTTCCATAAAATAGCCGTTGGCACACCGGCCTTCTATTTTTAGTTGATTCCCTCCGGTTAAAATTTTGCCACCTTCTTCTTTTGCCAACGCCACATAGCCCATCACTTTTTTTAAATGTGCTTCCGAAACCATCGCGCCAAGTTGAGTCGCTTCATTTTGAGGGTCGCCAACTTTAAGTTCTTTCGTTTGCTTCACAAATTCTTCGGTAAACTTGTTATACAGGCTTCGCTCCACAAAAATCCTTGAACCACACAAACAGATTTCTCCCTGATTAGAGAAAGAAGACAACAGCGAAGTTTTTATCGCTTCTTCAAAATTGCAATCGGCAAAAATGATGTTCGGATTTTTTCCGCCCAGCTCGAGCGAAAGTTTTTTAAACATCGGGGCTGCGGTAGCGGCAATTTTTTTTCCGGTCACGGTTCCGCCTGTAAAAGAGATTGCCGTGATTTCCGGATGTTCAATAATCGCTTGCCCTGCTTTGCCGCCAAGTCCGTGAACGATATTTAAAACCCCTGCGGGCAAACCCGCTTCCATGCAAAGTTGTGAAAACAAAAAGGCCGTCATGGGTGTAAGCTCCGATGGCTTGCCAATAACCGTACAACCTGCGGCCAGAGCAGGGGCAATTTTCCAGGTGAATAAATACAACGGTAAATTCCAGGGCGAGATACACCCCACAACACCGATTGGAAAACGGGTGGTATAATTTACCGAGTCGCCCTCATTGACGTGAGCCTCTGAAGCAAAATGCTGAGCAGCCGTAGCATAAAACCGGAGATTAGAGGCCGCCCGGTAAATATCTACCGTGCGGGCAAACTTCACGGTTTTTCCATTGTCCATGCTTTCGGCCAAGGCTAATTTTTCCAAATCACGATCGAGGAGATCGGCCACACGCAGCAACAGTTTTGTTCTTTCTTCCGTTGGCATGGCCGACCATGCCGGGAAAGCTTTCGTTGCCGCAACCACGGCATCGTTTACATCTCGCTCATCGGAGTCGGCTACTATACTATAAATTTTTCCTTCAGAGGGGTTGTAGTTGTCGAGATATTTTCCTGATTTCGGCTCGACTAATTTTCCGTCTATGTAGTTAAGAATTTTTTGCATACACGTTATTTCATTACAAACTTCCCGTTCTTCCGCCATCTACCGGCAAACTTACGCCATTAACATAGCCGGCTGCGGGCGAAGCCAGAAAGGCCACTACCGCGGCCACTTCGCTCGCCTCCGCCATGCGGCCGGCCGGAATTTCATCGATCATTTCCTGCCGGATTTCTTTTTCTGTTCTTCCCGATTTTTGCGCCCGTGTTTGTATGAGCGATTCTATTCTTCCGGTCTTGGTGCTGCCCGGCAACACATTATTTACTGTAATTCCAAAAGGTGCCAGTTCAAGCGAAAGTGTTTTCGACCAGCTGGCCATTGCTCCGCGCACCGTATTGGAAACCCCCAATCCTTTGATCGGAATTTTTACCGAAGTGGAAATAATATTAATGATGCGCCCGTAGCTGTTTTTTTTCATGGAAGGGACGCAGGCTTGTACTAATAGTTGACTGGAGATAAGATGTGCGTTAATGGCTTTTAAAAAATCTTGCGGAGATGAATCAATAGCCAATCCGGCCGGTGGTCCACCCGTGTTGTTTACAAGTATGTGCAGGTTTGTATTCGCTACCGCCTGTAGTCCGGCTTCTTTTACTTGTTCCGGAAAATCAAAATCGGCTGTAACAAAATGGTGAGGTTGAGAGAAAGGAGCAGGCAATTCTTTTACGGTGGCTTTTAGTTTGGCTTCATCTCGTGCCAACAAAATTACTGTGGCGCCTAGTTGGGCCAGCTCTATGGCCGATGCCTTCCCTATGCCCTGCGTGCTTCCGCATACCAAAGCCGTTTTTCCTTGCAAACTTAAATCCATGTAGCTAAAATATTTAGTGCTCCTCTCTTACGTTCTTTCAAAAATACAAAAAAGGCAGTCGGTCAATAAAATACGATATTCCATATCTTGCATGGCTATTCTCTATGAACCTTCAGCAGCTTGAATATATTGTGGCCGTAGATACGTGGCGGCATTTCTCTACTGCGGCCGAGCAATGCCATGTTACGCAACCTACGCTTAGTATGATGATTAAGCGGCTGGAAGATGAATTAGATGTAAAAATTTTCGACCGTACCAAACAACCCGTATCGGCAACGGATATCGGAAAAAAAATTATAGAACAAGCCCGCATTATACTGGCCGAGGCCGGCCAATTGAAAAGAATCGTAGCCGATCAAAAAAATGACGCAGCCGGGCATTTACACGTAGGTATTATTCCCACGGTAGCACCGTATCTGGTTCCGTTGTTTGTTCATTCGTTCATTACAAAATACCCTAAAATAAAACTGCAGATTTCCGAATTCACCACCGATCAAATCATCAGCAAACTGGAAAAACAACAACTCGATGTCGGAATATTAGCTACCCCTTTAAAAATTTCATCCATAAAAGAGCAGCCTGTTTTTTATGAACAGTTTGTAGTGTATGCCTCGCCCGAAGAAAAGCTGATGAAAAAAAGATATTTGCTGGCCGATGACATTGATGTAAACCGGCTTTGGTTGCTGGAAGAGGGCCATTGCCTGCGCCAACAGGTAATTAATCTGTGCGAACTAAAACGACAGGAAACATTATCGCAAAATTTAGACTATCAGGCCGGAAGTATTGAAACCCTGAAAAAAATGGTAGACATAAATAAAGGCATTACCATTCTGCCGGAGTTAGCCTTGCCCGATCTGTCGGCCAAGCAAAAAATGAATGTGCGCTACTTTAAGCCTCCGGCACCCGTGCGCGAAATAAGCCTCGTTACCTACCGGTACTTTATTAAATACAACCTGATTGACTTATTACAGAAAGAAATTATCAATCACTTACCAGCCTCCATGCACACGGCCCATAGAAAGAACATAACATCAATTAAAAATTGAGGGATCAAATATAAATCTGCATCATGAGTTTATTTACCGAATCAAAGCGCATCGTGGTTACCTGCAATAAAAGGCTGGCCCCTTACCTCGAAAAAGAAATTGATGAATTAGGCTATGCCGAAAATATAGAGCGTACCTTTTCTACCGGAGTTGAAATGGTGGGTACGCTGGCCGACTGCATTCGGTTAAACCTAAATCTTTTTTGTGCCAGCCAAGTGTTGTTTTCGCTCATGGAATTCAAATGCCGGGATGCGGAAGTATTGTATGATAAATTAATTCAATATCCTTGGGAAAGAATCATTCCGGAAAATGGATATTTTGCTGTCACCAACCACACTGAAAATTTTACCATCAACAATGAGTTGTATGTAAACGTAAAAATAAAAGATGCCATTGTCGATCGCTTTCGCAGAGAAACCGGTCAGCGGCCTAACTCCGGCCCGGAGTTAAACCATGTTGTTATTCATTTGCACTGGCGCGAAAACCAGGCAGAAATTTTTTTAGATACATCGGGCGAAACATTAGCTAAACACGGCTATCGCAAAATTCCGGGCAAGGCCCCCATGCTAGAAGCCTTGGCAGCAGCTACAATATTAGCCTCAAATTGGAATCGAAATTCTTCCTTTGTTAACCCCATGTGCGGGTCGGGCACGCTGGCTATTGAGGCCGCTCTGATCGCCACTGGCCGCAGGCCTGGGTTATTCAGAAAAAATTATTCCTTCATGCACGTGGTCGGTTACAACTCCTCTGTTTATAAAACCGAATTAAACAAACTAGAAAACCAGATTATAGACCTGCCACAATTAAAGATTTTGGCTACCGATATTAAAAAGGATGCCATAGATATTTCTAAGGTAAATGCCGCCCTGGCCGGTGTAGAAAAATTGATTGATTTTGACGTGTGTGATTTTGAATCTACAACGATGCCGGCACAACCCGGTGTTGTATTTATTAATCCGGAATATGGCGAACGGTTGGGCGATGTAGCCGAATTAGAACAAACCTATTCCCGCTTAGGTGATTTTTTGAAAAAGAAATGCCAGGGATATACAGGGTACATTTTCACGGGAAATTTAGATCTCGCCAAAAAAATAGGACTGAAAGCAAAACGAAGAATTGAATTTTATTCCGCCAAACTCGACTGCCGTTTGTTAGAATATGAATTGTATGCGGGGAGTAGAGAGAGAAAGATGGATACGTAATCAAAAGCTTATTCTTATCTTAGCACAGAATTAAAAATCATGCTCACCAAAGAAGGTCATATTGATTTTTGGAAAAAAGATGCCGAGAGAAATTGGGAGACCGCCTTGTATTTAATCAATGGACGACAATATGTGATGGCTCTTTTTATGTTTCATTTAACGATTGAAAAATTATTGAAGGCGCATTGGGTGAAAGATAATATCGATTATTTTCCGCCACGCTCTCATGACCTCCAATATTTGCACAACCAAACTGACCTCGATTTGCCTGCGGACGATTACATCTATTTGGCGGTAGTCAATCAATGGAACATTGATACGCGTTATCCCGATTACAAAGAAAAAATTTATTCGATTGCTTCCGAAGTATTTGTGAAAACCCATCAAGAAAAAATCAATTCGTTGCGGTTATGTTTACTCGAAAAGCTATAAGAATATACATTCAAGATTTCATTGAAGAATTAAAGCAACTTGGTTATCAACCCGAGAAAATTGCTTTGTTTGGCTCTTATGCGTACGGTCGTCCACATGAGTTGAGCGATATTGACCTTGCTGTTTGGGATAAAAAGTTTTCGGGTTGCGGAAGCGTTGATGTAGAACCCATTGCAGCTATTCTCTCTAAATTCCCTTTTTTGGAGTTGCATCCTTTTTCATTGGACGACACGCCCGAAACCAATCCCTTGGTTGGTGAGATACTTAAGCGCGGAATAACTATTCAATAACAAAACACTGAATCAAGTTTTATTCTGCCAAACTCGACTGCCGTTTGTTAGAATATGAATTGTATGTGGGAAGCAAACGTGTAGAAAAACAAGGATCAATACGCAGCGGAAACCCAAGGCATAAATTAGCAAAAGTTTAGCCATGCATTAAAATTCCATTAAGGCTCTGTGCTAAAATATTCTTTTTAAATAGTATGCGCGCATAACAATTTTACCTTAACTTCGTTTCACTATAATATGAGGCGCGAGGAAACCATAGACCACCACATTAGAACTGCTTGGCACGGAATTTCCAGATTCTATAACCAACAGGCATCTGCGTTTGGGGGAACCATGTCCATCGGGTTTGCACTGCTCACTATTCATGGTGATGAAGGAACGCCCGCCACAAAAATTGCTCCCCAGATGGGTTTGGAACCAAGAAGTCTCACTCGCTTGCTAAAGTCCATGGAAGACAGTAAACTTATTGTGCGCAAAACCGATAAAACCGATAAACGATCGGTACGTGTATTTTTAACTAAAGAAGGAAAACGAAAGCGAGAAAACGCCAAGGAAATTGTGATTCGCTTTAATGAAACAGTAAGAGAAGAAATACCACAACAAAAGTTGGATGTATTTTTTGAAGTGATTCAGCAGATACAATCGCTTTCAAAAAAGAATTAAAAATGAGTATAACGGGTTAGATAACATTGAATCTATATTTATGAACAGAACCATTAAAAAAGTAGCCATACTAGGCTCCGGCATTATGGGCTCACGCATCGCCTGTCATTTTGCAAACATTGGCTGCGAAGTACTTTTGCTCGATATCGCCCCCAAAGAACTGACCGATGACGAGAAGAAAAAAAATCTGACGCTCGATCACCCGGCTGTAAAAAATAGAATTGTAACCGGTGCTTTGGAGGCCACGCTGAAAGCCAACCCCGCCTCTCTCTTCACTAAAAAATTTGCATCGCGCATCCGGCTCGGAAACTTTACAGACGACATGCCCAAAATAAAATCGTGCGACTGGACTATTGAAGTGGTGGTGGAAAATCTGGATATCAAAAGAAAAGTGTATGAAGAAGTTGAAAAATACAGAACCCCGGGTACGCTGATAACCTCCAACACTTCGGGCATTCCTATCCATTTAATGGCCGAGGGAAGGAGCGATGATTTTCAAAAACATTTTGCCGGTACTCACTTCTTTAACCCGCCCCGGTATTTAAAGCTCCTCGAAATTATTCCGACCACAAAAACCGATTCCGAAATAACCAAATTCTTATTGCATTATGGCGATCTATTCCTCGGCAAAACTACGGTGCTCTGCAAAGACACACCCGCCTTTATCGGCAACCGGGTAGGTGTTTGGGGGCTGCTGAAAGTAATTGACTCCATG
The DNA here is from genome assembly GCA_018267195.1 of Bacteroidota bacterium. Taxonomy (GTDB): domain Bacteria; phylum Bacteroidota; class Bacteroidia; order Cytophagales; family Cyclobacteriaceae; genus ELB16-189. The sequence continues at coordinate 46,670 of JAFDYY010000020.1, read as the reverse complement.
AAAAAATTTGATTTGAATGTAGATGAGATTGATAAGCTTACCGGCCCTGTTATTGGCCGACCCAAGTCGGCTACTTTTAGAACATCCGATGTGGTGGGGTTAGATACCCTCGTAAAAGTGGCCAATAACTTATATGCTGCCTTGCCCAACGATGAAGGGCGCGAAATGTTTAAGCTGCCCGAAGTGGTTAGTAAGCTGGATCAAAACAAATGGCTGGGCGATAAAACCGGGCAAGGGTTTTACAAAAAAACAAAAGGTACTAAAGGCGAAACAGAAATTCTGACGCTCGACCTGAAAACGTTAGAATACAAACCCAAAGCCAAAGTAAAATTTGCCACGCTCGAAACCACGAAAACGATCGATAATATAAAAGACCGATTCAAGGTTTTGCTTGCCGGCAAAGACAAGGCCGGAGATTTTTATCGCGACTGCTTTTTCGATCTGTTTAAATATGTAAGCAATCGCATTCCCGAAATCAGCGATGAGCTTTTCAGAATTGATGATGCCGTATGTGGCGGGTTTGGATGGGAACTCGGCCCCTTTGAAACCTGGGATGCCGTGGGTATAGAAAAAACCCTTCCCCAGCTGGAGGCAGCCGGTTATAAACCGGCCGCATGGGTATATGAAATGATTTCTTCAGGAAACAAATCATTTTACAAAAATGAAAAGGGTCAGAAAAAATATTACGATATCCCAACCAAAACATACAAACCCATTCCGGGCAGAGAAAGTTTTATCATCCTCGAAAACAAAAACGAGAATATTGTTTGGAAAAATGCCGATTCTAAAATCATTGACTTAGGCGATAGCGTACTAAATTTTTCATGGCACAGCAAAAGCTATACGTTAGGAAGTGCGGTCATAGAAGGAATGAATAAAGCCATAGATCTGGCTGAAAAAAATTATCGTGGATTAGTAATCGGTCATCAAGGTGCCGATTTTTCTCTCGGAGCAAATTTGGGTTTAGTCTTTATGTACGCCATCGAGCAAGACTATGATGAAATAGACTTTATGATCCGGGCCTTTCAAAATACGGTTATGCGCATTCGCTATTCTTCCATTCCGGTGGCTGTGTGCCCGCAAGGCCGCACACTGGGCGGTGGGTGCGAAATGACCCTGCATGCAGACATTGCACAAGCTGCGGCCGAAACCTATATCGGGTTAGTGGAAGTAGGCGTGGGCCTGATTCCCGGAGGCGGAGGAACGAAAGAATTTACCAAACGCGTGAGCGATGCCCTGCAGGAAGGCGATGTAGAATTAAATGCGCTGCAAAATGCCTTTATGACGATTGCCACGGCTAAAGTAGCTACCTCAGCCGAAGAAGCACGCGAGCTTGGTATCTTGAAAAAAGTAGATCGTATTTCAATCAACCGCGATCGCCAGCTGGCCGATGCCAAAGAAGCGGTAATCGAATTGGCTGATGCCGGTTATACTATGAAGCCTTCCGTTAAAAATATAAAAGTGCAAGGCCGCACCGGGCAAGCTCTTTTTCTGGCCGGCCTGCAAGGCATGCGCATGGGAAATTATGTTTCCGATCATGATGTTAAAGTAGCCAAGTGGATTGCCAACGTAATGTGTGGTGGCGATTTATCGTATGCACAAGAAGTAAGCGAACAATACTTGCTCGACCTTGAGCGTGAAGCCTTCTTATCATTGACGGGTGAGAAGAAAACATTAGAACGGATTCAGGCAATATTGACGGGAGGGAAACCGCTTCGTAACTAATTGACAGTTGACAAAAAAGTAGAACTAAAAAACACAAAAAAGACATGGACGCATATATAGTAGCCGGCTTTCGCACAGGGGTGGGTAAAGCAAAAAAAGGAGGGTTCCGTTTCACTCGTCCTGACGACCTTGCGGCTGACGTAATTAAACACCTGATCAAATCGGTGCCTGGTGTAGAAAACAAAATGGTAGACGACCTCATCGTAGGTAATGCGGTGCCCGAGGCAGACCAAGGGATGCAGATGGGCCGCATGATCGCCTTGTTATCGCTTGGCATAGATAATCCGGGCATGATCGTAAACCGCTATTGCGGGTCGGGCATCGAAACCATTGCGATTGCCAGCCAGCGCATACAAGCCGGGCAAGCTGATATTATTATTGCAGGCGGCACCGAATCTATGTCGCTAGTGCCGGTGATGGGTTTTAAAACCGCGCTGAATTATGAAATTGCAAAAGACCATCCTACCTACTATACCAGCATGGGGTTAACAGCCGAAGAAGTTTCTAAGCAGTTTAAAATTTCGCGCGAAGAACAAGATCAGTTTTCGTACGAATCGCACATGAAAGCCGCTGCCGCCTGGAAAGCCGGAAAATTTAAAGAGGAGGTAGTACCTATTACCGTGAAAGAAGTGTATGTGGACGAAAACATGAAAAAGAAAACCCGCGAATTTATTGTTGCTACCGATGAAGGCATCCGGGCTGACACAACCACCGAAGGGTTAGCCAAGTTGAAGCCTGTTTTTGCTGCCGGAGGAACCGTAACGGCCGGCAACTCCTCGCAAACATCGGATGGGGCTGCGTTCGTCATGGTGATGAGTGAGCGCCTGATCAAGCAACTGAACTTAAAGCCGATAGCACGCATGGTAAGCTATGCCACAGCCGGTGTAGATCCGCGCATCATGGGCATTGGCCCGGTAGCGGCTGTTCCTAAAGCATTGAAGAATGCAGGGAAAAAATTAGATGATATTGATTTGATTGAACTCAACGAAGCCTTTGCAGCGCAGTCGTTGGCGGTGGTAAGGGAGTTGGGTATCGATAGAAAAAAACTGAACGTAAATGGCGGAGCCATTGCCGTGGGGCATGCGCTCGGTTCTACCGGTGCGCGCTTGTCGGTGCAAATATTCAATGAACTGAGGCGACAAAAGAAAAAATACGGAATGGTAACGGCATGTGTGGGCGGTGGGCAGGGAGTAGCGGGGATTTATGAATTGTTATAAAGATTTGAGTAGAGAGATTTAAGACTTGAGAGATGCACAATCTAAAGAAGCTAAAAGTTTGGCATAAAGCGATGGACATTGTAACAGAAGTTTATCGCTTAACTGCTGATTTTCCTAAGGAAGAAAAATATGGCTTAACTTCTCAAATCAGAAGAGTGGCTGTATCTGTAGTCTCTAACGTTGCCGAAGGAGCGGGACGAAATTCAGATAAAGAATTTGTTCACTTCTTAGGAATCTCTAATGGCTCATCATACGAACTGCAAACGCAACTCATGCTTAGTAGAAAATTTAATCTATTAGATGAACGTGTTAATTTAGTTCTTGATGAACTCAATCAACTACAAAAAATAAATTATACGCTACAACAAAAATTATCTCAAAACTAATCTCAATTCTCATATCTAATATCTCAAGACTTACATTATGGAAACTAAATCAACAATCAAAGGAGGCGAGTTCCTCATTAAAGAAACACGGACACAAGATATTTTCATTCCCGAAGAATTCAACGAAGAGCAACGCATGATTAAGCAGCAGTGCGAAGACTTTCTGGCCAAAGAAGTAACACCCCGGCTTAACGACATTGACTCGATGAAAGACCCCAAAATTATGCCGTCTATCTTAGACAAAGCCGGAGAACTGGGGCTGCTCGGCACATCCGTGCCACAGGAACTAGGTGGGTTTGGTATGGATTTTAACACCACCATGCTGGTGGCCGAGGTAATCGGTGCCGGCCACTCGGTAGCAGTAGCGCTCTCGGCCCACACCGGCATTGGCACATTGCCCATTTTGTACTATGGCAACGAAACACAAAAGAAAAAATACATCCCCAAGCTGGCTACGGGCGAATGGAAAGCCTCGTATTGCCTGACCGAACCCGATTCGGGCTCAGATGCCAATAGCGGAAAAACCAAAGCCGTATTAACGGCCGATGGAAAACATTACCTTATTAACGGGCAAAAGATGTGGATTACCAACGGTGGATTTGCCGATGTGTTTGTGGTGTTTGCCAAAATAGACAACGACAAAAACCTCAGCGCTTTTATCGTAGAAAAAACATTTGGCGGCATTACCATGAACGAAGAAGAAAAGAAGATGGGTATTAAAGGCTCCTCTACCCGGCAAATCTTTTTTAACGACTGCAAAGTGCCGGCTGAAAATTTACTGAGCGAGCGGGAAAACGGATTTAAGATTGCGGTAAATATTTTAAATATCGGGCGTATTAAGTTGGGCATTGCCGCCATTGGCGGGTCGAAAGCAACGGTAAGCCAAGCCGTTAAATATGCTAAAGAACGCAAACAGTTTGGCGTTCCGCTGGCCACATTCGGGGCCATCAAACACAAACTGGCCGAGATGACCACCAAAATATTTGTCAGCGAGTCGGCCCACTATCGCGCCTCACAAAATATAGACGATACCTATCGGGCCTTGATTGCTACCGGACTTGATTCGGCTAAAGCAAGGCTGAAATCTCTGGAAGAATTTGCCATTGAGTGTGCCATCTTAAAAGTACACGGCTCGGAAGTGTTAGATTATGTAACAGATGAAGGCGTGCAGATATACGGAGGGATGGGCTTCTCGGCCGAAGGCCCGATGGACCGCGCCTACCGCGATGCCCGCATTAACAGAATTTTTGAAGGCACCAACGAAATTAACCGCCTGCTCACCATCGATATGCTGATGAAGCGCGCCATGAAGGGTTCTTTAGATTTGATGACACCCGCCATGGCCGTGCAAAAAGAACTGATGTCTATTCCCGATTTTGGCGCCAGCGAGGAAGAAGGCGTTTTTGTAAAAGAGAAAAAAGTGCTAGCCAACCTGAAAAAAGCCGGACTGGTAATAGCCGGGGCGGCCGTACAAAAATTTATGATGAAGCTCTCGGACGAACAGGAGGTGATTATGAGCCTGGCCGATATGCTCATCGAAATTTATGTGGCCGAGTCGGTGCTGCTGCGGGTAGAAAAACTTATTAGTAAACAGGGAGAAAAGGCATGCGACATACAAAAAGAAATGGCGATGATTTACCTGCACGAAGCCGTTGAAAAAACCGCCTACTCGGGCAAGCAGGCCGTGTATGCCTTTGCTACCGGAGATGAGCTGCGGCTGATGATGCTCGGCCTGAAACGTTTTACCAAAATAGAACCTTATAACTTAAAGGAGGCCAGACGTAAAGTGGCAAACTATGTAATTGAAAAAGGAGAGTATCCGTTTTAAAAAAAAGGGTAGTACATAATTTACATCAGCAAAATATCTTCTACGTATTCGCGCGAGTTGCTGAGGCGGGGTACTTTGTTTTGGCCGCCTAATTTGCCGCGCCTTTTCATCCAGTTGTAAAATGTTCCTTCGGGCACGTTGTGCACTTTGGGCGCGATCAGCGCAATGTTGTGCGCTCGCTTAGCATCGTAATCCGAATTTACTTTGCGCAACATTTCATCTAATGCGGTGGCAAACCGCTCCATGTTTTCGGGTTGTTTTTTAAATTCTACAATCCATTCGTGTCCGCCCCGTTTCGATTTTTCAAAATAGATCGGAGCAGCCGTGTAATTATCAATCACTGCGTGGGTTTGCTCGCACGCATACGATATGGCAGCATCGGCATTTTCTATAATCACTTCTTCGCCAAAGGCATTGATAAAATGTTTAGTCCGTCCCGATATTTTGATGCGGTATGGAGAAAGGCTGGTAAATTTTACCGTGTCGCCAATATGATAGCGCCATAACCCGGCATTGGTGGTAATTACCACAGCATAGTTTTTTCCCAACTCTACTTCTGCAAGGCTGATGGCATCAGGGTATTCTTTGCCCCATTCTTCTATGGGTATAAATTCATAGAACACGCCATAATCCAGCATCAGCAAAAGTTCGTCTGAATCTTTGCGATCTTGTATTCCAAAAAATCCTTCACTTGCATTGTAGGTTTCCCAATAGCGCATCTGGTCGGACGGAATGATGGATCGAAATAAATTTTTGTAAGGTTTAAAGGCTACCGCTCCGTGGAAAAACACTTCCAGGTTGGGCCACACTTCCAGAATGTTGTTTTTCTTTTCAAGTTCCAAAATGCGCTGCAACAATAGCACCGTCCAGGTGGGCACGCCTGAAATGTGCGCCACATTTACTTTTGAGGTGCTGGCGGCTATCTTATCAATTTTTTCTTCCCAGTTACTCATCAGCGCCAACTCCAGACTGGGGGTGCGAATAAACTCGGCCCAGGGCGGCAGGTTTTGCATGATCACGGCCGATACATCGCCATAATGCGAGGAAGAAGAAGAATCGAATTCATTTACCTGATAGCTGCCACCAATGGCCAACCCCTTGCCATCAAATATTTTTGTGTCCGGATAGTTATTTACGTAAATGGAGAGCAGGTCTTTCCCTCCTTTAAAATGACATTCTTCTATTGCCTCTGCTGAAACCGGGATAAACTTACTGCGGGCATTGGTGGTGCCGCTGGATTTGGCAAACCATTTTATTTCGCTGGGCCACAGTACATTTTGCTCGCCCCGCATCAGCCGTTCGATGTAGGGAAAAATCTGTTCGTAGGTATGAACCGGAACTTGCTTCTTAAAATCTTCGTAGTTAACGATGTCGGCAAAAGCGTGGCGGGTTCCAAACTCGGTAAAGGCTGCCGTGCTGAGCAGCCGCTTCAGCACTTCTTCCTGCACCTCGTGCGGGTATTTCATAAAAAGCTCAATCTGGTGAATGCGCTTTTTCATTACCCAAGTCAGTATGGAGTTGAGAATCTGCATAATGCAAACCTCAAAAGTAAAGCCCCTCAGCCGCAATCACTAACTGAAAAAGTGAGAAAAAGAAAAAAAAAGCACTTACGACTGTACTTCTATATTCGCCCTTCGTAATTGAAAATTTTGCCCCAGGTATACTTTGCGCACCAGCGGGTCATCGGCCAGTTCCTGCGCTGTACCGGCTTTAAAAAGTTTTCCTTCTACCATTAAATAAGCCCGGTCGGTAATGGCCAGCGTTTCATCTACGTTGTGGTCGCTAATCAGAATGCCAATATTCTTTTTTTTGAGTCGTGCTACAATGCCCTGAATTTCTTCAACGGCAATCGGATCTACCCCGGCAAAAGGCTCGTCTAGCAAAACAAATTTGGGATCTACGGCCAGTGCCCGGGCTATTTCGGTTCTTCTTCTTTCGCCCCCCGATAGTACCATGCCCAAATTTTTGCGTACATGGGTAAGGCTAAATTCTTCTAATAATTTTTCTACTTTTTCTTTCCTTTCTTTTTTGGGGATGTCGCGCATTTCAAGCGGAGCCATAATATTTTCTTCTACGCTCAATTTTCTGAATACCGAAGCCTCTTGGGCCAAGTATCCTATGCCGCGTTTGGCCCGCTGGTACATGGGCAAGCCGGTAACATTTTCAGTATCTAAAAAAATTTTCCCTTCGTTAGGTTTAATGAGGCCCACAATCATATAAAAGCTCGTGGTTTTTCCGGCACCGTTTGGCCCCAGCAGCCCTACAATTTCGCCTTGTTCTACTTTTACCGAAACGTTATTTACGACCGTGCGTTTCTTATATTTTTTAATCAGGTTTTCGGCTTGTAAAATCATGTTGATATTCCAGATTCTTTTTCTTTTTATTCAATCAAATTTAATATCCCGAATGCGCAACTGAACCGATACCACTCCATTATACAGGTTTTCTTCAATACTGAAAACCATTCGAAACGAGTCTCCTGCTGCTAATCGCGAATAGTGTTGAGCCTGATCAAATCCTATCGTTTGAAAAACGACCTCATTCCCTGTCTGCCCTACCAAAAAGCGCACGTGTTTGTCTTTAAAAGTGGACAATGAATTAACTACTTGCAAATTCCTTGCCTCAAATACAGGGCGTTGGTTCTCCGGGCCAAACGGAGCCATTTGTTTAATAATGTTAATGAATTTAGGAGTAATTGATTTTAATGAAATAACCAGATCAATTTCTACCAAAGGCGTTTTCATTTCTTCAGTAATGGAAGAAGATACCACTTCTTCAAATTTTTTTTGAAAAGCCGGCACGTTTTGCTTCTCTAGTGTAAGTCCGGCCGCATATTTATGGCCTCCGTATTTTTCTAAAAATTCGCTGCAACTTTCCAGTGCCTTATACAGGTCAAAATCTTTAATGCTGCGGGCCGAGCCTGTAACTTTTTCATTCGATTCGGTAAGTATGATGGTGGGGCGATAATATTTTTCTACACAACGTGCCGCTACAATACCAATCACTCCTTTGTGCCAGGTGTTTTTAAAAAGCACGGTACTTTTGGCCTTGCGCAAAGTCTCATCGTTTTCTATCATACCAATAGCCTCCTCGGTAATAGACAGGTCGTATTCTCTGCGTAAATCGTTTTTAATGTTTATTTTTTCTGCCAGTGCTTTGGCTTCATTTTCTGTTTTAGAGATCAGCAACTCTACGGCTGCATGGGCATGCGCTACGCGGCCTGCGGCATTGATTCTTGGCCCCAACGTAAAAACAACAGTAGATATATCCATTTCATTTTTTACGGCAGCTGTTTCTTTTAACGCTGCCAGACCAGGCCGGGGTTGTTGGTTTAGTTTTTGTAAACCAAAATAGGCCAGTATTCTGTTCTCGCCTGTTATGGGCACAATATCAGAGGCAATACTCACGGCCACCAGATCCAGATAATCATACACTTCTTGTTCGTCTCTGAATTTTTGGGCAAAGGCCTGAAGTAATTTAAACCCCAGCCCGCAGCCACTCAGTTCTTTAAACGGATACAAACAATCTTCGCGTTTAGGATCTAAAACCGCAACGGCATTGGGTATTTTGCCTCCGGGCAGGTGGTGATCGCAGATGATAAAGTCTATGCCTTTATGCGATGCCAAGGTTACCATATCGGCCGACTTGATGCCCAGATCCAGTGCAATAATCAGCGAATATCCATTTTCTTCTGCCCACCGTATGCCTGCCTCCGAAACACCATATCCTTCGGCATAACGATCGGGGATATAATAGTGACAAGGCTCATAAAAATTTTTTAAATAACTATACACCACGCTTACTGCGGTGGTGCCATCTACATCGTAGTCGCCATAGACTAAAATTTTCTCTTGATTGTCAATCGCGTTCTTTAATCGGAGCACAGCCTGTTGCATGTCTTTCATTAAAAATGGATCGTGCAAATGTGCGAGCGAGGGTCTAAAAAAATCTTTAGCGGTTTCAAAATCGCGAAAACCCCGTTGCCACAATAGTGTGGTAAGTTGTGAATTGATGTTTAGCTTTTGGCTCAGTTCACTTATTTCTTCCGGGCGTGGCTCCGGGTTATAAAGCCATCGTTTTTCCATTTAATTACGTATGATGTTTACCATCCCCACTTTTCCATCGGATGCCGGCTGGCCATCGTTCCCTCGTTTTCCATTTTTACCATCGACCAACGGCCCCAAGCCTGCTTGACCGCCCAGCCCTCCTTCTCCTCCAACCCCACCAAAACCGCCATAGTTTTTTACAATCAGTTGATGCCCCATAAGCAAATGAATGTTATTGCAATTTTTACAGCTGATATTAAATGTTCCGCCATTTCCACCGTTTCCACCGTTTCCGCCATTGGCTCCATCGCCTCCGTTTCCGGCCGAGCATACACGGGTGCCCGAGCCGCCATCGCCTCCTTTCCCTCCTTTTCCTCCTGCTCCGCCATCGCCCCCATTGAGATTGACAATGAGAACTCCGTTCATTTGCATATCCTCTAAATATAAAGATAAAGCCGTGGCATTCATCCCCTGTTCACCGGCCGCGGCTGTTTTGCCGGGCAACCCATGGCGGCACGGAGCGCGTTGCGATAAACCTTCTTCTCCGGTTTTCCCTTTTTTACCATTTTTAGCATGGCCTGTGATCGTGCAATTTTTGCCTACCACCATTTTTTTAGCATGAATGAAATTCTCTTCCTTATCGAGGTTTAAAAAAATGGAGGAGGAGTCGTTCATGATGAGTGTATCCACTACCAAAATATCGGTTTGGGTAAACCTGAATTTTTCGTTCGGCTTTAGTTCTAATTTTGATAAGCGAACCTGGGCCTGACTTGTTTCATAAGTCAACACGATCGCAGTTATATATATCCATCTCCACATATTGCAAAAGTAAAAGAAACTTTAACCCCGCGTAAAAAAAAAGGCTGCCTCTATTTTCGAGACAGCCTCTGTTATTTTTAAATAAATTTTATTTTGATGCTCCTGCCTTTTCCGCTTCAACGCCTTCTAACACATCTTTAATTTCTACGCGTTGGCCATCTTTAAAGGGTACAATCCAAGCATCTTTTACACCCATTTCGCGCATATATTTTTTAAATTTATCAGCTTCCCAATAGTCGCGAAATACTCCAATCGTAAATCGTTGTTCGCCTTTGTCCGTGGCTTCACCTCCGAAATTAGGGTTGTTCTCAAAATATTTTGAAAGGTCTTTATGTTTAAAGGCTCCAATTTGTACTTTAAATACAACTCCCTTAGAAAAATCCATAGGGTTGGGTGCAGGGGGAGTGGCTTTTGCCTGAGCTAACTCCGCCTTCGTGGCCGTGAGGTCGCTGCGCATTTTAGAAAGTTGGTCTTCTAACTCAGCAATCTTTGCATTTTTGTCGCTGATTTGATTGTTAAGTGTACCTACCTGTCCCTTCAGTTGGGTATTGTCATTGTCGGCAGCTTGTTTTGCTTCCACTAATGTTTTCAGGTTAGCTGGGTTTTTAGCATATTCTTTGGCTTTCTTTTTCCATTCTTTCTTCTCTTTTTTAGAGAGCTGAGCGAAAACTTGCATGCCGGAAAAAATAAATGCCAGGCAGAGAACAAGAACTTTAGTTTTCATGTGTTTAATGTTATGTTGAATAAGTAAAAGTAAAAAATATTTTGATAATTGAAGCCGGGAGGTGATACCAGCTTGTTTTTAACTCATCCACAGCCCAGATTTTTTTTCAAATTCATTTGTGGAAGCCCTCCAAAATCGAATGGGTTTTCTTTCTCTTGATTTTCTTCCAACCCAAAGTTTTGTTTTTTCAATTCATTATTTTTTGCTTCACTTTTTGCAGTTTCTTTCTTTTTCTTCAACAACTTTTTCATACGTAAAGAATTTCTCCGTTAAGGTATTGTTATTTTTTGTATCAATTATTTCATCGGGTTACCCACCAGGGGCACTTGCTATTTTCAGTTTTATGTCTTGTTACTAAGTTCTATAAAACCTTTGTTTTCACAAACAGATAGGTCTATCTTGCACCTTGTTTAAAATTAATCTAAATAAGTGGAGCCCATTCTAAAGACTGTAGCTAGTATGAGCCCTGGCGAAACAGGGGTAATTGCAGGTTTTACTGATGAGTTGATTTCAATTAAGCTTTTGGAAATGGGTTTTTTACCAGGAACGGCTGTTCGTTATAACTTCAAAGCTCCCTTGGGCGACCCTATTTGTGTAAGTGTTTCCGGCTACGATGTTTCGTTGCGTTTGGAAGAGGCCTCCACTATTTCAATTGTTAATTGATCATGGCCGCAGATTCAAAAATGAAAATTGCACTGGTGGGCAAGCCTAATTCGGGCAAGTCTTCTTTATTTAACAGGCTCACCGGTCTTAATCAGAAAATCGGAAATTTTCCGGGAGTAACTGTTGACAAGCGAACCGGGTATTGCCAACTGGAAGGAGGTATTTCATCTGAAATTATTGACTTGCCCGGAACCTACAGCCTCTATCCACGCACGTTAGATGAAAAGGTAGTGGCCGAAGTTTTTGCCGATGATCGGGGAAGCTTTTATCCTGAAAAAGTAGTGCTGGTAGCCGATGCCACTAATTTAAAAAACTGTTTTTTATTACTCACTCAACTGATTGACTTAGGGTTACCTACCATTCTGGCTTTAAACATGGTTGACCTCGCTGCTAAATCCGGCCAGAGTATCAACATTAAAAATCTGGAAAAAGAATTAGACCTGCCTGTAGTGATGATTAACGCACGAAATGGCATGGGGATTGACCAACTTCGTTTGCTTTTAAGCCGCCCGCTTAAACCCAGCCGTAAACTTATTTACCAGCCGGAGCTTGAGATAAAACCACTGGTCGATCAAATAAAAAAGAAATTTAATTTACAAGCAGACTATCGGGCTTATCAATTTTTACAGCAAGCCGAAAATCTTGTCTTTCTACCCGAGCAAGAACGTCATTACATCCGTACCCTAGCCAAGGAAAATAATTTTTTTTCGCATAAATATCAGGGCGCTGAAACGGTGAAGCGTTACGGGTTCATCCAAGACTTGCTCAATAAGGTAGTGATTCGCTCTTCCAATGAAGGATGGAAAAAAGTATCGTACGGCATAGACAAAGTGTTAACGCATAAAGTTTGGGGGTATGTTATTTTCTTTGTGGCCTTATTTCTTATCTTCCAATCTATTTTTGCGTGGGCACAAATCCCGATGGATTTTATTGACCGCACTTTTGCCCGGTTGAGCAGCCAACTCGATGATTTTTTTCCAGAAGGTCCTTTTTTTGAATTGCTCTCGCACGGCATCATACCGGGGATTGGGGGCATTGTTATCTTCATTCCTCAAATCGCTATTCTGTTTGCTTTTATTTCTGTCTTTGAAGAAACCGGCTACATGTCGCGTGTCGTTTTTTTAATGGATAAGATCATGCGCAAGTTTGGATTAAACGGCAAAAGTGTTGTACCGTTAATGTCGGGCTGGGCTTGCGCTATCCCGGCCATCATGGCTACCCGCACGATCGAAAACTGGAAAGACCGGCTGATTACCATTTTTGTAACTCCTTTTATGAGCTGCTCAGCTCGTCTTCCGGTGTTCACTATCTTGGTGGCATTAATTATTCCCGATACCAAGATTTTTGGATTTTTTAATTACCAGGGGCTGGTGTTAATGGGGCTCTACCTGCTGGGTTTTTTAGCAGCCATACTTTCTGCATTCGCTATGAAATTAATTATCAAGGCACGCGAGCGAAGTTATTTAATTATGGAAATGCCTACTTACAAAATGCCCAAATGGAGCAACGTAGGGTTTCAAATCATTGAAAAAACAAAAGCCTTTGTGTTTGAGGCCGGAAAAATTATTCTGGCAATCTCTATTATCCTCTATGTACTATCAAGCTACGGCCCGGCAGACGTTATGAATGCCGCAAAAGAAACCGTTAGAAAAGAGGTGGCTGCGCAACATCTGTCAGAAGAGCAAATTCAAAACCGAATCGCCTCTTACAAACTTGAAAATTCGTATGCCGGACGGTTGGGCAAAACACTTGAGCCTCTCATTAAGCCGCTGGGCTACGATTGGAAAATCGGGATTGCGCTGGTTACTTCGTTTGCGGCACGCGAGGTGTTTGTAGGCACCATCGCTACCATCTACAGCATCGGCAGTACCGATGACCAGGCCACGATTAAAGAACGACTAAAATCGGAAGTAGATCCGGACACCGGAAAACCTCGCTACACTTTGGCTGTTGGGCTGTCGCTCTTGGTATTTTATACCTTTGCCATGCAATGTATGAGTACGCTGGCCGTGGTAAAGCGGGAAACCAAAAGTTGGCGGTGGCCTTTACTTCAATTAGCATACATGAGCACCCTTGCCTACTTTTCAGCTTTGGTTGTTTATCAAGTGCTTAAGTGAGGAAAAAATTACTCGTTCGCTAATCATTCCGTTCAATTATCTATCTTTCAAAAAAAATCGGTAATGATTTCCGAAAACAATTTCCATTTGGGCTTGTTGTATCTGATCCATCTGCTCATCAATGCCGATGGTATCGTAAACGAACACGAAAAGCAAGCCTTGCTAAGAGTAAAAAATAAAGAGAAAATTCCCCAGCCTACATTTGATGAGTTTCTGGACGAGGTCAAGACTAAAAAACCAAAAGAAATATATGAGCGCGGAATTGATTTGATCAACGGCTGCGAAGACGCTCTGAAGTTGCGGGCTTTTGCCCTCTTGTACAAAATCAGTGAAGCCGATGGAAGCGTGCATGTAAAAGAAGTACGTCTTTTACTATACTCAGTTAAAATGGCGGAAATCGAATTTAACGATGTGGTGGCAGAAGCCGGAAAACTTCACAATTATTAAGTATGCCAGCGGCAATCTACCGGCAACCCAAAGTGGGTATATTAGGCGGAGGACAACTGGGCCGCATGCTGATACAAGCCGGCTTCGACTGGAATATCAATTTCTCTGTTCTGGATCCCGATGCGGATGCTCCTTGTTCTTCATTAGCTTCTTTTACTAATGCTAAACTTACCGATTACCAAGCCGTATTGGAATTTGGAAAAACATGCGATCTCATTACTATTGAAATTGAAAATGTTAATACTGAAGCCTTAAAAGAATTGGTTCGTTTAGGTAAAAAAGTTTTTCCCCAGCCCGATGTAATTGAGCTGGTTCAGGATAAACGGGTGCAAAAACTTTTTTATCGGGAAAATAAAATACCTACGGCCGATTTTCTTTTGGTAGAAAATGCCAACGAAGTAAAAAACCATCTTTCCTTTTTACCGGCTGTTCATAAATTAGGAAAGGAGGGCTATGATGGCCGGGGTGTACAAATTCTGAAAGATGAATCTGACCTCGTCAAAGCGTTTGATAAACCGGGGGTGTTAGAAAAATTAGTTGATTTTGAAAAAGAAATTTCGGTGATCGTAGCCCGAAACGAAAGAGGCGAAGTAAAAGCCTATCCGGCTGTAGAGATGGTTTTTCATCCCGAAGCTAATTTGGTAGAATATCTATTTTCGCCTGCCTCCGTTTCAGAGCAGGTAAGCCATCAGGCCGACTTCATTGCCAAAGAAATTATCACCCAACTGAATATGGTTGGGTTGCTGGCTGTAGAAATGTTTGTTACCCGCGATCAGAAAATATTAGTTAACGAAATAGCGCCTCGTCCTCACAACAGCGGGCATCAAACTATAGAAGGGAACATAACATCACAATATCATCAGCATCTTCGGGCGATATTAAATTTACCTTTGGGCGACACTGCCCTGATCTTCCCTACTGCTATGGTCAATTTGTTGGGAGAAGAAGGTTATGCCGGTGAAGCTAAATATCTTGGGTTGCCAGAGGTATTGAATATGAAGGGGGTTTATGTTCATCTTTACGGAAAAAAAATAACCAAACCTTTTCGTAAAATGGGGCATGTTACCCTTGTTGACAACAAAATTTCCGAATTAAAAAAGAAGGCATCTGTTGTAAAACATACTCTTAAAGTAATTGCATAATATGGCAAGCAAAGCAATTGTGGGCATCATCATGGGCAGTCAGTCGGACCTGCGAGTTATGCGTCAGGCCGCTGAATTTTTAGAAGAAATGAATATTCCGTTTGAGCTTACCGTAGTGTCTGCTCACCGCACGCCCCATCGCATGATGGACTATGCTTCTTCTGCCCAAAGCCGCGGGCTTAGTGTAATTATTGCCGGAGCCGGAGGGGCTGCTCATTTACCCGGCATGGTAGCCTCACTTACTTCTTTGCCGGTTATCGGGGTACCCATTAAATCTTCTAACTCAATAGACGGGTGGGATTCCGTACTCTCAATTTTACAAATGCCTTCGGGCGTTCCGGTAGCTACCGTAGCCTTAGATGGAGCCAAAAATGCCGGGATTTTAGCTGCACAAATAATCGGAACAAAAGATAAATCGGTAGCCAAAAAACTAAATCAATTTAAATCTACCCTTCAAAAAAAAGTTGAAAAATCGTTTCAGGAACTTGAAACAAAAGGATGGAAAGAGACTCATTAGTTTTTAACAAAAGGGTATAAAAAAAAATTTGTAATTTCTCCGCCTAATTAACAGATGAAACCCGCAGAAAAAGGTTGGTTGAAAGATTATTTGGAGTTTAGGAGGGAGCTTCTAAAAGACCTCCCTGCCAGCAATAAAAAATCGGCTCATCCTGAACAATCCCTATATCATGTCATTCAGCCCACCGGTCTGATGTACGGGCAATCCGTTCCCTCCGATACGCTTCACGGATCAGAATCATGGGCACCCAAAGACCGGATGAAAATCTTGCTGGCTGAAAGCCTCATCAGCAGTTCGTTATTGTTTCACGATAAGCCGATCAAAAACCCCGATGAGTTGACCGGTGTAATTATGAAAACCCTGGAGAATATCGGCAATTTTTACAACCACGTTTTCCCCGAACTGGCTACGCCCACAAAAACATTATTTGGTCGAAAAAAATCATCCTTAGAATTAGCCGAAAAAATTTTAGACAAACGCATCGAATATTCCGTTGGGCAAGAAGCTAATTTTTGGGTTCATTTTTTTCATAATAGCTTACTCTTTCTCGACATTTTCATTTTTGGTCAGTGGATCCATACCAATGCAGACCGAATTGTGGCTGATTTTTTTAAATATGAAAGAGAAGAATTGCGGTTTTCCGTGGTAAAAGTAATGGCTGCGGCAGCTCATGCCAACGCTACAGTAGAACCGGAGGAACAAAAGCTGTTAGAGTTTTTTTTACAAAGTGCCGGATTAAGTTCGGAACGGAAAAAAGAAGCTATTAAAATTTTTGGCTCCGGTATAGAGATTGAAGAGATTAATCTACCTACCAATAATTCGTGGATATTAAAAAAGTTTTTTCTTGAAATTGCCATCCTTACCATCTGGTCTGATAAACGGGTAGAGGTTCAGGAACTCGATTTTCTAAAAAGGCTATGCAATTACCTCAATTTCAATGACGATGATTTGGAAAACAGTATGATGGCCATTGAGGGTTTTGTGCTGGAGCATTGGAGTGATCTGGATTACCTGCAAAACAAAAAAGATTTTCAGCAGGTAAGCGAGCAATTTATAAAAAGACTTTCTAAGATAACCGACAATAACAAAAACAGGCTGGTAAAAGAGGTGCAAGACAGCCGCGAGTTGATGATGCTCTTACGAAAATCGAAAAGCAACGAGCTAACAGCGGAAGAAAAAGAGCACATGCAGAAATTACTGATTACGGCCCTTAAAACAATTCCCACCTTTGTTATTATTTCTTTGCCTCAACGGTTTCTTACACTCCCTATTCTCTTAAAGATTTTACCGAGTAATTTCTTTAATGAAGTGAGTGTGAAATAACTATTTTTCTTGGTCTTCGGGGGTTTCTTTACGGGGAATCAGCACCGAGAAGGTGATGGATAAAGTTAAGGTAGCAATGATGATGGTAAAGGAAAGTGTGGGGGTTAGTTTATCGGATAGGCTGGGAATCATCTCCAACAACATTTTAGCTCCAATAAAAAATAATATAACGGAAAGGCCTTTTTGTAATAAATAGAATTTATCAATTATACCTGCCAGTAAAAAGAACATGGCGCGCAAGCCCATCACGGCAAAGATGTTAGACGTATAAATAATAAATTCATTTTGTGTAATAGCAAAAGCAGCCGGAATAGAATCTACCGCAAAAATCAAATCGGTAGTTTCAACCAATATCACTACTAAAAAGAGGGGGGTAAACATCAGCTTGCCGGCCTGCGTTACCATAAATTTTCCTCCCATCTCATCTTTCGTAATGGGCAAATACTTTCTGCACAAACGCAAAATCGGATTCTTTTCCGGGTCTATTTTTTCATCGCTCTCCTCAAAATAAATCTTAATGCCCGAGTAGATCAAAAACACACCAAAGACATATAATATCCAGTGCCACTTGGCAATAAAATAAGCCCCAACAAAAATAAATACGCCCCTGAAAACCACGGCTCCGAGGATTCCCCAAAAAAGAATTTTATGGTAATACTCTTCTTTTACTGAAAAGTATTTCAGAATCAAGAGGATGACGAAAATATTATCTACGGAAAGAGCATACTCTGTAAGATAAGCCGAGAAATATTCAATGGAGGCATCAAAACTGGAGGTACTTCCATCCTTGTCAAAATAATAAATAAGGTACCCAAAAATGGAACTGATTATTACCCAAAAAATAGATTGCAAAAGAGCCGAGCGGGTAGAAATTTTATGGGCCTTGCTGTTTAAAAAGCCTAAATCTACAATAAGAAAAACAAGGATTATGAGGCCGAAAACACTGAACAGAATGGTTTCAATGCCACTATGGTTTCTGAACAAAGAGAAAAGGAAAAGGATTTTCAAACGTTAGCAGCTTAAAAATGAACTTTTTACTAATACAAGGAAGTTAACAAACATCAAAACTACAAATAAAATCCATTTACCTTACTTAAGGCATTTTTAATACAGTTTAGGCATTAAAAAGAACCCATAATTTGCAATAATACAGAGTTTATTCCATACTTCTTACCACTTGTTTTTTTGATATCCTGATGGCCAATGCCTTTACAAACTCTTGGGAGCCATCGGGGCGTTCGTGCATAAAGGGTTTTGTGTACAGTAAAGAATCATTGCCCACTTTCTGAATATTGTCGGGCAGCGGAGCGGAGGCATCCGTAGTATAGGCTTCGATCAATGCTTTTTCCACTCCTTTTAGCATTTCGTTAGTTGGGTCAAGAAAAGAGATGTGGACACTGAACGCGTTTCCGAGCGAATCAAGAAATTTTTTATCGTTCATTCTTCCGGGTTTGCTTTCTAAAGACGTGGCCATTTTCCGGGCATAAGAGAAGGCTGCCTCGGTTAAGTCGGCATCGGATACTCGTTTAATTTCCCCCTCCTTCATACTTTCTTTTATTCTTTTGCGCTGTTCGGTGCTTAGCGAACCGCCACAAGAGATAAAGACCAGTGCGATTATAAAAATAAATGCACGCATATTATAAATTTAATATTTTGGTGGTTCGCTGACGCGAAGCTTGCAGAGCTTTGCTGTTTTGGTCTAATGCCATTCCAAATGAGGGAGCCATCTTTTTCATTTTGTTTTTCCAAACCGATGTGTTGCATTCATTTTTAAAACAGCGCGGCAGAATATCAAACATAATAGCTGCCGCTGTGGAGGCCCCCGGAGAGGCGCCCAACAAAGCGGCTACGCTGCCATCGGCCGAAACTACGGCTTCGGTGCCAAACTCTAAAACGCCAGACATGCCATGATCTTTTTTTATGACCTGCACGCGCTGGCCTGCTTCTTTTAATTCCCACTCATCAGCCTTTGCTTCCGGCACAAACGCCCGCAGCGCATTAATCCGGTCTTCGTGCGAGAGGCGGAGTTGTTCTATCAGGTATTTGGTAAGCGGAAGGTTGCGCAAGCCGGCCGAAATCATGGGAAATAGATTATCGGGTTTGATCGATTTTACCAGATCTAAACGCGATCCGGATTTTAAAAACTTGGTTGAAAAGCCGGCAAATGGCCCAAACAGTAATTCTTTTTTTCCATTAATTATTCGGGTGTCTATATGCGGCACCGACATGGGTGGAGAACCCACGCTGGCCTTGCCATATACTTTGGCAAAATGTTTTTGAATCAGGGCTTCGTTCGTACTCTTTAACCAAAGCCCGCTAACGGGAAACCCGCCATACCCTTTGCGCTCATCTATCTCGGCTTTCTTTAATAAATTTAAGGTAGCGCCTCCGGCTCCTAAAAAGACAAATTTTGCTGCCCGGCAATTTTGTTTTTCTTCATTCAACCGATTTTTAACGATAACCTTCCAGCCTCCTTTTTTATGTGGATCGATATCCAGCGTTTCAACATTGTAATGAACCGTTACTCCCGGTGTTTTTTCCAGTTGCCTGAAAAGACTTCGGGTTAGCTCTCCAAAATTTACATCGGTGCCCATCTCTACCCGGGTGGCAGCGATAGGCTCCTTGGCTCGACCTTCCATCACCAATGGTATCCATTTTTCTATTTGTGCTGCGTCATCCGAAAACAACATTTCCTGAAATAAGGCATTGGCCTGCATCCGGTTATGCCTCGCTCTTAAATACGTTACATTTTCTTCGCCCCATACCAAACTCATGTGCGGCACCCGGCTGATAAAATGTGCGGGATGAGACAAAAAATTATTTTCTATAAGGTGCGACCAAAATTCTTTCGAGAGTTCAAACGATTCGCATATCTTCAAAGCCTTGGTAATGTCTACCGACCCATCTTGCTTTTGCGGAGTATAGTTCAGTTCACAAAAGGCGGAATGGCCTGTGCCTGCATTGTTCCAGGCGTCTGAGCTTTCCAGGCCAGGAGTTTCTAATCGCTCAAAAATTTGAATGGTAAAGTCGGGATTCAGTTCTTTCAGCATCATCCCCAATGTGGCACTCATAATTCCTGCACCAACCAAAACAATATCTGTTTCCGGTTCTAAAGGGCGAATGGATTGCGACATGGCTTGATTTTAAATCTTCAATTTTTCTATTACACCATTTTTTCAGGTCGTACCCATTCATCAAACTGCTGTGATGTGAGCAAGCCTAATTCGATGGCCGCTTCGCGCAGTGTTTTATTTTCTTTGTGTGCTTTCTTGGCAATCTTAGCGGCATTTTCATAGCCGATGTGTGTGTTAAGCGCAGTTACCAACATCAATGAATTCTCCATGTGTTCTTTAATAATTGACAAATTGGGTTCAATGCCTACCGCGCATTTTTCGTTAAATGAAATACAAGCGTCTCCAATCAACCGAGCCGACTGCAATACATTAGCTGCGATAACCGGTTTAAACACATTCAGTTCAAAATGGCCGGTGGCTCCCCCCACAGAAACAGCCACATCGTTGCCCATCACTTGTGCACACACCATCGTTAAGGCTTCGGGCTGGGTGGGGTTTACTTTTCCGGGCATAATGCTGGAGCCGGGCTCGTTATCGGGAATGATAATTTCGCCTATGCCGCTGCGCGGCCCCGAACTTAGCATACGGATATCGTTAGCAATTTTCATAAAAGAAACTGCCGTTCGTTTCAGTGCACCCGACAATTCCACCATGGCATCGTGTGCCGCCAGTGCTTCGAATTTATTGGGAGCGGTGATAAATGGATAGCCCGTTAGCTCGGCAATTTTTTTGGCTACCAGCACATCGTAGCCCTTCGGTGTGTTAAGCCCTGTCCCTACAGCTGTTCCGCCAAGGGCCAGTTCTCGAACCGCCTCCAGGGCATTTTTAATAGCTCGAATACTGTTGTCTATTTGTTGCACATACCCCGAAAATTCCTGGCCTAAGGTAAGCGGGGTGGCATCCATAAAATGTGTGCGTCCGGTTTTTACAATAGTTTTAAACGCAGTTGCTTTTTGGTGCAGTGTATCGCGTAGTCTTTGCATGCCGGGCAGGGTTATTTCCACCACTTGCTTATAGGCCGCAATGTGCATAGCCGTAGGAAAGGTGTCGTTGCTGCTTTGCGATTTGTTTACGTCATCATTTGGATGGAGTATTTTTTTTTCATCCGTCAGTTTACCTCCGCTTAATACGTGTGCCCGGTATGCTATTACCTCGTTGGCATTCATGTTACTTTGGGTACCCGATCCGGTTTGCCAAATTACTAATGGAAACTGGTCGTCTAATTGATGTGCCAATAGTTCATCGCATACTTTGGCAATCAGGTCTCTTTTTTCGGCCGGTAACACACCCAGTTCATGATTGGCCTGTGCCGCTGCTTTTTTTAAATACCCAAAAGCATGGATAATTTCTTTGGGCATGCTGGCCTCCGGGCCTATTTTAAAATTATTTCGCGAACGTTCGGTTTGTGCGCCCCAGTATTTGTCGGCCGGCACTTGTACTTCGCCCATTGTGTCTTTTTCAATCCGGTAATTCATAGCAGTATGTTTTGTAACAAAATTAGAAGTTTCAGTGAAAATGGCAGTGTACCTAATGTAATGTGTCTAACAGCCACCCCGTAAGGCTTAGCCTCGGGTGTGTGGCCGGCAACACTTCATGTTCCAACAAATCACTGCGGAAGCAAACCAATCGCCCTGCGAGCGGAAAAAAATCTTTGGTTTCGTTTTGAAAATAAACGCGGAGTTGACCGCCCATTTCTTCTTTCCAGTTTTTATTGAGATAGCAGATGATCGTTAGTTTCCGGTGATCTTCTTTTTTGAATTGATCGAGATGGCGTTTGTAAAAACTGCCAATGGGGTAAATGGTTTGATGTATCTCGGCATCCTTTAAACTGAGAAACAAGGCTTGGTTAATAAATTCTCGTAACTGGTCTATACGTTCTAAATAAAGTTGCAAAGACGGGGGCGCCTCGGCTTTGGTAAGCCACCGGATGTAATCACCCCGAATGCTTTCGTTTATTTGTTTATCGTGTTGTTGGCCGATGCCGGCTTTTTTAAAATTCCTCAATCCATTTTTAAAATCCTCCAGCGAGGTAATGGCACTTACCTCGACCTCCGACAAAAAGTCATCGGTTACCGAAAATCCGTTTTCGGCCAGCCCATCGGCAATGGCATTAAATTTGGAAAGGAGTTCTGCATTCACATTCAAATGTAAGATCATCTGTTAATTTTGTGAACGATGAAAAAAATCATTTTTAATTTTTTTGTTCTCCTGGGGGTCCTGTCGGGTTGTGCCCCTAAAGAGCCTGTTGTTTTTAAAAACATCAACAATCTGAGTGTTGATCTTTCGGCCACCGGCAAGCCTCTGCTAAAAGCCGATGCGCTCTTTTTCAACCCCAACTCAACAAAAATGAAACTGAAAGAAGTAAATATATCGGTATGGGTAGATGGCGTGCCCTCGGCCGAGGTAATTCAAAAATTAGATGTGGCCATTCCGGCAAAATCCGATTTTTCTGTTCCGCTGGAGGTACAACTTATGTTAAAAGAAACTAATTTATTAAGTACCGTTCTCGGTTTTTTAGGGGGTAAAAAATATGAGCTGTTGTTTAAGGGGCACATCCGGGTAGGGGTGCATGGTCTTACCCTTAAAGTGCCTGTAGCGCAAAAGCAAGAAATAAAACTGAACCACTAATGATGACGGGTGCGGTCATCATAGGGAGTGCGTTTTCCGTAGGGTTGGTCGTTCTCTTAAAGATCTATATAAAATCGCTGCGGCAGACCAAGGCTATGAAAATTCAAAGCCGGCAAATACAAAACCAATTGCTGGAGTTAACACAACAGAATGATGCCCTGTTAAAATCGAATCAGGAAAAGATGCAGTTGATCAGTTTGGTTTCGCATGATCTGAAAGGACCGTTCAATCGAATTTTTGCCCTGGTGCAATTATTTAATCTTCATCAGGAAAATCTTACCTCCGAACAAAAAGAGTATTTGGGAAAAATACATAACGTGGCCACCGATGGGTTAAGCCTGGTGCGCAACCTGCTGGATAGCCGAAGGCTCGAGGACAAGGGCATGGAACTGCACCCGGCTGATCTTGACCTGAATGCGTTAGTTTCATCGCTGGTAAAAAATTACAGTTCTATCGCTGAAAAGAAAAATATTCGCCTGAAGTGGAATCCGGCTGCTCCTTTGATTTTGTTTGCCGATAAACTCTACCTAAGCCGGGTTATTGAAAACCTTTTGTCGAACGCGCTAAAGTTTTCGCCCGAAAATAAAACCGTAACCGTTCTGGTTTCTTCATTGCCCACCAAAATAGAACTAACCGTACAAGATGAAGGCCCTGGGATAAGTGCAGAAGATCAGGCCAAGTTATTTCAGCGCTTTCAGCGGCTGAGTGCCCGGCCCACGGGTGGAGAAAGTTCTACTGGCCTCGGCCTTTTTATTGTAAAATCAATGGTAGAAAAAATGGGAGGGCAGGTTCTTTGTAAAAGTGAGCTTGGGAATGGAACTACTTTTACCGTTTCCTTGCCGAAGAATTCGCACTAAATAAAAAGTAAGTAATCTTCGTCTTTGCCCGAGAGAATGGCCTCAAGCGACCCTACTACATTTTCGTCTTTGATGACGTAATCGCGCACTCCTTTTTGTATAAAACTCAGCACCATATTGCCGTCATCCAGCGCGCTCAGCATAATTACTTTATGCTGATCAGTAATAAGTGGTTTTATTTTTTCATAAAACTCTATGCCGCTCATGCCGGGAAGTTTGTAGTCAACAATCAGCACATCGGGAAACAGGTCACTAAGAGCTTTGAGAGCCTCTTCGGCACTAAAAAAAGGATGAATCTTATAATCGGCATTTTTACTTAATGATTTTTGGATAAACTCCGAGTAGATCGGGTCATCTTCTACAAGAAAAATGATTTTAGCCATACATTACAAATATAACAGACTTCGTTTATGACAACCATGATTTTTACACCGACTTTTCGTTCTTCTTTTCCTGAAGAATCTATTTAAATCCGTTCAACCCATTTTCTTTTGCCGCCTCTCCTGTTTTTGAATTATATTTCTTACAAAACCAAAAGGGAATGTGCATCGGTCTTAATTTTCTGCTTGCCCATATAAACCGGCCGGAGAGAATACCATTGAAATTACATTTCATTACTCTAAAGTATATTTCACAGATTCGGTATAACATCCTATACTTGCCGAAGATATTGAAACGAATCCGCGAACGTGCTCCTACCGGAGCCGCTTTAAAGCGGGCATTATTATGAGGTACGCCTGGGAATTAAATTAAACTTAGTGGTGTTGTTTTCATCTAACTGTAAAAAAATTTTCATATTGTTTTTGATTTTGCTGCGCACACGTTTACTCTTTTTACTGATTTTTTTTATCCATCCTCTCTTTGGCCAAAACACACAACTCCAATCCGAGCGCGATCTGATTGATGTGGCCGAAAGGTTTCTAAAAAAACCTTTGCTTAAGCGCGACTCCGTTAAAAAAAAATCGGGGCGAATTTATTTTTCGGGTGCCCCTTCATTAGGATATTCACTCACCAGCGGGTGGGCCGGACTGATTGCTGCCAATGGAGCTTTTTATACCAGCGAAGAAAAAGAGGTTAAAATTTCAAACCTATACAGCGATGTGGTTTACACCCAAAACCAACAACTGGTCATGCACCTGCAAAGCAACATCTGGACCCGCGGCAACCGGTTTAATTTAGTAACCGACTGGCGTTACTACTCATACCCGCAAAAAACATTTGGCCTGGGTGGAAACACCGATAATACCTTTGCCAATCAAGATTACCAGTATCTTCGCTTAAATCAGATTCTGCTAAAAAGCATTAAACCCAATCTGTACTTAGGGGGTGGGTACGGGTTAGATTACCATTGGAGCATTACCGAAACCGAAGGCGACTCCTCCGTTATCAGCAACACATTACAATATGGGTTGCCCAACCATTCTGTTTCTTCCGGTTTATTTCTAAACCTGCTTTACGACAACCGCCTCAACTCCATCAACCCAGCCAGAGGTCAGTATGTAAACATTCTGGTAAAGGAAAACGTAACCGCCCTGGGCAGCAACAGCAACTGGGGTATGCTGTTAATTGATTTGCGGCACTATATTCCGTTTCCCCGAAACAGCCAAAATGTATTGGCTTTTTGGAGTTACAATTGGCTGACTACCCACGGCAATCCGCCTTACTTAGATTTGCCCAGCACCGGCTGGGATCCGTACAGCAATACAGGCCGTGGTTATATACAAGGTAGGTTTCGCGGAAAAAATATGATTTATCTGGAAAGTGAATACCGTTTCAGAATTTTGAAAAGCGGCCTTTTGGGTGGAGTGGTGTTTGTGAATGCCCAGTGCTTTTCAGAGTGGCCCTCTAATGTATTTAAAACCATTTTACCCGCGGCCGGATTTGGAGCCCGCATAAAATTCAACAAATACTCTAAAACCAACATCGCCATAGATTACGGCATCGGACAAAACGGGTCGCAAGGTGTTTTTGTGAATTTGGGAGAAGTATTTTGATGTAATGACCACGTGCTTTATCTATGAGATTCTTCAGAAATAATTTTTAAAAAATTACTAAGTTGCCAGTCGGCTTTTTGCGAAAACCCTGAAAATGAAGGTTCAGGCTTTGTAAAGGCCACATAGGCAATGAAAGTATCGGCTACACAACCCTTTCAGGTTATCTACTCGCTTTACCAGCACGAGTATCTGGGCTATGTTTTTGAGCCCTTTATCGTGCATTTGGATGAGCGAGGCAAACTTACTTACCAGCATCAAAGCATCTCTCAAAAAAATACGCGCGAATTCGGCAAAGGTCTTGACAACAAAGATCTTGATCTGATCAAAATCATGGACAGCATGAGCCAGGATGCCGTACTAAAACATTTTAGTAAAAAAATAATGAAACCGGACGAGTTTTTTAGCCGGGTTTACCACAAACAAAAGGGCGATGAGTTAGTACAAAAAGAAATAGAATTTTACATGGAAGCCCGGCGGGCCAAAGTGCTGGAAGAGCTAAAAGGGAAACTTCTTTTTGAAATGGGCAACGATGGCGAGCCTACCTGGCGCAGAGTAGAAGTACTGGAAGGCCGGGCCAGTGTCCGTTTTCATTTTTCAAGATCGCCCGATTCCACCACCTACTACCCCACCATCAGCTACAACGGGAAGCCCGTAGAAATTCCGGATACCGGGGCATACTTAGTATGCCGCCAGCCGGCCTGGATGGTGTTAAAAGGAAAACTGTATGGCTTCGAAAAAATGGTGGATGGGAAAAAACTACAACCCTTCCTCTCTAAAAAAAATGTAGTCGTACCTAAAAATCTGGAAGAGAATTATTATACCCGTTTTATTGCTCCGTTAATAGAAGGCTTTGATGACATTGAGGCTTCCGGCTTTGCCATTGTAAAACACGAATACGATCCGCACCCGCTGCTTACTATTTCCGAATTGCCACAAGCATCAGCTGGTTCCTCACCGGGGTTATTTAATGAAAGCACTGACCGTGCCGTAACCGGCAGCGATGAAGCCGGCAAAATTGTTTTTGATCTTTCTTTCCGCTATGGAAAATATAAATTCAGAGGGGCTTCGGCTCATACCTCCCATGTAAGCGTGTCGGTAGAGAAGAAAGAAAATGATTACATCTTTCACCGGATAAGCCGCCAGGCCGAGACCGAAAAAAAATCAGAACAGACTTTGGTAAAATTGGGGTTGCCAATGCGGTGGTCGCGGGCGGCTGTAGATAAGGCACATGCTTTTTCGTGGCTCAACGAAAACCGGGTAAACCTGCTCAATATGGGTTTTGAAGTAAGCCAGCCCGAGAATAAAGACAAAAAATATTTTGTAGGCAAAGCGGTGATTGAACTCGATGTGCGCGAAAATATAGATTGGTTCGATATTCACGCTAAAATCCGGTTTGGTGAGTTTGAGATTTCTTTTAAAGAATTGCGCAAACTCATTCTTAAGAAAAAAGTAGAATTTAAATTGCCCAATGGTGAGATCGCCATCATTCCCGAGGCCTGGTTAATTAAGTACGGAGATCTTTTTGCCTTGAGCGAAACCCACGGTACCAACGAAAAACCCGTATTAAAAAAGCACCATATCAGTTTGTTGCAGGAGTTAGAAGAAAATAAATTAGCTCGCGTACACATGAGCGACCGGCTGCGAAATCTTCAATCTTTTACCGGCATCCGCGATTACGATATGCCGCACGGGTTTCAGGGCACACTTCGGCCGTACCAAAAAGCCGGGTATAACTGGCTGCGTTTCCTGAACGAATTTCATCTGGGCGGCTGTCTGGCCGATGATATGGGCTTGGGAAAAACCGTGCAGACCTTGTCGCTGCTTCAATCCGAAAAAGAAAAAGGAAATGCAGGCACTTCGCTCCTCATTATGCCCACTTCCCTAATTTATAATTGGGAGATGGAGGCCGCTAAGTTTACCCCTCACCTCAAGGTTTTTACTTATACCGGTACCCTTCGCAAAAAGGACGTTACCCTATTTAATCAATACGATATAATCCTTACCTCGTATGGCATTACCCGTCTCGATATAGACACGCTCAGCCAGTTTTTTTTCAATTATGTTATCCTCGATGAATCGCAGGTCATTAAAAACCCCTCCTCCAACATTGCCCAGGCTGTAATGCAGCTCCGCAGCAAATTCCGGCTCACACTTACCGGCACCCCGCTTGAAAACACCACGCTCGATCTTTGGAGCCAAATGACATTTTTAAATCCCGGGTTATTGGGCGGCCAAAAATTTTTTAAAGACGAGTATCAGGTTCCAATTGAAAAAAAAGCCGATGCCGATAAAACCAAGAAACTCAATGGTATCATTAAGCCGTTTGTTTTGCGCAGGCTGAAATCGCAAGTGGCTACCGACTTGCCCGAAAAAGTAGAGAATATCTACTATACTAATATGACGGCCGAGCAAGAGCAGAAATACGAAGAAATAAAATCGCATTACCGACATAAAATTTTAAATCAGATTGAAAAAGAAGGGCTGAACAACTCCCGCATGACTATTTTGGAAGGACTCACCAAATTGCGGCAAATTTCTAACCACCCCAAAATGATTGACCCCAAGTATGCGGGCAATTCGGGTAAATTAGAAGATGTATCGCACATGATTGAGAGCGCGATGCTGGAAGGCCACAAACTCCTCATCTTTAGCCAATTTGTAAAACATCTGGAAATTGTAAAAGAATTATTGAAAGCCCGAAAAGTACCTTTCGCTTATTTAGATGGCTCCAGCACCGACCGCAAAGAGCAGGTTGAAAAGTTCAACAAAAATCCTGACTTGAAAATATTTTTAATTTCCATTAAAGCCGGAGGGTTAGGATTAAATCTTACCGAAGCCGACTATGTATTTCTGCTCGACCCCTGGTGGAACCCGGCCGTAGAGGCACAAGCCACCGACCGCGCCCACCGCATCGGGCAAAAGAAAAAAGTGTTTACCTACAAATTTATTACCCGAAATACGGTAGAAGAAAAAATCCTACAACTGCAAAAACGAAAACTGAGGCTTTCCGAAAACCTGATCCAAAGCGAAGAGAGTGTAATTAAATCGTTAACGATGGAAGACATTGAAATGTTGATGAACTAATGGTATGGAAAATAAAGTAGTCGTCATCACCGGAGGGTCGTCTGGTATTGGGAAAGCATTAGCCGAGGTGTTTGGGAAAAACCGATCTAAAATTTTAATCACAGGAAGAAATAAAAACGACCTTGATTTAGCGGTTGAAGATTTACGCAAAAAAAATGTGGTGGTGGAAAGTTTCGTAGCCGATGTGAGCATTGAGGCCGACAATAAAAAAATGGCGGATGAAGCAATCCGTTTGTTTGGAAAAATAGATGTGCTCATCAACAATGCGGGTATATCGATGCGTGCACTTTTTGAAGAAGTGGATTTGAATGTTATCCGAAAAGTAATGGACATTAATTTTTTCGGAGCCGTTTATGCTACTCATGCTTGCTTGCCGCAAATCATCAAAAACAAAGGAAGCGTGATTGGCATTTCATCCATTGCCGGCTTTCGCGGGTTGCCTGCCCGCGCAGGCTACTCGGCATCAAAATTTGCGCTCAACGGTTTTCTCGAAGTATTGCGAACTGAAATGCTTTATAAAGGTGTTCATGTACTAACGGCATCTCCGGGATTCACTGCATCCAACATCCGCTTCCGCGCACTTACCAAAGACGGAAGCACACAAGGTGAATCGCCACGTGCTGAAGAAAAAATGATGACTGCCGAAGAGTGTGCCGAACACATTTACAAAGCAACCGTGAAACGCAAAAACTTTTTGATCTTAACCGCACAAGGCAAAGCAGCCGTTTGGATTAACAAACTCTTCCCCCGCCTGGCCGATACGTTGGTTTACAAAGCCCTGGCGAAAGAGGAAAACTCTTCTTTGAAATAATCAAAAATAGTAGTGCCACCACTTTGAGTGGTGGCACTACTTAGGTTCCAAATTCATCTGTGTTTATCTGTGCAGTCTGTGGCTAATTGTATTCTTATGCCAATCACGTTTTACTCAAAAACACCAACTTAGTGTTATCGGCTTTGCTGATGTTTTTATAAAAATCAACAAGCTCATTGTACGTTTCTTTGGGGAAGCGGCCTTTCCACATTTTCAATCTGCGCGTGTAAATCACTTTCCCTGCATCAAATTTGAAATCTGTTTCATACTCGCCAAACTTTGAATTGATTTTTACAGGCTTGGGCAAAAACTCGGGATAGATATTTTCCGGAATAGAGATAACGACTGTATCATAATCCATAAAATTATTTTTGCGTACCACATCGGTTTTCCGCTCGATAGTTTTTTCAGGAATGTTGGTGATGCGGTTCATCAAGTTGGGAGTTACAAACAATCTTTTGCCACTTGCCGAAGCATAGCGATTGAGCGTTAAGTCCATATTCACCGTAGCCGATGGAATTTTATCTTTCTTCTCTGTTATCGAATAGGAGTTGATATTAAAGTTAGGGATATTGGTATTTCCTTCGATCCACTTTTTTTGTTTGTCTTTATCGGTAAGTATCCAACGCAAACCATTATTTTCATATTGGGTTCCGGAATTTGTTGTGCGGATTTTCGCCCGTGCATTTCCATTTGCTTCTATTGAAACTTGTGCTGTTCGGGTTTGTAGGTTTTGTTCGGGTGTATAACGAATCGTGTTCACTACCGCGGCTCCATTGGAAGTTATCATCAACGCTTTTCTATCGCCTGTAAACAATCCTTGATACCCAAACGGATTGGTTTGGCTCGTACATTCCAGCCAAAGCGTATCTCTTCCGTTGGGCACTGCGGCAATGGCATGATTGAACTGCGTGCTTGGAAAATTCACATTCATTGCATTGGCCGATGCGCCTGCGTTAATCAAAATATAGTTGGCCGATATGCCCGCCTCTTTCAACAACGCAATCATGTAATTTGAAAGTGCTTTACAATCGCCATATCCGTTCTTATCAACCACTGATGCCTCGAAAGGTTGATAGCCACCAATGCCCAATTGAATGCTTACATAGCGTGTTTTGTTTTGCATATATTGATAAAGGGCTTTTACTTTTTCTTCATTGGTGGTAAGTCCTGAAACGATTTCATGCACTTTCTTTTTTGTTTCATCGGGCAAAACATCTCTGCCTTTGTTGAGCATGATTATCCATTGACCGAAACTTTGCCATGAATCCATTTTACCTGCATAGCTGTCGTATTCAAATTCGGTGGGCGCGGCTATGATGTGAGGGGCCATTTCATCAATAGGCGGGCCATA
Source organism: Bacteroidota bacterium (assembly GCA_018267195.1). Taxonomy (GTDB): domain Bacteria; phylum Bacteroidota; class Bacteroidia; order Cytophagales; family Cyclobacteriaceae; genus ELB16-189. The sequence continues at coordinate 15,914 of JAFDYY010000020.1, read as the reverse complement.
AGATTCTCTTTTGTTGGGTTGCAAGTTTTTAAATTCCCAAGTGAGCGATTCAAATCCGTTTTCCAATTTTGTTTTTGTCGGCTCTACGTTGCTATTGAAAAGTTGATAGCGTGGTTCTAAACCTATTGGGTAAATAAGTTGATACGAAGCATGCTCATACGAAATCCGTTCGCCATCCCACCATGATGCAGGTATCCAATACAAAAAATCATATTTAATTTCATATTCAATCGCAATCGTATAAGGATAAACGGCTTGAGTTAAGTTTATATGTTTCAACCTATGGTCGCTAAACAGGCTCACACCATCATAAGCGGCTTGATCATATATTTCGTTTTTTTTTAACCGTTTTATCTGTTTGCCGTTTGCATCGTACACATAAGCATTGATGTCGGTAATCTTACTGAGTTTATCGTAAGGGATGGTTTCTTCCGCGGCTGAATTTCCTTTCTCATTAAAGATAGTCTTCACTTGACGCACATGATAAGTCGCGCTGTTTTTTGAGTTGATTTTAAAATTCATGAAATCTTCGCGCACCACTACATCCACATTCTTTTTTAGCTCTTCGGGTATGGCGCTTACGGGGTATTTTAAATCGGTTGCATAAGCCAATGATACAAAGTAAGAAAAAGCCAAGACCAAAAATTTCTTTGAAATCATAATTCCGTTTTTATTTTTTCTTTAATACAATTTGTTCGGCTTGTTTGGCAACAACAAGGTTGTAAAACTCACGGAGTGCCGGATATTCATCTTGAACGAACAATGTTTTATTGATTTGAAAGGTACACGCAATGGTAATCACATCGTTAATTGTAGATGCATTGTACACAAACTTAGCTACATTATTAGGCATAGTAAAAACTTTGCTCTTCGGCAATTCATCAATTACAAATCCCTCGGGCACGGGCATTTTAAAAGAATACACTTTTTCAATTTTATTTCCATAATCAACGGGGTAAGTTCTTTCTTTTGACTTGAACGGATTTTCTTGTATGCGCTGCTCCACAAATGGATTGAGATAGATTATGTTTCCTGATGACATAGCGTGTTCATCTATAATGATTTCATAAGAAACCTTTGCTGATTTATCTATCGCATTCATGTCTTTAAATTCTTTATTCACCAAGTTCCATTGTTTGTTTGCGGTAAATGATTTTAGATAGTCTTCTTCCCCTTTTGAAAAATAATCTTTCCGTACACGTAGTGCATCATAGCCATCGCTGATGTATGTTACTTTACCATCTAACGTTGAGCCGTTCAATAATGAAAACTCTGCCGTTATATATGTTCTGTCTTTTGCTTTTGTGGCGATGTCAATCCAACTATATGTGTTTTCTGAAATTTTTAATCCTTGTCCGTTAAAGCATCGGGCGGGCAGTGCATCAAACGGCAAATATTTTTCAGTGGCATCGAGCAACAAAGTCTTATCGCCAACCTTAACAGATGAAATACAATAATTGAATTGTTTTGACATGGGAATTGATGGACGGACAAATCCATGGTCGCGCGTGCTGAGCAAAACCATTTCCACATCAAAACCAGCTTTGTTGAGCATGGACGCCAAGAGTATGTTCAAGTCGCCCGAACTGCCTTTCTTTTTTTCAAAAACATTTTTAAGCGGGTCTGTTACTACTTCACTGGTGCCATCCCATTCAAAATTATTTTTTACATAAGCTGAAAGGGCTTCTATTTTCTTCAATGGGTCAGTTATTCCATCGGTAATTTTCTCTACATCATCTTTTAGAAAACCCGAGCCTGTAATTGCTTTACCAAAGTTTTTGCTGTTTCTCAATAGCTCCGTTAGCTTATCCCAAGAGCCCATAATTTCACTAGTTATGCCATACATATAAAAATAAGATAATGCAAAATTTATCTTAGCTATATAATCTTCTTCGGTGGTCATATAAGGTTCATCGCGAAAGGCGGGCACATCTTTTGCCACATAATGATTGGCTGTTACTAACTGACCGTAATAACGTTTTATTTCTGCGGTGTATGTTGCTAAGGGCACATACCCTTGTGCATATTTTTCAAATATAAATGCTTGGGGAAACATGGCCCAATATTCGCAATGTCTTATGGGTATCTCTCGTTGGTATCTCCATTGGCCTATAAAATGTTTTGAAGTAACGGTGTAAGAATACTCTATCACTGAGCCTTCTCTTACATTGGGCAAAGTAAACTTTACTCGATTGATATTTTTGTTAAACTCTTCTTCAAAAATTCCATCTTTTGCTAAAGGAGTTTCAACAATTTTGTTCCCTTCTAAATTGTACGTTGATGCATTCAGTTTGCTATACCTGTCTCCGGTTCCAGCAGCTTTCAACAAATTAATTGCCACGTTGGATAGATGAAGGCCTTCTTTTTTCAAAATTTTTATGCGCGTGTGGTGTTCATAGTTTAACGATGCTTGTTTAGTATAAGTAACAGCATAATCAAAAAGCACCACAGCATTTGCCGAAGAATCTAACGGATAAACTTTCATGGTCATATCTTCCATCGGTATGTCGCCAAATTTGGCAGGGGCTTTTTGTGCAGAAACAGCAATAGAAAATGCTACGAATAGCAGAGGTAAAATTCTCTTCATTATAAAAACAGGTTTTGAGGTTATGTAAAAGTAAAAAAATTGAATACCGCATTAAAGATTTATTCTCTGCATCTTTACTCCGCAATGTCAAAAACAAAAACTTTATTTTTTTGTCAATCGTGTGGGTATGAGTCGGCCAAGTGGCTGGGCAAATGCCCCTCGTGCCGTTCGTGGAACTCGTTTGCCGAAGAGGTGGTGGTAAAAAACGAGTCAACCAAAAATGAATGGCACACGGATTCTTCCAAGTCTAAAATGATAAAACCCAAAACACTGGGCGAAATTGAGTCGGCCCGTGAGGTGCGGATAGACTCGGCCGATAAAGAACTGAACCGGGTGCTGGGGGGAGGCATTGTGCCGGGCTCGTTAGTGCTGATCGGAGGCGAACCGGGCATAGGCAAATCTACGTTGATGCTGCAACTGGGCCTTTCGCTGAAGAAAACAAAAGTGCTTTACGTAACCGGAGAAGAAAGCGAGCAGCAAATTAAAATGCGTGCGGAACGATTGACGACAAAAACATCTGAAAATTTTTTCATTCTTACTGAAACCAATACCAAGAATATTTTTCTGGCCATTACACAACTGGAGCCGCAACTGGTTGTCATCGATTCCATTCAAACGTTGCATTCGTCCTTGTTAGATTCTGTAGCCGGCAGCATCGGCCAGGTGCGGCAATGTGCGGGCGAGCTGATGAAATTTGCCAAAGAAACCAATACCCCTGTATTTTTAGTAGGCCATATTACTAAAGACGGAATGCTGGCCGGCCCCAAAGTGTTGGAACACATGGTTGATACCGTACTTCAATTTGAAGGCGACCGCCATTTGGCTTATCGCATTTTGCGCACCACCAAAAACCGGTTTGGGTCAACTTCCGAAATCGGTATTTATGAAATGCAGGGCCATGGGCTGCGCGAAGTTTCTAATCCTTCCGAAATTCTTATCTCGCAAAAAGACGGCCCCTTAAGCGGGGCTACCATTGGCGCTACCATTGAAGGCAACCGGCCATTGTTAATCGAAATACAGTCGCTGGTAAGTGTGGCCTCGTATGGCACCCCGCAGCGTACCCCCAACGGGTTCGACCAAAAACGGCTGAATATGCTGCTGGCTGTATTAGAAAAACGATGCGGGTTTCGCCTGGGTACACAGGATGTATTTATCAATATGGCCGGGGGGATTTATGTGGAAGATCCGGCCATCGACCTGGCCTTGTGTGCCTCTATTATTTCATCCATGGAAGAAATTCCGGTTTCAGAAAAAATATGTTTTGCAGCCGAGGTGGGGTTAGGCGGAGAACTTCGTGCCGTAAACCGGATCGAGCAACGAATAGCCGAAGCGGAAAAACTCGGGTTTGAAAAAATTTATATTTCTAAATTCAGTCAGAAATCTATCGACTTAAAGAAAACAAAAATTGAAATTCACACGTTCGGAAAATTGAACGAAGCATTTAACCATTTGTTCAGATAATATTTTATTTACTTAACCTGGCTGCCTGCCCCGCCCAGTCATCTTTTAGGATTCGGTGCGGAAAAAATTCGATGGCAGCTCCCACACGGTCTATCATTTCAGGGGTTAGCTCACTCAATTGTTGCAGCGTGTAAATACCAATCATGTTCAGTCGCTTTTCTATAAATGGACCTATGCCTTTAATCTGGGTAAGATCATCTTTTTCATCCGGTTCGGCCGGGCGCACAAATGGGTGCTCCGAAAAACTCCTCTCCCGTTTTAGCGAATGAAGACCGGCTATTTCCGTTTGCAGTTTCTCATTGGCTTCTGCCAGCTCTTTATTTTGGTATTCCAGTTGCCGGATTTTGTAGCGGAGTGTTCCGCTGTCGTTTTCAGATTGCTGATGCTGCGTTTGGGCCAGTAAAAATTCTTGCCGGGTTTGGGCTAACAAAATCTCTAACTCATGAAAGCGTTGTTGTAAATTTTCCTTTTCTGTATTGATTTCGTGTTGTTTTTGCTGGCACTCCGTTAAGTCGTGCCGGTGCTTTTCACTCCAAAGCAAAATCTTGTTGTTCAGTTCTTCATTGTCTGCTTGCTGCAACGTAATTCGTTCTATTAATGTAGCGTCTTGTTCTTCTTGATTTTCGATGGTGTCTTGCCGCAGCCACCAGGCAATGGCATATCCCAACAGGCAAGCTACCAGCAGCATCGTAAAAATTTCTACAATGGCCAGCAGGCGTGTGTGCGGATCGAAATAATGCGGGTCGGCATTGATTACACCCTTAACACCATATAAATACCAAAGGCTTGAACCGATAATCCAACCTATAAACAACAGCAGAAACCAGTAATATTTTTTCATAAGCCCTCGAAATTAGTTGTTTTTGTTCATCACTAAAAATTTTTGGCCATTCGCTGCAACCCTACCCATTTCCTAAGCGTCATATACCTAATTCAATTAGGTATTATGGCACATTCTCCTGAGTTATTGAAAGGCACTCTGCAAACAATCATTTTAAAAATTTTAAAAGACCATGGCAAAACCTATGGATACGAAATAACCCACCGCGTGAAGGAATTGTCGGCCGGTAGCATTTTATTAACCGAAGGAGCGCTGTACCCTACGCTTCACCGGCTGGAAGCTGAAGGCTTGGTAAAAACCGAAAAAGTACTGATGGGAAAGCGAGTGAGGAAATACTATCTGCTTACCCCGGAAGGAAAATCGGAAGCGAAAGACCGGGTAGCTGAGTTTGTTGATTTTATCAAAACCATGAGCACGGTTTTGCAAGTAAACATCGCTTGACGCTGAACAACAACCATATTGATTACATTATTAAAGACCTGCACTACCGCGGTATTGTGGCCGAGGGTATAGAAACCGAATTGATAGACCACATCTGCTGCGCTACCGAAGAAAAAATAAAGTGCGGAAAAAATTTTATCGAGGCGTACCACGAAACTTTAAAATCTTTTGGCCACACCGCTGGCCTGCAACAAACTCAAAAAAAAGTAATCTTAATTGACAACTCCAAACCCAAAAATATGATTAAAAATTATCTCACCGTGGCGTTTCGCAATCTGCGCAAACAAGGTTTTTATTCTGTTATCAACATTGCGGGGCTTGCCGTGGGCATAGCGGCTTGTTTGATCATTATGCTGTTTGTACTCGATGAGTTGAGTTACGATAAATACAACGAAAAAGCCGACCGAATTTATCGGGTAAACAACGAAATCAAATTCAATGGCAACCATTTGAAAATGGCCGTAACGCCCGCTCCGCTCGGACAAATTTTTTTGCATGATTATCCTGAAATAGAATCAACTGTGCGTTTCCGCAATCACGGTTCCTACATGGTAAAACGTGCCGAAGGAACAGACAATATTAAAGAGCAACACGTGATGTGGGTTGATAGCACGTTCTTCAAAATTTTTTCGGTAAAGGTGCTTGAGGGTAATGCCGACAAAGCGTTGACACAACCCGCCAGTGTGGCGATCAGCAAACGTGCTGCCGAAAAATACTTTCCAAACAGAAATGCACTCGGTCAATCGCTTACTTTCGATAATAAGTTAACAGCAAAAGTTACAGCTGTCTATGAAAACATTCCTGAGACTTCCCATTTTCATTTCGATTTTTTGCTTCCCTTTTTTGGTAATGATTGGCCGGGCAAAGAAGCACAAATGGCAAATCTGTTAAGTAATAATTTTCACACCTATCTGCTGTTAAAAAAAGGTACTGATGCTAAGGCGCTGGAAAAGAAATTTCCTGATTTTGTGATGAAGCACGTTGCACCCCAAATAGGCAGTGTTTTTGGAAACGATTTTTCAATGGAAAAATTTTTGGCAGCAGGAAACAAATTTGAGCTCACTTTAACTCCTCTGCTCGACATTCATCTTAAATCAAACCTGCAAATAGAAGTGGAGCCGAACGGAAGCATCACCTACATCTATCTTTTCAGCATTGTGGCATTGTTCATCCTCGCCATCGCCTGTGTCAACTTTATGAACCTGAGCACCGCTCGATCGGCCAACCGGGCAAAAGAAGTAGGCGTGCGCAAAGTACTCGGCTCACTGCGCACCAATTTAATAGGGCAGTTTTTAACAGAATCAACGCTCATCACATTGTTTTCATTTGTATTGGCCATTGGATTGGCGTATCTCGTTCTTCCGTTTTTCAACAGCGTTGCACAGAAGCATTTGTTTATTCCTTTCGGTAATGGCGTTTTCTATTTCACGCTTTTGGGCACGGCTATTTTTATCGGCATTTTGGCGGGCGTTTATCCCTCGTTTTTTCTTTCGGCTTTTAAACCTGCGCTTGTGCTGAAAGGACAGCTCGCCAAAGGCATGAAGAGTGGGTTCATCCGCAGTTCGTTGGTGGTGTTTCAATTCGTCATTTCTATTTTCTTAATTATCGGTGCGATTACGGTAAACCGTCAATTGAATTTCATTCAAAATAAAAATTTAGGTTTTGAAAAAAATCAAATCATCACCGTTCACGATGCGTATGCGTTGCAATCCAATCTTCAATCGTTTAAAAAAGAAGTTTTAAAAATCAATTCAATTGAAAGCGGAACTATATCGGGGTTTTTGCCAGTCGAAAACTCAGATTCCTGGCGCAATGACAACACTTTTTGGAAAGAGGGCAATCAACCCACAGCAGAGAATTTAGTGGGTATGCAGAATTGGAATGTGGACTATGATTACCTTAAAACATTGGGCATGAAAATAAAATTGGGCCGCGGTTTTTCCAATGAATTTCCATCAGATTCTTCTGCTGTTATTTTGAACGAAGCGGTGGCAGCCCACTTTGGATTTGATAATCCCATCGGGAAAAAGATTAGTACGTTCAATAACGATTTGCCTAACGGTGCACCCGACCCCAACTCTATAAAATCCTGGACGGTGATTGGCATAATTGAAAATTTTCATTTCTCATCGATGAAAGAATCGATCAAAGGTCTGGGGCTTTTTCTTGGCAAAAGCGATGGTAGCGTGAGTTTTCGATTCAATACAAGCAATGCACAAGAAACCATTCAGTCAATTGAAAAAGTGTGGAAACAATTAGCGCCAAGCCAACCCTTTCAATATTCATTTTTGAATGAAGACTTTGGAAAAATGTATGATGCCGAACAACGTCTTGGGAAAATCTTCGGAGCTTTTGCCACGCTTGCTATCATCATTGCTTGCCTTGGTTTGTTTGCGCTCACGGCATTCACGGCCGAGCAACGCACCAAAGAAATAGGAATCAGAAAAGTAATGGGCGCATCCGTAAGCAGTATTGTGTTTTTACTTTCTAAAGAATTTGGAAAGTTGATTGTAGTAGCATTTATCATTGCCGTACCGTTGGCTTGGTATGCGGTAGATTGGTGGCTGAAAGGCTACACGTTCAAAACCGAAATCGGAGTAATGGTTTATGTTTTTGCCGGACTATTTTGTTTGCTCATCGCCTGGATTACCATGGGTTATCAATCCATTCGTGCGGCTATTTCAGACCCGGTAAAATCATTGCGCAGCGAATAAGCCTCTCTTTTTTAACCTTTCCAAAAGTTTAAAACTTTTGGAAAGGTTTGGTTAAAGTCCGCATGTTTCAGATTTTATAACAGCACTCCATATTGAATATTTGCATCCTAAATTTACCAATATGGAAACGCAAGCAAGTATCAATTACAAACGTATTGCCGCAGCAATTGATTATATCAAAACCCATTTTAAAGAGCAACCTACTTTAGATGTGGTTGCCGAAAGCGTGCATCTCAGCCCCGCGCATTTTCAACGAATGTTTACCGATTGGGCGGGCACTAGTCCGAAAAAATTTTTACAGTACATCAGTGTGCAGCATGCCAAAAAAATGTTGAGCAAAGACAGCGCAACTTTGTTTGATGCCGCTTTTGAAACCGGATTTTCAAGCACCAGCCGTTTGCATGATTTGTTTGTGAACATCGAGGGTATGTCGCCAGCCGAATATAAAAACGGTGGCAAAAATCTTTCCATCAACTACAGTTTTGCCGAAAGCCCCTTTGGCAATGTAATTGTAGCCTCTACATCAAAAGGCGTTTGTTCTATGGCTTTTGAAAATGATGAAAACGTGGCTTTGAATAATTTGAAATCAAAATTTCCGAACGCAACCATTCAACGTAAATTAGATTTGCTGCAACAAAACGCCTTGTTCATTTTTCAAAATGACTGGAGCAAGCTGCCCGAAATAAAACTGCATTTGAAAGGCTCCGATTTTCAATTGAAAGTTTGGGAAATGTTGTTGAAAATCCCGATGGGCAAACTTTCTACTTACGGAAATATTGCAAAGCAATTGGGCAACCCCAATGCTTCACGAGCGGTGGGCACAGCCATTGGCAGCAACCCTGTGGCGTATTTAATTCCTTGCCACCGAGTGATACAATCGTCTGGAACTTTTGGCGGCTATATGTGGGGCAACACAAGAAAGACCGCCATCATCGGGTGGGAAAACGCAAAAACAGATCCCAACTTTTAAAGGGAAGGAATGGAAAATTTAATTCAGAAAATCGACAATGTTGACTGGAAGAACATTGCGCAATCAATGAACCAAAATGGGCACGCCATCCTTTCAAAACTGTTGTCGGGCGAACAATGTGAATCATTGAAAGCAGAATATGATAATCCGAATTTATATCGCAAAACAGTGGTGATGGCCCGCTATCGTTTTGGCTTGGGCGAATACAAATATTTCAATTATCCGTTGCCCGAAATTATTCAAACGATACGGACAAAAGTTTATACGCACCTTGCGCCTATTGCCAATACTTGGTTTAACGTTTTGAACATTGATAAACAATTTCCTGCGGAACACGAGGCTTTGCTTGAGCAATGCCATGAAAACAATCAAACCCAAGCAACCGTTTTGATTTTGAAATATGGCAAAGGCGGCTTCAATACGTTGCATCAAGATTTGTATGGCGATGTTTATTTTCCCATGCAAATAGTTCTATTTTTAAATGAACCCGACAAAGATTTCATAGGTGGAGAATTTGTAATGACACAACAAATCCCTAGAGCGCAGTCCAAAGTCATTGTATTAAAACCCAAAAAAGGTGATGCGTTAATTTTCACCACCAACTTCAAACCTGAAAATGGCTCGAAAGGTTATTACCGAGTAAACATGAAACACGGTGTAAGTGAAGTAACACAAGGCGAACGTCATACGTTGGGAATCATTTTTCATGATGCGTTGAGTTAACCAAGCCTATGGGTTTTAGAAACTTCATAGGTTTTTACAAAAAGATAAAATGATTCAACACAACGAAATATCCGTTGAACTTTTACGAAGGAAAATCAAGAATAAAGAAATTCATTTCAGTGGAAATAAAAAGTTGAAAATTTATGGTTTACTGACCTGTTCGTCTGGCAAAAAAACAAAAACAGAAAACAGGGTTTTCTTTAAAGGTGAAGTCGAAGCTTTGGCCAATGATTACAGGCCTTGCGCACATTGTATGAAAGCGAAATACAAAATTTGGAAACATGGATTTATTCAATCAAATAATAGATAAGAACAAAAATTACTTACCCAAAGATGGAACGGTAAACTATTATGGTAAACTTCTAACGAAAGCACAAGCCGATTTTTACTTAAAATACTTGCTGGAAAAAATAGAATGGCGAAACGATGAAGCAATCATTTTTGGAAAGAAAATCATTACTAAAAGAAAAGTGGCTTGGTATGGCGAGCGACCTTACAAATACAGTTATTCAAACACAACAAAATATGCGCTGCCTTTTACAAATGAATTGCTTGCATTGAAAACATTGATTGAAAAAGAAACAAGCGAAAGATTCAACTCATGTTTGCTCAATCTTTACCACACGGGCGAAGAGGGAATGGCTTGGCACAGCGATGGCGAAACCGATTTGAAAAAAGAGGGGGCGATCGGTTCGTTAAGTTTTGGGGCAGAACGGAAGTTTGCATTCAAACATAAACAGAGCAAAAAAAAAGTAGAATTGATATTAGAACACGGCAGTTTGTTGGTAATGAAAGACACCACCCAGACACATTGGCTACACCGATTGCCACCAACAAAACTTATCACAAAACCAAGAGTAAACTTAACGTTTAGAACAATTGTAGAATAATCTTTCCATAAAGTTTAAACCTTTTGGAAAGACTTATTTTTAAAGAGATTTGCACCATGTCTTCCGAAGAATTGAAATCATTGGCTAGCGATGACGTGCAAGATTTTATCTTTGCCCACGCGCTTGATGATGAAAAAAAACTATTGCTCAAACACAAAACACTTTTCGGGTTGCCCACTTCATTAATCGCGCAGCAAATCAGTGCGCGGAGAAAAGCCGAAACAAAGCTTCCTGTTTTTCATCAAACCAAGGGAGTTGTTTATCCGCCTTCGCTGGGTTTAGAACAAAGTTCGTCCGAAGCCACCGCTCAATTCAAAGCCGAAATCATTCAAAAAGAACTGGGGAAAATAAAATCAAAAGCGATTGACCTCACTGGCGGATTGGGCATTGATAGTTTTTTTCTGAGCAATGTTGTTGAGTCGTTTGATTATGTTGAGCCTGATGTTGATTTGTTAAACATTGTTAAACACAATCATTTGCTGTTTAATAAAACCATTCAACATCATAATTTTAATGCAGAAGATTATCTAAAATTAAATTCCAATCAATACGATTTCGTTTATCTTGACCCCTCCCGCAGAGATGCAAATGCCCGAAAAGTTTTTTCGCTTGCCGATTGTTCCCCAGACGCAACAACATTGCTTCCTCAACTTTTTGAGCGTACTGACTTTGTTTTGCTCAAAGCATCGCCTCTGCTCGACATTAAACTTGGTTTGAACGAGTTGAAGTTTGTGAAAAAGGTTTTTGTTGTTTCTATTCTTAACGAGGTAAAAGAGCTTCTTTTCTTTTTACAGAAAAACTTTATTGACGAGTCGATAATTGAAATTTATAATCTAGAGTCTGATTCAGGAATAAAGCATCATTTCAGTTTTACTTATACAGATGAAGCTAACACCATTTCCGAATTTAGCGAGCCGCAAAAATTTCTGTACGAGCCCAATGCCTCCATTTTAAAATCAGGCGCCTTCAAATTAATTGGCAAAAGATTTGGTTTAAAAAAACTTCATGTTAACACGCATCTTTATACATCTGTCTTCTTGCAGCCTAATTTCCCTGGTCGGGTTTTTCAAATCAATCAATTGAAGTTTGATGACAAAAATTATCCGTCAAAAAGAGCAATTGTGATTACACGCAACTATCCGTTGTCAGCAGAAAAATTGAAAAAGAAATTGAAGTTGAGCGATGGCGGTGAAAATTATGTAATTGCTTTTTCAGCGCAAGAAAAAAAACATATTGTGCTCGCTACCCGTTTGGCATAAAATAAAGAATCAGGTAGATCAAATAAAAAAACAACGCCAGCGCCCCATATACTTTCAGTACCTTTCGTCTGTTTTGGGTATCTTCCCACCACAGCAGCATCCAGGGTTTTATCATACCAATTACCAGAAACAGCAACGAGGTAAGCGCTAAAAAAAGAATCAGCAAGCGTATATTTTGCACACTGCAAAATGCAAAAAATCAGGCTGAATATCCATTTTGTATGATGATTGCCCGTTAAAAAAATAATTCTCCTATTGGTGTAAATCCTGAAATCCTATTCCATCTTTGCGTTCTTTTTTGGTAAGAGTTGAAGGCGCACGATTTTGTATTGCACTATAAGACGGACAGTTTAATCCAACATGTTTCCGAGGGGCTTCGTGCGTTTGCCCAAGCAGGCAAGCTGCCGGATGAAACGTCCTCTCCGGGTTCGGTTCATATTAAAAATCTTTTCGGAAGTTTAGATGCTGTTCTCTTTTCGGCTGTTTTTTCAGGCAAATCAAATTATTTGATTATTCTGCACGACCGCGAAGAGGCCTCCTATTTCTCGAACGATCTGCAAAATTTGCTTGGCCGGGAAATTTTATTTTTTCCGATGTCGTACAAACGGCCGTATGAGTATGACGAAATTGAAAACGCCAATGTGCTGATGCGCTCGGAAACGCTGAGCCGCATCAGCAGCCATCCGGACGGAAATATTATTGTTACCTATCCCGAGGCACTTTGCGAAAAAGTTATCACCAAAAAATCTCTTACCTCTAATATTTTTTCGGTAACCAAAGGCGAAGTGCTTGATCGCAACTTTCTTGAAGAATTTCTGCATCTCTATCATTTTGAAAAAACCGATTTCGTTTTTGAGGCCGGCCAGTTTGCCATACGGGGCGGTATCCTAGATGTTTTTTCATTTGCTAACGATTTGCCTTTCCGCATCGAATTGTTTGGAGATGAGGTGGACAGCATCCGTACGTTTGATCCCGGATCTCAACTTTCGGTAGAAAATCTGGATAAAATAAACCTGATGCCCGACTTGCAAACACGTTTGGTGCACGAAGAACGGCAATCCCTGTTTGAATTTTTGCCCAATCCCATCGTTTGGATAAAAGATGTTGAACTTGGAAAAAACATAATTCAGAAAAGCTATGAAAAAGCAACCGCCCGGTTTGAAAAAAATTTTTATAACAGCGGGAACGCTAAAATTGCGTTAGAGCCCGCACACCTTTTTGAAGATGGAAGTTCCTTCGTGCATCAATTAGAAAAACATAGATGTATCGAATTTGGCCAACGTCATTTTTTTCCCTCTCAGAAAACTTTTGATTTTAACTCGAAAGTGCAGCCCTCGTTTAACAAAAATTTTGAACTGCTCGCGCAGGATCTAATGGAACACCGGCAACAGGGCTTTGCTAATTTCATCGCTGCCGAGCAGCCCAAACAAGCCGAACGCCTGCAAGGTATATTTGAAGAAATCCACCCTGATCTGAATTTTCAAACGCTTGCCTTTCCTTTGCGGCAGGGCTTTGTGGACGTTCAGCAAAAAATTGTTTGCTATACTGACCACCAGATTTTTGAGCGCTTTCACCGGTATCGGGGGAAAGAAAAATTTTCAAAATCCAAAGCCCTTACCCTGCGCGAACTGCAAGCCCTGCAAGCAGGCGATTTTGTTACCCACATTGATTACGGAATCGGAAAATTTGCCGGTCTTGAAAAAAAGGAGGTAAATGGCATAGAGCAAGAAGCTATCCGGTTGGTTTTTCGCGATGACGATTTATTGTACGTCAGCATTCATGCGCTTCATAAAATTTCTAAGTACACCGGTCGGGAGGGATCTCCGCCCTCTATCAGCAAGCTGGGTTCCGGTGAGTGGGACAGCAAAAAGGCCAAAGTCAGAAAAAAAGTAAAAGACATAGCCAAAGAATTAATCGACTTATATGCTAAGCGCAAACAGTCTCCGGGGTATGCTTTTGGAAATGATACTTTTTTGCAGGCCGAACTGGAAACTTCATTTATTTATGAAGATACCCCCGATCAGGCAAAAGCCACCGAAGATGTAAAAAAAGATATGCAGCAGCCTCACCCTATGGATCGGCTGGTGTGTGGAGATGTGGGGTTCGGAAAAACAGAAGTAGCCATTCGGGCAGCTTTTAAAGCTACAACGGAAGGAAAACAAGTAGCCGTACTTGTGCCCACTACGATTTTGGCCATGCAGCATTGGCGCACCTTTTCAGAGCGGCTTAGCCAATTCCCGGTAACGATCGAATACATTTCGCGGTTTAAAAGCGACAAAGAAATTAAAGCAATTTTAGGTAGAGTAAAATCCGGCCACATCAACATCATCATCGGCACACACCGGGTAGTAAGCAAAGATGTAGAGTTTCATGATTTGGGTTTGCTCATTGTAGATGAAGAACAAAAGTTTGGGGTAAAGACAAAAGACCGTCTGAAAGAAATAAAAGTAAATGTAGATGTGCTTACCCTAACTGCTACACCGATTCCCCGCACCCTTCATTTTTCCTTAATGGGGGCGCGCGATTTAAGCATCATCTCAACACCTCCTCCCAACCGCCAGCCGGTTTCCACCGAACTTCACCCGTTCGATGAACTGAAAATACGCGATGCAGTAAGCCATGAATTAGCCCGGGGCGGACAAGTATTTTTTGTACATAACCGTGTGAGCGACATCGAACAAGTGGCCAATCTGATTTTTAAACTTGTTCCCGATTCGCGCATCGGCATCGCTCATGGCCAAATGGATGGCGACCGTCTGGAAAAAGTAATGATCAAATTCATCGAAGGAGAATACGATGTGCTGGTATCAACCAATATCATAGAATCCGGTTTAGATATCCCCAATGCCAATACCATCATTATCAATAACGCTCATTTGTTTGGGTTAAGCGATCTACACCAGATGCGGGGCCGGGTGGGCCGATCCAACAAAAAAGCTTTTTGCTTTTTATTTACCCCACCGGCTTCCGTTCTTTCTTCCGACTCGCGAAAACGGCTGGCGGCACTCGAAGAGTTTTCTGATTTAGGCGATGGATTTAAAGTAGCTATGCGCGACTTAGACATCCGCGGAGCTGGAAATTTACTCGGTGCCGAGCAAAGCGGCTTTATTACCGATTTGGGGTTTGATACGTACCACAAAATTCTGGATGAGGCTATTCAGGAATTAAAAGAAACCGTATATAAAGATTTGTTTGCCGAAGAACTTTTAGCCAAAGCTAAGCTAATTGTGCCCGATTGCGTTATTGAAACAGATCTGGAAATTCTAATTCCGGATAATTATATTAGCAATACTACAGAACGGCTTAAACTCTATGCTTCGCTCGATAACCTAAAAACAGAAGAAGAGTTAACCTCTTTCAGTAATGAATTGATTGACCGGTTCGGAAACTACCCCGAGCCGGTTCTACAACTTATAAATTCCGTGCGCTTACGGTGGATGGGTGAAAAGCTGGGTATGGAAAAAATCAATTTAAAGGGAGGAAAAATGCGAATCTATTTCATCTCCGGCAATGAAGCCTATGTAAAATCGGAAATTTTTGGAAAGGTTTTGGCTTATATCCAACGCCACTCTAAAATTTGCCGGATGAAAGATTCGTCCGGAAAATTGACCCTAACCGTAGAAAATATCCTTTCCATCCGTGATGCCAACACCTTTATGGAGGGGATAAACCTATAGAAATAAGGGGCTTGAATTCCGACTTAATACTATATGTTACCGGTCTTCGTTAATAGGGTGTTTTATGTACAGGTTTAACCGAATTAAATTACTCTTTGGAAAACATGAATTTATCTTTTTATATTAGCGGTTACTTTTATTCATAATTCTAAACCAGATGAATCGTTTGAAGCCATTTTTTATTGCCTGTGGGGTATCGGTTTTGGTCTCCTCGTGTTTCCTTAAAAAATCAGGAAACCCTACAGCGCAAGATCCGGGTGCCGTGAGCACCGCCACCGGGTTAAAATATTATCGAGATAAAGCCGAAGGCTTTGCCGTTACCCCCTACCACTCTCAGCCCGATGCGCCCAA
>JAFDYY010000001.1 GCA_018267195.1 Bacteroidota bacterium | reverse complement strand
AATTTGAATCAGGACTCTTAACCAAATTGTGTAAACTATTTTCAGGACGAGTCAACAACTATCGTTTTGATTGGGCACAGCCTTATAATATCTTGACAGGTGCAGGTAATCTTCTGCTAAATATTTTTCAGGAAGACTGAGTTTTCTTTTTTCACTTATCGAGTTTTGTATGGCGCGTTTGAACTCGGTAAATCTTGAAACGGAATATAAAGCTTCGGCTTCCGCCAGATAGTTCTCTGCCGAAATCAGAGAAAGCTTTTCAATTTTAATCATGATCAACTTCTGATTCTCGCGTAACATCGCCAGTGCCAGATTAATCCCGCCATAGTTTCGAATGATGTCGGCTATCTTTACCCGGCAGAGAGCATAGTTTGCCGCATCGTTTTTTATTTTAAACTTTTCAGATAACGAAATAAAAATAGGGAGCGCCTTATCAAACCGGGAGGCTTGATGATATTGCAGGGCAACCTGCAGCGAATCGGAAGCAGTAGCCGAATGGCCTCCAAGAAACAGCACAGGTATCAGACAAAAGATTTTTAATGCGAACGCGATCCGGAAATAGAAAGAGGACATACTCAAAGATAGAAACAACAATTGAGATAGAACGAGAAGGGGGTAAACGGAAGCAAGAAATAACAGATGGCTTCTCTAAGAAATTGTCTGCGGAGAGGGAGGGATTCGAACCCTCGGTGCAGTTGCCCGCACAACGGTTTTCGAGACCGTCCCATTCGGCCACTCTGGCACCTCTCCGAATGAAGCGCCAAAGCTACACAACATAAACTGAAATTTAGTTCTAAACTATTTTATATTTTGCGCCCGAAATGATTTTCTAAAAAAAAAATGAAAAATACGATTACATCCTTCCTTACACCGCTTATCATTCTTTTGCTTACCTCGTGTGCAAAAGAAAACGCTTCGCCCTCGGCTGCTCTGACTAACACTACTTTGTTAGCCGGCCCGGCCGGCAGCAGCAAAAACTGGAGCCTGCTCTCCATTACCGATAGCGGTGGCGGTGCTACCTACACATGGAGTGCCACTTCAGTTACCCCCATTCCGGCTTGTGAGTTGGATAATATTTTTCAGTTCTCTAATAATTCGCTGCAAAGCTATACACAATCCGAAGGAGCCACTTCCTGCCAGGCAACTGACCCAACCACGGTAGAGAGCGGAAGCTGGGCTTTTACCAACGATGGTAAAACATTGCTGGTAGAGGCAATGGTAAATGTTAGCGATGCGCAGACATCCAGCACGGCCGAACCTTTTTTGTTGTATATGATTTTAGCCGAAGCCGGCCCGCTGTCGGTATCAAAGATTACTTCTACAAGCCTTTCCCTTTCGTATGGATATACAGATACTTCGGTTAACCCTTCCACTTCGCACACGGTTACGCTGGCGCTGGTTAGTAAGTAATATTATTTTGATAAGCCTGTATCCCGTGGATTTATCAGCTCAGAGTAAAGAGATGAAGTACCTTGCCTTGGGCGATTCATATACCATAGGCGAAAGTGTTCCGCCTGCGGGCAGTTGGCCGCATCAGTTAGCGCGGTTGCTTTCCAGCGAAAGGGTATCGGTTATACCCACGGTTATTGCCACTACCGGCTGGCGCACCGATAATTTGGCGAATGCTATAAATATTGCCCAACTAAAAAGAGACTATGATTTAGTTTCGCTGCTGATCGGAGTAAATAATCAATATCAGGGCCGGTCGGTAGATGAGTTTTCAATTGGGTTTGAAGAGCTCCTTAAAACATCGATCGGTCTGGCCAAGGGCAACCGGAAAAATGTTTTTGTGGTTTCTATTCCTGATTATGGATATTCCCCTTTCGGTGAAAAACGGAAAGAAACGATTTCCGCTGCCATTGATCAATTTAATGATACAGCCGAAAAAATGGCTGAAAAATATGGAGTGTTGTTTATTGATATTACACCTGTTTCGCGCGAAGGCTTAATTCACCCCGAACTGATTGCGGCAGACGGTCTTCATCCTTCCGAAAAAATGTATGCCCGCTGGGCCAGCCAGATGGCAGCCTTGCTTAAGCGGCCGAGGTAAGTTTTTTTTTAGCCCGGTTGATGAGCCAGGCAGAAAATTGAAACCCCAGCCAGCCGCTAAGTATGCCGATCATTGAACCTGCCAAAATATCTCCGGGATAATGCACCCCCAGGTAAATGCGGGTGTAGGTCATGAATACAGCCCAAAAGAAAATTAGAAATGAATACCGGTAAAAAGGTTTTAACCAAAGCCAGATAAACAAAGCCGTGCCAAATGTATTGGCGGCATGGCTGGAAGCAAAACCATAAAGCCCGCCCGTGTAGTGATTAACTAAATGGACAAGCCCCTGCAACGAAGGCTCGCGCGAAGGACGCAGGCGTGCAAAGAAAGGCTTCATTAGAGAGCCGGTAACCTGGTCGGCTAACAGGATAGTAAGGGCGGCTCCCGCTAAGATATACCATCCGTTTACTTTATATTTTTTAAAAATCAAAAAAATTAAAAAAAGATAGAGAGGAAGCCAAATGAAAGTATCCGTGCAGGAATACATTACCCGATCCCAAAAAGAATTATGAAACCCATTGAGGTACAGTAATAATTTTTTGTCGAGCTCAATAATCTCATTCATAAGCAGCCGATACATTGTATTCTTCCAGCCATTCTATGGCATCTTTAGCGTTGCTAAAAAAGCGGCAGGTTATTTGGTTTGCTTCTACCGCTTGTTTAATCCGGATCAGGTAATCCTGATTGCCCGGATGGGAGCCATAGACATTGGCAATTCGCAAGAGCCCGTTTTTAACAGCGTCTGGTAAAACATTGGTTAGCACCCACTGCTGATTTTCGGGGCTGACGTAACCCTGATGGCTGATATCGGAAAGCCAGGAAGAAGTTTTATAAAGACGGATCATATCCTGTGCTTTTATAAAAAGCTGCCGGTATTCTTCGCTGCTTGGCTGTCTTTTCCAGCTGATACCTACGGCATTCAAACGGGCATTGTAAAATAATGTACCAAATGTATCTTCAAAAAATATCTGCTCCTCAATCTCTATCGGTTGCGGTTCACTAAAAGTTACGGTAAACGTAGTGCCGGTATGCAGTTGGCTGGCTACTTCTACTTTTCCGCCCATCATCTCGGTCTGCAGTTTTACCAGATACAGTCCCAGCCCCTTGCCTTCGGTGTGAGTGTGGTATCTTTTATACAGACCAAAAATATTCCGGTTGAATTGTGCCAGGTCCATTCCCAGGCCGTTGTCTGAAACTTTTAAAATGATTGCGTTATTTTCTAAATATGTTTTTACGGTAAGATGAAGCGGCCGCAGGGGTGACCGGTACTTAATGGCATTGCTGCATAGGTTATATAAAATACTGGTGAGGAGCGGGCGCACGGTATATACCATGGGGGCTAATTTGAAATCGCATTCGATGCGCATATCGGGTGTGGTAAACGAAGTGAGGCTTCGCATGACCATCTTCCACTCCGTTTGAAAAAATACTTTTTCGCGTATGCGGTGAATATCGTTTCGTATGTCAATGATTTTACCTAAGTCGCGAATAACATCATCCAGTTCTTGCGAAGACTGCTTCACTAACTTCACCAATTCCAGTTGTGTGCCGGTTAAGTGGCTCAGGTCTTTTTCCAGCAGGTTGGTTAACCCCAGCAGGCGGGCCAGTGGGCCGCGCAGATTATGCGAAATAGAGTAAGAGAACTGCTGTAATTCTGCATTGGTTTTAATTAATTGCTCATTGGAATGAGCCAGTTCTTTATGTCGCTCGGTCAGTTCACTACGCAGACTGCCCTGAATTTCCAACAGCGCTTCTTTTTGTTTTTCTATAATTTGATTGGCCTCTACTAACTGCTTTTGCTTAGTCAGCAATTCTTCAGTTTGAAGTTTTATTTCACTGTTTTGTATTTCAATTTCCTGTTTTTGTTTTTCAAGATTTGTATTGGCCTTGTTTAAAAAGACAATGAGTGTGTTGTTATTTTCTAAGGCGGTATCGCTTAATTTTTTTTCGGAGAAGACGGCCAGTAGAATAAAGGCGTAGGCCGAGAGGCTAAAAAAATTGGCCGATACGTAATATTCAGCGCTACCCCCAACGAGGGCACCATACCCTACGCCTACCGCATCATAGATCGGATCTAATAGAGCCAGACAAATAAAATTAAGCAGCAAAGTAAAGAGGAGGAGTCTTTTTTCTTTGATGGGTACGATCATCAAAGGCACTATCATGCACGCGATCAAAAGAAAACGGATATCAAAATAATTAAAAACTTTTACGTTCCCGGGAGATAATAATTTGTGGGAAACAGACAATATCACTAAAGATATCGGAGGGAAAACGCTAACCAGAACCTTTCCGGCTCTGTAATAAGAAAAATAATTAAGTATAACCGGAAGCAGGTAAATTAAACAACAAAGCAAGAGAAGTTGTATATAATTTTTTTCATTTACATGCCGGACTACGTGCACGGAGGCAATGGCAATCATAATATAGCATACCATATTAGTGATGGTAATATTTCGAAGCTCCACCTCAGTATGTTTCGGGGTTGCCCCGATAGATAAAATATGGAAAATGGGATTGCGCAGAAAGTTTAAGGCTTTGTAATTCGAACAAATATCCCAAAATTTAGGCAAAATCTTGTCTATGGAACGGTTTGATGTAGTAGTAATAGGAGCGGGGCCGTCCGGCTATGCAGCCGCCATGCGCGCTATTGATTTTAAAAAGAAAACCCTGCTGATAGAGAAACAGCAGGTGGGCGGGGCGGGCGTAACCCATGGCGCTTTGTCGTCTAAAACCTGGTGGGAGTTATCGCGCGAGGCTTCCGCCTTTCGCAAAAATCTGAAACGCTACAACATCCGGGCACCCCACATCAATTACAAAGAAATTCAGGCCGAGGTGCGCAAGGCAGTGCAAGAGCGCAAATCATTATTGGAAGAACACATGGATAGTTTAAAAAACTCTTCTTATTCATCCTTCCTTCAATTTAAAACCGGCACAGCCAAGCTGTTAGATAATCACACGGTTGAGATCACGTACGGAACACAGACCGAAAAAGTGTGGGCCGAAAATATTGTGCTTGCTACCGGCAGCCGCCCGCGTTACCTGCCTGAGTTGCCCATTGATGAAAAGGTGGTGATGACCAGCGAGGGAATTGAAAACATGGAGGATTTCCCGGAAAGCATGGTGATTGTAGGAGCCGGGGTAATCGGCTGCGAGTATGCCACTATCTTTTCAGGTTTTGGAAGAACGAAAGTTCATTTAATAGACAAAGGCGATCGCATTTTACCTTTTGAAGACGAAGATGTAGTAAAAATCATTGAACGCAATATGGAAAATAACGGGGTGCTCATTCACCGTAATTCCAGATTGGTAGATATGAAAATAGTAAATGGCCGGGTAGAGTATGAACTGGAGTATAGTGACGGAAGCCACGAAACTTTTAATGTGGAAAAAGCACTGGTATCGGTAGGGCGTGTGGCAAACCTGGAGGGCTTGTGGGAAGACAAAGTGGGTATCAGTATTTCTAAACGGGGAATAGATAATAATGACACGCAAACCAATGTGCCCAACATTTATGCGGTGGGCGATCTGACGGCCGATATTTCGCTGGTCAATGTGGGCGAACTGGAAGGACGCTATGCTGTAGAAAAAATATTTGGCAACCCAACCCACAAATTAGTTTACGAAAACATCAGCACGATTATGTTCCTAAGCCCCGAAGTAGCCGGTGTAGGCTTAAATGAAACGCAGGCACAAGAACAGAAAATAGATTACAAAGTAGTAACATTGGAATATAGCACGATACCCCGCGCCATTGCCAAGCGCAATACACAGGGATTTATTAAACTGCTTGTTACCAACGATGATGCTATGAAAATCTTAGGCATGAAAGTGGTAGGCAACCATGCCAGCAGTGCCATTCAGGCCGTGGCTGTTTTAATTTCGATGGATAAAGGCATTGAAGAACTGGCTGAGTGTGTGCATCCGCACCCCAGCATTACCGAGGGTATTCAAGAATGTGTGCGGATGCTGATGGGAAAATCGCTTTTTAAACCAGGAGCACTAAAAGGAAGGTTATCCTGCAGAAGATGTAAGAGCGGGTGCTATGAAGATATTATATTTTAGCTTAAATGGAATCTGATTTTGAATACCTCCGTTAAATAAGCTATGAAAATCCGGGCGATTATTCTTTGGGTTGCTATTTCTTCCTGCTCGGCAGAAAAATTTTATCAACGACAACATCAACAAAAATCATTACACTATGAGCAGATCGGTTTTGTTGAACTGGTAAAAAAATACATAGATAAAGATAAGAGCGACCCGGTGGGGATTGAGGGAATCTATTCCGTTACCAGTATTGTGCTAAAAAAATCGAAAGGATTGTTTTCATCGGTGGAGAAAGAAAAAACAGTTGATCAAAAAGACCATTATGCCCAGGTGGCTGTCATTCGGGATAACGCGCGCAACAACCGGGAGTATATTGAAATACCCATTGATAAAAATAATCAAACCACATACTCTGTACGGGGCGAATTTTCGACTCTGTCGGAAGGAAATATTATCGTGTTAAAACACTTCGAACCGAAAGGCAGGGTGTTAAACTATGCTTTCACTTTCGATCGTGAAAAAGATATTTTGGAAGGGATTCGTACAGAAACCAATGGCAACATTACCTACACGTATAAATTAATCTTTGCCAAACTTTATCCGAAAGATTTAGTTAGTAAAGACTAAACCTTGCACTTATTAGTTGAGCTTAGATATTATGTTATGGATGGCGTTGCTCTAATAGTTGCTCCACCTCCTGCAATGAGTATCCTTTGGCAGCCAGCAATACCAGGAAGTGATACATCAGATCGGCTGCTTCATTTAAAAATAATTCGCGGTTATTGTCTTTTGCTTCGATCACTAATTCCACGGCTTCTTCTCCTACTTTTTGAGCTACTTTGTTTATCCCTGCGCTCAGCAGCTTATTGGTATAAGAACCTTCTTTTGGTTTTTGCTTTCGCTCTTGAATTATTTGTTCTAAAAAATGCAATCCATTGCTTTTATTTTTTTCACGGAAACAGGTATCAGATCCGGTATGGCATACTGCTCCTTGTGGCCGCACTTTAATTAATAATGTGTCGTTATCGCAATCAGGCGTGATACTGACTAAGTGAAGAAAATTCCCTGAGGTTTCGCCTTTGGTCCAAAGCCGTTGTTTACTTCTGCTATAAAAAGTAACTTTTTTCTCTACGATTGTTTTTTGAAGGGCCTCTTTATTCATAAACCCTAACATTAATACTACGTTAGTAACGGAGTCTTGCACAATACAAGGAACCAGTCCCTCGAGCTTATTAAAATTTAATTCTGTAATAATCATATTATAACCGGACGGGTATTTGGTTTGATTTTAAAAATAATTTTAGCTCAGGAATTTTAATTTCACCGAAGTGAAAAACACTGGCTGCCAGAGCCGCATCGGCCCGGCCTGAGAGAAAGGCTTCGGCAAAATGAACCGGATGCCCGGCTCCACCCGATGCAATGACAGGAATAGGCAGCAGTTGATTCAGCTTCTGAAGCGGATCAATGGCAAACCCGTTTTTAGTGCCATCGTGATCCATGCTGGTAAATAAAATTTCTCCGGCCCCCCGGTTGTGCGCTTCCTTTGCCCACGAAAACAATTTCTTTTCGGTGGGTATCTGGCCGCCATGCGTGTGCACGATCCATTGGTTATCCATTTTACGGGCATCAATAGCGAGCACAACAAACTGCGAACCAAACTCCTTTGCCAGTTCGTTAATCAATTCCGGTTTTTCTACAACGGATGTATTGACACTTACTTTATCGGCTCCCGCTTCAAGCAGGGGAGCGACATCATTAATCGAACGGATGCCTCCCCCTACCGTAAAAGGAATGTTGATACGGGCAGCAATTTTTTTTACCAAGTTGTTTAGTGTTTTCCTTTTTTCTGCAGTAGCTGAGATATCGAGAAACACTAATTCATCTGCGCCCTGGTTTGCGTAGGCAGCCGCCAACTCTACCGGATCACCTGCATCACGTAACTGCACAAAATTTATACCTTTTACCGTGCGTCCGTCTTTAATATCCAGACAGGGTATGATACGTCTGGTTAGCATTATCTTTTTTTTAAGTCGGCCAAATTAATCATCCCTTCGTAGATGGCTTTACCAATGATGGCTCCATGCAATTGCAAATACTCCAGGTCTTTCAGGTCTTCTATGGATGAAATGCCTCCGCTGGCATTGATATTCAATGAAGGAAACCGGTCTTTTAGTTTTCGATACAAACCGAGGTTAGGGCCTTTTAGCATCCCGTCTGAGCCAATATCGGTACAGGTTAAATACAACAATCCTTCTTTAACGAAACGGTCAACCAGATCGAGTACGCGAAAACGTGCCGGCTCCAGCCAGCCGTTAATCATTACATTTTCATCTTTTACATCGGCACTTAATATAAAATTTTCTGGGCCATAGTGGTGAAGCCATTTAAGGAAGGTATCCGGTTGTTTGATGGCCAGGCTCCCGATGTTGATTTGATCGATCCCCAGTTCCAGAAGTTGCGTTACCTCCTCGTCTGTATTGACGCCTCCGCCAAAATCAACCGTTAGAGCAGTTTTTGATTGTATGTCGTTTAGAATTTTCCAATTCACTACTTTGCCTTTCTTAGCACCATCCAGATCGACTAAGTGAAGGTATTCCAAACCGGCCTTCTGAAACTCTAGTGCTACTTCGGTCGGATTTTCGCGGTACACTTTCATTTGGCCAAAATTACCTTGTGTGAGCCGTACGCATTTGCCTTCTATAATATCAATGGCCGGAATTATTTTCATACGGATGAAGATAAAAAAATCTTCAGTATTTTCTCGCCTGTTCCGGCCGATTTTTCCGGATGAAATTGAACGGCATAAAAATTATTTTTTTTCATGGCGGCACTAAATGGCACGGTATATTCGGTAGTAGCTGTGGTGAACCGATTGACCGGAACATAATAGCTGTGTACAAAATAGACTAATTGGTTTTGGAGGAAAGGATCTACCCAGCCGTTTACAGAAGTAAGCGAGTTCCAACCCGTGTGTGGAACTTTATATTGTGACGTGGGAGTAAATTTTTGTACACTTTCATCAAACACACCAAGGCAAGTGGTATTATTTTCATCTGAGTGCCGACACAGCAACTGCATACCCAAACAAATACCTAACACCGGCTGTTTAAGATTTACGATTACGTTATCTAATTTTTTATCCCGGAGGTATTTCATGGTAGAACTGGCTTCGCCTACGCCCGGAAAAATAACTTTATCGGCTCGTTGAATTTCCTCGGGCACATCGGTAATTAAATACCTAATGCCGAGCCGATCCAAGGCAAAGGCTACCGACTGGGTATTGCCTGCGTTGTATTTGACGATGGAAATATTCATACTACACCACTCCTTTTGTACTGGGTAACCGGGTGCCTTCTTTTTTTATGGCAAATTTTATGGCTTTGGCGAAAGCTTTAAAAATTGCTTCAATCTTATGGTGTTCGTTGGTGCCTTCCGCTTGTATGTTGAGATTGCATTTGGCGGAATCGCTAAACGATTTAAAAAAATGAAAAAACATTTCGGTCGGCACATCGCCTATTTTTTCTCGTTTAAATTCAGTTTTCCATATCAACCACGGACGTCCGCCAAAATCAATGGCCACTTGTGCCAGGCAGTCGTCCATGGGTAAACAAAATCCATATCGCTCAATTCCCCGCTTGTTGCCCAGTGCTTTTAAAAACGCATCGCCCAAGGCGAGTGCAGTATCTTCTATGGTGTGGTGCTCGTCTATATGCAGATCTCCTTTGGCATGAATACGTAAATCGATTTGGCCATGACGTGCCAGTTGGTGCAACATGTGATCGAAAAAGGCGAGCCCGGTTTGAATGTCGGCCTGTCCGTTTCCGTCCAGGTTCAGGTTAATGACGATATCAGTTTCTTTGGTTACTCGGTGCGTTTTAGCTTTTCGTTGTGGTCTTAAAAAATTATACACGTCCTGCCACGATTTTGCTATAAGTGCGCAAGACCCGGCTAATCCGGCTTCGATAATTTTGTCAGCCGGTTGCAGCGAGTTGAACAAAATACCTTGGGCATCCAGGTTTTTAGCCAGTTGTAGGTCGGTAAGGCGATCGCCAATAACAAATGAGTTTTTAAGATCAACGCTTTCGCTGAAATAATGCATCAACATTCCGGTTCCCGGTTTTCGGGTGGGTTTGTTTTCTTCGGGCAGGGATCGGTCAATATGGATTTCGCTAAAATATATTCCTTCTCCATTCAGTGTTTCTATGATTCTATTCTGCACCGGCCAGAATGTATGCTCAGGAAATTTTTCTGTTCCTAATCCATCCTGGTTGGTTACCATTACTAATTCATAATCGGTTTCTTGTGCCAGCTTACTCAGCCAAGTAAATACACCGGGTATAAAATGAAGTTTTTCTAAACTATCTATTTGCGGAGCTTCAGGCGGCTCGGCAATCAGAGTACCATCGCGGTCGATAAATAATATTTTTCTCATAATTTCTTCAGTTCGTAAATAAGCCGTTGGTTTTCTTCGGCTGTTCCTACCGTAATGCGCAGGCAATCGGCAGACAAAATAAGATGACTTCGGTCGCGCACAATAATTCCCTTAGAAATTAAATGCTGATAAACCTTTTTAGCATGAACCATCTTGACGAAGAGAAAATTAGCTTCGGAAGGATAAACAGCAAGAGTTAAGGGTAGTTGTACCAGTTCTTCTGTGAGATAGGAACGCTGTGCCAGTATTGTTTGTACTTGTTTTTCTTTTCTATCGGTCTGATCAAGTGCCTGTAAGGCCAATTGTTGTGCTACACTGCTGATGTTGTAAGGTGCTTTTATTTTATTTAACACGGAAATTATTTCCGGATGGGCCAGACATAACCCAATACGTAAAGAGGCCAACCCCCAGGCTTTTGATAGTGTTTGCAATACAATCAGATTGTTGAAGCCGGCTAATTGATTCGCCCAACTGGGAGTAGAAGCAAAATCAATATACGCTTCATCTATTACCACCAAGCCGTTAAAGTTTTTCAAAATCATATCCACTTTGTCTGCTCCGAGCGTGTTGCCCGTGGGGTTGTTGGGGCTGCACAAAAATATGATTTTAGTTGCAGGCGAAACGAGTGAAAGGATTTCTTCTGCCGGAATATCGAAGTCTGAGGCGAGGCCGACTGATTTAACTTTAATATCGTTGATCTGTGCACATACCTCGTACATGCCATAGGTAGGCTGGGGGATGATGACCTCATCAACCGATGGAATACAAAATATCCGGAGTAATAAATCAATGGCCTCATCGCTTCCGTTGCCAATAAAAAGCTGATCGGGGTGTATGTTTTTGATAGATGCAATTTTGTTTTTTAATTTTTTTTGATGTGGATCCGGGTACCGGTTATAGATTCCCGGAAACGGGTTTTCATTTGCATCTAAAAAAATAGTGGCTTCACCTTTAAACTCATCGCGGGCAGATGAATAAGCGGTCAGGCGTTTAATGTTGGGGCGAATGAATGTGGGCAGGTCAATCACAGTTAGTTGTTTTGATTTTTTGATAGGCTTGTAATCTTATTTTTACTGCCTCGGCATGGCCTGGCAGTTGCTCGGCCTCTGCCATAGCGGTTACTGTTGGCTCCAATGTTTGCAAGCCTTGAGGAGTTAGTTGCTGAAACGTGATATACTTCATAAAGCTATCGAGCGAAATGCCACCTCCGCTTTTGGCATATCCATTGGTAGGTAAAGTGTGGTTGGTGCCCGAGGCATAATCACCTACCGATTCAGGCGAATGAGCGCCAAGAAATACAGAGCCGGCATTCACCACGAGATCGGCTACCAATTCACAATCGGTTGTATTAATAATTAAGTGTTCGGGGGCATATTCGTTTATAAATTCTATAGCTTCTGATTGATTAAGAATAATGGCCCTACTGTTTTTCAAAGCTTCTTCGGCTATTTCTTTTCGGGGCATTTTTACTTTTTGTTTTTCTATTTCATTGAGTACGGCCAGCACCTGGGCATGCGTATAGGTTACTAAAACTACCTGACTATCGGGGCCATGCTCGGCCTGCGATAATAAATCAGCGGCTACAAAGGAAGCATCGGCATTTTCATCGGCCAGTACCAATACTTCGGATGGGCCAGCCGGCATATCGATGGCCGTTCCCTCCAGGCTTACCAGTTGTTTGGCTTTGGTAACGAATTGATTTCCGGGACCAAAAATTTTATAAACGAAAGGGATACTCTCTGTGCCGTAGGCCATAGCAGCTATGGCCTGTGCCCCGCCTGCTTTAAAAATGGTGTTGATGCCCACGCTACGGGCAGCAAACAAAATGGCCGGATGAATTTTTCCGTGTTGATTGGGGGGACTGCACAACACCACTTCCTTACAACCCGCCAGCTTGGCCGGGATGCCCAGCATCAGTACCGTGGAAAACAGTGGAGCCGAACCTCCCGGAATATAGATGCCTATTCTTTCGATAGGCACAGCCTTGCGCCAACAAATAACACCCGGTGTAGTTTCAATTTTTTCAGTTTCCTTTTTTTGAATGGCATGAAACCGGTGGATGTTCTGTGCCGCTAATTGAATAGCCTCTTTTAGTGCATCGGGTATCTGGTTTGCCGATGCTGAAATTTCTTCTGGACTTACGGTTATACTTTTTAAGTTAACCCGATCAAACTGATGGGTAAGTTCTAGGATCGCCTTATCCCCAACACTTTTTACTTGTGATAAAATATCCTGCACACGATTTTGTAAAATTTCCGTTTGCCACTGCGGGCGTTGGCATAACGTATGCCATAGGGTTCGCTCAGGGTGTTTATAAATTTTCATGGCTACCGATGTTAGGGTTAAGCAATCATTTTTTCAATCGGAATTACTAAAATCCCTTCAGCCCCAAATGATTTCAGTAAATTTATTTTTTTCCAAAAGTCACTTTCATTTACTACCGAATGTAAAGACGACCACCCGGGTTTGGTAAGCGGCATAATGGTGGGGCTTTTCATTCCCGGAATGACCGAAGTAATTTTTTCGATGGCTTCGTTGGGGCAGTTCATTAAAATATATTTATTGTTTTGGGCAGCCTGCACGGCATTGATTCTAAACAACAGTTCTTGTAAGAGCGCCTTTTTTTCCGTACCCAGAGCAGTTCCGGCTACCAGCACCGCTTCCGATGGTACTACGATTTCTACTTCTTTCAGCCCATTGCTCAGCAACGTGCTTCCCGAGCTGACGAGATCGCAGATGGCATCGGCTAACCCTATACCCGGAGCTATTTCTACCGAGCCGCTGATTTCATGAATACCGGCTTCGATATTATTTCTTTTTAAGAATGTCTTTACCAGGTTAGGGTAGGAGGTAGCAATGTTTTTTCCTTGCAGCCATTTTTTGTCAGTATAATTTTCTGACTTAGGTACGGCTATGGAGAGGCGGCATTTTGCAAAACCCAGCCGCAACACAATTTCATTTCTCTTTTGCTTTTCCAGCACTACATTTTCTCCGAGGATGCCGACATCGGCTACATGGTCTTCTATGTACTGTGGTATATCGTCATCGCGAAGGAAGAGGAGTTCTGCCGGAAAATTTACGGCCTGTGTTTTTAGTTGATCTTTCCCGTTATTAAAATGCAGCCCGCTTTCTTTTAATAACTGAAGCGACTGGTCGTGCAGTCGTCCTGATTTTTGTATGGCGATACGCAAACGTAACATAGATAGTTGGTTATGGTTTTTCATAAATTGTTATAAAACAAAAAGGCTTGCCGTAGTTGGCAAGCCTTTTAAGTTTTTTATTCGCTTTCGCAAAAATCAAAACATCATCCTGCCATCCGTTAGGAAGGTATGGTGGTGATGGAATGTATGCGTACGGTTCATTTTATGGCGGCACGAAGTAATTGAACATTTATGGATTTTTCAAATGAAAGGAAAAAATATTTTTTTGATGGCATTGACCGCATTCTTTTTACAATGCTATCGCACTGCCTTATCTTTGTTTATTATGAGAAATAGATTATTGCTTTTTTTGATTTTTAGTTTCGTTTTGTGGGGGTGCGAGAGCCGGAAATCGCGTATGCAGCAATTGTTGTTAAAAGGTAACATTGCTTCCCAGAAACAAGACTGGCAGCAGGCGCTCAACTATTATGAAGAAGCCACGAAGTTAAATGATTGCTTTGCCGATGCGCTGAATAATATGGGTACGGTATATTTTCAACAAAAAAAATTTGAACAAGCGCTTCCCTATTATGATAAAGCACTCACCTGCAACCCTCATTTTTTACATGCCCTGATTAATCGGGCCAATACCGCGTACGAACTAAAAGAATACTATCGCTCGATTGAAGACATACAAAAAGTAATTGCGGTAAAGCCCGATACGGCTATTGCCTATTTTACGCTCGGGCTGAACTATACCCGCCTTCGCAATTTTTCTAATGCACTCCGGGCTTTTCATCAGGCCAGGATAGCGGCCGGCAATGATAAAAAAATGAAACAAGAGTTATTGGTAAATCATGCCATTGTATATTACTATCTGCATTTTTACGATTCGGCAAAAGAAGAATTGCAAAAAGCCGCCCGGCTGAATGACCGCGAACCCAATATTTACAATACGCTATCGCTCATTGAAGTGGAGTTACATCATTACCCGGAAGCACTGAACCTGATAAACGAAGCCATCCGGCTCGATCCGCGCCAATCGTATTATGTAAATAACCGGGGCTATATTTATTTATTGCTAAACGAATTGACTAAGGCTGAAACTGACATTAACGAAAGTATTTCACGCGATCCCGGCAATGCATGGGCGTATCGCAATAAAGGAATTTTTTATTTGATGAAAGGGGAGTATGCCCCGGCCGAGCGGTTGCTTCAACAGGCATTAAGCATGGATTCGTTTGTAGATAAAATTTATTTTTATCTCGGCATGGTTTACCAGAAAAACGGAAAAAACGAATTTGCCTGCGAGTCGTTTTTAAAATCGAAAACAGCCGGTGATCTTGTTTCGCCAGCTTTATTGAAAAATTGTAAATGAATTTAGCGCAGTTAGCCAATCAGTTAGGCAACCGGTTGCAACATCCCTTGCCCGGAGCGGCTGCCCATGAAGTGATGCAGGCCATCCCGGTAGGCACACTCAGGCCCCGGTTTAATCATACCGCCCCACCCAAACCCGGCAGTGTTCTGATTTTGCTCTACGAATCAGATGGAAAAATAAAATTTCCTTTAACGAAACGCCCCGATTATGTGGGGGCACACGGAGGCCAGATAAGCTTACCGGGAGGCAAAGCAGAACTCAATGAAAACTATCAACAAACTGCCTTGCGCGAGTGCGAAGAAGAAATTGGTATTCTTCCCGAAACAATAAATATTATTGGAAGACTGAGCGATTATTTTGTTTTGCCCAGTAATTATTTAATTGTGCCGGTAGTAGCCTACACCAATACAAACCCGGAATTTCATCTACAAGCGACTGAGGTGGATAGCGTGCTAAATGCCGACCTGAGCGAACTCCTCCGCGAGGATGCCATACACAACAAAGAAATTTTAGCCGCCAAAACCTACCGCATGCAGGCTCCGCATTTCCTTATTGAAGGCGAAGTGGTGTGGGGTGCCACCGCCATGATGTTGAACGAACTGCGTATGATAATAAGACCCTTACTTCAAGGCTGACAAAAACAGGATTACTTCAGGTTTTCTATGTCATGGATAAGAATCCTCCTCCTGTCGAAATTTAAAAATTTCTTCTCCTGTAAATCGTTCAGTACGGTAGTTACCGTTTGTCTGGAAGTACCGGTAAGGGTGGCAATATCTTTGTGTGTGAATTTGGTGTAGATAATGGTTTCATAGCCGGCTTTCAAGCCTTTCCACGAAGCGGCATCTTTTAGAAATTCAATGATCCGGGTTCGGGCATCCTTAAAAACCAGCGATTCTAATTTGCGCTCTACTTTCATTAACCGCAAACCAATCAACTTCATAATTTTGAAATTTAATTCCCGGCTTCCATACATCAGTTGTTGCATTTCCTGAATGGAGAGTGTACAGGCGGTGGTGTCTTGTTCGGCCAGGGCAAAATCGTTTCTTGTTTCTTCTCCGGCTAAAGCCAGCTCACCAAAAATTTCGCCTCGCACCAAAATTGCATTAGTTACTTCTTGCCCATCGGCTAAATAATGCCCTATCCGCACTTGGCCATCGGCAATTAAATAAATGTGGGTGGAATGATCTTTTAAAGAATAGATACGCTGCCCCTTTTTATATTTTTTAAAAACATGAGTATGGGTTTTATTCAGCGCCTTCACTTTATGCGGGCACAGAATGTTATAGAGGTCAACACATTCAAAATACCAGATGGCAGACGGGTTCATAGCTTTAAAAATAAAGTATTTACCAAAAAATGTAAAGCAAATGTCGGCTGCAATACATTTTAAAAAAAATGGTTCCTTTTTCTTTGCGTAAAAATTATTGTAAGGCTATTTATGAAAAGTAAAATCTATTTGCCGGTTGGATTGATGTTGTTTGCCAGTTGGCTTGGGGCGCAACCTGCCGATGTTCGCTTAAAACAATTTAATATTGAAAAGACAGGCCTTGCCCTTCAGGGCTACGACCCCGTAGCTTATTTTGAAAGTCATAAAGCTATGGAAGGAAAAAAAGAAATAACGGCTTGGTATGAGGGGATTACCTACCGGTTTTCTTCGGATAAAAACAAGGCCACATTTTTAACCAACCCCTTAAGTTATGAGCCGCAATATGGCGGCTGGTGCGCTTTTGCCATGGGCGCCAAAGGCGAAAAAGTAGAAGTGGATCCTGAAACTTTTAAAATCAGCAATGGCAAACTGTATCTGTTTTATAATCATTTTTTCAATAACACTTTAAAAGACTGGAATAAGGATGAAGGCTCTTTAAAAACGAACGCAGACCAGAATTGGAAAAAAATCATAACGTACCCCCATGACACCAAAAAATAAAAACAGAATTAGCGTGGCTTTAAAAATAATGGCTGCCCTGATCATGCTTCAATCTTTGTTTTTCAAATTTACGGCTGCCCCCGAGTCGGTTTATATTTTTTCGGTATTGGGCATGGAGCCTTGGGGAAGAATAGGTATTGGCGCGCTGGAGTTGGTATCATCCGTATTGATTTTATTCTCCGCTACGGCAGTCGGTGCCCTCTTAGCGATCGGGCTGATGAGCGGAGCTATCTATTTTCATCTTACCCGCTTAGGTATTGCGGTGCAAAACGACTCGGGTCAATTGTTTGCTTATGCCTGTATTGTACTGCTCTGTTCTCTGGCTCTTTTGTATTTACATAAAGCACAATTATTTTTAACCGTGACCCAACTCAAGAAAAAATTATTTTAACTATGTTATCTACCCATCTGCTAACCACTGTTATCAATCAATTACAAAAACTGCTCTTCACTTTAACTAACCAACAATATCAAGAGCTCATTCCTGTATTATCCAATGCCTCCTTCGGGCAGCATACCCGCCACATCATTGAATTTTTTATAGAACTTAATCGTGGGTATGAAACCGGTCGTGTAAACTACGATGCTCGAAAGCGTGATCCGGAAATTGAAACCAACGTAGGCTGTGCCATACGGAAATTGCAAATCATAAAAGAAGGCTTGGATAAAAAAAATAAAGCATTACTTCTCGATTGCGATTTTGGATGGGGAGATGTTTCGCTTCATACCATACCTACCTCTTTTGAAAGGGAATTAGTTTATAACCTCGAGCACACTATTCATCACATGGCTATTATACGCATTGGGGTTAGTGCTATTTCAGCTATTCCCTTACCCGAAAATTTTGGTGTGGCTACGGCTACACTAAAATTTAGAAAGGCTTCCTCTTTCCATCCTGCGAAGGCACAGGCCTGATTTAGTTTGCTTGGTTTTTATAAGTGGCTTCTTGCCGCAACAAACCTCTTTTGTAACAAGTGGTAAGAATGTTTATTTTGGTGTTCATTAAGATAACCAAGCGTGCCATGAAATCTGCCTTTGTCATTTTTCTCGCTTTAACTGCCTTTTCCGTCTTTTCACAGATTCCAACAAATGCTAACAGAACCGATGCCAAAGGCTGGCGGCAAGGAAAATGGACCATTCTGTTTAATGAAAAATGGGAACTCCTTTCTGCTAAAAATGCAGGCGACTGTGCCTATTACCGGATCATAAATTATAAAGACAATAAACCGATCGGCATCGTAAGAGATTACTATAAGTCGGGCGTTCTTCAGATGGAAGCCAGTTTTATTTCCGACCGGCCCA
Source organism: Bacteroidota bacterium (assembly GCA_018267195.1). Taxonomy (GTDB): domain Bacteria; phylum Bacteroidota; class Bacteroidia; order Cytophagales; family Cyclobacteriaceae; genus ELB16-189. The sequence goes on along the minus strand of JAFDYY010000001.1, from coordinate 195,442 downwards.
AAGAAATTTTAGATGATTCCCAACCTTCTCATTTTTATTCGGAAACCGGCCAAGAAGTAATGGCCGGTGCCGGGGGCCATGTTCCGCTCAACCCTAACCTAAAAGATGATCGTGGTCTTCGGCAAGGATGGTGGACTATTGAACTGGATGGCAATATGAATAAGGCCCTCAACAAAAATGATATTGCCTTTTATCGTGTAATGCTATTTAAAGATGATCAGCCCGCAGGCGTAACGAAAGACTATTACTCTTCGGGAGCGTTGTATCAAGAGATGACTTTAAAATCTTTTGTAGAGGGCAAGAGAGAGTATATTATGGTGGTAGATTACGATCAGCCTTACAAAGTCTATTGGCCTGACGGTTCTGAAAATCTAATTGCACCCAACCGCATTCAATACGAGAATTTGCTGAACAAAGGGAAATATGAACTGGCCTTGCCGTATGCTGAAAAAGCACTATTGGCTACCGAGAAAAGATTAGGAAAGAAAGATTGGCGTTACCAATATTTTCTGATACAACTGGCACAAACCCATAGTAAACTGGGAAATTATACCAAGGCCGAAACCTTATACACCGAGGCTATACATATGGACGAAGACGGTAAACTGTTTTCTTACACAGCGATGGCGATGCGTTCGCTGGCTAATTTGTACGATTGGATGGGCAATACCAGCCGAATAGAACCGCTCCTGAATAGGGCACTGATTATTATTGAAAGAGAGTTTGGTAAAGAGAGTTCAAACTATGGATCGCTGCTGAACGAAATGGGCAACATGTATTCCGGGAACGATCAACATAAGGCCGAAGCCGCGTATCTGGAGGCATTGAAAATAAAGAAAGACCAGTTTGGCAAAGCCGTAAACATGAATTCTGTCATTCTTGCCAACTTGGCCGGAGTATATATGGAAGAAGGAAAGCTTACCCAAGCCAAACCGCTATTAGATCAGGCCATTGAAATAACAGAAAAAGAAAAAGGACGGGAAAGTTATTTTTTCGCCTGGACTATCGAGTCGTTAGCGACCTTCTATAAACTGACCGGCCATTATGAAAAGGCTGATTCATTATACCAGCAGGCCCTGCATGTTTATGAAACCTCCGTGGGGAAAAGCAACCTTTCTTATCTTTCTGCTGAAACCAATCTGGCTAAACTCCATCTGATCCGGCAGGAATATGATCAGGCCGAGGCTTTGTTTTTGCAGATAAAAGAATCGTACCTCGCCAAAATAGAAAACCTGTTTCCGATGCTTTCCGAATATGAAAAGGATGCTTTTTACGAAAGCATCAGTTCTAATTTCAGCCTTTTCAATTCCTTCTGCTTGTTGCAAAAAAATAAAAACCCCCATATCCTCGGAGACATGTATAACAATCAGTTAGCCACCAAGGCCATTTTGCTTAACAGTGCTTCTAAATGGAAACAGCGCATCCGAAACAGCGGAGATAAAAAACTTTTTTCGCTCTACTCCGATTGGGAGAGCAACCAAGGTTTGCTGGCCCGGTGGTATAAACAAACTGATGGCCGACAAAACAAACATAAAGCTGACAGCCTAGAAAATTTAACCAACATACAAGAAAAAGAATTATCAAGACGCTCGGAAATGTTTGCTTCCCTGGCCGATAAAAAAAGAATTTCCTGGGAAGAGGTGAAATCGAAACTAAAACCCAATGAAGTGGCCATTGAGATGATACGCATAAAAAAATTTGGTATTCTTAAATCCATTGTTGACAGCAGCGATGCTAAACTTCACCGGTATCCGCAGTTTGGCCTGACCGATACCACGTACTATGCCGCGCTGCTGATTACCAGCGAAAGTGAAATGCCCGAACTGGTATTTTACCCCAATGGAAATGAACTGGAAAATCGGTATCTAAAAAAATATTCTAACTCCATTAAAACACAAACCGAAGATACTGAATCGTACGACCAGTTTTGGAAACCCATTGCTACTAAACTAAATAAGTTGTTTAAGAAAAAGACGCACACCTTTCATGTGTATTTTTCTTCGGATGGGGTGTTTAATCAAATCAATCTCAACACGTTGCTCAACCCTAAAACACACCGGTATGTTTTGGATGAAACCAATATTACGTTGGTTACCAACACCAAAGATTTGCTGTTAGCCAGGAAAGAAGAAGTTTATAACAACCTTGCCTATTTGTTTGGATACCCCGATTATGGCACGAAGGCGGAAGACCGTATTGCATTAGCAAAAAAAGAAAGACAAAGCCAACCGGTTTATTATGCCTTAACATTAGAAAGAGGGAGCAACGATTTATCGGAGCTTCCGGGCACTAAAACCGAAGTAGAAAATATTGCCAGCCTCATGCTGGCCAAAGGCTGGGAACCGCAGGTACTTACCGGAGACAAAGCGCTGGAAGAAACACTAAAAGATTGTTTTAAGCCACGTGTTTTGCACATTGCCACGCATGGGTACTTTCAGGCGGATGCCAGCCAGACAAAAAACCCTTTGCTGCGCTCGGGGCTTATGCTTACAGGTGCTGCCCAAACCCTGGCCGGAAATAAAGATGATACTACTGAAGATGGCATCCTTACGGCCTATGAAGCCATGAACTTAAATTTAGACAATACCGATCTGGTGGTTCTTTCGGCCTGTGAAACAGGATTAGGCACCATAAAGAATGGCGAAGGGGTGTATGGACTTCAGCGGGCATTTAAAGTGGCGGGCGCCAATGCCATCATCATGAGTTTGTGGAAAGTAGATGACGAAGCCACTCAGGCATTAATGACTGAGTTTTACGCTCAATGGCTAAAAACCGGCAACAAGCATCAGGCTTTTGAAACGGCCCAACAAAATATCAAAAGCAAAATGAAATCTCCTTATTATTGGGGGGCCTTTGTATTGGTGGGAGAGTAGGAGAAAAATGACAGAAAGAAAAAACTTTACCGTCTCATTTTTTCAGGCCCAGTTTTTTGCACCTATTTTGTTTTACCGCTTATATTTCTTGCTCTGCCATTGCTTAAAAAAGCCCTTTGCCATTCGCCCTGTTTTCTTATTCTGGCATCCTATTTTTTTAGATGAGAAATACAGTTCAGTTTATTTAATGGATATTTCTCTTGTTTTCTTGTGTTACACCCGCATTAGCTCAAGACGATTTATCTGTCGTAAAAAATATTTTCAAAACAATCGATACAGATACTTCAAAATTACTATTGGACACTATAAAGAAAACTGATTTTTTGAGCACTAACGCAGTAAGATGCAAGACGAAACTAAGCGGCATAAGCATCCTAATGCTAAACATACCATCTTGCTTATTCAAAGAGAAATGTTGGCGGAAATGATGCGTACAAAATGAGTAATTGCCTGCCTGATGAATATACCCTTGTATCATTTTTTTACCAATGACCATCGCAGAATTGAGAAGCTACTGGATCAGGCAACAGAAAATCCAAGTGAGATCAATAGGGAATCGTATCACCGGTTTCGTATCGGCTTGTTAACTCACATTAAGATGGAAGAGAAAATTCTTTTTCCGGCTGCACAGAAAGCAAATGGGGGAGTAGCGTTGCCGTTGGCAGAAAAACTTCGTCTGGACCACGGAGCGCTTACTTCTTTAATGGTGCCACCGCCCACACCATCGCTGCTAAAAGTATTGCGATTTATTTTAGACAAACACGATGTGGCGGAAGAAAAGCCGGGCGGAATGTACGATGCCTGCGAAGCTTTGACTCAAAGCCAGACTCAGCAACTTTTAGAACAACTATCGCACACTACCGAAGTGCCGGTGCACCCTCATCATGAGGCACCTTTTGCTTTAGAAGCAGCTAAACGTGCGCTGGCCAGAGCCGGTTATGATTATGATGCGATTGCTCAATAAAACCTACGCTTCTCGTTACCAGAATTTTTTTGGATTAGTTAGTTCTTAGATATTCCCTCAATACATATTGTAAAATACCCTGATTTTTATAATACTCTATTTCGATGGCAGAATCTAAACGTGCTTCTACTTTGAAATTGATTTCTTTCCCTGAAGAGTGACGGGCTTTTACATCCAGCGCTTTATGCGGAGTAAGGTTGTTGGCCAGCCCGCTGATGCTAAAAGTTTCGGTTCCATCCAAACCAAGCGATGTCGCATTTTGCCCGTTGGTAAATACCAAAGGAGCCACACCCATACCTACTAAGTTGCTGCGGTGGATGCGTTCAAAACTTTCGGCTATTACAGCTTTAATACCCAGTAAAAAAGTGCCTTTCGCTGCCCAGTCGCGCGATGAACCGGAACCGTATTCTTTTCCCGCCAATACAATCAAAGGTGTTTTATTTTCGATGTATTGCATAGCTGCATCGTAAACTGTTTTTACTTCGTTGGTAGGGAAGTAGCGGCTGTAGCCGCCTTCTTTATCGGCAATTTTATTTTTAATGCGCACATTGGCAAAAGTGCCGCGCATCATCACTTCATGATTTCCTCTGCGCGAACCGTACGAGTTAAAATCCTTTTTCTCAATGCCGTTTTGTTTCAGATAAATTCCTGCGGCCGAGTCTTCTTTAAATGAACCGGCCGGGGAAATGTGGTCGGTAGTAACCGAGTCGCCTAAGTATAATAATACTCTCGCTCCAGTAATATCGGTTACAGCATCAGGAGTGGGCTTCAGGTTTTCAAAGAAGGGCGCTTCTTTAATGTAGGTCGAATTTTTATTCCATTCAAAATTCTGATCGAGGGTTACTTTTAAATGCTGCCAGTCCGTACTGCCGTCAAATATCACCTCATACACTTCTTTAAAATCATCCTGCTTCAGGCATTCATTAATCGTTTTTTGAATTTCTTCCCTTGAAGGCCAGATGTCTTTTAAATAAACCGGTTCGCCATTTGGGTCGTAATCAATCGGGTCGTGTATTAAATCAATATCTACTCGCCCTGCCAAAGCATACGCCACTACTAACATGGGCGACATGAGGAAATTCATTTTTACCTGCGGATGCACGCGCGCTTCAAAATTGCGGTTGCCCGAAAGCACTGAGGCCACAACTAGTTCGCCTTTGTCAACGGCCGTAGCAATGGCGGGTGGCAGCGGCCCGGAGTTGCCGATGCAGGAAGTACAGCCATACCCTACCAGATGAAAACGCAGGGCATCCAAATCGGCATCTAAACCGGAGCGGTGCAGATAATTGGTAACTACTTTTGAGCCGGGGGCTAAGGATGTTTTTACCCACGACTTGGTGCGCAATCCTCTTTCCACTGCATTTCGTGCCAGCAGCCCTGCGCCAATCATTACGGCCGGGTTAGAGGTGTTGGTGCAACTGGTAATGGCCGCTATTACAATGCTGCCATCGCTCACTACAAATTCTTTATTTTTTTGTTTGATGCGCACGGAACTGATCGCATGATCGGCAATGACTTCCGAGCGGCTTTCGCCCGAGATGGGCACTTTGCCAAAAGTAAATTCGGTTCCGGAACCACCCTCCATAAGCCATGCCGATTCTTTTCGTTGCGAATGAGGCTGGTAATCCCGGTTATGCTCTTTCTTTAAAATTTCGGAAAACTTTTTCGATAAGTCTTTTACAAATATTTTATCCTGCGGTCGCTTGGGGCCGGAAACAGTCGGTTCTAAAGTAGCCAAATCCAATTCTACAACAGATGAATAATTAATGTCTTCTTTCCCGGTTCGCCACAGCAGATTTTCTTTACAATAAGTCTCTACTATTTTAATTTGCTCTTCGCTGCGGTTGGTGGCGTGCATGTATTCCAGCGTGCGTTCGTCTATGGGGAAGTAGGTAACCGTGCAACCAAACTCGGGCGACATGTTTCCGATGGTAGCGCGGTCGGTTACGGTTAAATGGTTTAGCCCATCGCCAAATACTTCCACAAATTTCCCTACCACGCCTTTGTCGCGCAGCAACCGTGTAATGGAAAGCACCAAATCGGTTGCCGTACATTGTTCCGGAATTTTTCCGGTAAGTTTCAAACCCACCACTTCGGGGCAGGTAAAGAAGATGGGTTGCCCCAGCATAGCTGCCTCCGCTTCAATGCCGCCCACCCCCCAGGCAATAACGCCAATGCCGTTCACCATCGGGGTATGCGAGTCGGTCCCCACTAAAGTATCGGGAAACAACCATCCGTCTCGGGCTATCACACCTTTTGAAAGGTATTCCAGATTTACCTGATGGCAAATACCCATTCCCGGAGGCACCACGGTAAAATTACTCAACCCTTTTTGCGCCCACTTCAGCAATTCATAACGTTCCTGGTTTCTTTCAAACTCCAGTTCCACATTTTTATCAAACGAATAATCGGTGCCGTAATAATCTACTTGCACCGAGTGGTCAATGACCAAATCAACAGGAATAGCCGGATTAATTTTTTGCCCGTCTTTGCCGTGCCGCACAAATTCAGCGCGCAGCGAAGCCATGTCCACCACGGCCGGAACGCCTGTAAAGTCCTGCATTAAAATGCGCGCGGGTTTAAAAGGGATGTCTTTATCTACGGCTTGTGGAGTCCATTGCAGCAGGGTTTCCACGTGCTCATCAGTAATGCTGAAACCATCATAATTACGCAATACATTTTCCAAAAGAATACGAATGCTAAAAGGAAGGTGTGCAATGCTCTTTGAAAGATTTTTTAGCGAACTGAAGCGATAATTTTTTCCGCTTACCGAAAGTTCTTTTACTGATTTTGCTTTGGGTTGGCTCATACTGGTAAGGTTAGCATGCCCGGTGGAACGAAAAATAACATTCTGCCGCGGGCGGTTAAAAATTGTTTTACGAAAGCAGGTTTAGGTAGAAGGACAAGAAAGGAGCAAATTAAAATTTTGCCACTCATAATTCAACCTGTTTTCTTAAAAAACAAGAAACGATTTTTTATACGGTACTTCTTCGTAGAAAGTGTGTTAGCTCTAGGCGTTTCTTTAACAACCCGGATTTCAGGCGATCGGTTCAAAATGGGCCGTAAAATGTCGCAAGAAATTGTCTTCGTAGGTTATCCTGAATCCTTTTGTTTGGGTTTTATGAGATAGGATTTCGTCAAACACTTCAATTACATAATCAATATGACTTTGGGTATAAACCCGGCGGGGAATAGCTAACCGTACCAACTCCCGGGCAGCCGGAATCAGTTTTTTGTTTTCATCGTATTTGCCAAACATGACCGATCCTATTTCTACAGCCCGGATACCGCCTCTTACATAAAGTTCGTGTACCAAAGCCTGCCCCGGGTATTGATGTGCCGGAATATGTGGGTACAACTCTCCGGCATGGATGTAAACGGCATGGCCACCGATCGGCCAAATTACCGGTATTCCTTTTTTTCGAAGCGCGTTTCCTAAATAGGCGGTACTTTTAATACGATAGGTTAAGTAGTCGTCTTCAAAAACTTCTTTCAGCCCTTGGGCAATAGCTTCCATATCCCGCCCGGCCAGCCCACCGTAGGTGGTAAACCCTTCCGTAATAATTAGCGCAGAAGTGCAGGCCGAAGCCAGCTCTTTATTTTTTAGCGCCAGAAATCCACCAATGTTTACCAGAGCATCTTTTTTGGCACTCATAATGCAGCCATCGGCCAGGGCAAATAATTCGCGGGCAATGGCGCGATAGCTTTTGGTTTTATTTCCTTCTTCAAAATGTTTGATGAAGTAAGCATTTTCGGCAATGCGGCAACAATCTATAATCAAAAGTAGATGGTGCTTTTTGCAGAGTGCACTTACCTGTATGGCATTTTCCATACTTACCGGTTGCCCGCCTCCGCTGTTGTTGGTAACGGTAAGAATAACAGCCGCAATTGTTGAGGCACCATGTTTTGCGATTAACTCCGACAACGCGGGCAGGTTCATATTTCCTTTAAAAGCAAAGTCGGTTTCATTGTCATGCGATTCGCGACAAGGAATGTCTATGGCGGTAGCCCCGCTATATTCAATGTTGGCCCGGGTGGTATCAAAGTGCGTGTTGCTGATAAAAATTTTTCCGGCACCGCCTAAGTGGCTGTATAAAATCTTTTCGGCTGCCCGACCCTGATGGGTAGGTAATACAAATTCAAATCCCGTGAGATCATGAATTTCTTGATACATCCGTTTCCAACTGGAAGCACCCGCATACGATTCATCGCCCCGCATAATGGCTGCCACTGGAGGCTACTCATGGCCGAGGTGCCGCTGTCGGTTAATAAATCAATCATCACTTTGTCGGCATCCAATAAAAAGGGATTATAGTGAGCCTCTTTTATGTATTGTTCGCGCTGTTTTTCGGTGGAAATGGAGAGCGGTTCTATTGATTTTATTTTGAACGGTTCAATAATGGTTTTAAATGGCATAACAGAAAAATTTAACGCTAAAACAAAAATATTATTTGCACGATAAACATGATGAAGATCATCATCCATAGAAAAAATTGCTTGTTTCTTTGAACGAAAAAGAGAATATGAGCACCCTAAAGAAAAGATCGTGGGCGGAGCCATTTAAAATTAAAATGGTAGAGCTGATCAAAATGACCACCCGCGAGCAAAGATTAAAAGCAATTAAAGAAGCCGGGTACAATACGTTTTTACTCCGCTCGGAAGATGTCTATATAGACTTGCTTACCGATAGCGGAACGTCTGCCATGAGCGATGGGCAGTGGGCCGGGCTCATGTTAGGGGATGAAGCGTATGCCGGCAGCCGTAATTTTTATAACCTGGAGGCAGCCGTAAAAAAATATTACGGATACAAGCACGTAATCCCCACCCATCAGGGGAGAGGGGCGGAAAATATCCTGAGCCAGATCATGATCAAGAAAGGTGATGTGGTTCCCGGCAATATGTATTTTACAACCACCCGGTTACATCAGGAACTGGCCGGGGGAATTTTTCAGGATGTGATCATAGACGAAGCCCACGACTCGGAAAACCCGCACCCGTTTAAAGGCGATATTGATTTGCAGAAGTTAAATTCCCTGATAAAAAAATTCGGAACTCATAAAATTCCTTACGTGTGCGTAGCCACCACGGTAAACTTGGCCGGAGGCCAGCCGGTATCTATGCAGAACTTAAAAGAACTAAGAAAGCTTACGCACAAACATGGAATCAAAATCATGCTCGACATGACCCGCATAGCCGAGAATGCCTACTTTATTCAGCAACGCGAAAAAGGGTATGAAAAAAAATCGGTGGCCGTTATTGTAAAAGAAATTTGCAGCTATACCGATGGAGCCACCTTCAGTGGTAAGAAAGATGCCTTGGTGAATATCGGAGGATTTTTAGCTTTAAACGATACCGAAAGATTTGAAGAAGCCAGCAATCTGGTGGTCGTGTATGAAGGCTTGCATACTTATGGAGGCATGGCCGGCCGCGATATGGAGGCGATGGCCATTGGCATTGAAGAGTCGGTGAATGACGACCACATGAAAGCCCGCATCGGTCAGGTAATTTATCTGGGGGAGCAATTACAAAAAGCAGGTGTACCCATTGTGTTGCCCATAGGAGGGCATGGCATTTTTATAGATGCCAAAAAGTTTCTGCCTCATATTCCTCAAAATGAATTTCCCGCCCAAACTTTGGCAGCCGAGTTATACATAGACTCCGGCATTCGCTCGATGGAAAGAGGCATTGTTTCGGCCGGGAGAAACGCCCAAACCGGAGATCATTATTACCCTAAACTGGAATTGGTCAGGCTCACTATTCCCCGAAGAGTGTACACTCAGGCACACATGGATGTGATTGCCGAATCGGTGGAGCACGTGTATGAAAACAGAAAAAAGATAACCGGTATGAAAATGGTTTACGAACCGAAATACCTCCGGTTTTTTCAAGCCAGGTTTAAACCGAAATCCGCTGCCGTAAAAAAGGCAGGCTAACCGGACATATTTTTTCGTATTGACCCCGGTTGAAACTTGGGAAAACAAAAGTTAGATTTGCTACATAAGCGATAGCTTGTTCTCGTTTCTCATCCATCAAAAAAATCAACCGATGAAAAAATTAGTATTTCTGTTTTGGGTGGCTGCCAGCCAATCTGTTTTTGCTCAGGGCCTCGAACGCTTTTTTAGCCATCCGTTTGAATCGGAGTTTGCGGCTACGGCCGATGGCAAAAATGTAGCGTGGGTTATTAACGATCAGGGTAAGCGAAACATTTTGCTAAAAACCGGAAATGAGTTGCCCCGTGTTATCACAAACTACGAGCAAGATGACGGACAGGAAATTTCACAGCTTGCGTTTTCGCCCAACGGCACCAAACTTATTTTTGTTCGTGGCGGGTCGGCCAATATTCGAGGCGAACATCCCAATCCGGCCAGCCTGGCCGAAGGCGCAGAGCAGGCTATTTATTTTAAAGACCTGTCCTCCAAAAATGTTCCTTCCAAAATCACCTCCGGCAGCAGTCCTTTGTTTTCCCCCGATGGATTAAAAATCCTGTTTGCCAAAGACGGCCAGATATACGAAACCAACCTCGACATTAATGCCGTGCCCAAATTGCTCTTTCGTGCTCGCGGCCATAACTACAATCCAAAATTTTCACCTAACGGTCTTGAAATTCTTTTTACCAGCGACCGGGGCGATCATGCATTTAGCGGAATTTATAATTCAGTCACCAAAAAAATCAGATGGGTATCGCCCGACATATCCAGCGACAATTTTCCGGTTTGGTCGCCCGATGGGAAAAGTATTGCCTTCCTTCGTACAGCCGGAACAAAAATTAATGAAATCAAAAATTATATATCCGGTATGAAATTTTCGGTTTGGGTGGCCGATGCCGAATCGCTTCACGCAAAAATGATCTGGTCGTCTCCGGCAGACGATGGCGGCTTTGCACAAGACCGCGAAAAGCCATTACTCTGGACGGCCACCAATCGTATCCTTTTTTATTCGGAGCATATTGGCTGGAATCATGTTTTCTCTATGAACCCCGATGGCACCGACATAAAAGACATTACCCCCGGGGATAACAGTGAAGTGGAAAATATAGTACTTGATGCCACCGGTCAAAACATTTACTTTGATGGAAACAAAGATGACACAGACCGGAGGCATATTTGGAAATCGAGTGTTACCACCGGCAACCCGGTGCCTGTTACTTCGGGCGATGGCATTGAAATGTATCCCGCGTTTGGAGGGACGCAGCTATACTGCTTCCGAACGACTACTAACCAACCCATGGCGCTGGCCAAAGTAGATGAATTAAAAAAAGCCTTTGTGGTGCTGAATGTTATGGTTAAAGCCCCGTTGTATTCAGCAACTTCATTTATTAAACCGGAGCAGGTAATTTTTAAAGCGGCTGATGGAACCACTATTCATGGCCAGCTTTTTATAGACCGTAAAATTTCGGGTAAGAGGCCCGGCATTGTGTACATGCACGGTGGCCCCGAGCGACAGATGCTGCTGGGCTTTCATTATATGGATTACTACAGCGGAGATTATTCGTTCAATCAATTTTTAGCTGCCTCAGGGTATGCGGTGGTATCGGTCAATTACCGGGATGGCATCGGGTATGGAAAAAATTTCAGGTTGGCAAAAAACCAGGGACCGCGCGGAGCCAGCGAGTATCAGGACGTAGTAGCAGCAGCTAAATTTTTGCAGGCGCTTCCCGAAGTGGAGGCCGCCAAGATTGGGTTATGGGGCGGCTCGTACGGAGGTTATCTTACCGCGATGGGGCTGGCACGTAACCCCGAATTTTTTAAAGCCGGGGTAGACCTTCATGGTGTGCACGATTGGTCGTTTGATGCGCAAGATGCCACAAACAGTTGGGGGCTAACCAAAAAGGAAATGGAAGTGGCCTTCAACTCATCGCCTGTAGCCGATCTTTCTAAGTGGGTAGCTCCGGTATTGTTTATACATGGCGATGACGACCGCAATGTGCAGTTTCAACAAACCACCGATCTGGCCACCAAACTGCGCGAAAAAAATATACCCGTAGAAGTTATTGTTTTTCCGGATGAAGTACACGGATTTTTAAAACATGAAACCTGGTTACGGGTGTTTAATAGTGCAAAAGATTTTTTTGACCGGAAGCTGAAGTAAAATACAGTTGAACCGGTTGTGAAAAAATTGGTGGTATTAACCGGGGCCGGTATTTCGGCCGAAAGCGGGCTGGCTACCTTTCGCGATGCCGGTGGTTTGTGGGAAGGACACAAAGTGGAAGATGTGGCCACCCCCGAAGCCTGGCAGAAAAATCCGGAACGTGTTCTTACGTTTTATAATCAACGCAGAAAAGCCGCCCGGCACGCAAAGCCCAACCGGGCACACGAGATTCTGTCGGAGCTTCAACAGCACTTTGAAGTAACCATCCTAACACAAAATGTAGATGATTTGCACGAACGGGCCGGCTCGAAGAAGGTCATTCACCTTCACGGTAGTTTGTTTGAATCGAGAAGCACAATAGACCCTTCACTTATTTATAAAATAGAAGGAGAGGAGCTAAACATGGGCGACTGCTGTGAGCGCGGCTCACAACTTCGCCCGAATATAGTTTGGTTTGGCGAAATGGTGCCGATGATGGAGGTAGCTGCCCGAACCGCTGCGCAGGCTGCTATTTTTTTGGTAGTGGGCACATCTTTGGTAGTTTACCCCGCGGCCGGCCTTATTGATTATGTACCGGAGGACGCTGTTAAATATATTGTAGATCCGAAGAAACCGGAAATTTTACCTATTCCCAATCTGCACTTTGTGGCCGAAAAGGCGAGCATCGGTTTAGAGATGGTAAAACGGAATTGGTTGAATGAGAATGACTGACTATAAATTTTAACCTAGGTTATGCATGAGGGATGCATCATCTGCCCAATTGGATTTAAATTTTGAAAGACAGCTAATCTACATCTAATTGTTCCAAAATTTCTGAAAGCGGATATTCTTTTAGCCCCGGTTTCGATTCGTGATTTCCTTCCAGACTGAAGCCGGCCACCGGCAGTTGCAACAGCGTACTGAGCCAAGCATTGTTTTCTATCTTGATGAAGATATTAAATTCGGTGGCTACATTTTTAATGAATTGAATTGTAGCCTCATCCGGGGAGGAGACAGCCAGTTCAACGATTACGTTCGTATTTTTTAAATGCCGGATGGCCGCTCTTTGTTGTGGCCAGTCTTTCGTCTGAATCCTGATAAATTTTTCTGAAGTGAACGGCACAGATAAAATATCGGAGGAGGCTATTTCAATAAAATCAAAAGGATAATCGTTTAGCAACGGAATATGGTCGGCATCTATTTCAATACCAAATTGAGGACCGGTTACCCACGAGGCGATTTCGCGATAGACTTCAAGCGAAACCAGGGGCACCGGAAAGGATAAATAATCTACCCCCATGCCGGCACAATACCGGGCTTCGCTCAGGTTGGTAATGTTACTTACTTTTACTTTTGTTTTTAACATGCCTCAAATATTGAAAAGAAAAAAATAACTTTGATGTTGGCTAAATTATTTTTTTGATTGGAGGATCGTTATGAGGTTAAAAAATTTCCTGTTTTTTTTTGGATTGGTTATTTTAACCGGGAGATGCTCTCATTCGGAGATGCTCTTGCCCAACCCGCAAAGCTACTACCCGTTACAGGTGGGCGATTACCGCATCTATCAGGTAACGAGTACATCCTACAACCAGTTGGCTTGTACCGCTCAGGCCAACGACACCACCCGCATTTATTTTTTAAAAACACTGGTAACCGATTCGTCTAAAAATGCTGAAGGTGGTTTTACGTATGTGATACAACGGTTTACCACCCCCGACACCACACTGGCCTGGATAAACTTAGATGTCTGGTCGGCCCGGGTAACGGCCAACCAAGTAGTAATAAATGAAGGGAATATTTCGTATGTAAAAATTATTTTTCCGCTAAAAGACAGCACCACCTGGAATGGAAACCTATATAATAACCTGGGGGCTGCCAATTATAAATTGATTAGCCACAATGTGCCCTTTACGATGCCAAACGGAAAAAAATTTGCCATCAGTTTAACGGTGAGTCAAAGCAATGTGCAGAACCTGGTTACTAAAGATGTGGAAGTAGAGGTGTATGCGCCCCCCGCAGGTTTGGTCTATAAAGAGTTGTCTGTATTTAACTATTTAACAGATGGAAATTGTTTTGGTGCTAAAATAATTAAGAACGGTTTCTATTATCGGCAAACTTTGTTGCGATATGGGCATCAGTAGATGGTTGCTTTTACTCTTGCCGTTTTCAGTCAATGCCCAGGTAAACCGGTATTTTGTTCACTTTAAAGACAAGGCAAATTCAGTTTATTCGGCAAGCGCCCCTTTGCAGTTTCTTTCTCAAAAAAGTATTGACCGGAGAGGAAAAGAAAATTTTTCTCTTTCGGCTGAAGATTTTCCGGTTAATGCAACGTATGTAAATCAGGTGAAGGCCACGGGAGCATCGGTGTTTTATTCTTCGCGTTGGTTGAATGGCGTGTTGATACAGACAACGGTTTCCATTGCTTCGGTGGTAGCTAATTTACCGTTTGTTATTTCAGTAGAGCTGGTGGCTCCGGGTACCAAGCTCAATGCGCGTACACAAACAAAACAGAAATTAGAGAAGACATCGCAACTTAGTTCGGCTCTGTATCCGCAACAACTTCTGATGATCGGGGTAGATCAGATGCAGCAGCAAGGCTATCAGGGCGAGGGCATTGATGTAGCCGTATTGGATGGCGGCTTTACCGGGGTCAATACCATGACGGCATTTCAAAAAATATATACCGATAGCCGATTGAAAGAAGCATTTAATTTCGTAAAAAATACAACCGATGTGTATTCGGATAATTCCCATGGAGAAGAAGTATTGTCGGTAATAGCCGGAACTATTTTGGGAAGTTATATGGGAGGAGCCGGCAAGGCCAATTTTTACCTTTACGAAACAGAAGATGTAACGAGCGAATACCGGGTAGAAGAATACAACTGGCTATTTGCAGCCGAGCGGGCCGACAGCATCGGGGTAGAGGTGATCAGCTCTTCACTGGGGTACAGCACGTTTGATGATCCGTCTATGAACTATACGCTGGCCGATTTGAACGGCCACACTTCGGTAATATCGCGGGCAGCACACGCTGCGGCTGTGCGCGGCATACTCGTGGTAAACGCAGCCGGCAACTGGTACGACAGCACGTGGCCTAACATTCTTTTTCCGGCTGATGCGGCAGGCATTTTGGCGTGCGCATCGGTAGATGGCAATGGGCTGTGGAGTAATTTCAGTTTGGTGGGGCCTACGGCTGATGGACGCATTAAACCTGATGTAGCGGCCATGGGCAGCGGAACTTCTGTAATTAACTCTTCCGGTGTGTTGATAGGGCAGTATGGCACTTCGTTTTCTACGCCCTTAATTGCTTCGCTGGTTATCGGGTTGCGGCAAGCCTTGCCCAATGCCTCGGCAAAAGAAATTTGTTCGCGGATCATTAACTCTGCATCGCTGGCTGAAACGCCCAACAATCAATTAGGTTACGGTATTCCTAATTTTTTAAAAGCGATGACGTTTACGTCATTCGATGATGCCTTTCAGGTATATCCGAACCCCACGAGTCAGGAAATAAAAATTGTATTTAAAAATCCCGACAACAGTCGCTTTAATTTTAGTTTATATGATGCCAATGGAAAAATGATTTTAGAGTGGAGTGATACCCTTTCCTGGCAAAACAATCCGTATGCCATTGATCTTTCGCAGGTAGCAGCCGGAGTATATTTTGCTAAAATTTCTCAACCCACATTTACCCGCACCGTTCGCGTGGTAAGAATAAATTAAGTGTGGAAATAAGTAAGGAAACCACAAGGCCAGTTTGCCGAATGACAAACTCCGTATTGGAAAATAGATCATGGAGAAAGAACGAAGTTTGATTGCAGATGGGAATGCGGAGGGTGAGAAAAAAACAAATAGACCGGAATGGATGAATACTATTTTCAAATTTTACAGGTCGCTTAATTATTCCTAATTTGCATTCTATTTTACAGTGAAATTTTTATTCATGCGAAAGATCGGGTTGTTTTTTATGGGAATGGTCGTTGTAACGGCCTGTGTTACCAACCGAAAACATTTGCTTTTTCAAAAAAATGACCTGACCCGGCACCCGGCCGATACGGCTGTACGGATATACCAACTCCAGCCTTTCGAATATAAAATACAAACCAACGACATTATTTCGGTACGGTATCAGAGCCTGACTCAAAAAGAGTTCGATTTTTTAGGCCAACAAACGCAAGGCAATACCATGATGGGAAACGGAATGGTAGGCGGAGCGCTCTTGTTTGGCGAGTTGGTAGATGAAAATGGCGATATTCCCATTCCGGTAGTGGGCAAAGTAAAGGTGGCCGGGCTTACCATTTTCCAGGCACAAGATACCCTTCAAAAAATTGTTAAATCGTATCTGGAGGCTCCCATAGTAAAAGTGAGATTGCTAAACTACCGCATCACGATTTTGGGCGAAGTGTTAAAGGAAGGCTCCATCACGCTCAACAATAACCGGGTCAGTTTACCTGAGGCAATTGGGCTGGCCGGTGGGTTAAATGACTTTGCCGATCGCTCCAGGGTGAAAATTATCCGGCAAGAAAGCGATAAGGCGGAGGTGTATTATGTGGATTTGCTCAGTGAAGATTTTATTAAGTCGCCCCACTACTATGTGCACCAAAATGATGTGATCATCGTTCCGCCATTGAAGCAACGTCCGTACCGTTTGTACTTTAGCCAAAACCTGGCCATGGTGCTCTCGGCTGTTTCTATTTTGTTGTTAGTTATTACCCTGAACAGAAGATGAACACACCACAATCGGGTATTCCGACTAAAACAAATCCGCTGGAAGGGGCCACTCTTGATTATAAACGCATGGCCTACCGGGCCTTGCGCTACTGGTATCTGATTGTGCTTTCGGTAGCGGCCTCGCTTACGTATGCTTTTATAGTAAACCGGTATGCCGACCGGGTTTACCCCATTACAGCTTCCGTTATTATACGCGAGAAAGAAGATGCCAGCGGGGCAGATTTATTATACAAAAACTCACTGATTGATCCATACCGGAATTACCTGAACGAACCCTATATTATCCGTTCTTACCCGTTAATTCAGGAAGTAATTGAAGACTTAAATTTTGAAGTAGCTTTTTTTAATGAAGGCGACATCAAAACCACCGAGACATACGGTATGCCCGTGAAAGTAAAACTGTTGATAAAGAACGGCTCGTATGGTGCATCGTTAATGTTTAAGGTACTGGATGAGAATACCTTTTCCATAAAAAGCAGGGAAGCTCCTATTCAGGAAAAAATATTCCGGTTTAACGACAGCCTGGAGTTTCAGGGGCATCATTTTATGGTTATGAAAAACGGATGGCAAGAGGTGACATCAATCAAAAACATGCCTTTCATTTTAACCTTTTTAGATCCGCTGGCCGTAACCTCCTCGTATGTTGGTAGGGTGACGGCTGATTGGGCCGAAGAAGGAGCGGGGGTACTGAACTTATCGGTCAATGGCACTAACCCGCAGAAGGAAATTGATTTCATGAACGGACTTATTACTAAATACCAGCAATACGATTTAGATAAAAAAAATCAGGCAGCCGAACGAAGCATTATTTTTATTCGCAAACAATTAAATGAGATTGCCGACTCCCTCCATATTTTTGAAAACAAGTTGCAGCAATTTCAAATTTCTAATAGTACAGAAAAACTGGATGACGAGGCGAAGCGGTTATATGAGAAGCTCGATAAGCTGGATGAACAGAAGATGGAGCAGATCATCCGGACTAATTATTATGATTATTTGGAAAAATATATCCGGCAAGGAAAAAATCTCGATCTGGTAGTATTGCCTTCGTCTGTGGGGGTTACGGATGGCGTGTTATCCTCTCTGGTTGGTAAGATGATTGATATCCAGTTAGAGTTAAAAATGTATTTAGAAAAAGGCTTGGTCGAAAACCCGTTAGTGCATGGAGGCCTCAGCCGGTTAGATAAGATAAAAGGAAATTTACTGGAATCAATACATTCCTTGAGGGTAACCGATAAATTTAAAAGCGATATTCTGGCTCAACAATTCAATGCCTTAGAAAAGCAGACCAATCAATTACCCATTACCCAACGCCAATATATTTCTATTCAACGCAACTATTCTTTGCTGGAAGGCTTGTATGTTTTTCTGATGCAAAAAATGTCGGAAGCGGGCATATCGAAAGCCTCTAACACCTCGAGTATTTTGCGTGTAAACCCGCCCATGCAGGGAGTTGCCATTTCTCCCAACACCAGCAGAAACTACCTTTTCGGCTGGCTGATCGGGCTGGTTATCCCGGCACTGGGGTTTGTTTTAGTCGAGTTTTTTAATCAGAAAGTCCAGTCGAAAGAAGACATTGAAAAAATTACAGCCATTCCTTTTATCGGGGGTATTGGACACCACGCATCTAAAGATAACCTGGCCGTAACCCTTCAGCCTAAATCATCGGTGGCCGAGTCGTTCCGGGCCATACGCTCTAACCTCAATTTTTTTACCGGCAATCAAATTAAAAAAATATTTGTGGTGTCCAGTTCCATCAGTGGAGAAGGAAAAACATTTTCTACCATCAACCTGGCTACCGTATTTGCCATGTCGGGGCGCAAAACACTGATTATCGGTGCCGATATGCGCAAGCCTAAAATTTTTACCGACTTTAACCTTACTAACGACAAAGGCCTCAGTAATTACCTGAGCAACCTCAATACACTTCGGGAAGTGTTGCAACATACTTCCGTAGAAAATCTGGACATCATTAGCGGAGGGCCTGTGCCGCCTAACCCTTCTGAGTTATTGCTGACTGACCGGTTTGATAAACTGCTGAAAGAGGTGCTGAACGAATACGATTATATTATAATAGATACCCCTCCGCTGGCCATCGTAACGGATGCCTTTGAAATGGCCAAGTATGCCGATCATACGGTTTTTATCGTGCGGCAGAATTATACTCCGAAAGCTTTATTAAAAGATGTAGATGAATTTTACCGGTCGGGAAAACTGAAGAGCATTAGTTTGGTGCTAAATGACGTGTATAAAACCGGGTATGGCTATGGCTACGGGTATGGCTACGGTTATTCGTACGGCTATGGCTCTTCCAAAAAGAAAAACGGGTACGGTTATTATTCAGAATAAAGAATGGAACTGACTTCTAAAATATATGTGGCCGGGCATCGGGGTATGGTGGGCTCAGCCATTGATCGTGCGCTGCAGAAGGCTGGCTACCAAAATTTAATTACCCGCACATCGGCTGAGTTAGACCTGCGTCATCAGCATGCGGTACAATCTTTTTTTGAAAAAGAAAAACCCGATTATGTTTTCGTAGCAGCAGCCAAAGTTGGTGGCATTCTGGCCAACAGTCTTTATAAAGCCGATTTTATTTACGATAACCTGATTATAGAAGCCAACGTCATTAAGGCCGCTCATGATCATAAGGTAAAAAAATTATTGCTGCTCGGGTCTTCGTGTATTTACCCCAAGTTTGCCGAGCAGCCCATCCGCGAAGAATCGCTGCTTACCGGGCCGCTCGAACCTACCAACGATGCGTATGCGGTGGCCAAAATTGCGGGCATTAAACTTTGCCAGTCGTTTCATGATCAATATGGCGACCACTTTATCAGTGTAATGCCTTCTAATTTATATGGCTATGGCGATAATTACCATCCGCAAAACGCACACGTACTGCCGGCTCTGATCAGACGCTTTCATGAGGCTAAAGTTCAAAATGTACCGGAAGTGGTGATTTGGGGCAGTGGTAAACCATTGCGCGAATTTTTGTTTGCCGATGACTTAGCCGAGGCTTGCTTGTTTCTGATGAACCACTACCATTCTCCCGAGATCATCAACATTGGCAGCGGCACCGATCTGTCTATTCAGGAATTGGCCACGCTCATCGCCCAGGAGATAGGATACCGGGGAGTAATTAAAAATGATTTATCTAAACCCGATGGCACCCCGCGTAAACTAATGGATGTATCAAAAATACAGGCACTGGGCTGGAAACATAAAACAGAATTAAGAGATGGTATCCGATTGAGCTACCAGGATTTTTTAAACCGATACGAAACACTGGCAAAATGAAAACTGCTTTAATAACGGGTGTAACCGGGCAAGACGGTGCCTACCTTACCGAATTGCTTTTGGCCAAAGGATACTTTGTGCATGGCATCAAAAGGAGGTCTTCGTTGTTCAATACCGATCGCATCGATCACCTGTATCAGGACTTGCATGAAAAAGACCTGAAGTTGAAACTTCACTATGGCGACCTCACCGATTCCACCAACCTCATCCGCATCATTCAGGAAACCCAGCCCGATGAAATTTACAACCTCGCGGCTATGAGCCATGTAAAGGTAAGTTTCGATACACCCGAATACACGGCCAATGCCGATGGCATCGGTACGTTGCGTATTTTGGAGGCGGTGAAGATGCTCGGTCTCAGCAAAAAAACAAAAATATACCAGGCTTCCACCTCCGAGTTGTATGGATTGGTGCAGGCCGTACCTCAAAATGAAAAAACTCCGTTTTATCCACGCTCTCCGTATGCGGTAGCCAAACTCTATGCGTATTGGATAACCGTAAATTACCGCGAAGCCTATGGTATGTTTGCCAGCAATGGAATATTATTTAATCACGAATCGCCCCTGCGGGGCGAAACCTTTGTTACCCGCAAAATTACCCGGGCGGTAGCCAAGATCGCGCTGGGCATTGAAAAAAAATTATACATCGGAAATTTAGATGCCCGCCGTGACTGGGGTCATGCCAAAGATTTTGTAGAAGCTATGTGGCTCATTCTTCAGCAACCGGTAGCCGAAGATTTTGTTATTGCTACCGGGCAGACTACTTACGTTCGCGATTTTATTAAGATGGCCTTCGCTGAGGTAGGTTATACCATTCGTTTTGAAGGAAAGGGGAGTAATGAAACAGGCGTATTGGTTTCCATCGATAAAGACCGCGCACCCGCTGCCCAAACCATGCCCAAACCGGGCGATGTGCTGGTCGCTATAGATCAATCTTATTTCCGGCCTACTGAAGTGGATCTGCTCATTGGCGATGCCACCAAAGCCAGAGAGAAGCTGAACTGGAAACCCAAGTACAATCTCCCCATGTTAGTTCATGAAATGGTGCATGCCGACCTAAAACTTTTTCAGCAGGACCTTGTTTTACAAAGCCAAGGGCATAAAATTTTCCGCCCTACCGAATAATTTTTTATGTGCAGGATAGCCGGTATTGCAGGCCATTTGTCTTCGTCAAGAACCGGGGCTGTACAAGCTATGCTGAACCGGTTGGCTCATGGCGGCCCCGATGATGAAGGGATTTACAATGATAATCTGGTAACTCTCGGCCACCGGAGGCTTTCCATTATTGATCTTACCTCGGGCGGTCACCAACCGATGCTTTCGGAAGATGAAAGCCTGGCCATTACATTTAATGGCGAGATATATAATTTTCAAGTACTCCGAAAAGAACTGGAGTCGTTGGGAAAATCATTTAAAACCCAAACCGATACCGAGGTTATCTTGCAGGCCTACCGGCAGTGGGGCGTTCAATGCTTTCAGCGTCTGGAAGGAATTTTTGCTTTTGGGTTATATGACAAGAAGGAGAATAAACTTCTGCTGGTGCGCGATCAGATCGGGGTAAAACCTTTGTACTATTCCTTGCGCAATAATCAGGTTATTTTTTCTTCTGAAGTACGGGCCTTTAAAGCGGTTGATCCGGCCTGGCCGGAAAATAAAGACTGGCGCATTTTATTTTTAGCGTTTGGGTCGCTCCCGCAGCCGGCCACCACCTTGCACGGAGTACACGATCTGGAGCCGGGTACGTGGATGGAGATAAACCTGAATCATTTTACAGCCGTCCGCCATACCTACTATTCAGAAAACGCTAACCCGCTACAGGTAAATAAAGGAGAGGAGTTGCTCCTGATTCGGGCAGCCGTCATAGACGCTGTAAAAAAGAATTTAATAGCCGATGCTCCGCTGGGGGTTTTTCTGAGTGGAGGGATTGATTCGAGTTTACTCACTTTGCTGGCCGATCAATATCAGGAGGTCGTAAAAAGTATATCCATCAATTTTGACGATACTTCTTTTGATGAACGACCCTTTCAAAAAAAAGTACTGGAACGCACCCATCATGCAGATCATATTGCACACCGGGTTACCTCACGTATGTTTTGGGATTCGCTTGATGATATCTGGCGGGCGATGGATCAGCCCACTGTGGATGGGGTGAACATGTACTTTGTTTCGCGCAGCGCCCACCGCGATGGACTCAAGGCAGTTTTATCGGGGGTAGGAGCCGATGAGGTATTTGGCGGCTATGCTTCCTTTCGCAGAATACAAAGTGTAAAATTCCTACGGTCTATGCTGCCTTTTAAAGAATCATTTTCCGATTGGATGGGCGCACTGAACCCTTCCTATAAACGATTGGTTTTTTTGGATATCGAAGGCCCCGTGGGCGATTATCTTTTCTTGCGCGGCATCCACACGCCCGATGTCATTGCTTCGCTGCTCAATGTTTCGGAGCGGGAAGTGTGGAACGTGCTGCAAAATATTTCCGTTTATATCCCCCCCAACGTTCCGGATAACGAATATATATCGCAATTGGAATCAAAAATATACATGACCAACCAACTGCTTAAAATAACGGATGTGATGGGGATGTGGCATGGGCTGGAGGTACGTGTTCCTTTTCTGGATACCGAACTGATACGTAAATTCCATTCCATTCCGACACCGATCCGGTACCCTAAACTCGGCACTAAAAAACTGCTGACCGATACCTTTTCAGATCTTTTGCCGGAAGAGATCGTCTCCCGCAAAAAGCAAGGGTTTACTTTTCCGTTGTCGGTCTGGATAAAGGAAGATGCAGACAAACTAAAATCCCTGACGGGCCAAAACACAGATACAATTGTTACCGATTTTTTACATGGCCGTGGTCATTGGAGCAAGAGCTGGAGCCTGGCGGTGCTCAACCAATTTCGGTAACCCTTTCGGACAAGAATTTTTTGCGCAAACAGCTTGAGATGCCCAACCAATCAAACCTTTAAATTACCTTTGCAGTCACATGAAACCCGACCGGATTGTTATTGAAGCAGGGCGCAGCGAAAAAAATTACTGGCACGACCTATGGCGGTTTCGCGAGTTGTTTTACATACTATCGTGGCGCGATGTAAAAGTGCGCTATAAACAAACGGTGCTGGGCGCTGCCTGGGCGCTGATCAGACCCATATTAACCACCCTTATTTTTACCGTGGTTTTTAGCCGGGTGGCCAAGCTTTCATCGCCCGGAAACGCGCCTTATGCCATCATGGTTTTCGCGGGCATGTTGCCCTGGCAGTTTTTTGCCAGCGCTTTATCGGAGGCCAGCAACAGTTTGGTAACTAATGCCAATCTGGTTTCTAAAGTCTATTTTCCGCGCCTGATTATTCCGGCCAGCTCGATCTTTACCGCGTTGGTAGATTTTGCCATTTCGTTTTTATTGTTGTTGGCCATGATGGCCTTTTACCAAACCTTGCCCGATGTAAAGATCATACTCTTGCCTTTTTTTATTGTGTTGGCGCTGCTCGCGGCACTGGGTGTAAGCTTATACATTACCGCACTGAATGTAAAATACCGCGATGTGCGGTACGTTATTCCGTTTGTGGTGCAACTGGGACTGTATATTACGCCCGTGGGTTTTAGCAGCAGTGTGGTGCCCGAAAAGTGGCGGTTGTGGTATGCGCTCAACCCCATGGTAAGCATTGTAGATGGTTTTCGTTGGTGCATTTTAAACGAGCCGATGAACTGGGGTGCTTTTGCTATTTCTACCACTGTCATTTTATTTTTTTTAATTGTGGGCATTGGGTATTTCCGTAAAACTGAACGCGGCTTTGCCGACAATATTTAAGCAGATGTCTGAATCGGTTATAAAAGTTGAAAATCTGTCGAAACGGTTTATCATTTCGCACGAAATACGCGAGCCGTACCGGTCGCTCCGCGATAGCCTGACTCGCAGTGCCAAAAAATTACTGACCCGAAAAAACCAAGTACAGCAAACCGAAGAAGAATTTTGGGCACTGAAAGACCTTACTTTTGAAGTTAAGCAAGGCGACCGCGTTGGCATCATCGGACGCAACGGGGCGGGCAAGAGTACGTTGCTGAAAATTCTGAGCCGCATTACCGAGCCCACCCACGGCCGCATTACCATAGACGGGCGTGTAGCTTCGCTGCTCGAAGTAGGCACGGGGTTTCACCCGGAGCTAACCGGCCGTGAAAATGTTTTTTTGAACGGAGCCATCCTCGGCATGAGCCGGGCCGAAATCAGAAGCAAGTTTGACGAGATCGTGGCCTTTGCCGAAGTAGAAAAATTTCTGGATACGCCCGTGAAGCGCTACAGCAGCGGCATGTATGTGCGGCTGGCTTTTGCGGTGGCTGCACACCTCGAACCGGAGATACTGATTGTGGATGAAGTGCTGGCCGTAGGCGATGCCCAATTTCAAAAAAAATGCCTCGGCAAAATGGAAGACGTGAGCAAGAATGAGGGAAGAACGGTGTTGTTTGTGAGCCATAATATGGCAGCCATTTCAACTTTATGTAATAAAGGATTTTTTTTACAAAATGGAAAAATTGTTCATGAGAATACTGTTGATAAGATTATTGACTTTTACTTTGAAAAAGGATTAAAAAAGAACTCCGAGCGAATATGGGCCAATGAGCGCCCCGGTGATAGTGTTGTGAAAATAAATGCTATTCGGGTTCGCGACATTAATGGAATTATAAAAGATTCTTATAAGATTAATGAAAATATCCGAATTGATATGGAGTACGAGGTTCTCGAAGATGGACATATATTATGGATGGGACATAGTATTTATAATGCGGAAGGTATTAACGTTTTTGATACTCATAGTGTAAAATCTGAACTTTATCATAAACCTCATGAAAAAGGTCTCCATCAGGCCACTACTATAATTCCAGCTAATCTTTTGGCAGATGGCACATATGTAGTCAATAGCGCCATATTCAATCACAATAAACATGTGGTACATTTGTATGTGCGAGAGACTGTAATTATAGATGTATTTGAGGTACATCAAGGGATGACAGCACGCGGAGACTCAATTGGAAAATTTCCTGGAATTGTAAGGCCTCTTTTGAATTGGGAAGTTCAAAAAATAAATAAGTAGAAACATGGCTAAATGGACAGGAGAACGTTTAGAAACACACATACATAATTTTAATACTGCTGAGCACTTGCATAGGTATGCTCTCACATTGTCGTTGGTATATGGTAAGAAGGTGATTGATATTGCATCGGGTGAAGGTTATGGATCTAACCTTTTATCCTCAACAGCTGCTGAAGTGGTTGGAGTCGATATTGATTCGAAATCTATTGAGGAGGCTCAAAAAAAATATAGTAAGAAGAATCTAAGTTATAAAGTAGGATCGGCTACTGCGATACCTTATCCTGATAACTATTTTGATATCGCAGTTAGTTTTGAAACAATTGAACATCATGATCAACACCAGGAAATGATGCTAGAACTAAAGCGAGTTTTAAAAGAAGAGGGACTTTTAATTATTTCTTCACCTGATAAATTGTATTATACTGATAAGAGAGGGGAGCGAAACCCTTTCCATATTAAGGAACTGTATGCAAATGAATTTGAAGCCTTACTAAAAAATCACTTTCGGAAGATTAAAATAGTCAGGCAAAAATCTTTTTTTGGATCATTTATTTATACAGAGGGTACCAGTGAAGGAATACAAATATATAGCGGTGATTATGACCGTTTGCAGTCTTCTGATGAAATGGGTGCTCTTTATTTAATCGCTATTGCTTCTGATGGTCCATTGCCCATTATTGGTAGTAGTATTTTTGATGGGGAAAAAGTTTTAGAGCAAATGCTTAAAGATAAAGTAGAAGAGGTTAAAAGGTACAGGAGTTTCATAGTGGGCGAAATAATATTGAAACCTTTTAGGCAAATTAAGAAATATATCGCCTCTTTTGGTTTTAATATTTAGGGTAATATTTGAGCAAAGTTTGAATAACAAGAAGAAAACCATTAGGTTTTTTGACTTCCGTTGTGTTGATCCAATGGATGATATCCATAAGATCATATGTGGTATGAAACAAAATTAAATCATCTTTATTTTTTAGCTTGAGATTAAGTTCATATTCATATTTCTTTTTTGTAAAAGAAATTTTATTCTTATAGCTAAGCTGGTGAAACTCGTGGATATGAGTCTCCTCGAAATTATCACGATCATCAAATTTGATGTACCAAGAATCTTTGGAAGGAAGTCTTTGACATCTTCTAGTCCATTTCTTAGTAGCTTCATCTTCGGATTTATAATGCAAAAAATGTATTTCAATGTCGGAGAGGCATCCTATAGGATATTTTTGTAGTGTGTTAAGGTGTAAATATTTTGATTTTTTAACAAATTCAATATTTTGATTTAAATAGTAATCGGGGTTTCTTAAGAATTTAATATAACAAGGAGCATTTATAAATAATCCTATAAAAGGAGTATTGTAAGGAGACTTAGTGATTTGATAAATGCCCCCCCCCCAGCAGTTATTTGATATGATTGCAAAGTCCTTATTTTTGAGCCTTGAAGAATAAACTAATGAATAGATATTTCTAACAAGCTTTTTCTTGATTGTATCTATGTGATATGATATTTTTTTTAGAGTTCGAGACATTTTAATTAATATGATTTCTATTATTATCTGCAGCCGGGAAAAATCACTACTTGATAAAATTGAAGACAATATTAATGAAACGATCGGGGTTGCCCATGAGGTAATCACAATAAATAATTCAGATTGTCGACTAGGAATTTGTGCAGCTTATAATGAAGGTGCAAGAAAATCAAAATATGATTTTTTAATTTTTGTTCATGAGGATGTGTTTTTCCTTACCTCAAATTGGGGTAATATCATTATTAAGAATCTTCAAGATAAATTTATTGGATTATTAGGCGTGGCGGGTGCCGTTATTAAAACTAATCTTCCGACTAGCTGGGTGGATGTTCCTCAAAAATACCATCGAGTCAATGCAGTTGCAGCGTGGGGCAGAGAACGTAAAACGATCGTATTAAAAGAAAACTCATTGACTCTATTAAGTGAGGTTGCGGTTCTTGATGGTATGTTTCTTTGCATGCGTAAGGAAGTGTGGAGACAATTTCCTTTTGATGAAAAAATGTTTACCAAATTTGACCTGTATGACCTTGATATTTCGATGGCTATTAGTGAGCGTTACAAGCTTTTTGTGACTCATGAAATTCTGATTGAGCACTTTTCGGCCGGTAAATATTCCTTGTCGTGGTATAAAGATTCAAAACTTTTTGTTAAAAAATGGAGAACCACACTACCAAAAACCGTAATTCAAATCAGTACAGTGGAGCATCGAACCCTGCAACATTTTTCTAATATTAAACAAATTGATTACCTAATCGCTTTTCGCCAGTTTAATTTAACTTTGATTTGGTCTTACCTGCAACTTTTCTGGTACCGACCATTGAGCAGGCTTAATCTTATAATAGTGTTTAGGGGTCTAAAAAAATTATTAGTAAAATGAGGATGTTGTTTATTTCAACGGTGACCAAGTGGGGAGGTTCTGAATTTCTTTGGTCACTCATGGCCAAGGTGGCACTTGATGAAGGTCATGCGATTGAGGTAGTGGTAAGTGAACAGATGAGGGGTGAACCTGAAATGATTCAGTTGAAAAAGAAGGGAGCAATTTTTCACCTTAGAAAGAGTTTTGGTAAAATCAATTTAATATCAAAATTGGAGTTTTTAGTACGAAAAAAAATACCTAGGTTATTTGGCTATTATAAAAATATCAATTTTTCGGAGATTGATTTGGTTGTAATTAGTCAGGGGGGGGCGTACGAAGCTTGCTTTGACCTTGATTTATTTGACCGTATCGTTAAATTTAATACTTCGTACTATCTGATATGCCAATATCACAATGAGTTTGGGAAGCTAGATTCTTTTTTATACAAAAGAGCACGTCTAATATTTCCATTGGCGAGGAAAATATTTTTTGTGTCGGATAGGAACAGAATAATTTGTGAAACTTTTATAGGGTTTTCCTTGTCTAATGCCGTGGTAGTGAATAACCCAATACGGATAAAAAATAATATTCCATTACCCTATCCCGACAGTGAAATAATATTTTTTGCTTGTGTGGCACGTTTGGATGTTAATGTGAAATGTCAGAACCTGCTTTTGAAAGTTTTATCACAGGAAAAATGGAGAAATCGTAAATGGCAACTTAATTTTTTTGGAGCAGGACCTGATTTGAAATACCTGAAGGAGTTAACTTTAAATTTAAAACTAGGAGAAAGGGTACATTTTGGGGGCCATGTGGATGACATCCAAAACCTCTGGGCAAATCACCACATGCTTATTCTGCCTTCTGCTGGAGAAGGATGTGCCTTGTCACTGATTGAAGCCGTTGCTTGTGGAAGGGTGGCGGTTGTTACGGATGTAGGCGGACATGAAAAATTGATTATTGATGGTAAAACTGGTTTTCTTGCAACCTCCTTTAGTATTAAAAGTCTCGATGCTTCATTAGAGACGGCCTGGAGCATGAAGGACCAATGGTACACCATGGGCATAGAAGGTTTTAATCATTTAAAGGAGGTTTATGACTGGGAGATTGAAAAGAAACTGGTTAATCAAATTGTATTGTTAAAATGATTTAAGGACATCTTAAAAAGACAACTTTTTTTAATTTTTAGAATTTTCTATAGACTGAGTTAGTATAAGGATTTTTAATGAATAACAATGAATCATTTGCCCCTCGTAAGCATACTGATGACGGCCTACAACCGTGAAAAATATATAGCCGAGGCGATTGAAAGTGTGTTGGCCTCCACTTATACTCATTTTGAATTGATCATTGTGGATGACGGCTCGAAAGACAAAACCGTAGCGATCGCCCGCACCTATGAGCAAGACCCCCGTGTAAAGGTATATGTAAACGAAAAAAACCTGGGCGATTATCCTAACCGGAATCGGGCGGCTTCGTATGCAAAGGGCAAATACCTGAAATATGTAGATGCCGATGATTACCTTTATCCGGGCGGGCTGGAAGTGCTGGTTGCTATGATGGAAAAATTTCCGGAAGCCGGGTGGGGGCTTTGTTCGCTGCTTCAGTTTATACAAAAACCTTTTCCGTTTATACTGTCGCCCCGCGAAGCGTATGAATACCATTACCGAGGCCCCGGGTTGTTTCACAAAGCCCCACTGTCGTCTATTATTTGCCGGAGCGTCTTTGAAAAAGAAAACGGATTCCGGCCTATTCGTATGGCAGGCGACTTTGAAATGTGGCACCGGCTGGCACAACGTTACCCGGTGGTTTTAATGCCTGACGGAATAGTGTGGTATAGGGAGCATAACGAACAAGAAGTAATATTTCGAAACCAGTTTACACAAGTTTACGAGCAAATTAAATTTGATTACCTGGCCGATCAGCAATGCCCGCTGGAAAAAGAAATGGCAAAGTCAATTTTTAATAACGAACGAAAAAAACTGAAATGGCAGGTGATTAAATTCATAGTTAAAATCCAATTAGTAAATGCTAGACTATTTTTTAAATTATTATGGAGGAATAGATATACTTAAATTATGAATATACTTTCTTTTCTTTTCTTTTCTTTTCTTTTCTTAATATTATAACATAATGAAATTATAAGATGTTTCTTGAGAGACTTAGTATAAATTTTGAAAATTATTCAGACAATAATGCTTTTTGTATAAATGACGAGTATTATACCTATGCGTATTTAAAAAAAAGTATTATTGCAATTCAAAAACAAATTGAGGATATATCTGTAAGTGGAGTAAGTTTGCGTATTGCTGTGGTTTGTAATGATGATATTAGAACCTATTCTTCGTTACTAGCAATTTGGTTTTCTGGAAATTCTTATGTTCCTCTCGGACTTCATAACCCAATTGAGCGAAACCTTACTATTTTAAAAGATGCATGCGTCAATATAATTATCTCATCTGTTACTTTGGATGATGCGAGATATTCAATGTTTACAGTTATTCAGCCTGAAGCAGGAATTGATTCACTTGAAAAAATAAAAGTCCCTAATATTAAGAACGATCAACTTGCTTATATTTTATATACTTCCGGGAGTACTGGAGTCCCTAAGGGAGTTCCAATAACTCATAATAGTTTAAATTCTTTTTTAAATTCATTTGAAAAACTACATTTTAATATAAACGTAAATGATAGATGTTTGCAAATGTTTGAACTTACATTTGATGTTTCTATTGTTTCTTTTTTGGTTCCTTTATTGAATGGAGCGTGTGTTTATACCATTCCAGATGATAAAATTAAATATTTAAACGTATTGAAGTTAATGAAGGAAAAGAGATTGACTGTAATTCAAATTGTACCATCCGTAATCAAGCTCTTAAATTCATTGTTAAGTCGAATAATTTTACCAGACGTTAGGTTGTGCATTCTTACAGGGGAAGCAACACATATAGATTTACTTCCAATGTGGCAAAAAGCATTGCCAAATTCATATTTTTGCAATATGTATGGCCCAACAGAAGCCACTATATATAGCACTTATTATAAATATGAAAATAGTATAATTAAAAATTACAACGGATTGCTTGCAATTGGTAAAGCTATGAGTGGGATTGATTTAGTAATCCTTAAAAATGAAACTGATTTCGCGGAAGTAAATGAAAAAGGAGAACTATGTATTTCGGGGGAGCAATTAACCGATGGATATATTAATAATATACAAAAAAATAGCAATTCTTTTGTTGAGCTAACTTATAAAAAAGTAAAAAATAGGTTTTACAAAACAGGCGATTTGTGTTATTTCGATGAGGAGGGTGATTTTTTTTATTGCGGGAGATTAGATAATCAGGTGAAAATTCAGGGCTTTAGGATTGAATTAGGTGAAATTGAATTTTTAGTTAGAAATCAATACAATGTTAATAATGTTGTGGTTCCAATTGAAAATAAAACAGGAACATTAGGGTTGGTACTTGTGATTGAAAATGAAGGATTGGGGCGTGATACTATTACTATCATTAATTATTTAAAATCTATTTTACCCGATTACATGATTCCTTTTAAAGTAATATTTATTGACAGGTTTCCGTTAACGTCAAGTGGCAAGACTGACAGAAATAAGATTAAAACCATTATTAGTGGAGAAGATCTACGAGGTGAATATAAATAATTTATATTCTTTGCTTGATTCATTTTATGGAAATAAACACGGTGTTTCTGTCATAAAGACCCAAAACTACACTGTAGTAGCTTCTGAAACTTCAGTATGGCCAAATATAATATACAGGACAGATGAAGGAATATTTACTGACAATTTAATTGAGGAGTTCATTTATATAATAAAAAAAAACAACTTTTCAGATTTAATACTTCTTGAAAATTCAACTCAATCATATCTTAAGTTAAAGGACAAAGGATTTTTTCCGATTGAAAAATGGATCGGTATGACTTACAATAATTTTGCTAATATACCAAATGTTGTATGCGAAACTAACGTTGATATTTTTGTTACTATAATTGATTCTGATCTTGAGAAATGGGCTGAAGTTGTTTCAGTCACTTTATTTAATAAAAAAATATTTGATACACAGATTGTAAAATATTTAATTAGCAAAGGAGCACAAATTGTTATTGCTAAATCATTTAATGTAGTAATAGGTACCGCTTTAATATGGATTGATGAAAATAATATTGCAGGAATTTATATGGTTAGTGTCATAGAAAAGTATAGAGGTATGGGGGTGGGGCGTAAAATCACTAGACACTGCCTTAAAATTATTTTAGAAAGAAATATCAACTTATGTATTTTACAGGCAACCAAATTAGGAGTTTATATGTATGAAAATATAGGATTTGAAAGAACAGGCTCATGCTTTTTGTATAAAAAAATTAAATGAAAATGGAAAAAAAGGAGAAAATATTGAAAGTCTTAAATGAAATATTTAGAAAAGAATTGAATAATGACAGTTTAATTATTGATTTTTTATCGTCACCAAAAAATATAGAAGGATGGGATTCTGTAACCAATCTATTACTTATTTCTTCAATTGAAGAAAAATTTAATATTCAGTTTTCAATTGATTTTATTTTTGAAGCAGAAAATGTGGGCGATTTTTGTGGTTATATATTAACTAATTCTACCGTTGAATTTTAAAAATGATACCTGTACTAAGATTTTTTTATCGAGGGTATATATTTCTTTTTCATGGCAGATGTTACTCTTGGATAGTCAAACATATTCCCTTTTTTAAGCCTTTATATGAGACAAGAATAAATGAGAGCCCAATTAAGTTTAATCAATGGTTCACTCATAAAATATTAGGCAATAATTCTGGGCCTTATTGGCCGATTCATCATACATCAATAGTTAGTGGGAGTTGGAGAAATATTTATGTAGGTGTTGATGCTGCTCCCGGCATATCTGGAGGATGTTATATTCAAGCAATGGGAAAAATATATATTGACGATTATACTCAAATTGCCCCCAATGTTGGTCTCATCAGTTCTAATCATTTTATGCTCGATATTAGAAAGCATGTGATAAACGAAATCAGAATAGGTAAGTATTGTAGAATAGGAATGGGGTCTATTATCTTACCCGGTGTTGTATTAGGTGATTTTACCACTGTTAGTGCTGGTTCAATAGTTACCAGATCATTTCCACAAGGTTATTGTGTTATTTCTGGTAATCCAGCCAAAATCGTTCAGGATTATAGCCAAAATGATAGTATTAAAATGAAATTTGTAAAATATAAAAATTTGTTTGAATATAATGGATTCATTCCTTCATCTGAATTTAATGATTTTAGAAAAAATCATCTTAATGTCTAATGCTCACCATACTCAACTACGGTGTCGGAAACCTGGCTTCTATTGCCAATATGTTAAAACGCATAGGCGTGGAGGCACGGATTTCGGCACGAGATGAAGATGTAATAACGGCTTCAAAAATTATTTTGCCGGGCGTAGGTGCGTTTGATACCTGCGCTTCGCAACTTCAAGCATCAGGTTTGATATCGGCATTGACCCGTAAGGTAATCGATGAAAAAACTCCGGTGCTTGGTGTATGTGTAGGCATGCAATTATTGTTGGAAGGAAGCGAAGAAGGAAGTCAAAAAGGGCTCGGTTGGATCAAAGGAAAGAATATAAGGTTTATTAAATCCGAAATGCCTGATACTTATAAAGTGCCACACATGGGGTGGGCTGACGTTACTCCGGCAAAACAATCGAGATTGGTGGAAGGGATTAAAGAGCCGCGATTCTATTTTGTTCATTCATACCATGCCCGGCTTTCAGACTCTAATGACGCGGTTTTAACAGCCACTTACGGTTACACATTCGCTGCTGCTGTTGAGAGAAACAATATTCTTGGTGTACAATTCCACCCCGAAAAAAGTCACCAGTTTGGAATGAAACTGCTCAGCAACTTTGTAAAGAACTATTGATGAAGAGAGTCAGGGTTATTCCGGGTTTATTGATGCAAAATGGCGGATTGGTAAAGTCCATCCGGTTTAAAGATCATAAGTACGTAGGCGACCCGATCAATGCCGTAAAAATTTTTAATGAAAAAGGGGCAGACGAAATAGTGCTGCTCGACCGCTCTGCTTCCGGCAAAGGACCGGACCTGGTTAAGATTCAGGAAATTGCCGGAGAAGCTTTTATGCCGATGGGCTACGGAGGCGGCATCACCCAACTTGCTCAGATTCAGCAACTGATTGCCGGAGGGGTAGAAAAAATTATTCTCAATACCAGCACCTTTACCCACCCTCAGTTGGTAACCGATGGAGCTAAGTATGTAGGCAGCCAGAGTATAGTAGCCTCTATCGATGTAAAGAAAAACTGGATGGGTAAATACAAAGTGTATATAGCCAACGGAACAAAAAATACCGGTACAGACCCGGTGGCGTATGCTCAAAAAATGGAGCAGGCCGGGGCGGGCGAAATTTTGCTTACGTCCATCGACCGGGATGGTACGTTTGAGGGATACGACACCGAATTGCTGGCAGCCGTGTGCCGGGCGGTTTCTATACCCGTAGTGGCTCTCGGTGGAGCCGGAGGGTTAGCCCATTTTAGCGAGGCCATAGCCCATGGGGCATCGGCCGTAGCGGCCGGAAGTTTTTTTGTATTTCAACGCCCGCACCGGGCGGTTTTAATTAGTTACCCCTCTGAAACGGAATTGAAAGAAACCGTATTTTCGCGTATTAATTTGTAGCTGAAAAATGATTTTGAGTGCCTCTGATCCCGGCTACCGCCAATGCACGGTAAGCATTATGGATAATATTGCCGATCCGGATATTCGCTTTGATGAAAATGGAGTTTGTAACTATTACCATGAGTATAAAGCGGCTGAGGCAACCAATGTATTGAAGGGAGAGGCGGGAAGTAAAAAACTGAATGCACTCATCAGTAAAATTAAGCAGAGCGGAGCCGGTAAAAAATACGATTGCCTGATCGGGCTAAGCGGGGGGGTGGATAGCACCTATGTGGCCTATTTAATTAAACAGCATGGCCTCCGGCCATTAGCGGTACATTTTGATAATGGCTGGAACTCGGAACTGGCCGTGATGAATATTGAAAACATAGTTAAGAAACTGAACATTGATTTATATACCCTGGTGGTAGATTGGGAAGAGTTTAAAGATATTCAACTGGCTTATCTTAAGGCATCGGTAGTAGATATTGAGGTAGTGTCGGATCATGCTATTTTTGCCACAATGTATAAACTGGCCAAAGAGAAGAAGATTGGGTACATAATCAGCGGTACCAATGTGGTAACCGAACACATTATGCCACCCGGTTGGATATATTCTAAAATGGATTTTGCTAATCTAAAAGACATTCACCGCCAGTTTGGATCAAGAAAAATAAAAACGTACCCTACCTTTGATTTTAAAAAATACCTTTATTATTCATCACTGCTTCGGCTGACCCCTATTTCTATTTTAAACTACATTGATTACCGGAAAGAAGAAGCTAAAAGAGTGATCAGCCGCGAATTGAGTTGGAGGGACTATGGCGGAAAGCATTACGAATCACGGTTTACAAAATTTTATCAGGCCTATATTCTTCCTGAAAAATTTAAAATGGATAAACGCAAAGCGCACCTTTCTACACTTATATGTTCAGAGCAAATTAGCCGGGCGCAGGCTTTGGAAGAATTGAAAGAACCCCTTTATGAGACACAAGAACTAAAGGTTGACCGGGAGTTTGTACTTAAGAAGTTGGGACTAACCGAGGAGCAATTTGACGAAATTATGCACCGGCCACCCCGATCTCATTTAGAATTTAAATCCGACAGAAGGTTAAAAGAGAAATATATGAACATGCTGAAACGCACACAGCGGTTTCGTGCGTTTTTAAAAAAATTATGAGAAGTAAAATTAATTTTGGAATGGTAGGATGTGGCCGCATAGCCCAACGTCATGCCGAACATATTGATAAAAAAGGACAATTGGTGGCCGTATGTGATGTGGTAAAAGAAAAAGCGGATAAACTGGCCGGCATCTACCGGGCAAAGGCTTACTACTCGCTGGAGGAGATGCTGGCTACGGAAAAGAGTATAGAGGTCATTTCAATATGCTCGCCCAATGGCCTGCATGCTGAGCATGCCATTAAATCATTGCGGGCGGGATTTCATGTGTTGTGCGAAAAACCGATGGCCATTAGCGTACCAGATTGTGGTCGGATGATACAAGCCGCAGAGCAGTCTAATAAGCGGCTGTTTGCTATTAAACAAAACCGGTATAATCCCCCGGTAGCGGCAGTAAAAAAAGCAATTGATGAAGGAAGGTTAGGAAAAATTTTAAGCATTCAATTAAGTTGCTTTTGGAATCGCAATGCCGATTATTATAAAGAATGGAAAGGAACAAAAAATATGGATGGAGGTACGTTGTTTACTCAGTTCAGTCATTTTATTGATTTGGTTTACTGGATGGTAGGCGATGTGCGCAAGGCACAAGCTTACTTCGGAAATTTAGCCCATCAGGGAGTCATTGAGTTTGAAGACACCGGTGTAGTGATCCTCGAGTTTTATAACGGGGCTATCGGCACCATCAATTACACGGTAAATAGTTACCGGCAAAACATGGAGGGGTCGCTTACTATTTTTGGTGAAAAAGGAACGGTTAAAATCGGAGGACAATATTTGAATGAATTAGAGTACCAGCAAATAGAAGGATACACGATAGAAAATTTGCCGGAAGGAAATCGCCCGAACAATTACGGCACGTACGTGGGATCGATGAGCAACCATGACAAAGTGTATGACAACCTGATTGAAGTATTGCAGCACAACGCCACCATTACCACCAGTTCGTTTGACGGATTAAAAACCGTAGAGATTATTGATAAGATATATTCTTCGCGTTGAAAGTTTAAATGATTGCTTTTAGATTATTATTCTCATTAAGTATAATGGATTGAGTTCGATGCCGGATTTAAAAAAATATTTGCCTGTCCCCTTTGTGGACTTGAACATCCAGTATGAGTCTATAAAAGATGAAATGGAGACAGCCCTAAAATCCGTGTTCACGGAAATGACATTTATTGGCGGGCGGTTTGTTCAGCAATTTGAACAAGATTTTGCAAAAGCTTATGGCGTAAAGCACGTCATCTCTTGCGGCAATGGCACGGATTCTCTGTATATCATTATGAAGATGCTGGGTATCGGACCGGGTGACGAAGTAATTACGGTGGCCAACAGTTGGATTTCAAGTTCGGAAACCATTACGCAAACCGGAGCCCGTGTGGTCTTTGCAGACGTGCATCCCGAATATTACAGTATTAACGAAACACAGCTTAAACAAAAACTCACTTCCCGCACCAAAGCGGTGGTGGCGGTTCATCTTCATGGCCAGGTTTGCGAGATGGATTTTATTCAGTCTTTTTGTAAAACCCATTCTCTTTATTTGATTGAGGACTGTGCACAAGCTCATTTTTCGGAATACCGCGGAACGAAGGCTGGACTTTTTGGGATTGCTTCATCGTTTAGTTTTTACCCCGGAAAAAACCTGGGCGCTTATGGCGATGCCGGGTGTATGATGACCAACGATGATGATCTGGCAACTAAATTGCGGATGTATGCCCGGCATGGTGCGCTGAAAAAACACGAGCACCAAATAGAAGGCGTTAACAGCCGGATGGACTCTTTACAGGCCGCTATACTTTCAGTTAAATTACACCATATAAACAAGTGGACGAATCAGCGCATGGCGCATGCCGCTTTGTATAGCCGACTGCTGAGCGAAGTAAAAGAAATTGTATTGCCCAGGGTAAGGCCGCACAGCAAACATACCTTTCATTTGTATGTGATCCGCTGTAAGGATCGCCAAGAGTTAATGCGCTCCTTAAAAGAAAAAGGAATTGAAACCTCCATACATTACCCCACGGCACTGCCCAACCTGAAAGCATACCAATACCTTAATCATACGCCTGCCGATTTTCCGGTGGCCAGCCAATTGCAAAATGAAATTCTTTCGTTGCCCATGTTTCCTGAGTTAACGGAAGAGCAAATAAAATATGTGGCCAAGTCGATCAGACAATTCTATTCTTGACATGTGGAATTAAAAGGAAAAACAATACTCATCCTGTCTCCTCAAGTTTGGGGAAAAATGTTTATATCAAAACATCATTATGCTATTGAGTTGGCGAAGAGAGGGAACACGGTTTATTTCCTGAACCCGCCCGATCAGCAGAAAGTAGCAAGAAAGGAATCCATTGAAATTAAATTATCGGATATTCATCCTAATTTGTTTTTGATTGAGCACGAGCTTTTTTTTCCTTACGTGCTCAAGTTTAAAGTCATGACAATTTTTCATTGGCTGATGCGGTTTCATGTTCAAAAACTGGTAAAGAAGGTGGGAAGGCCGATCGATATTGTTTGGTCATTTGATATTGGCAATTTGTATTCGCTTTCTTTTTTTGGAAAAAGCGCGTATAAGATTTTTCATCCGGTGGATGAACCACTCAATAAAGAAGCAATCAGAGCGGCAATAGGGGCAGCAATCATTTTTTCAGTAACCCATGAAATCCTGGGAAAGTACAAAGGATATAAAGTGCCTCGATGCTTAATAAATCATGGGGTGACCGAAGATTTTATATCTCCAGCTAGTAACTATACGCCTAATAGCCCTCTCCGGGTCGGGTATTCCGGTAATTTGCTTCGGCCCGACATAGATCGTGACGTTTTTCTGCAAATTATAGATGAAAATCCAACGGCACTTTTTTTTATTTGGGGCAGTTATTCACCTCATGACAGCAACATAGGAGGAGGAATTGATCAACCCACTAAAGATTTTATTGATCAATTGAAACGCAGAGATAATGTAAAGTTAAAGGGTGCGGTTACGTCCAAAGAACTGGCACTTGGTATGCGTGAGATGGACGTTTTCCTGATATGTTATGATGTGCAAAAAGACCAAAGCAAGGGTACGAACTCCCACAAAGTGATGGAATACCTGGGTACGGGTAAGGTGATTATTTCCAATAATATTACGGCTTATAAAGACAGTGATCTTTTAGAAATGTGTGTGAGTCGGGAGCACAATAAGGAATTACCTGCTATTTTTAATAAAGTAAAACAGTCGCTCATCATATACAATGCCCTGCCGCGTATGGAGAGGAGAAGAAAAACAGCAGCCGAAAACACATACTCTAAACAGGTTGAACGCATAGAAAGATTTTTAAATTGAATTGATTATTGTTTTTTTAAATAGAAGAATTTTTATTGAATCTACTTTTTTATGAAGCCCCGGTTGGCCATAGTAACAACACACCCTATACAATACAATGCGCCAATGTTTAAAAAACTATCGGAGAGGGGGATGATAGAAATAATGGTTTTTTATACGTGGGGTGAAACTGCATTATCGAAATATGACCCCGGATTTCAAAAGGAAGTTACCTGGGATATTCCTTTGTTAGAAGGTTATGCTTATACATTTGTAGAAAACAGAGCGACCGATAAGGGCTCGCATCATTTCTATGGAATTGTTACCCCGCAGCTTATTAATATGCTGGAACAATGGAAGCCGGATGCCATCCTGCTTTATGGGTGGAATTTTAAAAGCCATCTGAGTGTGATGAGGCATTTTTATAAAAAAAAACAAATTTTTTTTAGAGGTGATTCTACTTTGTTGGATGAGCCAAAAAGATTTTCAATAAAAAAAATTGTTAGACGTATTTTTTTAAAATGGGTATATAAACACATTGATGTAGCGTTTTATACCGGACAATCCAACTACGACTATTTTATTGCCCATGGGGTAAAAAATGAACAACTTATATATGCTCCGCACGCAGTAGATAATGATCGGTTTATAAACCCCGACAAAGAATACACCAGTCAGGCAAACCGACTATTAAATAAAATAGGTATAAATGAAAGCCACAGAGTTTTCTTGTATGCCGGTAAATTAAAAGAGAACAAGAATGTATCCTTGTTAATTCAGGCATATACGGAATTAGCTTATTTAAATGCACATCTGATTATTGTTGGCAATGGTGCTTTAGAAAATAAACTGAAACAAGATTTTGGTGATACTCACAATCTTCATTTTTTAGATTTTCAGAACCAAACACAAATGCCGATAATTTACCGCTTGGCCGATGTTTTTATTTTACCATCAAAAAGTGGCGAAACCTGGGGATTGGCTGCAAACGAAGCAATGGCTAGCGGTTGTGTTGTAATTTTAAGTACGAATTGTGGAGCTTGCCGCGATGTTATTGTTGAAGGGAAAAATGGCTTTTCATTTGTTGCAGGCAACAAAGAAGAATTGAAAGAAAAAATAAAAAAAATTATGGAACTAAATAATCTTAATGAGATGAAACTCTTTGCACAAGAGTATATTCAAAAATTTTCTTTTGATAAAATATGCGAGGCAATTGAGATATGTATGCTTAGCTGATTCTGTTAAATTTTTTTGAATAAAGATATCATAGTGGATTATAAAATTTTTTTTTCTATTGAAAATTTTTATTTTGCTCACTTGACTAAGCTAGATCAATTAGCACAATGAGCCTGGTTGTTTGTAATCTTCCTAAAGCCGGATTGGGCAATCAACTCTTTCCGTTGATGAGAGCACTTGTATTTGCACATTTAAATAAATTATCTTTTGTAATTATCGGATATCATCAAATTAAGATAGGCCCTTATCTTCGAGGGGAACGCTCCAAACGCAAGTATCTTGGTTGCTTTAATTTTGAGAAGAACGTTTTGGGCGAGTTAATTGACAGTATGAAAATTTTGCTGATGAAAATGACAGGATATGCGGTCATCAGCGAGCCTCGGGTAGCCGTACTAAAAGTGACCAACCTAACGATCTACGAGTTTGCGCTACTCCCTCACTGGAGTGATTATTTCGACCAGCTAAAAGACCATAGGGCATTAGTGATTGAGTTATTTTGGGATATCCTGCGAGACCAGATTAAATCCAAGTTAATATCATTGCCCGCCCCCGATATAGGAGTACATGTGCGGTTAGGTGATTTTAGAAAGCTATCGAGCAACGAAAACTTTGCTAATGTGGGGGCGGTTCGAACTCCGCAAGAATATTTTGTTGAAACTATTCGTAGCATTCGACAAATGAGTCGGACAGAACTCCCCGTTTCCATTTTTACAGATGGATATAAAACAGAGATAGAAGCTATTTTGAAATTGGATAACATTACTATAATTGAAGGAAATAACGATATTATAGATCTGTTGTTGCTGAGCAAAAGCAAAATCATTGTTACTTCTGCTGGAAGCACATTCAGTTATTGGGCCGGCTTTTTATCAGAAGCGCCTATCATCATGCATCCGGATCACATTCATCACCCTATTCGAAGTAAAGAGACGTTAAAAGAGGTTTATGAGGGACGCATGAATGAGGATGACGAACTTTTAGTTAGATACATCCAATCCCTAGGTGTCAATTGAATATGGATAAAAGTAGAATAAAAGTGCTGGACGGTTTCCGTGCAATTGCCATATTAGGTGTTTTGTGGGCTCATATTTGGATGTTCTTTGGTAATCCTGATTTTACAGTTTTCCAAGTTAATATAGCGCAACTTATTTCTTTTTTTGGGACAGGGGTTGATTTATTTTTTGTTATCAGTGGCTTCTGCATGTATCTGATGTTCAAAACAAACACTGATCAAACTATCAATTGGGGATGGAACTTGCGTTATTTGTCGAAGCGTTGGCTTCGAATTGCGCCTGCATTTTATATTGCTATACTCGTATACGGAATCATATCAGTAAATTTTAATGTATTGCAGTTTGATCTGTCATACGCATTTAAGAATGCACTGTTTATACGAAACTTTTTTCCAGAATCTTCTCTGTATGCGCCACACTTTTGGTCGTTGTCTACTGAGTGGCAATTTTATCTGATTCTTTCATTTATTTTGTGGTTAATACAAAGGCATTCGTTTAAAACCTGCCTTACTTTTTTGGTGTTGTTATGCTTAATGTTTCGATTCTTTATGGCACTAACTAATTCGAAGGATGAGTTTAATATCATTAATTACTCATTACCCAGCCGCCTAATTGAATTTGCAATGGGAATAATTATGGCGGAACTTTTTCTTAGCCAAAGATTGCTGCATTTTCAAAATATTATTGCTTTGATTTTTGGAGTGACACTAGCCTTTACGGGTAGAGTTTTTCTTAGTGCATATTTTCATTTCCGAGCAGATTCGATGGGGGTATTCGCCAGAACTTTTGACCTTTTTTTGCTATCGGCAGGCTACGCAATTGTGATTTTAAATACGCTTTCTTTGCGATCTGCTTTCTCAAGATTTTTGGAGTCTGGTGTTATGACATCCATTGGGAAATACTCTTACAGCATGTATTTATGGCATTGGTTAGTGGCAGAGAAACTTTCAGCTATAGTAAAATCAGTATTGAATTTGAATTCATTTGTTGCGGTTAATATTACTTTTTTTTTGTCACTGATTTTACTCTATCCAATGTCGTTGATTTCATATAAACTTTTTGAGGCTCCTTATTTTCGTAAACGATATTCACTAAGCTCAATGAAAAAATGATTGGCACTATTAGACAATTGGCTCGCAAGAATTTATGGCTACGCCAATTTGTGAGTTATTACATAGCTCCTTCTGGTTTATTTGATTCTTTTTTCAAGAACTATAAATTATCTCCACCATGGGAAAAAAGGATTAATGATGTTTTATTAAGCAGTGATAATCAATTCATCTCACGCGTACCCAACGCTGGTAAAATTAAACATGGCAAGCAGACCATGCATAACGGAATTCAGATTTATCTCGGTAGTTATTATGGTCCTGAATTTTCCAGATTGTTGATGGCATCAAGGGGAGTACATGAACCTCAAGAAGAGCGGGTTTTTATGGAGGTTCTTAAAACTCTTCCTAAAGATGCCATGATGATTGAGATGGGTGCATTTTGGAGTTTTTATTCATTATGGTTTAAGAAAGAATTGCCCGAAGCAACTAACTTTATGATTGAGCCCGACCTCTTTAATCTGGGGCAAGGACAACGTAATTTCAAGCTGAACGGACACAGAGGCCATTTTGTGCAAGCATTCGTAAGTAGTCGATCTCAGAAGGGAGATATTCCAGCAGTTTGCGTGGATGACTTCGTGAAAGATCGATCTATCAAATTTGTTCACATGCTTCACAGCGACATTCAAGGCTTTGAATACGAAATGCTGGAAGGCGCAAATAAAACCTTTGAAGAACAAAAAGTGGGATATGTTTTTATTTCTACTCATTCTAATTCAGTGCACGATCAATGTGCTCAGTTCCTCAAGGAAAGGAATTTTATAATAATTGCTTCCGCTAACCTGGATCAGAGCTTTTTGGAAGATGGTTTGATCGTAGCTCGAGCGCCTTACTTTAAGGGCATAGACTCTATTGAAATATCTTTAAGAACATCGATGTG
Organism: Bacteroidota bacterium; assembly: GCA_018267195.1. Lineage (GTDB taxonomy): Bacteria > Bacteroidota > Bacteroidia > Cytophagales > Cyclobacteriaceae > ELB16-189. The sequence goes on along the minus strand of JAFDYY010000001.1, from coordinate 152,654 downwards.
AAAATTCTTGTTACAGGCTCGGATAAAATCTATGCAATAGAAAATTATTACGCTAAGTATTTTCGCGCTTTTGGTCATGAGGTGATTCATTTTCCTGCGCAGCGATTATTCCTTGATGAGTACACCTCCAGTTTCTATAAGAAACTTAGGTTTAAGCTTTACAACAATTCTATTTATTCTAAAATCAATACTGACTTGATTAAGTCATTAAAAGAACAAAGTAGTTTGCCTGATGTAGCTATCGTATTCAAAGGCATGGAAATTTTTCCCGATACATTAAAAATAATAAAAGATCAGGGAATAAAATTAGTTAATTATAATCCCGATAATCCTTTCCTTTTTTCCGGTAAGGGAAGCGGCAACGCAAATATTACGAAGTCAATTTCACTGTACGATTTTCATTTTACCTACAACCTGTCGGTTAAGAAACGATTAGAAGAAGAGTATCGGGCAAAAACCGCGTGGCTGCCTTTTGGTTTTGATCTTACTGATGAGCAATTCAGTGAATGTGTAAAAGAAGAAGAAATTGTTAAGGTATGCTTCGTGGGAAACCCTGATAAAGAACGAGCTGCGTTTATTAATGCACTCGCTGAAATGAAAGTACAAATAGTGGTATATGGTCATCACTGGAAAAAATTTATAGATCATCCTGGGGTAGAAATACAGGATGCAGTTTATGCCGGTGAGCAATGGAAAACGTTGCGCAGGTATCGCGTTCAGCTAAATCTGATGCGCCCACATAATCCCGATTCGCATAACATGCGCACTTTTGAAGTGCCGGGAGTGGGAGGGATCATGTTGGCACCAGATACCCTTGAACACCGAACTTTCTTTGAAGAAGGAAAAGAAGTATTTCTTTTCAACGATGTGAATGAATGTGTCGATAAAATAAATTCCTTGCTTCGGCTTACAGTTTCGCAGGCAAATGAAATCAGGAAGAATGCCCGGGCGCGATCGATAGCCTCGGGATATACTTATAGAGATCGATCACTTCATGTGGCAAACGTTTTGCGTAGCCTATGAAAAATATAGTGATTGTGCACTTTGCCCCACTTGAACTCTACCCGCCCGTTCAAAACCTTCTAAAAGAGTTGGCAAAAAAAGAGATGCGATCGAGCATACTCGTAATCACCACAAGGCCGATTGATGTGGGCAGTAATAATTTATTTGCTGTAAACTCAAAGGCTGTTACAATAATTCGGTTGGGAGCCTCAGGCCGTAAAGACAATCGCTTACGCAGATACATGGGGTACTTGTATTTTTATACTGCGTGCCTGATGTTGCTGTGTTGGTATCGGCCCAAGCGCATCTTGTATTTTGAAACCCTTTCTTCCTGGCCGGTATATTTTTTTAAGAGGTTCCTTAAAAGAAATACAGAGATACTGATCCATTACCACGAGTACACCTCACCAATGGAATACCAAGACGGGATGTGGCTTTCCAGTTTTTTTCATAGACGTGAACGTTGGCTTTATTCTCGATCAATTTGGGTATCGCACACCAACCGGCAAAGGATGGATTTTTTCGTAAACGACATTAAACCCATATCCATTCCCAATCCGCAAATACTTCCTAATTATCCGCCACAAAGTTGGTTTATAATGCCGAAAGAAAAGGTAGCCTTGCCGATGAAGATAATTTATGTTGGTGCACTAAGTCTTGATACCATGTTTACCCGGGAATTTGCCCAGTGGGTTTTAAGCTGGCAAGGAAAAGTGATATGGGATATCTATTCATCAAACTATGCTGCGAACGCGCGGCAGTATCTGGAGGGACTGGGATCGGAATTTATCCATTTTTATGAAGGAGTTAACTATGATCAACTGCCTTCTTTATTGAGAAAATACGATGTGGGCGTAATTCTCTACAATGGACACATTCCAAATTATGTTTATAATGCGCCCAATAAATTATTTGAGTACTTAGCCTGCGGATTGGATATTTGGTTTCCGGATGTGCTCAAAAGTTCGTTGCCGCTGGTAACCACACAAACTTACCCCCAAGTGGTGGCGCTCGATTTTAAAACGATTCCTAAAGTGGACCCGGAAAATCTTTTTGCCCGGGAAGGACTTACACTGCAAGCGTACCCTTATTTTTGCGAAGAAGTGCTGCAGCCATTAATCCATAAACTAACCGAACCGTGATCGCCAAACTGTTACGAGCCTTACCTGCTTTTAAAGGAAAAAACAGGTTGTCCAGAATATTGTTAGGACGATATATAAAATATGCCCAAGACATTGAGGTTCGGGCTAAAAACGGATGCGTATTCCGGCTCCCGAATGTAAAAGAAAATGTAGGATTTGATATGCTGATCAACGGTGAATATGAACCTGAAAGTATTGCTCTTCTGTTATCGAGGGTTAAACCGGGCCAATCCTTTTTAGATATAGGAGCCAACATCGGCTCCATAGCAATTCCCATAGCAAAGGCTCGATCTGAATCTAAAATAATTTGTGTGGAGGCATCATCGCGTATGGCTGCTTACTTAAGACAGAATATCGCTATAAACGGGTTAACTAATGTTGACGTTATAGAAAAGGCTATGTTTAACGAATCAGGTAAGACTGTCAATTTTTTTAATCCTGAAGAGAAATATGGTAAAGGCTCGCTCAATTCGGTATTCACTAACCAATCCGAACCGGTTTTGACCATTACATTAGATGAATTGAAGAGCCGGATAGATGGAGAGGTGGGGATGATAAAAATAGATATTGAAGGGTATGAGTATTTTGCCTTTGATGGTGGGCAAAGGCTGTTGTCTCAGCCCCATGCTCCGGATATTTATTTTGAGTTTAATGATTGGTGCGAAGAAGCTGCCGGGTTAGTGCCCGGTTCTTCACAGAAAATTTTGCGTTCGTTGGGATACAGCTTATATGGGGTTTCCGGTAGCCGTTTTATAAAAATTAATCCCTGTTTAACCACAGGAAGCAAAATGTTTTTGGCTACAAAATCTAACCTTGTGCAGCCTTGAAAGTTATTTTTTTCCATCGAAAAAATATAAAAGGCAACTTCAGCATTGAGGCTTTGTTTCAACAAATCCGTGAAAACCTGCCGGGCGATATCGCAAGCCGGGTGGTGGAGATGAACTGGCAAAGCAAAGGAATAGTTAGGCGGCTCTTTTGTGGTATGCAGACATTGTTTTCGCAGGGAGAAATTAATCACATAACGGGCGATATTCATTTTGTGTCCTTGTTTCTGCCCGGACGGAATACGATCCTCACCCTACACGATATTGGTTTTTTAGAAAACCGGAAAGGGCTTTCGGCCTATCTGCTAAAATGGTTCTGGGTGCAGTGGCCGGTACGCCATTGTGCGGTCATCACCACAATTTCAGAAACCTCTAAAAATGAAATTGTAAAATATGTGCCGGAAGCCGGCTCTAAAATTCAGGTGATTTACAATCCTATTTCCGATTTGTTTATAGCGAGCCCCCATAAATTTAATCCGACCAATCCAATTATTTTACTCATTGGCACCAAGCCAAATAAAAACATAGAAAGACAGTTGCAGGCAGTAAGCGAAATTCCGTGCGTACTCTATATATTGGGTAAACTTACCCCGCACCAGCGGCAACTGATTGACCGATACCAAATTAAATTTAAAGTGTTTACCAATTTAAGTACAGAAGAAGTAGCCGGTCTCTATAAAGAATGCGACATCGTTTCATTTGTCTCTACCCTGGAAGGATTCGGATTGCCGATTGTAGAGGCCAATGCCGTGGGCCGGGTAGTAGTAACCGGCAACGTATCGTCTATGCCGGAGGTTGCGGGCGGCAGCGCCCATTTGGTAAATCCGTTTGAGGTGGATTCTATCCGCGCAGGAATAAGAAAAGTAATGGAGGATGGGGCTTACCGGGATCAACTTATAGCCAAGGGATATGAAAATGCCCGGAGGTTCAATGCCCGGCTGCTGGCCGGAGAGTATGCTTCCTTATACAGAAAAATAAAGGATCGGAACAACCCCCCTCATACGTCATGATGTTGTTTATTATTTTCGCTTTGTTTTTTATTTTGTATTACCTGATGATGCGGAAGGCTGATAAATTTATACCCGTTATCTACCTCTCGCTGTTTACGTACTATATTCAATATATTTTTTCAGTTTATCTGACCTATAATGTGTATCCCATCCTGGCCCGGGAAATGCCCCTGAAGCAGGAAGAATTATTTGGGTATCTGATTCCGGCTGTTATCGCTTTTTTTGCCGGAGCCTTTCTTTTTAAAAAGGACATAGACCTCTCTGGGTTGTTAGAAATGATTAAACCCGAACGAGCCACTCGGTTAGGGCATTTACTGTTAGCTGTTTCCCTGTCGGTAGATATTCTCTCTTTCGTTTTTCCACCCATCAGGTCGATCGGATCATTATCGCATCCGTTGAAATACGGAGCCTTTATGTGTTATTTGTTTTCGCTTACCCCGCTCAATATTTTTTTAATGTCTCTCATTTTTTTAAAACTGCTGAGCGATGCGCTGGCCGGAGGCATATTCATCGACTTCTTTATGTGGTGTACCTATTTCTTTCTGATGTTTTCTTTCCGCTTTCGCCTTTCTTTGTTTAAGCGGTCTTTTTTTATTTTGCTGGCGGCTCCCTTGTTAATCCTGATTCAATCCATTAAACAAGAGTACCGGATGTACACCCAAAAAGGGAAAAAAGAAACCGGGCTGAGTACGCTGACCGAGTTGGCGGTAAAAAAGCAAGAGCAGGAAGATACGCCTTTTGCCGAGTCTTCCGGCACGATTAAGACCGTAGGCCGGTTAAACCAGGGCTGGCATGTGGGCAAAGTAATGAAGCATGTGCCCCGCAGTGTGCCGTTTGCCGATGGGGCCGATACCTGGTCGGATTTACAAGGCGTGGTATTGCCCCGCGTATTGTTTCCGGATAAAAAAAATATTGGCGACCACAGCAAGTTTGAGTACTACACCGGTCACATTCTTCACAATAACACATCAATGACGGTGGGGGTGTTGGGCGATTTTTACATCAACTTTGGCCCTACCGGAGCTTTAGTCGGGTTATTTATTTTTGGGGCCGTGCTGGCACGGTTACTATATTGGTTTATCCATAAAGTGGTAGTGCCGCAGCCGATCAATATTATTTGGATACCGGTTTTGTTTGGTATATGGGCGCGGGCCAACAATGATTTTTATATGCTGGTCAATACATTGTTTAAAAGTTTTTTACTGTTTTTGTTGGTTCAGTTTTTATTTAAGCTAATCTGGCCGGAGCAGGCGGTTCGTTGAAAAAAAAGATATTTTTTCTTTATCCCTACTACTGGCCGCACTACCAAGCAGGCGGGCCGGTACAGTCGTTATTTAATCTGGCAAACATTTTAAAAGAACATGTGCAAGTGTATGTGCTCTCGCGAACAAAGGATGTGGATGGTACTTCTGCCAACGATCTGGTAAAGAATAAATGGATTATCGGGCCGAACGGAGAAAATATATTTTACTTAAATTCAATTTCACCCGGGTCGGTTTACCGGTTATTGGCTGAAGTTAACCCCGATGCGGTTTTGGTAAACGGTATTTTTAATGCCGCTACTACTTTACCCGGTATTTTGTTTGCCCGAATTTTAGGTATTAAAATCTTTTTTTCGCCACGGGGCATGTTGCAATCGTGGGGACTGGCCAGGCGAAAATGGATTAAGCGCGCATATCTTTTTTTATTGAAAAGGATTATTCCCCATACGCTGGCGTGGCATGCCACCGACCTAAAAGAACAACAGGATATCATTAAAATCTTTGGGCAGAACCGACCGATTTATATTGCTCCGAACGTGCCGAGAAAGCCGGCTTTGTACCAACCTTTGGAATGGAAGCCCGGTGAAAAAATGAAACTCGTTTTTCTGTCGCTGATTAATCCAAATAAAAACCTACATCTTCTTATAGATGCCGTGCTTCCGCTTCAGGAAGATTATACGCTGGATATTTTCGGGCCGGTGGCCGATACGGTGTATTGGAAGACTTGTCATGAAAAAATAAAAATGGCTCCTCATATTTTATATAAAGGGGCGGTGCCCCCCTGGCAGATTCAGGAATTGCTCTGTCAATATCATTTTTTTGTGTTGCCCACACAAGGCGAAAATTTCGGTCATGCCATTTTCGATGCGCTATCGTCCAGTGTGCCGGTTATGATTTCAAAAAATACACCGTGGAAAGATATTGAAACAACAGGAGCTGGATTTTATTTGGATATCACAGGTCAATCTACTCAGCAGGTATTTTCTGTCTTAACTCAGGTGAAAAAATTGAATTCTCATGCATATGAGACTATTCGCAAACAGGCGTACAGTTATGCTACAAACTTTTGGAACGAGTCAATTTTTATGAAACAGTACTTTTTTTTAATTCTGGATAATTGTGATTAATTTATTTCTGTTCAGATGTTAAAAAAATTACTTTACTGTATATAATTTTCAGGAGGATGTTATTATTACTTAATTTGATTTGATTTGATTTATGAATTTCAGAAAATGGGTTGCATATAATTTTCCAAGCTTAGGATCTTACAAAAGATACACAATAGCTTTTTTAGATCGTTTTCTGCCAGTTAAAAAATCATATTCTCAGCATCAGGAAGATGTTTATATTTTAAATTTATTAAGAAAATATAATACTGAGAATGCTATTTATGTGGATGTAGGTGCGAATCATCCCACTGATATTTCTAATACATACTTGCTATATCGAAACGGAATGAGGGGTGTTTTGATTGAGCCGAATAACGAGTTATCTGAATTGGCAAAGATTACAAGATCAGAAGATATTGTGCTTCCTATTGCAATTAGCAGTCAACCCGAACTTCTAAAGTTTAATATTTCTAAAACGCCTGTTTTAAGCTCGTTTAAGGAGATAAACCATACTGTTTATAAATCAGTTTATACACCTGTCTTCCCTCTTGATTTAGCGCTTAAACACATTAGGTATCAATTTATTTCCTTATTAAGTATCGATGTTGAAGGCTTAAATATTGATGTATTGAGAGGAGCAGGAGATACTATTCAAAAAGCATTAATTATTTGTATAGAGTTTGATTTGAAAGAAGAACAATTTACTATTGAAGAGATACTGGGTATAAATTTTAAACTTATTTCAGTTTATAATTGCAATTTAATTTATTTGAATACCAAATTATCTGAGGAATTAATTAGTTAATCTATACCTATTTAACCAACCATGTTCATCCTTGGCCTAAATGCGCATCATGCCGATTCCTCGGCTGCCATTTTTAAAGATGGTATCCTTATAGCGGCTGCTGAAGAAGAACGGTTTAGAAGAATTAAACACTGGGCCGGATTTCCTTCCGAAGCAGTAAAATTTTGTCTGCACGAAGCGGGTATTTCGTTGCGCGAGGTAGATTCTATTACCATTGGTCGCGATGCCAAAGCTAAATTTTGGAATAAAGTAAAATTTGTTCTCACTCACGCGCACAAAAAAAATCCACTTTTAGTAGATCGCCTCAAGAACTCAAAAAAAATAATCAGCTTAGAGAATGAACTGGCTGCCCTGAGCGGGTTAACCGAACGTGAAATTAAACCTAAAATGGTTTATGTAGAGCATCACCGCAGCCACCTGGCATCGGCTTTTTTTGCCAGCCCGTTTGAGGAGGCCGCTATTTTATCGGTGGATGGCTCGGGCGATTTTACCACCACGATGCGGGCCGTGGGGAAGGGCAACCAGATTACCGTACTCGATTCGGTGGACTTCCCGGTGTCGGTAGGGTTGTTTTATACGGCCTTTACTCAATATCTTGGTTTTCCGCATTATGGCGATGAATACAAAGTGATGGGGCTGGCTCCGTATGGGCAACCGGTTTTTCAAGATCAGATTAATAAAATTTTTCAGTTGCACCCCTCCGGATTGTTTACATGGGATGCCGGCTATTTTTCTAATCCTACTGAAATTAAACTCGATTACACCACTCATATCCCAAAAATTTCCACTTTATATGGTAAAAAAATTTTAGATGTGTTTGGGCCAGCCCGACAGGCCGGAGAAGAGCTGACACAAAGGCACAAAGACATGGCCGCCAGTGTGCAGGCAGTTTGTGAAGAAATTATTTTTTATGTACTAAATCATCTGCAGGCCCGTACCGGCCTGAAAAATATTTGTATTGCCGGAGGCGTAGCACAAAACTCGGTAGCGAACGGAAAAATTTTGGAGCGCACAAAATTTGAAAAACTATATATCCCTTCGGCCGGGCATGATGCCGGCATCAGCATGGGCAGTGCTTTGTATGCACACAATCATATACTAAAAAATAAACGAAGTCCGCCCATCTACAATGCCTACACGGGAAGTCAGTTTTCTAACGAAACCATTGAGTTATTGCTTCGCGAAAGAAACATGACATTTAAACGAATGAACGATGACGAATTGTACGATTGCGTCACAAACAAACTTATGGAGCCGGGCGTGGTGGGCTGGTTTACCGGGCGAGCCGAATTTGGTCCGCGGGCTTTGGGGGGGCGTTCCATTTTGGCCGACCCGCGAAATCCCCGGGCAAAGGATTTACTGAATGCCAAAATTAAAAGACGGGAAAGTTTTCGTCCGTTCGCGCCATCGATCTTAAAAGAATATGTGGCCGATTATTTTGAGAAAGTGGATGAGGTGCCTTTTATGGAAAAGGTGTTCCCGATACGGAAAGAAAAACGTGAACAAATTCCGGCTGTTACCCATGTGGACGGCACCGGCCGGTTGCAAACCGTAATGAAAAATAGTTCGCCCCGCTATTATGCCCTCATCGATCAGTTTAGAAAAAAAACAGGTGTGCCCATTTTGTTAAATACTTCCTTTAATGAAAATGAACCGATCGTAAACACACCAGCCGAAGCACTCGATTGTTTTTTGCGTACGGAAATGGATATGCTGGTATTAGAAAATTGTGTGATTGAACGATGAAACTATCTATCCTTACGGTGTCGTACAACTCGGCTCGCACCATTTTGAGTACATTCAATTCTATTCGATCTCAAACGTATAAGAATATAGAATATGTGGTGGTGGACGGAAACTCAACAGATGGAACCATTGATGTTATTAATGCGAATAGGGATATAATACAAAAACAACTTATTGAGTCAGACCGCGGTATTTATGATGCCATGAATAAAGCCATTGGTCTGGCTACGGGGGAGGTTGTAGGTATTTTAAACTCGGACGATTTTTATGCGGACGAAACCATTCTGGAAAAAGTAGCACACGCTTTTAAAGACCCGTCAGTAGACGCTGTATTTGGCAACCTGGTATTTGTTGATTCCAATAATCTATCAAAAATTGTTCGTACGTATTCGTCCGCTCATTGGAACCCTAAAAAATTTGCCTGGGGTTTTATGCCGGCTCATCCTACCTTTTTTGTTCGCAGAAAATACTATGAACAATTTGGGCTTTTTAAAACGGATTATAAAATTGCAGCAGATTATGAATTACTCATCCGCTTTTTAGCCGTACACCAACTGAAATATCAATACCTTCCATTGAAAATGGTGGTGATGCGTAAGGGAGGGATCAGCTCTAAAAATTTAAAGAGCAACTTAATTTTGAATAATGAAATTATACGCGGCTGCCGCGAGAACGGAATCTACACCAACGCTTTCATGGTGTACAGCAAATATTTTAGAAAATTGTTTGAGTTGCTCGGATGAAAAATATTTTGATTACCGGCATCAGCGGCTTTGTGGGTACTAATCTGGCTGCCTATTTGCATTCCCACACGGACTGGAAAATTTTGGGCTCCAGCCGGAGAAAGATGAGCCTGTTACCAAATCGGGGGGAGATAGTACAAATTGGAATGAATCATAACGAATGGGATGAACACCAAGTTGATGCGGTGGTTCATCTGGCCGGAATGGCGCATGATTTAAGCGGAAAATATAAACCGGATGATTATGAGAAGGTAAACGTGGAGGGCACACAGCAGGTATTTGATGAATTCCTAAAATCAAATGCATCTGTATTTATTTTTGTTAGTTCGATTAAAGCAGTGGTTGATCATTCAGAGCAAATTGTTGATGAGGGTTTTATTCCTCATCCCACTACCGACTACGGAAAATCCAAATTAAAAGCCGAGCGATATATTCAATCTAAAACAGGGAACGGAAAGCTTTTTTATATTTTAAGACCGGCCATGATGCACGGGCCCGGCAATAAAGGCAATCTTAATCTGCTCTACCGGTTTGTAAAATGGCGACTGCCTTTTCCTTTTGGGCAGCTAAAAAATGAACGCTCCTTTCTTTCGATAGAGAATTTTTGTTTTGTAATTCAAGCATTGATAAACAACAAAATTCAGCCGGGGATTTATCAGGTAGCCGATGATGGATACCTATCAACCACAGAGTTATATGAACTGACAGTTCAAACTACTCAGCGAAAAAAAATAATCCTGAATTTGCCCATTCATTTTATTGTATTTATGGCTACTTTGTTTGGCAAAAAATCAATGTTGAATAAACTGACCGAAAGTATGAAAGTGTCTAACCGAAAAATTTGCGAGGCGTTGGGAGAGAAGCTGCCGGTTAGCCTGAGAGAAGGATTGCAATATACCATTCGTTCATTCGATGCTCACTAACTGGATTTTTATTGGACTCGGCTTTATTTTTTTATGGCTTGCCGAGGTAGCCTATTTCCGGGTGGCTGCCCGGTTGGCTATTATCGATAAGCCGAACGAGCGTAGTTCGCATGCCCACCCTATTATTCGCGGGGGAGGAATTATTTTTTTTGTCAGCGTCATAGCCTGGTTTTTTACACACTCGCTGATGTGGCCTTGGTTTATGCTGGCCGTGGGTGTGGTGGCGGTGGTGAGTTTTGCTGATGATTTGGTGTCGGTTAATTTCGTAACTCGCATTGTTTTTCAAACCGCGGCCATGCTGCTCGTATTTTATCAGGCCGATGTCTTTCGTTATCCGCTGATAGGTGTAATTTTTGCTTTTGTAGTGGGCGTAGGTACACTCAATGCTTTTAATTTTATGGATGGTATCAATGGTATTACCGGTATATACTCGTTAGTTACTTTGCTTACGATGATGGTAATTCAACTGCGCATTCCGTTTACTGAGCTTTCCTTTCTGGTTGGGGTAATGATGTCGTTACTGGTTTTTCTTTTTTTTAATTTTAGGAAAATGGCCAGATGCTTTGCGGGCGATGTGGGCAGTATAACCATAGCGTTGATTATTGTTTTTTTACTCACGCAGCTGATGGTAACTACATCTTACCCGGGATGGATTTTTCTGCTTTTGATTTATGGTTTGGATTCAGTTATTACTATTTTTTTTCGTTTGATACGCAGAGAAAATATTTTTAAGGCTCACCGCACTCACTTGTTTCAATACCTTTCCAATGAATGGGGCTATGATCACCGGGTAGTTTCGGTTGGGTACGGCCTATGCCAACTGATATTTAATGTTTTGCTGATTTATTCATTTGAAACCGACCACTTAGCTGTTTTGTTTCTTTCTGTTTTTTTGTTTGCAGGACTGTATCTGGCCGTGCGCTACCGGGTAATTAGAAAGATATCAGTAAAATAAATTTTGTGTATACCGCAAACTGTAAACGAGGGTTGGATGTGGGTTTAAGCCTGATCGGGATCGTGCTGAGTTTATGGCTGGTTGGCCTTATTTTTTTAGCTTATTTTTTTACATTTCAGTTCCCTGTTTTTTTTAAGCAAGCACGCATCGGCAGAAACAACACCCCATTTGTTATGTATAAGTTCCGAACACTTTTAGATAGCCCGTCAGGCGACTTACAAAAACGAAGATTTAGGCTGGGCGATTTCCTCCGTTATTTTTCGTTAGATGAATGGCCTCAATTATGGAATGTGCTGCGGGGCGATATGTCGCTGATCGGGCCCAGACCATTACCGGTAGAATATCTGCCGCGGATGAACGAACAACAAAAGAACCGGCATACAGTACGGCCCGGCATTACCGGATGGGCACAGGTAAATGGCCGCCACACGATCAGTTGGAATACCAAATTTGAGTTAGATCTTTATTATGTTCATCATATTTCGTTTTTGTTCGACTTAAAAATTCTTTTGCTTACGGCAAACCTGTTCTTGTTTCCAAGAAAAGACCGGTCGCTGGAAGAAAAAAAATTTGAGGGGAACCAGCCGCTATAAAAATGGTAAGTTAGCTTTAGCTTTGTTGTTTCATGAAAGACCTAGTTATATACGGAGCCGGAGGTTTTGGGCAAGAAACGGCTTGGTTGCTGCACCAGATAAATAAGGCAACACCTTGCTGGAACATACTCGGTTTTGCCGATGACGGCAAAGCTGAGGGGCAGATAGTGGCCGGGCTGCCTGTTTTGGGCGGGCTTTCTTTTTTGCAAAATTATCGTACCGATCTGGCGATTGTTATTGCCATTGCCGAGCCTTTAGTACGTCAGTCAATTTATCAGCAGCTCCATTCGTCAAAACGATCCTTTCCTTCTATTATCCATCCGAGTGTTTGCCTGAGTGCGGATGTGGAGATAGGAGAGGGCTCGATTATCTGTGCGGGAGTCCTTATTACATGCCATGTAAGGCTGGGTAAGTTTTCATTGATAAATTTATCGTGTACGTTAGGGCATGATAGTGTGGTTGGCGATTTTTCTTCACTGATGCCTTCGGTAAATATTTCCGGGGCGGTGCAAATAGGCCAGCGATGTTATGTGGGAGTGGGGGCGATAGTACTTCAGGGTTTATCGGTTGGCCAAGATTGCCGGATCGGGGCGGGAGCAGTTGTTACCAAGTCCTTTGAAGGCAATAAAAGAATTATGGGCATTCCGGCCCGCTCAATTTGATTATGAAACTGATAACGGAGAATAAAAAGTCGTTGTACTTTTTGGCCACCTTCGTGGGCTCTTATCTGGTGTTGAATACACTCTACGGTTTTTATGTTCAACACTACTACCCCGGGTCTGACCCCTTTACCCGGATGGTTTCAACTCAAGTAGTGTGGGTTCTCTCCTTGTTTGATTCAAGTATTGCGGCCTTCCCTTCCCTGTTTAGCGAGTACATACCCATTGCCAACGACCGCGAAAATATGATTTATGTTTTTGAAGGGTGCAATAGCCTTAACGTAATAATAGTGTATGTCGGTTTTCTGTTAGCGTTTAAAGGTACATCAAGGCTTTTAATAATCTTTGCATCGCTGGGCACGGCCGTTATTTATATTCTTAATATTACCCGCATTGTGCTGCTGTATGCCGTGGCATTTTATTTTCCTGAACGGTTATATTTTTTTCATAAATATCTTTTTACGGGGTTCATCTATATAGCTGTTTTTATTCTTTGGTTTTTTTGGGTAAAACAAGTCAGAAAAAAATCCGGTGAGTCATCATAACAGGTTGTATAATAAACTTCTTTTGACTGCTGCCCTTATGGGCATAGCAGCTACTTTTTTATTTCAGGATTTTTCGTTTTTAAACGATCTTAATATTTCAGAAGAGGGACATTTTATTTTGCGTAAAACCTTGCGGGTTGTGCTGAACGATTTTTTTATGCTGCTCTTTATGGTTGCTTGGTTTAAAGACAGAAAAGTAACGCAACTCGCCATCGCCATTCAACTCATTGATGGGCTCCTTCTTCTCCCGGTGTATTTATATATTAAACTTTCATGGGAAGGTACCTCCGAAATATCAGCCCCCTTGCTTTCCCAACTTCACCGCCTCATTATCAACCCAACATTGATGATCTTATTAATCCCGGCTGTATATTTCCAAAAATTATCAGCTAAAAGATGAGGAAACGGATTTTTCTTTCACCGCCTCACCTTGGTGGAGAGGAGATTAAAGAAGTGCAAAAGGCTATACAGTCTAACTGGATAGCGCCTGCAGGTCCGGCCACGGCTTTATTTGAAAAGAAAATAACAGAGTATAACCAAACGGATTACTGCGTGGCCGTCAATTCAGGCACGGCAGCCATTCACTTAGCTCTAATTGTTTTGGGAGTGGAAAAGGGAGATGAAGTAATCTGCCCCACCTTTACATTTGCCGGATCTTGCAACCCCATACTATATCAGGGGGCTGTGCCGGTTTTTGTAGATGCGGAAAAAGAAAGTTGGTGTTTAGATCCCCAATTACTGGAAGAAGCCATTGAAGATCGGATCAGGTTAGGCAAGAAACCCAGGGCGATCATTGTAGTACACCTGTTTGGTATGCCGGCCTGTATGAATGAGATACGGAACGTAGCTAAAAAATATACGATTCCGGTAGTGGAAGACGCGGCTGAAGCGCTCGGTTCAGTTTACGAGGGCCAACATGCCGGTACTTTGGGCGACATCGGTATTTATTCATTTAATGGGAATAAAATTATTACTACTTCCGGTGGCGGTGCGCTGGTGTCATGTAACAAAGATTGGATAGAGAGGGCCCGATATTTATCAGGGCAAGCCCGAAGTGCTGTGCCGTACTATCATCACGAAACTACTGGATACAATTACCAGTTGAGCAACATCAGTGCAAGTATTGGAATAGGGCAATTTTCTGTGCTTAATGAACGGCTGAAACAAAAGCGTAAAATCTTTGAAACCTACCAATCGGAGTTGAAAACACATGGATTTTTATTTCAAGAAGAAAATTCAAATACATTTTCTAACCGATGGATAACCAGCATATTAATGCCTGTAAAATCAAAAAACGGTTTAAATGAAAAAATACGACTTGCTTTGGAAGGTCAAAACATTGAATCGCGCCCCTTATGGAAACCGATGCACCTGCAGCCTGCCTTTAACCAATACCCAAGCTATCTTTCGGGTGCAGCTGAGCATTTGTTTATAAACGGACTGTGCCTGCCCAGCGGCACCAGCTTATCGGAAGAAGATCAGGAAATAATTATTAAAAAATTGATTGAAACCGCAGGTTACACAGCTTAGTTGAAGTGGATTTATTTGCCGTAATTCTTCGTATTTTTAATTTATATTTGCATTTTACCACAAAAGGGGATGAGAGTGAAATTTACTGGCCTTGCGCTATTGGTGCTTCTGATAAGCTGGGGAAACAGTTTTTGTCAAACTACCGGTGATTACCAAACGGCACATAGTGGCAATTGGAATCAGGCCTCTACTTGGCAAATTTATAATGGATCGTCCTGGCAAGCAGCAGCGGCAGCGCCTCCATCGGGTACGTCTGCAGCTGTAAAAACAATTTTGGCAACTCATACGGTAACCGTTACAGCCGTATTAAATATTGATAACCTGACGGTGAATGGAACACTTGTTGTTAATGCAGGAATAACTCTCAATCTTAACCTTACGAATCCAACAACTATTAACGGAACGTTACAAAATAGCGGCACGGTAACAGGTTCCAGTTCATTAGTTACTGTAAATGGCAACTATAACCACTCACAAAACGGAGGGAACATAGTAACAGCAACCTGGGTGGCTGGTTCATTTTGCAATATAACCGGAACAACAAACACGGTGCCCAGTGGGTTGAGTCAGAACTTTGATACGTTTACCTGGAATTGCGCTCAAACCGGAACTATAAATTTTGCCGGAAACTTAACCTCTGTCGGAACAGATTTTATTATCTATTCTACGAACGGACAACAGTTACAAGTGGCAACTTCACAAACTCCGTTGGTTAATATCGGAAACAACCTGGTAGTTAAAGGAAATTCAAGATTATCTTTTGTTACTACGGGCGGAGGAGCTATTATAAACATTGGAGGTAATTTTTATTACCAATCAACCAACACCAGCGGATCTATTTTAAAAACAACCGGTTCGTACACCTTAAACCTGACCGGTGATTTTAACATGAATACCGGGGGAGCCAACGGGCTTCTTTCGTTTTCATCCGGGGCCGGTAATGGAGTCTGGAATATGAACCAGGGAAATTTCTTATTGAAAAGAGGTACTCTGACGCGCACCGGAGGGGCGGGGGCTGTTAATTTCAATTTTAATGGAATGCAAACATTCTCTAACGATTCAGTAGGTACTATTTCTTCTGTAGTGAATTTTACAGTGGGCTCATCGACCACTTTAAATATGCCGGTTAATATGTGGGACAACGTAACGGATTCGCGCATTCAAGGATCAGGCACTTTTACATTAAATGGCATATTACGAGCCGGCTCAATTAACCCTTCGGGGGCTATTGTTACCGGAACAACTTTAGGAAATATTAGAACTTCTGGCGTAAGAACGTATGCCAGTGGAAGCCGCATTGTGTATGCAGGCGCAACCGGTGCACAAAGTTTGGGAAATGGACACCCCAGTACAGGAAATGTAACCACCGAAATTGATAACTCAAGTGGAGTTACATTTACTACCGCAAATGCCGGCAATGGCGGTGCGGCCATTTTGGTTATTCCGTATGATCTCATTTTTACTAATGGTTCGCTTAGCGTAGGTACTGGCCGGTCTCTTACCATGTTTACAGCTTCTACCACAGGTGGCACGATTACACCCAATGGCAATACCATTTCTTTGGCAGCTAACTCTAATCTTGTTATTAATGGATCGGGGGCATTTGGTATTTTCCCCTTTCCGTCAGGCACTCAAACATTTGGTTCGCTAACGGTGAGCCGGACCACTTCGGGCACAGTAAACTTTGGAAATCCGATTACGGTTACCGGCACCACCACCATTAGTAATGGTACCGTAACATTAGGAGGGGCTACTACCTTAACCGGAAATATTTCGTTGGCAACCGGCACGGTGCTGGCTTTCGATAATCAATCGTTGACGACCGGAGGCGATCTTACTTTTTCAGGAACGGGAGCACTCTCGGCCAGCGGAACATCCACCCTTACCATGAATAGCGGGGCGGCCATTACATCCGATCTTGTTTTCTTAAATACGAATAACACGGTTCAATCCCTTACTATAAATTATACCAATGCATCGGGTACGGTAGGTGTTAATGCACCCGGAATGAATGTAACGAGTTCTTTAACCCTTAAAGACGGTACCCTTAATATTTCCACCCCTGGGCTTTTAACGATGGGGAGCAATTCCGTAATAACCCGAAATGTAACCGGAGCCAGCCCCAGTTCAATAACAACAAATAGCCCCTCAGGAGGCCTATGGTCGGTTATCTACACCGGAACCGCCAGTGTTACAACAGGCTTAGAAATACCCTCTGCCGGATCTCCACAGATAAAGGGATTAACAGTTTCAACGACCGGTGGAACCATTACGTTAGGTCAGGCTCTTTCGGTTGGATCGGATGGCATTACTCAAAACGGAACGGGTGGAACGTTTACTTGTGCGGCTAATGCCGTTTCTACTTCTCTTTTAAGTCAAACGGCCGGCACTTTTACTTCGTCCAGCGCCACACTGACATTGACTGGCAACCTCACACTTTCAGGCACAGCGTTTAATAACAACACAGGTACAGTTGTTTTTAATGGATCGTCAGTTATCTCGGGTACTTTAAACCCTTCTTATTATGCCGTTACAATAAACAATGTGGCTTCCGTTACGGCTCCGGCAACATGGAATATTCAAAGTAACTTTACAAACAATGGAACGTTTTCAGGCGGAACGGGCACCGTTAATTTTACGGGAGCCAATGTGCAAACCATTTCCGGAACATCGAATACGCCTTTTTACAACTTAACAGTAAATAAATCGGGAGGAAACCTAACGGCTAGTTCAGCAGAAACGGTTTCCAATAACCTGACCCTGACAGCCGGAACGTTCAATATATCTTCACCTGTGTCCATGACCAATGCTTCGGGCACACTTACTCTTACGGCTGGTACGCTGGCGATTACAGCCAATAACCTGAGCCTTGCCAATGGTACGAACATTTCGCGCGCTGCCGGTGTAATTTCTACCTCTTCCCCCGGAGGCGGCCCTTGGGATGTTATTTATACAGGCACATCTAAAACAACCGGATTGGAAATTCCTTCTTCCGGTAATGTGTTAAGTGTAACATTGAATAACAACAGCGGTACAACGATTACTCTTCAGGCCGGGCAGGCATTAAATGTTACGAATGCCTTTACCATTACGAACTCAGGCAGAACATTTTCATCCGGATCGAACAATGTTTCGGTTGGCACATTGGTTAATAACGGAACCTTTACGGCATCGTCTGCCGCGGCATCAACCGGGTTAACCTTAAATGGAAATTTTACAAATGCGGGAACATTTAACGCCAATAACGGAACGGTTCATGTGGGGGCTCCGGTAACTATTTCGGGAACAATACCTACCTTTAACAACTTTGTTATTGATGCGGCTGGAAGCTTTACCACACCGGCATCTTTTCCGTTAACAGGAAGCCTGACTAATAACGGATCCTTTACGGCAACGGGCAGCACGGTTTTATTTTCAGGCAATACGGCCAAACAAATTTTGGGCAGTAATAAAATAATATTTACGAATTTAACACTTACCGGAGGCACCAACGCCAATGACCTAACCTTGGCCACCACAGCCGGAGCAGATGTTTTGGGTATTGTGAATTTAATAGGAGTTCCTAACCCGGCCGTTTTAACCATTAATGCAAGTTGTCCATTTACCTTGCTATCTACGGCCGACCGGCCAACCGTTGATGCGAGCATTGCCACTATTCCGGCCGGAAGTTCTATCACAGGGAAAGTAACCGTGCAACGCTACATGAGTAAAATAGGAGTAGCGGCTTATAACTATCAGGTATATCATGATATATCATCACCTGTGAACACAAACGTGGCCGATCTTCAAAACTCGCTCCCTATAACCGGTAATTTTACCGGAGCCAGTGTGGTTTCCGGGGTAACGAACTCAAATCCGGGATCAGCCGCGATGTCTTGGTATAATGAAACACAGGCTGGAGGTATTGATGTTGGCTGGACTGATTTTCCGGCTGACGGAACAGACAATACAGCAAGTTTTGTTAAAGGGCGAGGATATTCCCTTTTTGTTTTTGGCAGCGACCCACCGGTATCAGGCAGCGGCATGGCCAAATGGTCTTTAACAGGACCTATCTGGAGCGGCTCGTTTAATTTGCCGGTAACCTATACCAATACAGGCAACGCATCGGCTGATGGCTGGAATTTAGTGGGCAACCCTTATCCTTCAACGATAGATTGGAAGGCAGGCTCGGGATGGACTAAAACCAATGTGGACGATGCCATTTATATTGACGACTATAATACAGCCAACCCGGTTTTTGCAGCCTATGTTAATGGTGTAGGTACGAATGGAGGCACTCAGTATGTGGCTACCGGGCAAGGATTTTGGGTGCATGCCAATGCAGCAGCTCCCGTGGTAGGGGTCTCTGAAAATGTAAAAGTAGCGGGTCAACAAACTACTTTTTTTAGGCAGGCCGAGCCTTCTAATTTAATTCGGGTGGCGCTTACCGATGTTAATGCTCTTCGCGATGAAACCGTAATCTATTTTTCTGATTCGGCTACGGTTGGGTTTGATAAACGGTATGACGCTAGAAAATTAAATAACCAATATGGTTATTTAAATCTTTCATCACTTTCTCCGGTTAATGAACCGTTTGCCATTCACGCCATGCCTTTTGATAATAGCGCTTGTGCGATGACGGTACCATTAAAAATTACCAATGTTGTATCGGGTAATTATTCGTTAGAGTTTAGCGAATTTCAATCGATGCCAGCTTCATTATCAATAAAACTGGTAGATAAATACATACCCAATTCGCAGATAGATATTCGCCAGACTCAGGCATACTCTTTTTCTATTGATCAAACCAAACCGGCCTCTATAGATTCGACTCGGTTTAGTCTATTGTTTACTTATTCTAACTTGCCGCCTTCTATTGTGGCAAATGGCAGTATGGTTTGCGATACCACTTTAGCTAAGGTAACAATCAAGAATACCTCTTCTGAGTTTTACTATAGTCTTAAATCGTCCTCTAATGTTACCATAGGCTCGCCTGTTCAGGGAAATGGTTCGAATATTGTTTTTACAGTACCCTCTAAGAACTTAGCGTTAGGTAAAAACACGTTTACGGTTCAGGCGTCTAATAATTTTTGTCAGGCACTGTCTTTATCCGATACCTCATCGGTTAATTTAGTTTCCTCTCCTAAAGCTCCTACGGTATTATCTTCTACTTCTTGCGGTCTGGGATCAGTTACGCTTACCGCATCTGGGGCAACCGGAAGCGGGTACTACAACTGGTACGATTCACTTAATGCACCCGTTCCTTACCCGGTTCAATCGGCTACGTTTGTTACCGACAGTTTAAGTAAAGCTAAAACATACTATGTTTCCATGACGAGCAATCTGGGATGCGAAGGACCTAAGTCTCCCGTTACAGCTAATATTGTAAATCTTACCCCCGCTACCATAACGGTTACCGGTCTTTCTACACTACAATCTAACTATGCGGCAGGCAACCAATGGTACTTAAACGGATCAGTTATAAGCGGAGCAACGGGACAAACGCTTACCTTAACACAATCGGGCACGTATGGGTTAATAGTTACCTCGCAGGGTTGTTCGGTTACGGCTCCTAACAAAGACATGGTGGTTACGGCAGTAGAGAATCTATCGGATAAGATTAAAGCCTACCCGGTGCCGGTAAAAGGAACATTGTATTTGGAAGTTCCTGATGCTGATCAGGCTTTTGGTGAAATGTACAATGCGGTAGGCTCGCGGATATCTGTTTTAGGATTTGTGGGAGATGGACAAAAACAAGTTTCCAGTTACGATTTTTCACACGAAAGTGCCGGCATTTATTTTGTAAGAATTAATCAGGGAAACACAACTACCATTATCCGCGTGATAAAAGATTAAACCACCCATGCAACGCATTATTAAAGTTTTTAAATACTTGATTTTGTCTCTCTTTATAGGGGTAAGTATAACCCTTTCTGCCCAGCCGGGAGGAGGGCGGCCTTGCCCTAAGCCGCCTTGCCCGCCACCGGTACCAATTACCGGTATTGAGTATTTGCTGGGCTTAGGAGGGTTATATGGTATTAAGAAATTGATTACAGATCAGAAGAAAAAAACCAGCCGGTGATCCGTCTTTTTATTCGTTTTATCCGCAACCTCAAAATTCTTCCGAGGTGGGTAATTATTTTTATTGATGTAGCGCTGATTTCCTTTTCTGTACTATTGGGGTATTTATTACGGTTCAATTTTTCAATGGATGAATTGGATAGGAACCAGTTCGGTTTTGGTATCGCTCTATATTCTTTTTGTGGGCTAATCTCTATTTTACTATCCAACAGCCACCGGGGAATTATCAGATACACCGGCACACAAGATGGCGTTCGCATTTTTTATATGAACGCATTGAATTTAACCCTGGTAGGAACGACTAATTTAATTCTTAGCCTGGGGCATAAACCCAACCTGATTCCCTATTCAGTTATTTTGATTAGTTGGTTGTCTTCTTTTTTGCTTTTGTTTTATTACCGGCTACTGGTTAAGCAAGTGTTTTCTTATTACCGGAATTCGATGATCAATCAACTCCGGATCATGATTTTTGGAGCCGGCCAAACGGGTATTATTACCCGTCATGTGCTGGAATCAACCCCGCGTATGAAGGTAGTGGGGTTTCTGGAAGATGCCCCCGACAAAATTGGAAAGGTAATAGACGGAATTACCATTTTTGATGCAGGTGTGATAGACCTTAATAGCCTATTGAGTGACTACAACGTAGATGAAGTAATTTTTACCGCCACCACGATTTCACTGGATAGAAAGAATAAAGTCGTGGATACTTGTGTGCGCAATCAAATTAAAGTACGCACAGTTCCACCGGTAGAGAAATGGGTGAGGGGAGAGTTGAGTATTAATCAAATTAAAGATCTTAATATTGAAGAATTGCTTGGTCGCGAATCCATTAAGTTAAAGAATGGAAATATTGAATCGGATCTGCGCGGTAAAAGAGTATTGATTACCGGGGCAGCCGGTTCCATTGGTTCGGAGATTTTCAGGCAAGTTTCATCGGCTAACCCAAGTTCAATTATTCTTATTGATCAAGCAGAATCAGCTTTATATGAATTAGAACTGGAATCCAGATCGATGGATGTAAGCTCTCGTTTATTCTGGTACTTGGCCGATATTAATGATGCCGACCGGATGCGTACTATTTTTGCAGAGCATCGGCCTTCCATTGTTTATCATGCGGCTGCCTACAAACATGTTCCAATGATGGAGAGTAACCCATCAGAAGCAATTAAATGCAATGTGTTAGGCACAAAGACTGTGGCCGATTTAGCTGTTGAATGGGGAGTGGCCAAATTCGTTATGATATCTACCGACAAGGCGGTAAACCCCACTAATGTTATGGGATGTGCCAAGCGGATAGCCGAGATTTATGTACAATCATATAACGATTATCTTGAAACACAGGGCAAACAACGTACAGCATTTGTTACTACCCGATTTGGCAACGTTTTAGGTTCAAATGGATCCGTTATTCCATTGTTTAAAAAACAAATACAGGAAGGCGGCCCCGTAACGGTAACCCATCCGGAGATCACTCGATACTTCATGACCATCCCCGAGGCTTGTCAATTGGTTTTGGAGGCCGGCACGATGGGTAAGGGAGGGGAGATTTTTATTTTTGATATGGGGAGTTCGGTAAAAATCCTCGATTTGGCAGAAAAAATGATCTGGCTTTCTGGCCTCGAGCCTCGAAAGGATATTGATATTGTTTTTACCGGGCTTCGCGAAGGAGAAAAACTTTATGAAGAACTGCTAAACAATCAGGAGGATACAATTTCTACGCATCATGAAAAAATTATGATAGCCAGGGTAAAGAAGTATCCCTACGAAGAAATCAATCGGTACGTAGAACTTTTTAATGATTTATTGTACGATAAAAATGAATTGAAAAGTGTAGCCCTGATGAAAGAATTGGTGCCCGAGTATAAAAGCAATTATTCGAGGTACGAAATACTCGACAAATAGCTTGGCTTACCTTCGTTTTAGTGCTCCGTTCTTTTTATAACGGTAGGTAGAAGAACGCTTCTTTTGAAAGAGCAATCCATTACCTCTTCTGTTAATTCCCTCGCGAATAGGAAGATAATACTCAACCTTTACATTCAACAAGAAATAACTGTCGGGATTGTTGGGGTTTCCGCGTTTAGATCCGGCATTATAGTTATTTTGTTCGCCAGATTGAATGGGTGTTAATGTATTATAAGCCGGATTGTTCGGATTAATGAAATAGTTTCTGATGGGGTCGGTAGTAGGGGCGATGTACCTTGAACTTACGTCATCCAGATAATCAGTAAATGTTTTACGGTAGCCCCCCTCGATTACAATATTGGTATTAGGCCCCATTTTAACCCGCATACCTAACCCAAATGGAATGACCGGCACTACCCGGCTGTAACTTACCCCTTCGGTATGGAGGGGTTCAAGATTATAATTTTTTCCTTTCAATTCGGCCTGTGGGTTGAAATACAAAAGGCCAATACCGGCAAACCCATATAAGTTAATTTGTTGCCTGCGATAGTATCGGTTGCCATTAGCAAACAGGTTAATTGCCCCCACTGTACTAATCTCAAAGCCATTGGTGTGAAACGATAATCCTCTTGCTTTGCGGGCTTGGTCGCTAGCTTGAGCATCTGATCCGGATAACCTAAACCAGTTAAGCTCTGCCCGAACATTGATCCGAGGAGTTACAAAAGCCTGTAATCCTACATTAAGATTGGGCTGTAAATTAATGAGTGAACCCGGATTAGAAAGTTCACCATAGTAGGTGGCCGATCCGGTGCCGGCAGTAACCATAAGTGTACGCTCTCTACGGACGGCATAAAAACTTTGTGCCCCCGCCCAATCGGTAAGTAACCAAAAAGAAAACAGCAAAAGGAGTTTCTGTTTTTTCATTATGGCAATTTATGCAATTTGTTGGGATTAGGAAACCGGTCAGGCCAAGACTTCTTTTATGCGTTGAGCCGCCTCTTTAAGCAAGATAGCGGAGTACACTTTTAACCCTGATTCCTTGATAATCTTGGCTCCTTCTTCGGCATTGGTTCCTTGCAGCCGTACAATGATCGGCACGGGAATGTTCCCTACCTTTTTATAGGCTTCTACCACCCCGTTGGCTACTCGGTCGCACCGAACGATTCCACCGAAAATATTAATCAAAATAGCTTTTACATTGGGGTCTTTCAGGATTATTCTAAACCCTGCTTCTACAGTTTCGGCATTGGCGCCACCGCCCACATCCAGAAAATTAGCCGGATCTCCTCCTGATAATTTAATGATATCCATCGTAGCCATGGCGAGCCCCGCACCGTTTACCATGCACCCCACATTACCATCAAGTTTTACATAATTCAAGCCTGATTTTCCGGCTTCCACTTCCAGTGGATCCTCTTCCGTAATATCGCGGAGTTCCTCTAAATCCGGATGGCGGAATAGCGAGTTGTCGTCCAGGTTTACTTTTCCATCCACAGCAAGAATACGGTTGTCTGATGTTTTTAAAACCGGGTTGATCTCGAACATGGAGGCATCCAACCCCATGTAGGCTGTATAAAGAGAACTGACAAACTTCAGCATTTCTTTATACGCATTGCCTTCGAGGCCTAAAGCAAAAGCAATTTTTCTGGCTTGAAAGGGCTGCAACCCAATAGATGGATCAACCCATTCTTTTACGATCTTCTCCGGATGGGTGGCCGCTACTTCTTCAATATTCATACCCCCTTCTGTACTGGCCATGATAACCGGTATGCCTTTGGCACGGTCGAGCAAAATGCTCATATAATATTCTTTAGGTTCAGTTTCTCCAGGGTAATACACATCTTCGGCTACCAATACTTTATTTACTTTTTTACCATGAGCTCCGGTTTGTATTGTAACTAATGTTCCCCCAAGGATAGCTTTCGATTTTTCAAAGACTTCATCAAAATTTTTGGCTAACACCACACCGCGCGATCCTGTTTCTTTAACGGTGCCCTTCCCTCGCCCTCCGGCATGAATTTGCGATTTTACCACAAACCATTTCGAACCTGTTTCGGCTTGTAGATTTTTAGCTGCGGCCACGGCCTTATCAGGCGTATCGGCAACGATGCCACGTTGTACGGTTACTTTGAATTTTTTCAAAAGTTCTTTGGCCTGATATTCGTGAATATTCATGAGTCTTGATTTTTGGAAGCAAGCTACTTTTTTTAAACCTTTATTTCAAATTAGCTTTGCTACCCAATTTTTGTACTATGCTTAAAGCCGTTGAACTAACCAAATCGTATGGATCTTTACCCGTATTAAAAGGAGTAAACCTGGAGGTGGCAAGGGGCAGCATAGTGGCCATCATGGGTGCTTCGGGCGCAGGCAAAAGCACGTTGCTGCATATTTTAGGTTCGCTCGATGTGCCGGATGGCGGAAAGGTAGAAGTAAACGGAACAGATGTATTTAATCAGTCGGCCCAGTCGTTGGCTGAATTCAGAAATAAAAACATGGGTTTTGTATTTCAGTTTCATAACCTGTTGCCCGAATTTACCGCATTAGAAAATGTGATGATCCCCGGAATGATCGGGAAGATGGAACGTAAGCAGGTGCGGGAGAGAGGTGAAGAATTGCTAGGGTTACTGAACCTGAGGCATCGAATACATCATAAACCTTCTGCCCTTTCTGGAGGCGAGCAGCAGCGGGTTGCCGTAGCCCGGGCACTGATCAATTCGCCTTTATTGGTTTTTGCCGATGAGCCCAGCGGAAATCTCGACTCAAAAAATGCAGAAGAATTGCATGCTCTATTTTTCCAACTTCGAAAAGACTTCGGCCAAACTTTTATTATTGTTACTCACAACTCCGAATTTGCTTCCATGGCCGACCGGAAGCTTGAGATTAAAGACGGAGTAATGGTTTCTTAGAATAAAAGGCGATGCTTGTTATGGCGGGCATATTTAGACTGCGACTTTTTGCCGTGGGTCGTAATGTTGTTGGTATTGCCGTAGGAAGTGCACTGAAATTCGGTCGTGCAAGAAGCCAGCAGGCAAATGGCGAGAAGAATGAGTAGGAAGCGCATAACGTTTGTGTTTTTTGTTGACACAAATGTAGAGCAGCTCTCAAGCCTGCTTTTGGCGTACTCGCTCTCTATAAAAGATGTGTAAGCGCCAATAAAAAAACGAAGTAAAATACTCTTTTTTCTTATTTTTTGGCGATGCTACCTAAAAACCTTACTTCAATCGTACTTGATTTTGCATGCTAAAGAAATACTTTAAGCAACTAATGCGATAAAACCACATCGTCTATTTCGCTGATAGCTCCCACTCCTTTGGGAGTGATGAACTGTAGCCGCACTTTTTTGGGTTCGTTAATGAGTACAGGGTCGTATTTTGCGGCCACACGCACGTAGTTTTCAGTGAATCCGTGCATTTGCCCATCCTCCACATCATTTTCGAATAGTACCGTAAACTCTTTGCCAAGGTTGGCTTCATAAAAAGCCCTTCTTTTTTTATCGGATAATGAGTGTAGCATGGTAGAGCGCTCGTGCCGTGTTTTGGCCGGTACCGAATCGGGCAGGGTAGAGGCGAGGGTGTTTTCCCGTTCAGAATAAGTGAATACATGCAAATAGGAGATATCTAACTCGTTCAGAAACCGGTACGTTTCCAAAAAGTCTTCTTGAGTTTCTCCTGGAAATCCAACAATGACATCCACCCCTATGCAGGCCAAGGGCATAATGGATTTAATTTTGGTTACACGGGCGGCATACAACTCGCGCTGGTAGCGCCTACGCATCATCTTTAATATTTTGTTTGATCCCGATTGCAACGGAATGTGGAAGTGAGGCGCAAACCGCCTGGCTTGAGCTACGAACTCAATGATTTCATCGTGCAGCAGGTTGGGTTCGATGGAGGAAATACGAAACCGTTCAATTCCCTCCACTTTATCTAATACTTTGATCAAATCCAGAAATCGCTCTTTGCGTTCGCCCTCATACAAACCGAAGTCGCCTGTATTTACACCGGTCAGTACAATTTCTTTTACCTCTGTCCGGGCTATTTCGTTGGCTGTCTTTAGTATGTTTTCAATGCTATCGCTGCGACTGTTGCCGCGCGCCAGTGGAATGGTGCAGAAACTACAAGAGTAATCGCATCCGTCTTGCACTTTTAAAAATGTTCGTGTCCGGTCGAATAAAGAATAAGATGTATTGAATTTTTTTACTTCTGTAATTTCGGTATTAAATACTTGAGGTTGTTCCGGTCTTTTGAAGCCATCGAGCAATTCGATCAGCCTGAATTTTTCGGAGGCCCCGAGTACGGCATCCACGCCAGGGATTTCAGCTATTTCTTTGGGTTTTAGTTGGGCATAGCAGCCGATAATAGCTATGTAAGCATTGGACGATATAGCCCTGGCTTCGCGCACTACCTTTTTGCACTTCTTATCCGCATTTTCGGTAACCGAACAAGTATTAATAATAAAAATATCGGGGGTATCGGTAAAATCCACTTTGCGATAACCGCTATCTTCAAATTTGCGCGCAATGGTAGATGTTTCGGAGAAATTCAACTTGCACCCCAGCGTGTAAAAAGCAACTTTTTTCATACTCAGGCCGCAAAGGTAAACATTTGCTAATGTGTATTTCGCTTATTTTGAACCTTGTAGAGTAGATTCCTGTTTACAACTAAACTAAAAGCATGAAAGCACGGATTAAAATAGACGTAGTTTCGGATGTGGTTTGCCCTTGGTGTTATATTGGTAAACGAAGACTTGAAAAAGCAATGGATGTATTAAAAAATGAAATAGATTTTGATGTTGAATTTCATCCGTTTGAACTCAATCCATCGATGCCGGCAGAGGGGATGAACCAAAAAAAATACTTATCTGAAAAATTTGGCGGAGAAGACCGCTATAATCAGATTACAGCCCATACTGCCCGAACGGCCGCAGCAGAAGGACTTCATTTTGATTTTGAAAAACAATCGGTTTCGCCTAACACCTTTCAGTCGCACCGGCTGATTGCATTTGCTAAGCAATACGGAAAACAACATACGATGAACGAAGCCCTGATGCATGCATATTTTGAAAAAGGAATTGATCTTACAAAAAATGAAAACCTGGTAGAGGCTGCCGTGAGCGTAGGGCTGGATCGCGATAAAGTAAAAAAATTCCTTTCCGGAGATGACCTATCGGCCGAAGTAAAAATGCAAGAGCAAATGAATTACCAGCGGGGCATATCGGGGGTTCCCTATTTTATCATCCATGGTAAATATGGAGTGTCGGGAGCGCAACCGGCTGATGTTTTTGTAAATGCACTTCGCGAAATAGGGGGCGAGGTGACTAGCGGAGAATCATGTGAAATAGGAGAGAAGTGCTGATTGTTACTTTGGGTGGCTCCATCCACTCTCGCCCAGCAATGGAACAAACGCAAACTGATTAAACTCCTCTTTCAGAATTTTTCCTCCTTTTTTAGTGAGTTTAATCATTCTTTGTGTTTCGCGGTTGCCCACCGGAATAATCATAATTCCATTTTCATTTAACTGATCGAGCAAAGCCTGAGGTACGATTGGAGCCCCGGCCGTAACAATGATTTTATCAAACGGAGCTTTGGCCGGAATACCTTTAGAGCCATCGCCATAAAAAAAATAAGGACGATAGCCAAGCTGAGGTAAGAAATCTCTTACGGTTTCGTAAAGTTTCCGGTTAAACTCAATGGTATAGACATGAGCGCCCATTTCGAGCAAAATGGCTGCCTGGTAACCTGAGCCGGTACCAACTTCCAATACCTTGTCTCCAGATTTAATAGAAAGTTTTTCACTTTGGAAGGCTACTGTATAAGGTTGAGAAATCGTTTGCCCTTCGCCTATGGGAAAGGCCTTGTCTTCATAGGCATGATTAAGTAAAGCATCTTCAAAAAACAGATGGCGAGGCACTTTTCCGATGGCTGACAAAACGGCCTCATCAGTGATGCCTTTTAGGCGTAGTTTTTTAACTAATTTATTCCTTAACCCTCTTTGTTTATAATTTTCCTCCATCATTAAAAAGACCTATTTTAGGGTATAATGGCACTTTTTTATCAAAAAAATAAAGTTTTTTACTTTTCTTAGGAAAATTGAAAGCGATCCCGCTATTTTGAAATCCCAACACAGATAAAACCTATTTGCCATAGCGTTTAAAACTGTGTAACCTGATCCAACAGTAGTAGTGGCAACACCACTTTCTACTGTTTGGGCAGGTAAAATAGAGAGGCCGGTTAGGCCTTTTTTCGTTTTAAAACCTTTTTTACAGCCTCTATAATATTGTCGGGACCTAACCCATACTTTTTCATTAACTGAGCCGGGGTTCCGCTCTCTCCAAACGTATCGTTCACGCCAACCATTTCTATCGGTGCCGGATAAAATCTTGCTAATGTCTGCGCAATGCTATCGCCTAAACCTCCGTTTAGTTGGTGTTCTTCGCAGGTAACAACACATTTTGTTTTTTGTACAGATTCCAGAACGGCTTCTACATCGAGTGGCTTAATAGTATGAAGATTAATTACTTCCACACTAATGCCTTGAGCGGCTAATTTTTCTTCCGCTTCGATGGCATTCCATACTAAGTGCCCGCAGGCAAAAACAGATACATCACTTCCCTCAATCATTTTATCGGCTTTACCGATGGTGAAGGGGCGATCGGGAGCAGTAAATACCGGCCAGCTGGGGCGCCCGAAGCGCAAGTAAGCAGGACCTATGTGTTTACCTAAAGCAATGGTAGCTGCTTTGGTTTGGTTATAATCGCAAGGCACAATTACAGTCATACCCGGAAGCATCTTCATCATGCCTAAATCTTCTAATATTTGGTGTGTGGCTCCGTCCTCACCTAAGGTAACGCCCGCATGAGAAGCGCATATCTTTACATTTTTCCCAGAGTAGGCTATTGACTGACGGATTTGATCGTACACTCTTCCGGTGGAAAAATTGGCAAATGTTCCGGTAAAAGGAATTTTGCCTCCGATGGTCATTCCGGCAGCAAGGCCCATCATGTTGGCTTCGGCAATGCCGGTCTGGTAGAAGCGATCAGGAAAATCTTTCTTAAAAGCATCCATCTTGAGCGAGCCGGTAAGGTCTGCGCAAAGCGCTACCACCTGATTATTTTGTTTACCCAACTCATGCAGCCCGGCTCCAAAACCCGAGCGTGTATCTTTTTTTTCAGTGAAAGTATATTTAGCCATGATGCCTTGTTAATGACTTGTTAAAAATGAAAATCTATAAATGCAAACTCAACCTTACTCTCCACAAAACGTACACCTCCTCATACTATCGGATATTCATGGAGCGTATTAAAACTTTTGACCGCAAACTTCTGCTTTGGATTATCATTACCTTATTGCTTGCAGTTATCCCCTGGCTTCTGTAATCCGGATAGAAATTATCAGTAGTCACCCAGGGTTTCTTCTAATTGGGCTAACGCTTTCTTTAGCTCCTCATCATTAGGCGCCACACCGTGCCATTTGTGCGACCCCATCATATAATCTACACCGAAACCCATTTCTGTTTTCATCAGGTTGATAACTGGTTTTCCCTGCCCGGTTAGCGACTTGGCTTTATCAAGCCCGGCCACTACCTCTTCCATGTGGTTTCCATTAAATTCAGTAACGCACCATCCGAAGGCTTCCCATTTAGCTTTCAGGTTCATCAGCGACAACACTTTATCTACCGGGCCATCAATTTGCTGCCCGTTATAATCGATGGTGGCGATGATGTTATCTACTTTGTTATGGGCCGCGTACATTGCGGCTTCCCACACCTGACCTTCTTGTTGCTCGCCATCGCCCATTAGTACATACACCAATTGATGGTCGTGGTTTAGTTTTTTAGTTTGTGCGGCACCGGTGGCAACCGAAAGGCCTTGCCCTAACGAACCTGATGCTACATGTATTCCAGGTAGGTGTTCGTGCGTGGCGGGGTGTCCTTGCAAGCGCGAATTAATCTGTCGAAATGTGGCTAATTCTTTTACATCGAAATACCCTGCCCGAGCCAGCGTAGCATACCACACAGGGGAGATGTGCCCGTTGGAAAGGAAAAATAAATCTTCGCCTATTCCATCCATATTAAATTTTGGATTGTGCCTGAGTACATGAAAATAGAGAGCTGCAAAAAAATCGGCACAGCCCAGCGATCCGCCCGGATGCCCGCTTTGGCAGGCATGCACCATACGCACAATATCTCTGCGCAGTTGTGTGGCTATTTTTTTTAAGTGAATGAAATCCGGTTGTGAATGCATTTTGAAAATTTGTGCGAAGATATGGATGATAATTAAACCTGCACTGACTTACTTTTTACTTTTTTTTGCAAGTTTCTTGATTGCCTTTTTTATTGATTTCTTAGCTATTTTTTGGGGAGTTTTCTTTTTGGGATTTAGGGAATGCTCGCCCAGAATTTGGGTAGTATGATTTTTAGTATCAACTTTTTCTATAACATCGGTTATCTTTCCTTCCTCATTTATTAAGTAGGTAATGCGGGCGGTGCCCATGTACTTACGTCCATACATAGATTTTTCTACCCAGGTACCGTATTGAGCGTGTACCGTTCTGTCGGTATCGGCCAATAAACGGAATGGCAAGTTTTCTTTTTCAATAAACGTACGATGCCTCTTCTCGCTGTCGGTGCTGATGCCCAGCACTTCATAACCTTTTTTTTGCAAAATCTTATAATGATCGCGCAAGTTACAGGCTTCTGCTGTGCAGCCGGGGGTCATGTCTTTTGGGTAAAAGTAGAGAACGATTTTTTTCCCTCTAAAATCGGAAAGTTGTACAGGGTTTCCGTTTTGATCGGTAGTTGAGAAATCGGGGGCGGTTGTTCCTATAGGTAAAGCCATGGCCGGTTAAAATTTGTCGGATAGATGAAGTTATGAAGGTGAAGACTTATAGAATTCTTTGTCTGTATATTTTTTCGTTCCCGGACCGGTCAGTTACTCTCAATTCAAAATTCCCTTGCAGCGGTTTAGAATTATCTAATTTTTCCGATTGTAAAATTCCTGTTTTATAATCGTATTTCATTAACAGCCATTCGTCATTAATACGGGCCCGGTAGGAATCAACCCCCGAAAGATTATCGGAAACTCTAAACCGGGCAGATTGCGATGTGCAATGGATACGATAGATGGCGGGGGCTACCGAATCGGCCAGTAAAACAAAATCGCCTAACTCTTTCGTTTTAAATTGAATACTTCCATTATTCCACTGGCCGCCCAGGTATTCGTGGTATCGCCCATTGTTACGGTAAACTGACATCTGCTGTGTGATTTTTTCGTTGGTAGGCTTCAGTTGAATGGTAATTTCTTTTCTCAGCGGGTTGAGTGTATTCCCCAGTGTATAGATGGAGCGCCCGTTGCTGATTTTTTTATGTTGTTCCAGATACAGCGTATCGTAAAGCGACTCGGGCGAAAAATGAACGATGGCCCAATCGCTGTAATAAGTGTAATCAATACCCGAGGGGATAGCATCTTGCAGATTAAAACGTATCATACCACTGCATGTCTGGGCCGAATCGGGAATAGATTGACGGAGATTGAAAAGATAGACTCCTTTTTCAGCATGAGCATAGGTAGGTGCCACTTGTTGCGAATTTCCTTTTTCAAAAAATGTAATAGCACGTTGGCCACAGGGAACGGTTAGTTTAAGTATGTTTTCGTTTGTGATATGGGAAGAAACCAATGGGCCGGGCAGAGGTATTTCATTTTTTATATTCTGTACCGGCTGAAGCGTGATGTGTAATCGGCTGGTGTTTCCAGCATTATCGGTAAGCCGTATTTCTACTTGCTTTGGTTGGTCTGACATATAGATGAACCCGTTACCGGTGGATTCATTATAAAAAGACAGTTGGTTTCCATCATCGCGGTAAAGTTTGTTAAACTGGATACCACGTGTTTTTAATATTTCATAATCAACAATGGATGCTATTTGCCGATTGAATAAAAAATTTATCTTGTTAATTTTCTGAGTGAATACCGGTTGATTATCAACGCGGATTTCAATGTTATTGATGCCGCAGCGGAAGCGGGAGAAATCTACCCGATCGTAGGCCAGTATTTCAATACCTATTTTTCCGGCAACCGAAATGGGCTGAGCCAGATAGTAATCGTGGCCGTTTTTAATAGGTACATATTCTTTTCGTCCGAACTGATAATCAATGCGCGATTGCCCATTCATAGCACGCAAGGCTATTTTTTGTATGACCGGAGCCAGCACATCGTTGATTTCAGAAAACCGGAAGTCGAGCGGATTTAATACCTCGTTGGAGGTATCGCGAATTTCAAAATGCAGGTGGGGCCCGGCCGAGCCCCCGGTATTTCCTGAAAAAGCAATAGTATCTCCACGCTCAACCGGAAACTGATTGGGGTTGAGTTCCAGATTTACATCGAACGACTTGCTTTCGTATTGTTTGTTTAAAATATGCCGGGCTAATTTTTTATTGAAGCGATCGAGGTGGGCATATACCGATTCGTTACCATCGGGGTGTTTAACAAAGAGGGCATGGCCATAGCCGTAGGCTCCCACAATAACCCGGCTTACATATCCTTTTTGTGTGGCCCTGACGGGTAAGCTCATATTATTGGTGCGGATGTCTATACCGGTATGGAGGTGGGTGTAGCGCAATTCGCCCATGGTTCCGGTAAGCGCATTTTGCATGCCGGGGTTAATGGGAAAAAGATACGACTCATTTTCAATTCGTTTTGCGGGCAAAGTTTTATCGGGGCTAAACTGGCCAAAGGCCACCGAAGCACATAGAAACCCGATAAAGAATAGCAATTTACTTAACCTCAAACTCCAATAGTTTTTCATTTTCGAGATAGCCCGTCAGTTTATTTCCAATTTTTACAGCACCCACGCCTTTAGGAGTACCGGTAAAAATCAGGTCGCCTGTGCGCAGGGTAAAAAATTTTGATAAGTAAGAAATAATGTAGTGGAAGTTAAATAACATAAGGCTGGTGTTGCCCTGTTGTTTTACTTCGCCATCTATTTCCAATTTAAAATTGATATCGTTCAGATTCTTAAAAGAAGAAACCGGAATGAATTTGTCGGATAGGGGAGCAGAGCTGTTAAACCCTTTGGCGATATCCCACGGTAATCCTTTTTCTTTTGCTTTCTGCTGTAGGTCGCGTGCTGTAAAGTCAATTCCCAAACCAATGGAATCAAAATAGTTGCCGGCAAATTTTTCTTCTATGTTTTTTCCCTCTTTGCTGATTTTCAGTACCAGTTCTATTTCATGATGGATGTCTTTTGAGAAATTCGGAAAATAAAAAGGTGATCCGTTCTTAAGAATGGCCGTATCAGGTTTGGTAAAGATCACTGGCTCGTCAGGTCTTTCATTGTTCAGTTCCTTAATGTGTTCGGCATAATTACGGCCGATGGCAAATATTCGCATAGATAAATATTTCAGTAAAGGTAGCTACAATTTGGCACATTAAGTTATTGCGGACTTGTAACTTCAGTCATTAAACATGTAACTTGCCATCAAAAAAAATATGTCTTTTCGTTTTATATCTCTGATCTTTTTATTCTTTGTTCAATCCTGTTCTACCGTTCCCGTTACAGGACGTAAGCAGTTAGATTTGGTATCCAGTTCGGAAATTAACACCATGTCGGCCGGTCAGTATCAAGATGTAATCAGAAAAGGGCCGCTCTCTACTAATGTGGAACAAACTGAAATGATTAAGCGAGTAGGTAAACGCATACAAGGTGCGGTAGAGCAGTATATGGCCAGCAAAGGATGGAGCGACCAGTTGGCCGGTTTTAATTGGGAGTTTAATTTAATTCAAGACGACAAAACTGTAAATGCCTGGTGCATGCCCGGTGGTAAAGTAGCATTCTATACAGCGATACTTCCGATATGTAAAGATGAAAACGGGGTAGCTGTGGTGATGGGGCATGAAGTAGCGCACGCCATTGCCAACCATGGGCGCGAGCGCATGAGCCAAGGATTGATTGAGCAGTTGGGATTAAGTACACTTAGTGCTGCGCTGGGGCAAAACCCTACCGCTACCAAACAACTTTTAATGCAAGCCGTAGGCATGGGCTCTAATTTAGGAATGTTAAAATTTTCTAGGCAGCACGAGTCGGAGGCCGACCACATCGGGTTAATTTTTATGGCGATTGCCGGATACGACCCCAACCATGCACCTTTGTTTTGGAAACGCATGATTGAAATGAACACCGGGCAAAAACCTCCCGAATTTTTAAGCACGCACCCATCAGACGAAAACCGCGTGAAAGACTTGCAAGGATGGATGCCCGAAGCCTTAGGATACTACAAAAAGTAATGGCTGCCCAATAGCCGCCTGTAACATTTTATTTTTTTATAGTCTGTTATTTTCGTAGGCTTAGGGTATCAATGAAGTTTTATAAAAAAATTGCAATCGGGGTACTACTGTCTTTCTACACGTTCAGTTTGCTGTGCATTTCAACTGGTTTTTTTCTCACTTCTCATCGCAGC
Organism: Bacteroidota bacterium; assembly: GCA_018267195.1. GTDB lineage: Bacteria > Bacteroidota > Bacteroidia > Cytophagales > Cyclobacteriaceae > ELB16-189. The sequence goes on along the minus strand of JAFDYY010000001.1, from coordinate 117,392 downwards.
TCATTTCAGAAATGGGTAAAGACGGATAACACAAAGACGATCATTCTAACTTTAACAGCCGAGGAATTCCGATCCGTACAATGGGCCGAACCGAATGTGGAGTTTGAAAGAAATGGCAAAATGTATGATGTGGCCAGTATTGTAGATAAGGGCGACATCGTGGAAATTTTTTGTCAGAATGATCTTTTCGAGGAAATGTTTTTCTCCTACTTAAAACAATTCGACAGTAAGCCGGGAAACAATACAATGCCGTATGTTCAATTTTATGAATCCCTCACTGTGTTTACATGCAGCCCGGCAATCAGCCCGATTCCTAAAATGAACCGAACGGCAGATCTTTATAGCTCTCTTCCCCCCAATCTTATTACCCCTCCTCCGCGCACTATGTTTTAATTTTTTTTAGCAAAGGTTAACACATCCAGGTGTTGAATTTGTCTGCTATATTTTTTAGCTAAACAATGAGCGGTAACATAGTTCGCTAATTGTTTTATTATTCCTAATTGGATGTTTATCTATCAAAACAATATTGTAACATGAAGCATATATTTTACCTTATCTTTTTTTTATTTATTACCTCCACGATATCGGCTCAGACACTTACCGGAAAAGTAACTGACGGAAATGGTTTGCCAGTGGCCGATGCTACTATTAAAGTGGCCGATCAGGCAGTAGGCCTAACCGATGCGGGTGGGTTATTTTCTATTGATTGCAAACCCGGAGCTACAATTTCTATATCGCACATCGGGTTTGAACTGCAAAGCCAAGCTATAAGCGATTGTTCAGCTCCAATGCAATTTATACTTACGCCTTCTACCGTTATTTTGGAGGGGGTAGAAATAACGGCCACATCTACTCAGAATAAATTAGTACTTAATCAACCGGCTTCTATTTCCAAACTGGGGGAAACAGAAATTAAAAGAAGCACCGGTTTATTTTTAGATGATGCGGTAAACGCCAATGTGCCAGGTGTTTTTATGCAGCGCAGAACCGTTTCGGCTGGCCAACAGTTTAACATTCGCGGATACGGTGCCGGTGGCCCCGGGGTGCGGGGCACCAATAGCAATTTTGACGGTATGGGCATTAAGGCCTATCTCAATGGTATTCCGCTTACCGATGCCGAAGGCATTACTGTATTAGATGACATTGACTTTGGTTCGGTAAACAATGTAGAAATTGTAAAGGGCCCTGCCGGCACGTTGTATGGTTTGGCGGTTTCGGGTGTAGTAAATCTGCAAACCGTAAAAGCTGAACCTAACAAAACTTCGTTGAGCCAAAATACGATGTTTGGTTCTTATGGGTTGCGAAGGTCAACTACCACAATACAAACAGGCGGGCCTCACTCATCGCTGTTAATTAATTATGGAAGTCAAAACTATGATGGATTTATGCAGCATACAAAATCAACTAAAGATTTTGTGAATATGATGGGGCAATTTAAGTTGAATGAGAAACAATCCCTCACCACTTATTTAGGGTACAGCAATAGTTACGACCAACGTAACGGAGAGCTTTCTAAAGCACAATACGATACGCTGAACTACAGTGGAAATCCGGCTTACATTAAAAACGATGCACACTCCAACATTATCAGTTTCCGGGCTGGCATAGGCCACACTTATAAGTTCAATGAAAAGATTTCTAACTTCACTACGTTGTTTGGATCGGCCATGAGCAATAATGCCAGTTCGGCTGGCGGGTGGACAGACAAAGCCCCTGTGAACTACGGCCTCCGGTCAACTTTTGATTTTAGATTTAAGGCGGGCGAACAAATTTCATTGTCGGGCATAGCGGGTATTGAAGCGCAACGGCAATACGCCCAAAGCATAGCCTATGGCATGGTGCCGAACAATGCTAACCCTACCGGGTATAATATTATTGGCACGATGCGCAGTAATCAGACAACCATCAACTCTACGTATTCAGTTTTTACCCAATGGACCCTCACCTTGCCTCATCAATACAACCTGACGGCCGGAATCGGATCAAGTTCGATGAATATTGTATTGTATGATAAAATGTATGTGGCCGCCAATAACATACCCGGCAACACGGTGCCCACTACATATAACATGAACTACCAAAATCTGGTGTCGCCTTCGGTATCGCTCAGTAAATTGATTGGCAAAAATCTAACGGTGTATGCCGCCTATTCACAGGGATATAAAGCTCCGGTATCATCCAACATCTACACCCCGTTGGCCGGAAAAGTAAATACCGGACTAAAACCGGAACTTGGCCAGCAAGTTGAATTTGGATCGAAGGGAAGTCTGCTTAAAGGAAAATTAGATTATACGTTGGCGTATTTCAATGCTGTTTTTTCTAACAAAATGACTTCGGTGGCTGTATTAAATTCGGCCGGCACCGCCACGGCTTATACGTACGTTATCAATAGCGGAGAGCTTGATAATAATGGGGTAGAGGCAATGGTTTGGTACCAAGCCTATCAGGCTGATAAAGGCTTGCTTCGGTCGGTGAGGCCATTTATTAATTATACATATTCTGATTTTAAATACAAGAACTATACTTATCAAAATAATGCATTGGCGGCTCCGACCGATTACACAGGCAAGGCGGTGGCCGGTGTACCTAAAAATGTTTACAATGCCGGGGTAGATGTACTATCGAATCAAGGTATTTATTTTAACATAGTATATATGCACCGCGATGCCATGCCGATTACCTCAGACGGGTTGTTGATGACGAGCGCGTATGACCTGATCAATTCAAAAATTGGTTTTCGCAAAACGTTAGGTACACACCTGGCGGTAGATGCCTACTTTGGAATTAATAATTTGGCAGGCAAACAATATTACCAAATGGTGTTTATCAACCAGCAACCGGATACCTATTTGCCAGGCCCGCGCTGGGTAAATTATTTTGGAGGACTTAATTTGAAATATACTTTTTAATTTGTCTTACCGGCAAGCTATGGTAGAATCTTCCGAATCTATAGCTTGCCGTTACGAACAGACACCTAAACTAAACACTTAAGCTCATGAAAAAAATAATCATACTTTTTATAGCCGGAACACTCGCATCTTGTGGGCGCTTTGGCAATAAAGAACATAAAGAGGAGCGAACGGAACGTATTGTCTGCCTTTCCAAACAATACAATGAAATAATTTTTGCTTTACGGGCTCAAAAAGATTTGGTGGGAGTAGATTTATCCAGCACCTATCCTCCTGAAATTAAAAAACTTCAAACGGTGGGGTATCATCGTGCATTAAGTGCCGAAGGAATTCTTTCTACTAAACCGACCCTGGTTATTCATGATAACAACGTGGGACCGGAGCAGGTGATGAAACAACTGCAGGATTTGAAAATCCCTATGATGGTATTTAAGACTAAAGGGGAAGATATTGAATCAGCCAAGACATTGATATCGGAAATGGGTGCGTATTTTAAAAGAAAGAAGGAAGCCGACTCGCTAAATGCCAAAATTGATACGGATATGAAAACCGCTTTGGCCGTTGCCCCTTCGCTGAAGGGTAAGCCGCAAGTAATGATTATCCATTTCGGCCGAGCCAACAATGTGTACCTCACTATGACAAAGCACTCTACCGCGGCCAAACTGATTAACTGGGCAGGCGGAGAAATTCCGTTGGATGGCGAACGGGGCATGATGCAACTTTCATCTGAGTTAGTAGCCAAGACCGACCCAGACGTTATTCTGCTTACCGATTTTGGCTATGACCAATTAGGCTCATTAGATAAGATTAAAGAATTACCCGGTGTGGCCGGCACAAAAGCCGCCAAGAGTAATCGTATTTTCCGTGTAGAAGAGCATGACATGGTGTATCTCGGACCACGCACGGGCGAAATTGTTCTTAGGTTACAAAAGCTCATTCGTCAGAATGCTGCTCAATAGAAATTATACTACAGTTTGGATTGTCTTGTCAATCGCATTAGGGGTTGTCTTTTTCTTTTCGTTGCGTTGGGGCGCTATTATTATCAGCTCTGAAGAAATTTTTTCATCGGTATCCAATTACTTTTCTTCGGATGCGCTCACCTTAAACGAACGTATCTTTTTAAATATCCGGTTGCCCAGAGCAATTACCTGTTTATTGGTAGGAGCTTGCCTGGCTATGGCGGGCGTGCTGATGCAGGCCCTGTTTCGCAACCCGATTGTAGAGCCCGGCCTGGTGGGCACATCGAGCGGGGCAGCATTCGGTGCTTCACTCTATTTTGTGCTGGGAGCTACTTTTCAATTTAATGCAGGCGTGTGGACGTTACCCCTGGCAGCCAGTATAGGCGGAGCGCTGGCAACGGTAGTTGTTTTTTTGTTTTCGCACCGGAAGGGTGGAACCCAATCTATTATTTCATTACTTCTTACGGGTATTGCCGTTAATGCTCTTTGCCTGAGCGGGGTAGGGTTGATGTCGTATTTGGCGCGCGACCCACAAGCGAGGTCTATCACTTTTTGGAACCTGGGCACTTTGTCAGGAGCGAACTGGAACTCGGTATTAGTCATCGGTGCTTCTACCCTGATTTGTTTTTTGGTTTCGCTTCGTTTGGTCAAATCATTAAACGCATTGGCCATGGGTGAAGAGGAAGCTCTTTACTTAGGCGTAAACATGAACCGGCTTAAAGTAAGTGTGCTAACGGTTACGGTTGTATTGGTAGCAGTAGCAACGGCTTTTGTGGGAGTGATTAGTTTTATTGGTTTAATTGTTCCGCATTTGCTTCGGTTAATAAAAGGATCGGATAATCGTTATTTATTGATAGGCAGTGTTTTACTGGGTGCTCTTCTCCTGAGCTTAGCCGACCTTGCGGCACGTCTTCTTTTAGCCCCGGCCGAGTTGCCCATAGGTATTGTTACTTCGGCTATTGGTGTTCCGGTTTTTATTTTACTGTTAAGAAGAAACCGACATTATTTCTGATGCTGAAACTGGATACGATATCTTCCTCAATTGGTTCTAAGAAATTGTTAAATCAAATTTCTGTTTCTTTTTTTCCGGGAAAGATAAACCTGATTATCGGCCCGAACGGCTCGGGAAAATCTACCCTTATCAAGGCCATGAGTAAACAAATTCCTTATGATGGAAATATTTTTTATGAAGAAGTAAACCTGCAAAATATTTCGCTTCGGCATTTATCAAAATTTAGAGCGGTGCTCTCGCAGCATACCGAAATTGCTTTTCCGCTAAAGGTTTGGGAAGTAGTGATGATGGGAAGATACCCGCATTTTACCACAAGCCCCGGAAAACAAGATGAACAAGCGGTGCGAGAGGCGATGCATTATTTTGAAATAAATTTACTGGCCGACCGCGACTACTCCACTTTAAGCGGTGGTGAGAAACAACGGGTAAACTTTGCCCGGGTATTGGCTCAGATCTGGTTTTCTACACCCGGGCGCTGTCGTTATCTTTTTTTGGATGAACCACTTACTTTTTTGGATGTAAATTTTCAATATCAATTTATGGCCAAACTTCAGTTGTTTGAACAAAAAAATGATTTAGTTATTGTAGGGGTTGTACACGATCTGAATCTGGCATCTAAATTCGGAGATTCTATTCTTTTGCTGAACGAAGGAAAAGTAGCTTCTTTTGGAAAACCGGAGGAAGTACTAACCGAAGAAAACATAGAGCGCTCTTTTAAAATAAAGCCTTCTATTTTTCAACATGAGGGGGCCGTGATCATTTCTTTTTAGTGCCATTTTTTAGTACAATATCCTGAACTTAATGGTATGCTCAATGGCACGCAGTTGCTTAATTACCTCTTTGTTGTATTCTTTGTTGATATCGGTAATTACATAGCCAATCAATTCGTTGGTTTTTAAATACTGCCCCACAATATTAATTCCATGGTCGGCCAAGATTTGGTTAATCCGTGCCAAAATACCGGGCACGTTGTGGTGGACGTGTATGAGCCGGTGTGCATTTTCTAATGTAGGCAGCGTAAGGTTCGGAAAATTTACACTGTTGCTGGTACTTCCGTTGTTGATGTAGTCCATTAGTTTGCCGGGAACAAACTGACCGATGTTTTCTTGTGCTTCGAGTGTACTGCCTCCGATATGTGGAGTTAAAATTGTGTTGGGTAGCCCGCGCAGGTCGCTAACAAATTCTTCTTCGTTACTGATGGGTTCGTATGGAAAAACATCTACGGCACAGCCGGCTACTTTTCCGTTCAATATATTTTCGCGCAGGGCTTTTACATCAACCACATGGCCCCGGCTCAGGTTAAGGAAAATCACGCCTTTTTTCATTTGCGCAAATTCAGCTTTTCCAATAATATGAGTGTTGCTTTCGCGGCCATCTACATGAAGGGACACCACATCAGCTTCGCCCAATAGTTCCTTTAAACTTTTACATTTGGTGGCATTGCCCATAGCCAGTTTTTCTTCTTTATCAAAAAATAAAACCTTCATGCCCAGGTTCTCGGCCAGCACAGATAATTGGGTGCCAATGTTTCCATAACCGATAATGCCCAGTTTTTTGCCCCGCACTTCAAAACTTCCTTTAGCGGATTTATCCCATTGACCTTGGTGCATCTTGTTCGACTTATCATAAAATCCACGAATAAGCATGATCATTTCGGCAATGGCCATCTCTACCACCGAGCGGGTGTTGCTGAAAGGAGCATTAAAAACAGCCACCCCTTTTTTGGTAGCGGCTTTCAGGTCAATTTGGTTAGTGCCGATGCAGAAGGTGCCAATGCTCATTAGTCGGCTGGCCTGCTCCAATACTTTAGCTGTTACTTGTGTTTTGCTGCGGATGCCCAGCACCGATACGTTTTTTATTTTTTCGCATAGTTCGCTTTCGTCTAACCCGGCAGGGTAGGTTTCTACATTAAAGCCTTCGGCTTTCATTAATTCAACGGCTATGGGATGCACGTTTTCCAGTAACAATACGTTGATTCTGTTTTTGGGGTAGGAGATGGCCGTATTCAATTTATTTAAGTATAAAAATTCGTCTAAGCTTGGGGCAACGTGATCCGCTTTTATTAGTACACTGGCACGCTCTACGTTTTCGGTAAAAGCATAAAATTTATTGGCTAACCCTGCGTGTTTAATTTCGTAATCGGTGTAGCCATCGCCAATAACATACACATCGCCCGGCAAATTTAACTGCTTTAGCGTTTCTACTTTTCCGTTATTGGCTGAAAGCGGGTTATTGGTATCAGCACCAATTATTTTACCATTGCCATCGGTTACAAATTCATTGGCCAGGATATTTTCTTCCTTCACCCCAAATTCAGTTACTACCGGTTCGATAAATTCTTTAAACCCATTCGAGATGATATAAATATTATCCGCATGCGAGGTAAAAAAATCTTTGTTTCGTTTAAAGGACTCAGATACCAGGCCTTTTAAGTGTGTAACCAACGAGCGAATATGTTTTTTTTCGGGCGCGAGCAGTTCAATCCTTTTTTGTATGGATTCGCGAAGCGACAGTGTTCCATCCATGCCTTGGTTGGTAATTTCGACAATTTTCTTTTTGATAGAATCTTTTTCGGGATGGCCGCTCAGCGAAACATCGGCCAATACATCAAAGGCTTCTACTTTGGTAAAAGTGCTGTCAAAATCAATGACAAAATATTTGTTGGACTTCATCTGTTACTTTCTCAATCTCAAATGTAACATACAATTCGTTTTCTTCTGACCTTTTTTAGGTATGTCTTTAGTTTTTTAAAATGAAACCGATTGCACTGGTTGAAGTTGGGGTAGAGTCATAAGTTTCGTATAGCTAAGTCTGGTATTCATCAAAAAATTACAGTTTATTGCATGGAATAAATTAGCATAACAAATGATCGTTCAGGCACCGGCTCGTCAATTCCTTCCATCTGATTTTAAACTTTCTAACTGGTCATCGCTTCAACCTTTTTTTGATTCGCTCGAGAACCGGAAGATTCATTCCGTAGAGGAATTAAAACAATGGCTTCGCGATCGCAGCGAACTGGAATCGGTGGTAAGCGAAGATATGGGTTGGCGCTATATCCGTATGACGTGCTATACCGACAACGAGGAATATAGCAAGGCCTATCAGTATTTTGTGCAAGAAATTCAGCCACTCCTGGCTCCGTATGCCGATCGGTTGAACAAGAAAGTGATCGATTCACCTTTTGTTAAAGAACTGGAGCATGTTGCAGGCTATGATCTGATGATCCGCAACCTGAAAAAGGAAATCGAACTATTTCGTGAAGAAAATATTCCACTGTTTACCGAGATCAACACGGAAACACAAAAATATGCATCGGTTTCAGGAGCTATGACGGTAGCCATAAACGAACAAGAGATGACCTTGCAACAGGCTGCCGTCATCTTACAATCTACGGATCGCGTAAAGCGGGAAGAAGTGTATCACAAAATTTTGAACCGTAGGCTGCAAGATAAAGATACACTGGATGCCTTATATTCTAAATTGATTTCACTTCGTCATCAAGTAGCTTTGCAGGCAGGTTTCCAAAACTTCCGCGATTATCAGTTTAAGGCTTACGGCCGTTTTGATTATACTGCGGCCGATTGTTTTGCTTTTCACGATTCTATCGAGAGCGAAGTAGTGCCAATTCTAAACCAACTGGCAACCGAACGAAAACGCGATTTGAAGGTGGCCCAACTCCGTCCGTGGGATAAGGCGGTTGACAGTTTGGGGCGCGAACCGCTAAAAGCTTTTAAGGACGGAAATGATCTGGCTGAGAAATCTATTGCATGTTTTAAAAATCTCGATCCTTATTTAGGGGAATGCCTGAAAACGATGCGCGAAATGGAGCACCTCGATCTGGAGTCGCGCAAAGGAAAAGCACCCGGAGGGTATAACTACCCTCTGGCCGAAATTGGGGTGCCGTTTATTTTTATGAATGCCACCAGCACCATGCGCGATATGACCACCCTGATGCATGAAGGCGGCCATGCCGTGCATAATTTTTTGACCATGAATTTAGAGTTAAATGATTTTAAATCTCCTCCGATGGAAGTGGCCGAATTAGCCAGTATGAGTATGGAATTGATTTCGATGGATCAGTGGCATTTATTTTTTCAGCAGGAGAGCGAATTAGCCCGGGCCAAGCGCGACCAACTGGAAGATATTATTGAAACATTACCCTGGGTAGCTACAATTGATCGGTTTCAACATTGGGTTTATGAAAATCCCGCGCACTCGTTGGATGAAAGAAAAATAAACTGGAACCATATTTTTAATCGTTTTTCTGATACGGTTACCGATTGGTCGGGATTGCAACAGGCAAAAGATTATCTCTGGCAAAAGCAGTTACACTTATACGAAGTTCCATTTTATTATATCGAGTACGGTATGGCACAATTGGGGGCTATTGCGGTGTGGCGGAATTTCAAGAAGAATAAAACAGAGGGATTGAATTATTACATGAATGCCCTGCGCAAAGGAAATATGGCTACTATTCCTGAACTTTATAAAGCAGCCGGCATCAAATTCGATTTTAGTAAAAAATATATTGGCGAATTGATGTGTTTCGTAAATGATGAGTTGGCCAAGGTTTAGGTCAGGCTCGACATTTATCGAGCAGCTTGTTTAACTGATTCGCTTCTGCGGTATTAATCCCTAACAGATTACTGTCGGTTTCATCAATTTTAAGATCAATGGATTTTAGAAGTGATAATCCTTTTTGACTGATCTTAACACTCGAAGCTCGTTTGTCGTGCGGGCTTTGTACTTTTTCAATTAATTGTTTAGTCATTAAACGATCGAGCAGCCGCGAAACATCTGAACTTTTGTCGAGCATACGCGATTTAATTTCTCTACCCGATAATTTCTTTGGATGTTGCCCTCGTAAAATGCGCAAGATGTTGAACTGGGTATTGGTAATACCATACCCTTTAAAAAAATTTTTGGTTTTTGTAACCATCCAACCGGCAGTAAAAAGTAAGTTAATTACCGCTTTGTGGTGTGCATTTCTGAATTGGGTTTGTTTTATCTCTTCTTCCAGTTTCATTTAAGTATATTAAAAAGGCTGCCTTGAGAGCAGCCTTTTTAAATATTAGTTAAGCTTTCTTGTTTAATTCTATTTTACAGGTAATCTCAATTTCCTTACCTACAATATAATCTCCGGCTTTTAGTTTTTTATCAAACTTTAAGTTGTAATCAAAACGGTTAATTTTTCCGTTCAATTTAAAACCGGCTTTCTGGCCACCAAAGGCTTCGATGTTGCCACCGTAGGTTACTTCAAACGAAACAGGCTTGGTTACATCGCGCATGGTAAAATCGCCTTTCAGTTCATAGTTGTTCCCATTCTTTACCAATTTGCCTTTAAATTTTATTTCAGGAAATTTTTCGGCATTGAAAAAATCATCGGATCTTAAATGATTATCGCGTTGGTCGTTTTCGGTAGTGAGCGAAGCCACTTTTGTGGTAAACTCTACATCAGCGCCATTAAAGTCGGCTCCGGTACAGGTTACGGTTGCATCAAAGTCTTTAAAATATCCTTCCACTTCGGCAACGACCATGTGCGTGGCGGTAAACCTGATTTTAGAGTGGGCTTTGTCTATAGTCCAGGTTCCTTGTGCAGCGGCTGCCCCTGCTACGAGCACGGCTGCAATAAATAGATTAATTTTTTTCATGTAAGTGATTTAATTTTGTTGCAACGATAACGCAAATGCCTAAATATATGTTTAAACATCTAATTACTTTTTTGTAAGCAACTGATTATCAAAACAATATTTTAGTTAATAAATTGTAAATTAAATCCGGCTTTATTTTACGATGGGCTTTTTACCGGCTTCCCAACTTTGAATACCCCCTTCGAGGTTGTAGATCGTAGAGAAACCAAGACTCGCTAAGATAGATGCAGCCGACCTGCTTCGTACGCCCCCCAAGCAATAGACAAATAGAGGTTTGGATTTATCCAGTTTGGCCGCTTTTTCTCTAAAATCTTTTTGATGCACATCGAGTTGTTGTGCTCCAGACAAGTGGCCTTCTTTAAACTCTTCCGGGGTACGCACATCTAGGATCGTTTTTTCTTTAGTAGCTGCCAATTTTTTCTCAAACGCATCCACTTTCAAAGTATTAATATTTTGGGCGAACCCAACCGAGCCGAAGAAGCAAAAAAGTACGGCTAGCAGCATATTATTTTTCATAGGGTTATCAATTGAATAGTTTTATCAAAGTTCGGCATTTATCCCTAAATGCCTAATGTATTTCTCTGTGCGGTTGATCAAACCAATACAGACGGTTATTTTCGCATTTATATTTTATACAAAAAAATGATGAAGACTATTTTAAGAGTTGCTTTTGCGGTCGTGCTTTTAGTTTCTTGTAAGCATGACCGAAAAAAGGATACCATCTCCGAATATATCCGGTATATCAGACGATTGCCAGCCGGAACTTATCCGGAGTTAGTTACGCTTCAAGAGGTAAGAGTTATCAAGGGTATTGATTCTCTTCAGTGGCTGGTGGCCGATTATTCAAAAGAACTTAAATTCATTTTACCGGTGGATACAGTTCGCTCTAACATTGCCAAGGATATTTTGTACAACACACAACTATTAAATAAAACCAATCAACGGTTAGATTCATTGGCTATGCTAAAAGATAAATTTAAAGACGATTCATTTTTTGAGTCGTATAGCAAGAGTTTTGTTGAACTGAAAAACTTTACTGAGCAACAACTGCTTGAACTGAAATATTTGCAATATCAATTAAACAAATACCACAAAGACGAGGATGAAATACTAAGCCGCCAGATAGACTGCGAGTATCGATTAAATAAAACAGCTTCCGATTCAACTAAACGTACCAAAAAGCAGACATTTTTTTTATCCTCCGATTATAAACGGGTACAGCTTGTTCGATGAGTATTTATTGACATAAAAAAACCGAACCTTAAGATTCGGTTTTTTTATACGAAAACAGATAGTGTCAGTTGATCATGCTGGCTTCAACTTTTTCTTTTTCAGGGCGTAGTGCGCGCACCGCTGCACCGGCTTGCCAAAGTTCGCTGTTGCGAAGTTCTTTAAGTTCGTCAGCCAGCTTTTCGCGATAGTCGGGCTTGCTGCAAGTATCAATGGTACGTTTGGCTTCGGCCCCGCTGGCTACGCTTTCGTACAGTTCTTTAAAGACAGGTAGGGTAGCAGCTTTGAATTTCTTTTTCCAATCTAAGGCTCCGCGTTGTGCAGTAGTAGAGCAGTTGGCATACATCCAATCCATTCCATTTTCGGCCACTAATGGCATCAGGCTTTGCGTCAGTTCTTCTACGGTTTCATTGAAGGCTTCGGAAGGAGAGTGGCCTTTTGAGCGGAGCACTTCATATTGAGCTTCAAATATTCCGGCAATAGCACCCATCAGCGTACCACGCTCTCCGGTTAAGTCAGAATAAACTTCTTTTTTGAAATCGGTTTCAAACAGATAGCCTGAGCCAACGCCTATACCTAACGCGATAACTCTGTCTTTGGCGCGGCCAGTGGCATTTTGAAAAATAGCATAGCTGGAATTAATTCCTTTACCCTGCAGGAACAACCTCCGTACGGACGTGCCCGATCCTTTCGGAGCCGCGAGGATGACATCCACATCAGGCGGAGGAACGATTCCGGTTTGTTCCTTAAATGTTACCCCAAATCCATGCGAAAAATAGAGAGCTTTGCCTTGGGTAAGATGTGGCTTGATAGAAGGCCAGGTAGCAATTTGTCCGGCATCGGATAACAAAAATTGAAGGATTGTTCCGCGTTGTGCGGCTTCCTCAATTTCAAAAAGTGTTTCGCCCGGAATCCATCCGTGTTGCAGCGCTTTGTCCCAGGTTTTACCGCCTTTTCGTTGGCCTATAATAACATTGAATCCGTTGTCGCGAAGATTAAGGGCTTGTGCGGGGCCTTGCACACCATACCCGATAATAGCGATCGTTTCATCTTTAAGAACGCTCAGTGCTTTTTCCATCGGAAACTCTTCGCGTGTTACCACCTCTTCTATGGTGCCGCCAAAATTAATTTTTGCCATGTTGTTTTAGTTTGTCGTTTGAGTTTAATAGTTCTTTATTTTTATTTTTTATACGATGCTAATCGACATCCACAATGCGCTCGCTTAGTTCAAGATATTGAGCCATCCCTTCCTGTACATTTACATCTTCTACTTCAATTAATTTTTCTAATTGACGTTTACACTTCTCGGCCAGGTCGGCTGTAGTGTGCACCAATAAAATGATTCCGCCTTTGCGAAAATCGTTTTCATCTTCAAAGCCCATTAGTTTTTTTATACGTACCCGGCGTCTGTTTAGAATATTGATGATACGGTTCAGTACTGAAAAATTATTTTCGGAGGACAGTTGTATAGTGAAATCTTGTTTCATGACATTTATTTTTTTACAGGTTCTTCTAACAGAATTTCGTTTACGGCTGCTCCGGCCGGCATCATAGGGAATACATTGTCTTCTTTCCCTACCACTACTTCCAGTAAATAGGCCTCGTTGGTATTCAGCATTTCCTCAATGGCTCCATCCAGTTCATTTCGGTTGCTTACTTTTTGTGCTTTGATGGAGTAGGCTTCTGCAATTTTGATGAAGTCGGGGTTTTGCATTTCGGTAGACGAGTAGCGCTTGTGGTGAAATAATTGCTGCCACTGCCGCACCATACCTAAAAAACTATTGTTGAGCACCACGATTTTCACCGGTATGTTGTATTGCATGATTGTGCCCAACTCTTGCAGCGTCATTTGAAATCCGCCATCGCCTATAACGGCTACTACGGGCTGATGAGGAGTGGCCAATTTAGCGCCCATGGCAGCAGGCAAGGCAAACCCCATGGTGCCGGCTCCGCCTGAGGTAATACTGGTTCTTGGTTTTTTATATCCGTAATAGCGAGACGTAGTCATTTGATGCTGCCCTACATCAGTTACAATGGTAGCCGCACCGTTGGTTTGTTCGGATAGGCGGTGAACCACTTCTCCCATGGTAAGTGGCCCTTTGGGGTGAAATTCTTTTTGAATGATTTTTTCGGTTTCAATATCATTCAATGCTTTGAATTGATTTACCCACTCCTGATGAGAGGCACGCGCGCAAGCAGCTATTAACGCTTGCAATGCTTCTTTGGCATCGGCATGAATGGCCACATCGGTTTGAATGATTTTGTTGATCTCGGCCAAGTCAATATCAATATGGATGATCTTGGCTTGCTTGGCATACTTGCTCACGTTGCCGGTTACACGGTCATCAAAGCGCATCCCGATGCCGATTAATACATCGCACTCATTGGTCAGTACATTAGGTCCGTAGTTTCCGTGCATCCCTAAGAAACCTACATAATGCGGGTGATTGGTAGGGATGCTGCCCAAGCCCAGCAACGTACACGCTACCGGTATTCCGGTTTTTTCAGAAAAGGCAATTAGTTCAGCCGAGGCACCAGAAAGAACAACTCCCTGTCCCGCTAAAATATAAGGCTTCTTGGCAGCATTAATGAGCGCAGCTGCGGCTGCTATATTAGTTTGGTTTAAAACCGGTTTGGGCTTGTAGGTTCGGATGCCTTCGCATTTTTTATAACCATACTCACACATTTCGTTTTGGGCATTCTTGGTAATGTCTATAAGCACGGGGCCGGGCCTGCCGGTACGGGCTATATAAAATGCTTTGCTGATGGCCGGAGCAATATCTTTTGCTTCGGTTACCTGCACATTCCATTTGGTAACCGGAATGGTTGTGTTGATTACATCCATTTCCTGAAATGCATCGGTGCCGAGCAGATGAGAAAATACCTGCCCGGTAATACACACCACTGGAGTAGAGTCAATCAATGCATCGCCTAAGCCGGTTACTAAGTTTAATGCGCCCGGCCCAGAGGTGGCTAAGGCAACCCCTACATTTCCACTAGCTCTGGCAAATCCTTGGGCCGCATGGATGGAGCCTTGTTCGTGGCGAACCAAAATATGATTCAGTTTATCGGTGTATGAATAGAGGGCATCATAAACCGGCATAATCGCTCCGCCCGGGTACCCAAAAATGGTTTGTACTCCTTCTTCAATCAGGCAACGAAGTAAGATTTCGGAACCGGAAATTTTTTGTTGAGAGATTGCAGTTTTTAAAGGTTCAGTTTTCGTCAGTAACGCATCCATCGGCAGCGGTTTTTACTTGTTTGGCATATTTATATAATACCCCATTGCTTACCCGCAGCGGGGGTTGCTGGTAGTGCGACCGGCGGATAGCCAATACTTTTTCATCTACCAGCAAATTAAGTTGGTGTTTTTTTATATCGATCTCAATCCAGTCGCCATCTTCTACGAGAGCGAGCAAGCCTCCATCAAATGCTTCGGGGGTAATGTGGCCCACCACAAACCCATGAGTGCCTCCGGAAAATCGCCCATCGGTAATCAGGGCTACTGATTTACCCAGACCGGAACCCATAATTAACGAAGTGGGTTTTAACATTTCGGGCATGCCGGGGGCACCCTTGGGGCCGACATACCGGATGACAACTACATCGCCTGCTTTTATTTTTCCGGAACGGATTCCATCCGTTAATTCAAACTCACCATTAAACACACGGGCAGTTCCTTTAAACCGCTCGCCTTCTTTTCCTGTAATCTTTGCTACCGAACCTTTTTCGGCCAGGTTGCCATACAGTATTTGAATGTGTCCGCTTTTTTTAATGGGTTTTTCAATCGGAAAAATCAGATCCTGATTTTCAAAGTTGATTTCAGGAATCGCTTGCAGATTTTCGGCTACCGTTTTCCCGGTAACGGTCAGGCAATTGCCATGTAGAAATCCTTTGTTGAGAAGGTATTTCATAACGTATGGAGTGCCGCCAATTTTGTGCAGATCTTCCATCATGTATTTGCCACTTGGTTTAAAGTCGGCAATAAGAGGAGTTTTGTCTGACACGCGTTGAAAATCTTCTTGTGTTAAACGAAGGCCTACTGCCTTAGCCATGGCGATGAGGTGAATAACCGCATTGGTTGACCCGCCCAAAGCCATGACTACGGTAAGGGCATTTTCAAATGCTTGAACCGTTATCACATCCTTGGGCTTGATGTCTTTTTCTAAAATTACCCGCATAGCCCGAGCAGCGTCTATACATTCTTGCGATTTTTCTTTAGTTAGTGCTGGGTTTGAAGAAGAACCGGGTAAGGCCATTCCCAAGGCTTCAATGGCGGAGGCCATGGTGTTAGCAGTGTACATTCCCCCACAAGCACCCGCCCCGGGGCAAGCATGTTGTATAATGCCTTTATAGTCTTCGTCTGAAAGCTGGTTGGCCAGTTTTTCGCCCAAGGCTTCAAAAGCCGAAACTATGTTTAATGATTTTCCTTTCCAATGGCCCGCTGCAATGGTACCTCCGTAAACCATAATGGCCGGACGGTTTAACCGACCCATGGCAATCAGTGCTCCCGGCATATTTTTATCGCACCCTACCACGGCAATTAATCCATCGTAATATTGGGCGCTACAAACGGTTTCAATAGAATCGGCAATTACTTCGCGGCTTACCAGCGAGTAGCGCATGCCTTCGGTGCCGTTACTCATGCCGTCACTCACACCAATCGTGTTAAATACTAACCCAATCATTTCCTGATTCCACACGGCTTGTTTTACTTCATCGGCTAAGGCATTCAGGTGCATATTGCACGAGTTGCCGTCATACCCGGCACTGGCAATTCCTACCTGAGCTTTGCCCATATCACTTTCTTTCAACCCGATGGCATAGAGCATGGCTTGGGCGCCCGGTAGGGTAGAATCTTGTGTTAGCGTGCGGCTATATTTATTAATACTCATTTAAAAGATTGGTATAAATATTTTTCTGATTTTTTATACGATGACGTAGGCAAAACTTTTTTCCATCACCATGTTGGTATAAGCTTGTTGCACGATGTAACCCAGCGATGATTGCCAAGGTTTATATACCGGGTGCTTTTCGATGGAACCGATGGCTGAAATCTCTGCGGCCGTTCCGCAGAAGAAGGCGCTGTCAGCTTCTAAAACTTCCTCCGGTTTAATCCATTTTTCTTTCAGGGGCAATTCCATTTCGCGGCAGATCTCGATCACCGTTTGGCGTGTAATGCCGGGTAGAATATTTCCTTTGGGTGGAGTATAAAGGACTCCGTTTTTTTCATAAAAGAAATTAGCAGCCGAGCCCTCGGCAATAAACCCATCAGCATCGAGAATCAAGGCTTCATCAAATCCCCGCTGGCGGGCCTCATTGGTAGCCATGATAGAACTTACATAATGCCCGCACACTTTGGCTTCTGCGTTAATGCTTTTAGGGTTGGGTCTTTGTATGGAAGAAATACACACACTAACTTCTTTGTTGGAAAAATATTTTTTCCAGTTCCAGGCCGTAATCATTAACGATGATTCGCGGGAACTGGTGAGAGTCATGTTTTCGCCCGAGATAACCAGTGGCCGGATGTAGGCACTCGAAAAATTATTTTTTTCCAGAAGCTGATAACTTAACTGGGTCAGTTCTTCAAAACTGTAATTAAAGGGAATGTTAAGAAGCTTACAGCTTTGAATCAGCCGCTCAAAGTGTTCGTAGGGCTTAAATATTTTGGTGCCGTGAATGGTCTGATAAGAGCGGATGCCCTCAAACACACCATGTCCGTAATGAAGTGTTTGCGAGAACAAACTTACCGAAGCATCTTTCACTTTGATAAATTGCCCGTCTAAAAATACGATTGAGTCTTCGTTATAGTATTCCATATTTTTTTAAAACAACTGTTAGTTTGCGACTGTCCTTATAAAACAAAACCGCCCCGGGTTATCGAGGCGGTTTTTGTAGTTCAATATTTACAATAGTCACCTCTTCTTCTTTACCCAAAGAATAATTCCACTGATAATAATGACAGCGGAGATAGGTAACGTGTTGAGTTGGCTATTCATTTTTTCTCTTTTCAAAAAATCAATGTGCAATGCTACAAAAAAAAATTGCTTGTAATACAAACTACTTCAATAAAATTTACTTTTTCTAATGTAAACAATTGTTAGGTAGTTAGTTTAGAAAATTTTTTCTTGTTATTCTTATTCGCAGTTCAGTATTTGTTGCCATCTTGCAGCATTATTAATCGCCCTGCCTACATTTTGTCGGCAGGGCGATTCTGTTTTAAAAAAACGATAACAAACTAACACTTGTTGTGAGTAAACCAAAAACATTATTCGACAAAATATGGGATGCACATATTGTAAAGCGTGCTGAGGGCTACCCGGATGCATTATTTATAGATAGACATTTTATACATGAAGTTACCAGCCCGCAAGCGTTTGAAGGGTTACGCAAAAGAGGCATACCCGTTTTTAATACGGGAAGAGTAACCGCTACCGCTGACCATAACGTGCCTACCAAAGATCAGCATTTGCCCATTAAAGAAGCACTCAGCCGTCATCAGGTTGATACGCTTAGAAAGAATTGTAAAGAGTTTGGGGTTGACCTGTATGATCTGGGGCATCCTTTTCAGGGCATTGTGCATATCATCGGGCCCGAACTGGGATTTACATTGCCCGGCATGACCATTGTTTGTGGCGACAGCCACACCAGCACACACGGGGCATTTGGCAATATTGCCTTTGGAATTGGCACGAGCGAAGTAGAACAAGTACTGGCTACACAATGTGTATTGCAGTACAAACCCAAAACCATGAAGATTGAAATTAATGGAGTGCTGGGGAAGGGTGTGGTGAGCAAGGATATTATTTTATATATCATTTCTAAAATTTCAGCCAGTGGTGCCACTGGCTTTTTTGTTGAGTATGCGGGTGATACCATTCGGAATTTATCTATGGAAGCCCGTATGACAATTTGCAACATGAGCATTGAGATGGGTGCCCGTGGTGGGTTGATTGCACCGGATGAAACGACATTTAGCTATATCAAAGGAAAAAAATTTGCGCCTCAGGGTACCGCTTTTGAGAAAAAGGTGACCGAATGGAAAGCACTTCATACGGATAGCGGAGCTGAGTATGACCGGATACTCACATTTGATGCGGCCGACATTACGCCAATGATTACGTACGGAACCAACCCCGGCATGGGTATGAAAATAACCGACCGCATTCCTACCGTTGCCGAGTTAAAGGAGATGAGTGAACAAACTTCTTTTAAAAAATCATTAGAATACATGGGGCTTGAAGCCGGCTCGCAGTTATTGAATAAAAGCATTGATTATGTATTTATAGGTAGCTGTACAAACGCGCGCATAGAAGATTTACGGCTGGTGGCATCTATGGTGAAAGGAAAAAAGAAGGCCAGCCAAGTAGAGGTGTGGGTAATTCCCGGATCGAAACAAGTAGAATTACAAGCCCAACAGGAAGGATTGGATAAAATTTTTGAACAGGCCGGTTTTGAATTGCGTAGCCCGGGCTGCTCGGCTTGTTTGGGTATGAATGAAGATAAAGTGCCTCCCGGAAAATATTGCATTAGTACATCGAACCGGAATTTTGAAGGAAGGCAGGGGCTCAAATCCAGAACTTTTTTGGTCAGCCCGTTAAGTGCCGCTGCCGCTGCCCTTACGGGCAAAGTAACAGATGTAAGAACTTTACTAAACGTAAACTAACAACCTTCACTAACCTAGTAAAGACCCAAGAGTATGAAAGAAAAATTTAACCGGTTAGTAAGCCGGGCCGTTCCGTTGCCCATCGAAAACATAGATACGGATCAGATTATTCCGGCTCGTTTTTTAAAAGCCACTACACGGGAAGGCTTTGGCGAAAATTTATTTTGCGATTGGCGATACGATAGTGACCATCAACCCATCAAAAATTTTGTGCTGAATGAAAAAAAGTACTCAGGCAAAATTTTGATTGCCGGAAAAAACTTTGGGTGCGGCAGCAGTCGCGAACATGCCGCCTGGGCTATTTATGATTATGGTTTTCGTGTAGTAGTGAGTAGTTTTTTTGCTGATATTTTTAAGAACAATGCTTTAAATAACGGATTGCTCCCCATTGTGGTGTCAGATCATTTTTTAAAGCAACTAATCGAAATCATTTCGCAAAACCCCGAAACCGAAATGACGATTGATTTGGAAAAACAAACCTTTACCACGGGTTCGCTGGAAGAAAAATTTGAGATTAACGCATACAAGAAAACGTGCTTAATGAATGGGTATGATGATATTGACTACTTGCTGAGCCTAAGAAAAGAGATTAAAGAATTTGATATAACCCATGCATAAGAAAATAATTATACTGCCGGGCGATGGCATCGGCAAAGAAGTAACGGCCGAAGGAAAACGGGTATTACAAAAAATAGCCGACCTCTTTAATCATCATTTTGAATTTGACGAGGCATCAATTGGTCATCATGCCATTGAGACTACGGGCTACCCGCTTCCTGATGAAACATTATCTAAGTTAAAAAATTGTGATGCTATTTTGTTTGGGGCGGTAGGGCATCCTATGTATGACAACGACCCTACCTTAAAAGTGCGCCCTGAGCAAGGCTTATTGAAGATGCGCAAAGAATTGGGTTTGTATGCCAACCTGCGTCCGATAAAATTATTTGATGAGTTGTTGCACGTTTCCAGTATTAAGCCTGAGATATTGAAAGGCTCTGATATTTTGTTTTTCCGCGAACTTACGGGCGATGTGTACTTTGGTGAGAAGGGAAGAAAGGACGACCGAAATACAGCCTACGATGTTATGATTTATCAGCGCTATGAAGTAGAGCGTATCGCACACAAAGCTTTTCAGGCGGCCCGCACACGCAAGAAAAAAGTTACCAGTGTTGACAAAGCTAATGTACTGGAAAGCTCACGCCTGTGGAGGGAAGTAGTGCAGGATGTAGGCAAACAATATCCTGATGTGCAACTCGATCATCAGTTTGTGGATGCCGCTTCGATGAAGTTGATTCAAAACCCACGCAGCTATGATGTGGTATTGACCGGTAATTTATTTGGCGATATTTTAACGGATGAGGCCTCGCAGATTGCCGGTTCTATGGGGATGCTGGCTTCGGCTTCAGTAGGAGATACCGTGGGCTTATATGAACCTATTCATGGCAGTGCACACGATATCACCGGAAAGGGAATCGCTAATCCGTTAGCATCCATTCTGTCGGTGGCTTTGCTGCTCGATATCTCGTTCAATATGAAAGAGGAATCGGAAACAGTAATGAAAGCGGTAGAATTAATGTTGAAGAAAGGATACCGGACAGCCGACATTGCCGATGTTAGCACCGACCAAAACAAAATAGTAACTACTCAAAATGCAGGAAGCATGGTTGTTGAGCAAATAAGCGAATTGATACCGCGTGTTGCCAACGCTTAATGATTTTGTAATTTAAATTATTTCTAAAAGTCAACTCGTTATGTCAAACAAGATTCAGATTTTCGACACCACCCTTCGCGATGGCGAACAAGTGCCCGGTTGCCAACTGAAGACAGAAGAAAAAATTATTGTTGCCCGCGCACTCGAAGCACTGGGAGTAGATGTTATTGAGGCGGGCTTCCCTATTTCCAGCCCGGGCGATTTTTTATCGGTAGTAGAGATTTCGAAGGCTGTAAAAGAGCCTGTAGTTTGTGGACTAACCCGCGCTAAAAAAGATGATATAGATGTGGCTTCGGAAGCGCTGCGCCATGCCAAGAGAGGCCGTATCCATACCGGCATTGGCTCCAGCGATGTGCATATTAAACATAAATTTAAAAGCACCCGCGAGCAAGTATTAGAGCAGGGCGTGTGGGCCGTAAAATATGCTAAGAGCAAAGGTTATGAAGTAGAGTTTTTTGCTGAAGATGCCGGACGTGCCGATTTAACTTTTTTAGCTCAGCTTATTGAAGCTGTGATTGCGGCTGGAGCTGATGTTGTAAATATTCCCGACACCACCGGTTACTGCTTACCTCACTTATATGGCAAGCGAATCAAGTATCTGGTCGATCATGTTAAAAATATTGACCGTGCTGTTATTTCAGTTCATTGCCATAATGATTTAGGGTTGGCCACAGCCAATACTATTTCGGGTTTGCTGAACGGAGCACGCCAGGCAGAGGTAACGATCAATGGCATTGGCGAGCGGGCCGGCAATACATCGCTGGAAGAAGTAGCCATGATTTTGCAAGTACATAAAGACCTTGCTCTTACAACTAACATTAAGCCGGAAAAAATTTATGGCCTTAGCAAACTGGTTTCCGGTATGATGCGTATGCCCGTGCAAGCCAATAAAGCAATTGTAGGAGCCAATGCTTTTGCTCATTCTTCGGGTATTCATCAGGATGGGTTTTTAAAACATGCCGAGAATTATGAAATTATTAATCCGGCTCAGGTAGGGGTGCCTTCTTCTTCGATCATCCTTACAGCCCGAAGTGGCCGAGCCGCATTAAAACATCGTATGGAATTACTTGGACACAAATACGAAGGGGAAGAACTCAATACGCTCTACGAAAACTTTCTTTTAGTGGCCGATGAAAAGAAAGAAGTAAAAGATGAAGACTTAGTTATGCTGGCAGCTAATATGCCTGTATTGGTAAAGTGAGCATTTATTTTTGATGTGGGTAGAGCAGGGGATCTATTTTAGAGTCATCCTTTTTCTTTTTTCCAAAAACATACCCAATTGAAAAACTTAAAACTTTGTTATAGATTTTTTGCTGAGGTAATTCAGGCAACCCGGCATGAGGCACTGCGGCTGCATCTTCAATAACAGGCACAAATCCGTGGGTGTAGCGTACCCCAAGGCTGATGCCACACTTTAATTCATATTCTGCGCCTAACACAAAACCTGCATCAATTTTCTGGCGATACCTGGAGTTGAGCATACTATTTCCAAAGATGGCGGTGGTGGTATTGCCGAGACTATCCTTTTGTAAAAAGCGAGCATCAAACAACATGCTTACATATGGCCCGGCCAGGAGTTGAAATCCTTTGATGTGCAACGTGGGAGAGAAGGGATGCAATTCAATATAATCACTCTTAAAACTACTGGTGTATTTTTGCCCCCATTTATCGCTAATGGACAGGGAGCTGTTTTTCTGGATCATCAACAGTTCAGACTTCAACCAAAAATTTTTGGTCAACTTAGAGTTTACAAAAATGCCAACATGAAAACTATTGAGTGGGGTAGGATCTCCACCCGATGATAATTGGTGCAAGTCAGGGCCGAAAAGGGTGGCCGAAGTAAGACCTGCTTTAATTCCGATGCGGGCTTCCCCCTGTGCCTGCACAAAGCCCCAGGCAACAGCAACTATGATCGTGAGTATTATTTTTTTCATCGGTTTTAGAAATTAATATCCCAGATGCCCACCGCTCTTTCCAACTGTACCAAAGCCGAAGCGTAATTATAAAGAGTATTAAAATAATCCATCTGAATGGTATTATAGGTTCGTTGTGCATTCAGCACTTCAAGTAATGAAGTTTTACCACGCTGGTAGGCATATACCTTTCCTTCCAGCACACGTTTAGCTTCACCCAACAAGCCCGATTGATATTGTTGTACCTGCTTGCGCTCGGCCATGTACTGGGAGTAGGCTTGTGCTACATCGGTTTCTACTTGCAACTCTATCTGCCGGTATTGTAATTCGGCTTGTGCAATATTATACTCAGCGGTTCTTAGGTCGCCTTTATAATTATTAGAAAATTTTAGGGGGATGGTAAGCCCACCATACACCGCAGTAAGCGAGGGGGTAGGCTCCACAAAGTTGGTTACCACCGATGTGTTATTAGAACCTAATGTAATTCCCAAATCTATCATGCGGTTGGCCTTTGCCAATCTTAGGGCACTGGCTGCCACTTTTTTATTTTTAAGGGCGGCCACTAAATCGGCCCGATTATTAAGAGCCGTGGTAACTAAATCTTTGTAAATAAATTCGCGATCGAACTGATCAAACCGGCCGGCCGGATATAAGAGTGTGTCTATATTGGTTTTCCCTATCAATAAATTGAGGTTATTCAATGAAACTTTCCAATCGGATTGAGCTTGGATAACACTATTCAATAAGTAGCGTGCTTCGAGCCGGCTTTGTTTAGCATCTATTTCCATAATAGATCCAAGCTTGAAACGAATACTATCCGAGGCGGCCAATTTATTGATACTTTCGTACGAATGAGTCATTACCTGTAGCCGGTTGCGAAGAGCCAGCGCATTTAGAAAAGCCAGCGTGGCATCGGCCCGCAGGTTTCTAAAGAAGTCTTCTAACTGGGCTTTGGTTAACTCTACCCCGTTATTAGCCAGGTCTATCCTTGCTTTCCGTTTGCCCCCCAACTCTAACGTGGTGTTGGCGTTTACCGAATAGCCATACCCTGCTTTCATACGTCCTTGCCCCATGTTTACATATCCGTAATATAATTCCGGATTAGGAAATATTTTGGCGATTTCAATTCCGGCATAGGCGATATCTACATTAAATTTTTGTACGGCATAGTTCAGGTTTCCTTTCCCCACACTTTCAAGGTATTCGGGAAAAGTAATTTGTTTTTTGATGAACAGGGTATCTACTTGGGCCACCCCCAGAGTGGCCAGTGTGCTAAATAGGAGAGTAGTGTATAAAAAACGTTTCATCAATGTTCGTCTTTAGGCATTTCAAGATCCACTACGTAATCATCGCCCCATTTTTTTTCTACCATATAGTACATGGCGGGCAACACGAATAAGGTGATGGCCGTAGCGAAAAGTAAACCGTAAACGATAACTGTCGCCAAGGGTCGTTGTACATCTGAGCCGATACCGGTGGCCAGTGATGCCGGAAGTAAGCCCAGTACAGCCACGGTGGCCGTCATTAAGATTGGCCTGAAGCGCATCTTTGTTCCTTGTATTACGGCTTGCTTAAGATTTATTTTTTCTTTGCGCAATTGGTTAATGTTAGAAATCATAATAACACCATTTTGAATGGCCACGCCAAACAAAGCAATGAACCCTACAGCCGAAGAAACATTTAAAGTCATGCCGCGCACATTTAAAGCAAGCATTCCTCCAAATAAAGCAAGTGGCACAACCGATAAGATTAGACCTGCTTGCCTGAATTGGCCAAATGCACCGTAGAGCAATAAAAACATGATAGCTAACGCGAGGGGTACAATAATAGCTAATCGGGCATAAGCCCTTCGTTGATTTTCAAACTGCCCCCCCCATTTTATGGAATACTTTTCATGATCATATTTTACTTTTTCTTCAATTTTTTTCTGCCCTTCGGTAACAAATGTGGTGAGGTCTGTGCCGCGTAGGTTAAGTTTTACGGTGAGGTGCCTTTTATTTAACTCGCGCGTAATGGTGCTTTCACCGGTGTTTAATTCCACTTTGGCTACCTGCGAAACAGGAATGCGTGCGCCTTCAGGAGTAGTGAGCATTAAATTAGCAATGGCCTCTGGTGTATTGCGGCTTTCTTCGTTAAAGCGCGCGGTAATATCGTATACCCTTTCTCCTACAAAAATTTGCGATACGGCTTTTCCGCCAATTGCTACTTCTATTAAATCAGCCACATCTGATACGTTTAAGCCGTAACGAGCTACCGCTTCGCGATCTATTTTAATCTGTAATTGTGGAAGCGGAGGTTCCTGATCAATGGCCAGATCAACAGCTCCTTTTATATTTTTTAAGGTTCTTAATACATCTTCTGCAATTCGCCTGGTTTCTTTAAAATCTTTGCCAAATACCTTCACTACCAGTTCGCTATGGGCTCCCGCAATTTTATCCATCACCCCATCAATCATGGGCTGCGAAAAACCGACAGTATAACCTGGTACTTTTGCATAATCTGCTGCCAAATCTATTATTAGGTCATTTTTCTTTCGCCCGCTTGCCCAGGTCTTGTATGGTTTTAATCCTACAGAGCACTCGTAGTGCGAGGGTGTCCAAGAATCGGTGCCATTGTCGTTACGCCCCAGTTGGGTAACCATGTAGGTAACTTCTTCGTGGCGGAGTGTAATAGCCCGCAAAGTGTCTGCCATTTGCTTTGATTTGCTCAAAGAAATGCCGGGCGGTAATGTTACCTGGAGCCAAATAGATCCTTCATCTAAGGGTGGAAGAAAATCTTTACCAACAGTAATAGTGAAGACAATGGCACCAGCCAGAACTAACGCTAAGGGGGCAAAAACTTTTTTTGGTTTATCGAGGATTTTTATAATCCGGTTATGATAAAGATCGGTAAGTTTTTCCAGCCATTTGTTATGATACAACTTTTGTGGTTTACTGTAAACGACATAGGCTAAACCGGGAATCAGCAAGAGCGCTACACATAAGGCACCGAACAGTGCATAGCTTACTGTAAATGCCATGGGAGTAAATAATTTTTTCTCCACACGTTCAAAAGCAAATAAAGGCAGATAAGCTGTTATAATAATCATGGTTGCAAAAAGTACAGGCTTGGCTACCTGAATGGCCTTTTCGCCAATATGTTGTTCTTTTAATTGACTATGGGGATCTTCTTCGCGCGCTTTTAATATGGTTTCCATCATTACGATGGCGCCATCTACAATTACCCCAAAGTCAATAGCACCGAGTGATAATAAATTAGCCGGAATATTGGTTAGGTGCATCAGAATAAAGGCGATGAGTAATGCGAGTGGAATAGTAATGGCCACCAGCAAGGCGCCCCTCCAGTTGCCGAGAAAAATAATTAATACAATGACCACAAGGGTTATTCCTTCAATGAGCGTATGCGATACAGTTTCCAGCGTTGTTTCTACAAGATTTGTACGATCCATGTAGGGTACGATCTTAACGCCTTCCGGCAGGGTTTCATTATTTAATTCATTAACGGCAGCATGAACTCCGGCCAGCACCCGAGAGGGGTTTTCTTTTTTCAGTAATAGCACAATGCCTTCGATGCTCTCGGGCAAGGTTGTTTTAGGGTCGGTATACCCAAGTATTCCTTTGCGCTCCAGTATTCCGTATTTAAGCGTTCCTAAATCTTTTAAAAAAACCGGTACGCCTTTCTGACTTTTTACAACAATGTTTCCGATATCTTCCAGATTTTTTAAAAGACCAATTCCACGCACTACATATCCTAACTCACCGCGGGTAAGTATGCTTCCGCCTACATTGTTATTATTGTTGATGATGGCATTCTCTACATCTATAAGTGTAGTGCGGTATTGTTCTAATTTTTTAGGGTTAATTTCTACCTGATATTGGGTAGTAATTCCTCCGAAGTTGGTAACATCGGCAATGCCTTGTACTTGCTTAATACGCGGAATAATGACCCAGTCTTGAAGGTCTTTTAGCATACGGATGTCATACCGATCACTTTTAACAATATAGCGGTAGATTTCTCCGATGGGCGAGGTGAGCGGATCAAGAGATGGAATAGCTCCTTTGGGAAGATTGAGTTGTGCCAACCGTTCTTCAATTCGTTGACGACTCCAGTAATCTTCTATGCCATCTTCAAAAACAATAGTAATCATTGATAGACCAAACGTACTGCGGCTGCGCATAACGTGCATGCCGGGCAACCCATTGAGGGCTCGTTCTATAGGAATGGTAATTTGTAATTCTACCTCTTCGGCTGCCAACCCCGGAACTTGTGTTACTACTTGCGAGGTAACATCGGCTATATCCGGATAGGCTTCGATGGATAGTTGCTCCCACGAATAGTATCCAATGAAGGCCAACAACACAAACAAAGCCATGAAGAGCCATCGTCTTTGGATGGCGGTAAAGACAATTTTTTCCATATTTTATTTAGCCTCCAAAAGGTAAAACCCTCCTTGCGCAATGATGGATTCATTTCCATTGAGTCCCTCGGTAATTACAATTCGATTATCTATTGTTTCGGCTGTGGTAACAATCTGCTTTTTAAAATGCCAGGGTTTGGTTTCAACAAAAATAAAATTACGATCGTTGTATTGGAGCAATGAACTGGAAGGAACAAATACCGATAACCCCGGACGTTGGGTGAATTTTACGGTAGCATACATGCCGGGTTTTAGTTTTTCACCCCGATTGAGACACTCAATTAATACATTAATAGAACGTGTTTCTTCATCTACAATCTCATCGATGTGGTAAACGGTACCTTTAAACACCTCGCCCGGATAGGCCGTTACTTCGGCTTCTGTTTGATCTCCTTCTTCAATAAAACGAATGTCTTTTTCTTTTACCGAGGCAGTAATCCATACTTTAGAAATTTCGGCAACCGTTAAAATGGAATTGCTATTATCTGTAAGATATTTACCAACTACTATTGTGTTTTTAATAACCTGCCCATGAATGGGAGAGCGCACCACCAAGGGCTCTCCAAATATCATCTTATCCGGGTCTACACCAAAAATACGAATGCTGGCCGTTGCTTTTTCGAATTCACTTTTACTGTTTTCAAAAGTAGTGCGTGCGGTTTCATAGTCACGCTGAACTCCCACACCGTTGTCAAGCAAATCTTTTTGTCGTTTTAAATCTTTTTCGGCAAGCAAGTATTGTTGCTTGTCTTGCAGATACAGCTTTTGCGCATCCGTATAATCAGACGAATAAATAGCAAATAGGGGAGTGCCCCGGTTTACATCTTGGCCAAGCTTAACAAACGATTCTGTAATGCGACCATTAAATGGAGCTGAAATTTCGGCATAATTATTAGGAATAGCTTTGATCTTAGCCGCGCTGTACATCTGTAATTGATGAGATTCCTTTTTTACTGTTTCAATTTTTAATTTGGGACGAATATTAGAGCTGTCGGGTATAATAATTTCATCCCCTACCAACCGGTAATTTATAGCATCGGGCAAACCAGCCTTTTTCTTACAAGCACCACCCAAAATAAACATTAAAATAAAATTAAACCAGAATAAATTTCTCATTATCAGTGCTTTGAATACATAAAAATAGTTGCTGTCTCTACGAATTTCAGGGGGCAATGTTACGGGAAATTTCTTTTAATCGAATATTAATATATCAGGTTAAATATTTTTGTAGGGCAGCGCCATTTCATTAATCGTACACTACGCATTAATTTTGAAGTAAACTACATCTTTTGAGCCACGATCATCATCATCATCATCATTTTGAAACACAGAGTCGGGTGTTGATGTTGGGCATGGTATTGAACTTGCTGTTTGTTGTTATCGAAGCCACTGCAGGCTGGTGGGTTGGCTCACTGGCGTTATTGTCTGATGCCGGCCATAACTTGAGCGATGTAGCCAGTTTAGCGTTAGTGTGGATGGCCAATAAATTGGCTCTGCGTAAAGCCACCCAACATTATACTTATGGCTTTGGCAAGGGCACCATATTAGTGGCTATTATTAACGCCTTTACTCTTCTCATCATGGTTGGTGCCATTGGCTGGGAAGCCATCGACCGCATGAACCCGGCCCATGGCATAGATGGCATGACGGTGGCCTGGATTGCTTTTGCCGGTATTATCATTAATGGATTTACTGCTTTTCTTTTTTTTAAAGACAAAGAAAAAGACCTGAACACCAAAGGGGCCTATCTGCACATGGCGGCCGATGCCCTTATTTCGTTAGGTGTTTTACTATCAGGTGTAATTATCTATTTCACGCACTGGTTTTGGTTGGATGCCGTAACGAGTTTACTTATCGGTATTGTGATTATTGCCGGTAGTTGGCAACTGATAAAAGATGCCTGGCGGTTGTCGCTTGATGGCGTGCCCTCTACTATTGATGCCCGGGCGATTAATGATTTTTTGCTTTCCGTTCCCGGTGTATCAAGCCTTCACGATTTACATATTTGGGCCATGAGCACCAACACTACGGCCCTCACGGTTCATCTGGTGGTGCCTCAAGAAAATGACACTCTGATTTCTTTTGTAAAGGATGAGCTTCACAAACAATTTGGTATTGAGCACACCACGATACAAATAGAAAAACTCTCGCAAGCCGAATGTGGGCAGCGGTGCTGATATAGAGAATACCTAAAAAAATCGATTCTTACTTTTTCTTCGGCAGTTGTTCTTTCAGTACAGGTATGCCCATATATTTTTTGTACCAATCCAGGTAACGAGTGTAGCGGTCGAACTGATAACTCGGAACCGCCAGCCCATGATGCTGCCCCGGATAAACAATAAATTCGGTAGGTACACCCAGCGATTTCAGTGCCTGATACATCTGCTCGCTTCCGGCTGCGGGTACATTAAAATCTTTCTCGCCCACCATGTAAAGGGTAGGGGTTTTAATTTTTTCTACCTTTAAAAAAGCAGAAGATACCTTCATCCATTTATCCATATTTTTCCAAGGTACTCCAAGCTCTTTTTCGTACTGTAAAGTATATTGATCGGTACCATACATACTCAATTGCAATGCGCTGCCCGCTCCGCTGGCAGCTGCTTTAAACCGGGAGTCAGAAGCAGTAATATAATCGGTTAGTATTCCGCCATAACTCCAGCCGCCAACACCAAGTCGGTCAGGGTCGGCCACCCCGGTTTTAATTAAATGATCGACTGCTCCAATCAGATCAACTACTTCTTTGTTGCCCCAATCGCCCGATACTATTTCGCTATAGGCCAACCCCCGGCCACTGCTGGCACGGTAGTTTACCTGTGCTACTGCATACCCCTGAGCTGCCAATAATTGTGGGATAAAATCAAACCCAAAATCATCTTGCGAGGTGGGGCCGCCATGTATCCATAAAATAAACGGAAGTTTTTCGGTTTTCGGTTTCCCGGCTGGTTTGTATAACAGCGACCCTACGTTTGTCCCATCTTTGCTGACGGAGTTGAACGGCTCAACGGAAGCCAATGCTAGTCCTTTTAAGAAATCATCGTGCACGTGGGTAAGCCTGCGGTAAGAGTTGTTTTCCAATACAAAAATTTCGGCCGGAGTATAAGGATCGCTCGACAGTGCCACCCAGTTACTTAGTGTGTTGTTTAGTGAATAAAAAACCCGATCTCCTTTAGCCAAAACTTTTAAGGTACCATTCAAATCGTAGGAAGCGACATACGTTCTGCGGTCGTCATCTACGGTTAAAGTAATAGATTGGCTATCAGAAGTCCAGCGAGGATTTGAAACATCGCGGTCGAGTTGGGCACTCAGTATTTTGGGTTCTCCTCCTTCAGAGGGAATCACAGCCAGTTGAGGCTGGTCGTACATACTGTATTCTATTTTTTGCGACTTTAAATAGGCGATCCATTTTCCATTGGGGCTCCATACCGGGGCTTGGTCGGATCCGGCCCATGTAGTCATTTTTTTGGGAGCAGATCCCTTTCTGGCATCCATCGTCCATACGTCAGTATTACTGTTCCGGTCAGCATCCGATGTTCGGTTGCTCACAAATAAAATTTTTGTTCCGTCTGGCGACCAGGAGGCTTGCATTTCATCAAAATCTCCGCGTGTAAGTGTGTCTAATTTTTTAGTTTCAGCATCATACAAATACAAATGATAACGCTTGCGCTCCATATATCCTTCTCCATCCGACTTAAAATGATAACGGTCAATTTTTATGGGTTTAGCTGTTTTCTTTTTTTCGGTTTTATCGCTGGGCTCCTGATCTTGAATGGTGAGCAATATCTTTTTTGAGTCGGGGCTCCAGGCGTATTCGCTGATGCCATGTTTTAAATCGGTTAGTTTAATGGCCTCGCCCCCACGTCTGTCTATGCGCCAGAGTTGCGATGATTTGGTGTCATAACGCGATGAAAGAAAGGTTAAATATTTTCCATCCGGAGTCCACCGGGGATGATTTTCTGCCTCGGGGCTGGCAGTAAGTTGCAATGATTCGTTTCCATCCCAACTCACCATCCAAACGTTGGTATCCGATTTATCGTTGGCCGAGTCTGGCGTAGAAAGAACATACGCTACCCATTTGCCATCGGGCGATACCTGGGGATCGGAAACAGATTTTAGATGGTAAACATCAGAAGGAGTAAGGGAGCGCTGGGCTATAGCCGCCATACTGGCCACACAAAACAAGAATAGAACGGAGTGCTTCATATATTTTTTTAGAAATGATGAGTTACTATAGAAAGGTAAAGTTGGTTTATAATAGCAGATTATACAATCGTCATGGTGGTTAATATGTGGGTGCAAAATCCGGAAGAATGAATTCTTCTTCTTTAATAGAACTGAACAGAAAACCACCGATTACTTTTGGGTAAAAATAAGTTGATTTTTGCGGCATCGTGTAGCCGCTTTGGCACACGCGTTTTACTTCTTCTATGCTTACCTCTTGTGTAATAATGGCCATCTGGGCTTCTTGCCTGATTACCTTTGTAAGGCAATCGCTAAAACTCCGGTCGAAACTGATGTGGTCTGAGGTACGCTGGTGTTTTCCGGCAATTCCTAAAATTTTTTCGATAATAAAATAATGAAGCACGGTTAGATCCAGTTCTTTTATTTCAGCAGGAAAATGCCACGTCATAGTGTCTAAAACTTCAGGCTTCAACTTTATTTTAAAAGCTTGGTCTTTGAAAAGGATACCAAAGGCCCATTTTTTACCCACAATAATTTCATTGAGTGTGTCTGCATCTTCCACTTTGCGCACTTCAAAATCATGATGGAGTTGCTCAATTATTTTTTCTTCATGAAAACCGCTAAGGCCTTTTATGATACGGTGTGTGGGCAAAATGCGCAAATCATGTGCTTCGGTGTTGGTGAGGTACATCAGATGAAAATGGTATCCTTCCTGCCCGGTGTGGTGCGGATTGGCAGCTTCTTTCCTTTTCATATTGACCAGCGAACTTTCGTAGCGATGATGCCCATCGGCAAGGATTACTTTTTTATTTTTTAAACAATTTGTGAAACGGCTGATGATCTCAGCATCATGAATCACTGCCAGCACATCGCGAACGCCCTGGTAATCTTCATTTTCGTAGATCGGGCTTTGGATGGCCTCGTCCATAAATTTTTCTAATTCAAAATTGCTGTCCGTATATAAACCGTGGGTAGGGCTGGCATGAATTTCAGTTTGTTCTAACAGCCGGATACGATCGTTTACCGAATGAGGAATGGTATTTTCATGATGCAAAATAATTTTATCTTCATACGCATGCACCCGGATGTGGCAAACAAAACCTTTTCGGCAATGCTCTTTGGTATCGCCCGCTAACTTAAAATACTGGTAATACACATAG
Source organism: Bacteroidota bacterium (assembly GCA_018267195.1). GTDB lineage: Bacteria > Bacteroidota > Bacteroidia > Cytophagales > Cyclobacteriaceae > ELB16-189. The sequence goes on along the minus strand of JAFDYY010000001.1, from coordinate 84,585 downwards.
ATACCCGGAAGTTTGTCTTGCACCAATATTTTTCCAGCTTTCCATTGTGCGAGTAGTTGTGTGGCACGTTCGGCTGCGTGGGGCGGCTGAGGGACCGATAAATGAATAGAATTATACGGATGCTGATAGAGGGCTGCCCTTTGTTTATCGGAAACTACATCGAACAGGGGAGAGGTTACTTCACCAATATCTTTTATTATTTTTTCGTTGTATCGCCAGGCGCGTATCGGTTTTATTTCAGGCATTTGAATTATTCAGCAGGTTAAGTTTTTGCGATTTATGGAATGGCAATTTGGTCGGTGATTTGAACGGAAATTTTATGTTCTATTTTTTTTCCAAGAGCTTGCAACTTGGGTCGCTGCCGGTTGGGAAGAGGGGTTTGGTTGAACTGATTTAACCAACTCCGTTGCCAGCACTCCGGCTATCATTTCTTCTTCATCTGAAGGGTGCGCTTGTAAAACTTCGGGTGTAAAATACTGTTCTACAAATTTGGTAGAGAAGTTTCCGGAACGGAACGCCTGGTGCTGCATAACATACCGGCAAAACCCGAGGGTAGTTTCTACGCCAGTTATTTCGTACTCATTAATGGCGCGAATTGTTTTATCTATCGCCCGTTCGCGGGTTTCATCATGACAAATCATTTTCGCAATCATGGGGTCGTAGTAGAACGGAATGGTCATGCCTTGTTCAAAACCATCGTCCACGCGAATACCATGGCCCTGTGGCCTCCGGTATGTTTTTAAAGTACCGATATCGGGCAAAAAATTATTACTTGGATCTTCGGCATAGACCCGCACTTCAATGGCATGACCATGAATGGCAATATCTTCTTGGCGGAAAGGTAACTTTTCGCCTTCGGCCACTTTAATCTGAAGTTTTACCAAATCAAGACCGGTGATTTGCTCGGTTACAGGATGCTCTACCTGCAGCCGTGTGTTCATCTCCAGAAAATAAAAATTCATTTTCTCATCCAGAATAAACTCAATGGTGCCGGCATTATAATATTGGGCAGCTTTAGCAGCATTTACGGCCGCCTCACCCATTTTTTTTCGCAGCTCAGGCGTGAGTATGGAGGAGGGAGCTTCTTCCACTACCTTTTGGTGTCTTCGCTGAATGGAACATTCCCGTTCAAATAAGTGCACCACATTTCCATGCTGGTCTCCAAAAATTTGAAATTCGATATGGCGGGGCTCACTTACATATTTTTCAATGAATACAGACCCATCGCCAAAAGCCGAGGTAGCTTCGCTAATGGCGCGCTCCATTTGTTCGGACAACTCATCTTCCCTATGCACAATGCGCATCCCTTTACCCCCGCCCCCGGCACTGGCCTTTATCAGTACCGGATAACCAATTTCTTTAGCAATCTTTTTAGCCACGACCGGGTCGGTAACTGGTTCGGCAGTGCCCGGCACCAGCGGCACATTAAATTTTGAAACGGCTGCTTTAGCTCCCAGTTTACTACCCATAATTTCCATCGACTCGGCCGAGGGACCTATAAAAATTAACCCGGCTTTCTTTACTTGTCGGGCAAACTCTTCATTCTCCGAAAGAAAACCATATCCCGGATGAATGGCATCGGCTTTTGTTTCTTTGGCGGCAGCAATGATTTTATCCATTACCAGATACGACTGTGCGGAAGGGGAAGGACCAATACCAATGGCTTCATCGGCAAAACGTACGTGCAATGCCTGCCGGTCGGCCTCGCTGAAAACAGCTACAGTTTTAATTCCCATTTCTTGCGCGCTGCGCATAATGCGAAGGGCAATTTCGCCCCGGTTGGCTACTAACAGTTTTTTAATTTTGGCCATAAATAATACGCAATGCTACTAAATTTAACCAGAATTGTCATTACCCAAAATGGTAACCGTACCGGGCAAATGCCATATAAAGTTGTGGGAGATTTCTACCCGGCAAATGAGGTTTGAATACATAGCTAACCCTTTTAATGTTTAGTTGCCAAGATACTTTACAAAAGCCCCGTTCAATTTTTTAGTTTATTTGCCTCAGTTTAGGAGTGCCGTACACCGAACCATTGTACCTTTACCGCAAAATATAAAACCTTGAACGTAGTTCCCTATCGCCAGGACAGCGCATCCAAAAAAGAACAAGTGGCTAAGATGTTTAATGCCATCAGCCCTAAGTACGACTTTCTCAATCATTTCCTCAGCTTGGGTATAGATATACTTTGGCGCAAAAAGGCCATTCGTTTGCTGAAAAAAGATAACCCCCGTTTTATTTTAGATGTAGCTACCGGCACAGGCGATTTTGCCATTGAGGCCTTGGCCCTTAAACCCGAGCAAATTATAGGTGTGGATATTTCAACCGGAATGCTTGAAATCGGACGAAAAAAAATGACTTCTAAAGGATACCATCAGATCCAACTGATGGAGGGAGATTCAGAAAACCTTCCGTTCGAAGAAAATAAATTTGATGCTGCCATCGTTGGATTTGGTGTGCGCAATTTTGAAAACCTGGAAAAAGGACTGAAAGAAATACTTCGGGTGTTAAAACCCGGTGGAAAATTGGTGGTACTGGAGTTTTCTAAACCGCGTGCTTTTCCTTTTAAGCAACTGTATTCCTTTTATTTTACCCACATCTTGCCCCGCATAGGAAAATGGTTTTCGCGCGATGCCTCAGCCTATACCTACTTGCCCGATTCGGTACGGGCGTTTCCTGACGGAGAAAACTTTGTTTCCATTTTATCAGCAGCCGGTTATAATAATGCATCATGTCGCTCGCTTACCTTTGGCATAAGTTCGTTGTACACGGCTACCAAGTAGGCCTGCTGGCGGCCGTGCTGTGCTTGTGCCCCCAAGTGGGAAAGGCGCAGTTGTTTCGTTGGGCGCGGCAGCATAACATGAGTTATGACGACAAGAAACTGACATACGGATTCAGCATCGGGATTCACACTTCGTCTTACCAGGTAAAGTATTCTAACCGTTTTGTATCTAAAAAATTAGATACCCTGCAAGCCGTGCAGCCGGTTTTTCTGCCGGGGTTTTCCTTAGGGTTTTTAATCAACTATAAACTTGGTGATTTTTTTGACATACGGTTAATGCCTAAAGCGGGATTTTACACACATAAACTTTACTATTATTATACCAACGCACCGGTGCAGTCGCAATTGGTAGAAACTACACTGGTCGAATTTCCTTTGTTGTTAAAATACAAATCGGTACGCAGGGGCAATGTGCGCATGTATATGCTGGGCGGGTTTACACCGGCTTTCGAAGCTTCCGGAAAAAATGATATTGGCAATTCTACGACTGGTCTTTCCATACAAAAACATAACCTGAGCATGGATATAGGCATGGGATTCGATTTTTATTTTCCCCTGTTTAAACTTTCTCAGGAGATCCGTTTTTCACGAGGCATTGTCAATATGCTGGGCGACCAGTACACTGTTTATCAGGCTCCACTCAGCCGGTTGAACACCAATACTATTTCTGTTTACTTTATCTTTCAGTAAAATATTTTCACTTATGAGTAAGGAAGTTGTTTTTATTACCGGAGCCACATCGGGTATAGGTGAAGCCACGGCACACGTGTTGGCTAAAAACGAGTATCCGTTGATATTGTGTGGCCGCAGAAAAGAAAAATTGACTAAACTAGCTGAAGAACTAACGGGCCTGACAGAAGTAAAAACGTTATTGTTCGATGTGCGCGATCAGCAGCAGGTGGTTGCTTCCATCGCATCCCTTTCCGGGAAATGGAAAAACATAGATGTGCTCATCAACAATGCCGGTAATGCACATGGGCTATCGCCCATACAAGACGGAGATGTAAAAGACTGGGATGCGATGATAGATGGTAATGTAAAAGGACTCTTGTATGTATCAAAAGAAATAATGCCCGGAATGATCGCTCAAAAATCGGGACATATTATAAACATTGGCTCAATAGCCGGCCAAGAAGTATATGCCAATGGCAACGTGTATTGTGCCAGTAAATTTGCCGTAGATGCGATTACGAAAGGTATGCGCATAGACTTGAATCCGTATGGAATAAAAGTAACCGGTATCCATCCGGGTATGGTGGAAACAGAATTTTCACTGGTGCGTTTTAAAGGAGATTCTGCCCGGGCAAAGAATGTATATCAAGGTATGATGCCGCTAAAAGGAGAAGATATTGCCGATTTAATTTTATATTGTGTAACACGGCCAGCCCATGTGGCACTGGGCGATATCACTATTTTTCCTACAGCCCAAGCCAGCGCCACTACCGTGAAGCGGGGGTGATTTCAAGCCACCACTTCCATCGTAATGTCTTTTATTTTTTGGAATTTAGTAACCACCTCATTTACGGCTTTAACCCTGTATTTGCGGGAGAGCATTTCCAGATTTACACTTTCTTCTTCGTCTTGTATTTTTAAATACAAAGGACATGTGCCTGCATATTCGTGGCAAAGTTTTTCTATTTCCGAAATGAGTTCAGAATTTATGCTGGCCGAAAGTACTTTCAGTTGCAATCCTTTGGCTCGCTTGTTGCCAATTTCATTGAGCAGGTCTATGTTTCTTATCTTATACTCTAAATTCATGTCGCCCCAGGTTCTGCGGGCCACGTTGCCTTCTATAAAAAGAAAAATTCCGGGCATTAAAAATGATTTGTATTTCAGGTAGTCTTCACTCCACAACGTAAACTCATGCTTGCCGCTGAAATCTTCCAATATCAATTTTCCAAAAGGTTTCCCGGTCTTGGTTAGCCGGTGCTCTACCGAAGATACAATGCCGCCTACTTTACATTCTTTGCCTTCTTTGTTTTCTAAATGATTTAACTCGGTTACAGAGGTGTTGGTAAACGTGTCTAATTCAAATTTGAAATTGTCTAACGGATGGCCGGATAGATAAACCCCTACTACTTCTTTTTCAAAGTGAAGTTTTTCCAGTTCGCTAAATGGTTCGATGGATTCTATTTTTGGTTGAGGCAGCACCGTGCCGGTGTCGCCCCCAAAAAGACTGGCTTGGGCGCTTTCGCTTTCCTGCTGAAGTTTGGCGGCATAACGTATTACTTTTTCGGTAAGCGATACATCGCCCTCTTTTCCGGCCAGGTATTGTCTGCGGTGAAACTGGGCGAAACAATCAAATGCGCCCGACAAAGCCAGACATTCAAAAGTTTTTTTATTTACCGATCGCTGGCTAAGGCGTTTGGCGAAATCAAAAATATCGGTGTAAGGCCCATGGGCTTCGCGCTCGCGAATGATCGCTTCTGCGGCTGCATCGCCTGCACCTTTAATAGCGCCCAACCCAAACCTAATTTCCCCTTTGGTGTTTACTTCAAAATAGATACCCGATTCATTAACATGGGGCCCTAGTACGTCAATATTTTGTTGACGACACTCATCTATAAAATAGGTAACATTATCTAAGTTATTCTGCGAGTGGGTAAGTACGGCTGCCATGTATTCAGCTGTATAGTTGGCTTTTAAGTAGGCTGTTTGATAAGCCACTAACGAATAACAAGTAGAATGTGATTTATTAAATGCGTACTGGGCAAAGGCTTCCCAGTCTTTCCATATTTTTTCGGCAATGCGTTCATCGTGGTTATTTTTTTTGCAACCTTCAATGAATTTATCTTTCATTTTTTGGAGTACTTCAATTTGCTTTTTGCCCATGGCTTTGCGCAGCACATCGGCATCGCCTTTGCTAAACCCGGCCAACTTTTGCGACAGCAACATCACCTGCTCCTGATACACCGTAATGCCGTAGGTATCCTTTAAATATTCCTCCATTTCGGGCAGATCGTATTTAATAGCTTCGCGGCCATTTTTACGGGCAATGAAGTTCGGGATATATTCCATCGGGCCGGGTCGGTAGAGTGCATTCATGGCGATGAGATCTTCAAACTTATCGGGCTTCAGGGCTTTGAGGTAAGCAATCATTCCGTCACTTTCAAACTGAAAAGTGCCGGTGGTTTCTCCACGTTGGTATAGTTGATAGGTTTTGAGATCGTTTAACGGGATGGTGTCTATATCAATATCAATGCCTCTTCTTTTTTTTATGTTTTTTATAGCGGTCGAAATAATGGTGAGTGTGGTGAGGCCAAGAAAATCCATCTTCAGCAAGCCTGCGCTTTCTACTACGCTGTTGTCGAATTGCGTAACGAGCATCTCGGAGTCTTTGGCTTTAGCTACGGGCACAAAATTGGTTAGTGCATCGGGTGTAATGATGACTCCGCAGGCATGGGTTCCGGTATTTCTAAGCGAACCTTCTAACACTACGGCTTGTTTCAGTACATCGGCTCGTTTATCAGTGCCATTTTTCAAGTCGCTTAGTTCGCGTACTTCTTCAAATGCAGTTTGTAGGGTAGTGCCCGGTTTTTCAGGAACAAGTTTGGCGATCATGTTGGCATCGGCCAAGGGCAACTCCATGACACGGGCGCAATCGCGTATGGATGATTTAGCAGCCATGGTGCCATAGGTAATAATTTGAGCCACCTGGCTATGGCCATATTTTTCGATTACGTATTTCAATACCTTGTCGCGGCCTTCGTCATCAAAGTCAATATCAATATCGGGCAGCGACACGCGGTCTGGGTTAAGGAAACGTTCAAATAGCAAATCGTAGGCTATGGGGTCTACGTTGGTAATACCGATGCAGAAGGCTACGGCCGAGCCTGCGGCTGAACCTCGGCCGGGTCCTACACTTACGCCCATTTCACGGGCTTTAGAAGTAAAATCCTGCACTATTAAAAAATATCCGGGATAACCTGTTTTTCGTATCGTTTCCAATTCAAAATCGAGCCGCTCTTTTATTTCAGGAGTAACGGTGTTGTATTTTTTTTTAGCGCCTTCGTAGGTAAGGTGTTTGAGGTATTCATCTTCCGTTGAAAAATGATCGGGTATGTTAAACTTGGGCAGTAGAACATTTCGCTTCAGTTCATATTTTTCTATTTTGTTTACGATTTCGCCAATAGTTGTTATTGCTTCCGGTAAATCGCGAAACAATTGTTTCATCTCTTCTTGCGACTTCAGGTAAAACTGATCGTTGGGCAATCCGTATCGTTTGCCACGACCTTCCCCGATAGGGGTGGACTGAAATTCGCCTTCTTTAATACAGAGAAGCACATCGTGCGCATTCGATTCATTTTTCTCGAGATAGTAACATTCATTGGCCGCCATGTATTTTACCTGATGTTTTTGGGCAAACCTCAAGAGTGTTTCATTTACCCTTTCTTCTTCGCGTGTCCCGTGCCGGTTTAGTTCTATATAAAAATCATCGGCAAACGTAGTATGCCACCATACAAAAGCATCTTCTGCTTGCCGCTCGCCTACGTGCAGGATTAAATGAGGAATTTCGCTGGCTATTCCACCCGTTGTGGCAATAACTCCTTCCTTGTGTTGGGTAACCAGTTCTTTATCTATACGTGGATAGAGGCCGTATAATCCTTCGGTATAAGCTATTGAGCTGAGTTTAGCCAGATTATGGTATCCGGTTTTGTTCTTAGCCAGCAACACCTGGTTATAGCGTTTGTCGGGATCGTCTTTAGTGAATTTTAATTTTTTTCTATCGGTGCTCACATAAAATTCGCACCCTACAATTGGCTTAATATTATGCGCCAAAGCTTTGCTAACAAACTCAAAGGCTGAGTACATGTTGCCCAAGTCGGTAATAGCAAGGGCAGGCATATTGTATTCCTTCGCTTTTAAAATTAGCTTTTCAACATCGGGTGTGGCCTGTAACACCGAGTATTGAGAGTGCACATGCAGGTGACAGAAATCAACATCCACCAGTCGATTGGCTCCCGTATTTTCGGTATAGTTAATGTTAGCTTCTTTTTCTTTTTTGGATGAATTCCCTTTTTCGAGTACAGGCTCTTGATAAGTAATGTCTTCGGGAAGGGTAGAGTCATACGGTTTTATTATCTGGCGTTTGATCAGCTCAAAATAGGAGCGTGCCGTAGCCGCTACATCATAGCTGGCATCGTGGGCATCGTCAAAACCTTTTCCGAATAATTTTTGGTGGAGTTCTTCGAGCCGGGGTATTTTTAATCTTCCCCCAATGCCTCCCTGTAAACGACAAAATTCAATTGAGGCTGTTCCGGTATCATTTTTTTGCAAGGATAGAAAATGGTCGGTAGGGAGTGCGGTGCGTATAAACTCTGCCCCGATAATATTAATGTCGAATTCAATATTGTGTCCTACTAAAACACGTGTGCGGGCCAGATCAGTTTCCAGTATATTCAATACTTCTTTCAGATTGCGTCCTTCTTCCAGTGCTCTGCGTGTAGAGATGCCGTGAATCTGTTCCGCTTTAAATGGAATATCGAAACCATCCGGCTTAACTATATAGTTATGCTGCGAGAGAAGTTTGCCGTGCCCATCGTGAAGTTGCCAGGCCAGTTGCACCAACCTTGGCCAGTTTTCAAGGTCGGTAATCGGGGCGGTTCGGTTATGCGGAATACCGGTGGTTTCTGTGTCGAATATCAGATACATATACGAAAGTGGTTGTATGCGTAAAATTATAAAAGAAGAACTATAGCTGACTTTCCCAATTCAGGAAAAAAGTCTTATACCAAGACTAAGATAGTAGATTGATAATTTATAAGTAATTGATAATCAATATAATAATGTAAAGGCATTACTTTGGTAATGTAACAACATAACAAAACCCATTTTTTTTATGAATTCGATGTTCAATAAGATTATAAACTTTATCAGACGTGAGTGGTTTCTGCTGATAATGTTGGTTACGATCTGCCTGATCGTGCTTCTTTTTGAATTTCTCTGAGACCGATTTTTTATTCCGGTCAATCATCTAAAAGATTCTAACTGTGTAAAAACATTTGTAAGCCTTCTTTGTTTCGTAAATCTTTGACGAGTATTTTTGACACACATCAAAAATACGTGCATGAGGTGGTTATGTTCTAATCCGTTTTTAATAATAGAAACAGATTTAAGAAACATAGGCACTTCATCCGGTCTAACCAAAAAAAATATTAACAGATGAAATGGCTTATTGATCTTTTTTCCAGTACGCTGGGGCGAAAAGTACTCATGGCCTTGACGGGATTGTTTCTCATTCTCTTCTTGGCGGTACACCTAGCAGGCAATCTGCAATTGCTGAAGCATGACGGAGGCAGAGCATTTAATGTATATGCCGAGTTTATGAGTACCAACCCGCTCATTCAGGTTATCTCAAAAGGAAATTTCTTTTTTATCCTTTTACATGCGGGTGTTTCGCTGGGGCTCACCATCCGAAACAGAAATGCGCGGGGAGGTGTGGGGTATGCTGTTATTAGCGGCAAATCGTCTATTTGGTCATCACGCAATATGGGTATTCTAGGTACTGTTATTTTGGTTTTTATTGTAATCCACCTGAAGGATTTTTGGGCGCAGATGCACTGGGGCGGGATTGAAACAGTAATGTATGACGGCAAAGAATACCGCGACTTAAGTAAGTTAGTAGCGTATTGGTTTCATGTGGGGTGGTATGTTGCACTCTACTGTTTTTGTATGATAGCAATCGGCTTTCACTTGTGGCATGGATTTATCAGTGCCTTTCAAACATTGGGGCTGAATCATCCTAAATACAATCCGCTTATCCATTTTGTAGGCAAAGCATTTGCCATTGTGGTTCCGGCATTGTTCGCTTGGATTCCGTTGGCCATGTATTTTAACATTTGATTTATAAATAATATGAAGCTCGAATCAAAATCACCGGAGGGCCCGCTGGCTGAAAAGTGGACCAAACATAAATTTAACTTGAAGTTGGTTAACCCGGCTAACAAGAGAAAGTACGAAATCATAGTAGTGGGTACAGGGTTAGCAGGCGCATCGGCCGCAGCCTCCTTAGGAGAACTCGGCTACAACGTAAAAGCATTTTGTTTTCAAGACAGCCCACGCAGAGCCCACAGTATTGCCGCACAAGGTGGAATTAATGCAGCCAAAAATTATCAGAATGACGGAGATAGTATCTACCGTTTATTTTACGACACCATAAAAGGAGGCGATTACCGGGCTCGCGAAGCTAATGTGCACCGATTGGCCGAAGTAAGTGTAAATATCATTGACCAATGTGTAGCACAAGGTGTTCCGTTTGCCAGAGAATATGGAGGGCTGTTGGCAAACCGCTCATTTGGCGGAGCACAGGTCTCGCGCACGTTTTATGCACGTGGCCAAACCGGCCAGCAACTCTTGCTCGGGGCCTACAGTGCTTTGAACCGCCAAATTGCCAATGGCAAGGTAAAAATGTATAACCGCACCGAAATGCTTGATGTAGTGGTGGTTGACGGAAAAGCGCGAGGCATAGTTACCCGCGATTTAATTACCGGTAAAATTGAGGCGCACAGTGCGCATGCCGTCCTTCTTTGCACAGGAGGGTATGGAAATGTATTTTATCTCTCGACCAATGCCAAGGGATCGAACGTAACGGCCGCCTGGAGGGCTCACAAAAAAGGTGCTTTATTTGCCAACCCCTGCTTCACACAAATCCACCCCACATGTATTCCGGTTTCGGGCGATCATCAATCAAAACTGACGCTGATGTCAGAATCACTACGCAACGATGGCCGCGTTTGGGTGCCTAAAGTAGCCGTGAAGGGACTGAAAGCAAAAGATGCTAGGTCTATAGCGGAAGCAGACCGTGATTATTTCTTAGAGCGCAAATACCCTTCGTTTGGAAACCTGGTACCCCGCGATGTAGCCTCGCGCAATGGTAAAATGATGTGCGATGAAGGCCGTGGGGTGGGCGCTACAGGGCTTGCTGTTTTCCTTGATTTTGCTGATGCTATTAAGCGCGATGGCCGCGATGTAATTTCAGCTAAATATGGCAACCTGTTTGATATGTACAAACAAATTACCGGAGATGATCCCTACGAAATGCCGATGATGATTTTCCCGGCCGTACACTATACCATGGGTGGGCTTTGGGTAGATTATAATTTAATGACATCGGTGCCCGGACTGTATGCCTTAGGGGAAGCCAATTTTTCCGATCATGGCGCTAACCGCCTTGGTGCAAGTGCTTTGATGCAAGGATTAGCAGATGGGTATTTTGTAATCCCTTACACTATTGGCGACTATCTGGCCGGCATCGGTTGGAATGATAAAGTAAGCACCGATCACCCTGTTTTTAAAGAAACAATAGAGGCCGTGAACAGTCGCGTTCAAAAGTTATTATCTATTAAAGGAAAGAAAACAGTAGATGAATTTCACCGCGAGCTGGGGTTAACCTTGTGGGAATACTGCGGGATGTCGCGCAATGATGCCGGTTTAAGAATAGCCAAGAAAAAAATTCAAGAGCTGCGTACTGAGTTCTGGCAAAACGTAGATGTAGTGGGCAGTGCCAATGAATTAAATATGGAGTTGGAGAAAGCTGGCCGGGTGGCTGATTTCCTTGAACTGGGCGAATTGATGGTGGACGATGCGCTCGACAGAAAAGAGTCTTGCGGCTGCCATTTCCGTGAAGAATCTCAAACCACCGATGGTGAGGCATTGCGCATAGATAACGATTACGCATACTCCTCCGCATGGGAATATAAAGGCGAAAATCAGCCGGAAGAACTGCACAAAGAAGAGTTGAAGTTTGAAAATGTAAAACTTACTCAACGTAGTTATAAATAAAAAAATAGTTGAATCTCATAAATCGCTAATAAGATGAAAATCACTTTAAAGGTTTGGAGGCAAAAAAGTAAAGATGCCAAAGGAGAGTTTAAGACCTATCAGCATGATCACGTATCTTCCGATATGTCGTTTCTTGAAATGATGGATGTCCTTAATACCCAACTCATTAAAAAAGGAGAAGAACCAATCCATTTTGATCACGACTGCCGCGAAGGCATCTGCGGGATGTGCAGTATGTATATCAACGGGCAGCCCCATGGCCCGCTGCAGACGACTACTTGCCAGTTGCACATGCGAACATTTAAAGACGGAGAAACCATTACCGTAGAACCTTGGCGGGCACAGGCTTTTCCGGTAATCAAAGATCTGGTGGTCGACCGAAGCGCGTTCGACCGAATACAGCAAGCGGGTGGGTACGTAAGTGTAAATACCGGTGGCGTACCCGATGCCAACGTAATTCCTATTCCCAAAAAAATTGCAGATGAAGCATTTGATGCGGCTGCTTGCATTGGCTGTGGTGCCTGTGTAGCAGCTTGTAAAAATGCATCGGCTATGCTTTTTGTCAGTGCCAAGGTTTCTCAGTTTGCCTTGTTGCCCCAGGGCCATGCCGAGCGTAAAGAGCGTGTGGAAAAAATGGTGGAACAAATGGATAGCGAAGGATTTGGCTCTTGTACCAACACACGTGCATGCGAGGCGGAGTGTCCTAAAGCTATTTCGGTAGCCAATATTGCCCGTATGAACCGCGAATACTTTTCAGCCATGGTTAGCAGCTATGAAGTAAAAGTAGGTGGAGGAGAGTAACCTTCAAGCCTGCTGATTATTACAGATTAACAAAAAAGGATATTTCCCTATTTCAAAAATAATCCTACCTTTGCGCTCCAAATTTTAAGATTTGGGGGTTATTGTCCCGTGGTGTAATGGCAACACTGCAGATTTTGATTCTGCCTTTCTAGGTTCGAGTCCTAGCGGGACAACCAATAATCAACCCGCCCGTGCGGGTTTGTGTTTTGTAAATCATGGCGGTAAAAATTTTTTCGGGAAGTGCTACTACCTATTTGGCTGAGAAAATAGCTTATGCCTATGGGGAAACATTGGGCAAAGTAAATTACCAGCATTTCAGCGATGGCGAGATGTCGCCCTATATTTCCGAATCAGTGCGCGGCCACGATGTTTTTTTAGTGCAATCTACTTTTGCTCCATCAGACAATTTTATGGAATTGTTGTTGATGATTGATGCCGCCCGCAGAGCCAGTGCTGAAAACGTAAACGTCATCATTCCTTACTTTGGCTATGCCCGCCAAGACCGTAAAGACAAGCCGCGGGTAGCCATTGCGGCTAAACTGATTGCTAATTTGATTTCTGCTGCCGGAGCTGACCGGATCATGACATGCGATTTGCATGCGGATCAGATACAGGGCTTTTTTGATATTCCGGTTGATCACCTGGATGGTAATTTTATTTTTGTTCCCTACTTAAAATCCCTTCGTCTGGAAAACATTATGTTTGCTTCGCCTGACGTAGGAGGAATAAAAAGAGCCCGTAGCTTTGCCAAGTTTTTTGATGCTGATTTAGCCGTTTGCGATAAACACCGGAAAGAAGCCAACAAAATTGAAAGCATGCGCTTAATTGGTGAAGTAGAGGGCAAAGATGTTATTTTAGTAGATGATCTGGTGGATACAGCCGGTACCATCTGTAAAGCGGCTTCTTTATTAAAAGAGAAAGGAGCTAAATCGGTACGTGCCGTGTGTACACACCCCGTTTTATCAGGTAAAGCGTACGATAACATTAATAATTCTGAATTAGAAGAAATTGTGGTAACAGATACTATTCCGCTAAAGGGGGTATCCGCAAAAATAAAAGTGCTTACTGTCTCTGATCTCTTTGCTAAGGCGATCCGGAAAATTCACGATCACGAATCCATCAGTTCACTTTTCATCAAGCTTTGATTTTTTATTTGTATAACTTTAAATTTTATTTATTATGAAAACAGTTGAGATTATAGGGTATCGAAGAGCAAATCTCGGCAAAATTGACGCTCGCAAAGTAAGAGAAGAAGGTCAAGTGCCGTGTGTGCTGTACGGAGGCGATTCACAGGTGCATTTCTATGCTCCGGTAATATTGTTTCGCGATTTAGTGTACACGAATGAAGCACATTTTGTTCACTTGAATATTGAAGGAGAAGAGTGCCAGGCCATTATGCAGGAAATCCAATTTCATCCGGTAAGCGAAATTATTTTGCATATTGATTTTTTGCGTATCAGTGAAGACCGTAAAATTAAAATGCAAATTCCGGTACGGTTGGTAGGTAAACCGAAAGGAGTAGAAAAAGGTGGTTTGTTGGTAAGAAAACGTGCGGCACTGAAGGTGTCAGCTTTGCCGAAAGACATGCCCGACCACATTGATATAGATTGCTCGGATTTAGATTTTCACCATGCTATTAAGGTGGTGGACATGAATGTTCCTAATCTTGAATTTTTAGATCCTAAGCAAGCGGCCATTGCTTCGGTAGAGGTGCCTCGTGCTGCCAAACTGGTTGAAGAAACAGCCGCTGCCGCAACACCTGCCGAAGGTGCTGCACCCGCTGCTACAACTGCGGCTGGAGCGGCTCCTGCCGGAGGAGATGCAAAAAAAGCAGAAGCTCCTAAAAAAGACGAAAAGAAAAAATAATTTTTTCAACACAAAAAAATCCCGTTCGGTACTCCGTTCGGGATTTTTTATTTTAAAATTTTTATCCTTCCTAACGAAAGGAGCTTATTATCTTTGAGATCAGATGAAATACCTGATAGTAGGCTTGGGCAACATAGGCGCAGAATACGAATTAACGCGGCACAATATTGGTTTTTTAACACTCGACCGGATCGCAGGCAATAACCAAATTTCTTTTCGCATAGAACGCCTGGCCGATAAGGCAGAACTGAAATATAAAGGAAGGGTTATTCACTTCATCAAGCCCAATACATATATGAATTTAAGTGGGAAAGCTGTAGCCTACTGGATGCAGGATTTAAAAATTTTAAAAGAAAATCTCTTAGTAGTGGTAGATGATATTGCCTTGCCTTTTGGCTCTTGGCGGATGCGCACCAAAGGAAGTTCTGCTGGCCATAACGGATTAAAAAATATAGAGACAGTACTGGGAGGACAAGACTATGCCCGTTTGAGATTAGGCATTGGGAGCGAGTATGCAAAGGGCCAACAAGTAGATTATGTGTTGGGAAATTTTTCTTCTTCCGAATTTGAAGTTTTACCATCAATCATGGATAAGGCAGAGGAAATAATTCTTTCTTTTTGCACGATCGGTGCGGAACGAACCATGAACCATTTTAATACCTCACCGATAAAAAAATAAGAACCGGACTTAGCCGGTTCCTAAAAAAATTGCGTAAGCATTAACCTATCGTTTGCTTTTTTTCTTAGTCGTTTTTTTACTCTTTTTTTGAATTGATTTTTTTACGGCCATTTTCTTAACTACTTTTTTCTGAGTAGGCTTTGCCGGTTTCTTCGCCACTTTTTTGGTTCCTTTTTTTGCTGCCTTTTTAGTGATCTTCTTGGCAGGGGATTTAGCTATGGGTTTTGAAGTTGCTTTTCCCATGGCATTGAGGGCCGAACCTGCCTTAAACCATTCGATCTGGTTTTTATTATAGGTGTGGTTGGCTTGTATTTCTTCTATTTTTCCATCGCTATGGTGGATAATAACCGTTAGTGGTTTATCGGGTGCAAACGTTGTTAATCCTTTGATATCAAAAATATCATCTTCGCGAATTTTGTCATAGTCGGCTTTATTGGCAAATGTAAGTGCCAGCATGCCCTGTTTTTTTAAGTTGGTTTCGTGAATACGGGCAAACGATTTTACCAGAATGGCCCGTACGCCAAGGTGGCGAGGCTCCATGGCGGCATGCTCGCGCGATGAGCCTTCTCCATAGTTTTCATCGCCCACCACAATCGAACCGATACCTACTGCTTTGTAGGCTCGTTGTACTTTAGGAACTTCATCGTAATGCCCGGTAAGCCCATTGCGTACACTATTAATAGCCTCATTAAAATTATTCGTAGCACCGATCAATAAGTTATTAGAGATGTTATCTAGATGGCCACGGTACTTAAGCCATTTGCCGGCCATCGAAATATGGTCTGTAGTACATTTTCCTTTAGCCTTAATCAGCAAACGTAAGCGCGTCAGGTCTTTTCCCTCCCATGCTTTAAATGGCTCGAGCAACTGCAAGCGATCGGAGTTGGAATCGACCCTTACTTCTACCTTGCTTCCATCTTTGGCAGGTGCCTGATAGCCGGGGTCTTTTACATCAAAACCTTTTTTAGGAAGTTCATCTCCAGACGGTGGATCGAGTTTTACGGTTTGTCCTTGTTCGTTTACTAACGTATCGGTAAGCGGGTTAAATCCCAAATCTCCGGCAATGGCTATAGCGGTTACTAACTCAGGGGAGCCTACAAAGGCAAACGTATTAGGGTTGCCATCGTTACGTGATTGGAAATTACGATTAAAGGAATGTACAATTGTATTTTTTTCTTTCCGATCGGCCCCCACACGTGCCCACATACCGATACAAGGGCCGCAGGCATTGGCAAATACTTTAGCTCCTATTTTGTTGAAAGTATCGATAAAGCCATCTCGCTCAATGGTGTATCTTACTTGCTCCGACCCGGGTGTGATTGTAAAAACGGCCTTTGTTTTTAATCCTTTAGAAGCTACCTGGCGAGCCAAACTAGCGGCACGGGAAATATCTTCGTACGAAGAATTTGTGCAGGAGCCGATCAACCCCACCTCCACTTTGGTAGGCCATCCGTTTTTGGCGGCTTCTTCTTTCATTTTTGATATGGGTGTAGCCAGATCGGGAGTAAACGGGCCATTTAGGTGGGGCTCCAATTCAGAGAGATTAATTTCAATAACCTGATCAAAATATTTTTCAGGAGTTCTATATACTTCTGGGTCGGCCGTGAGATGTTCTTTAATTTTGTTGGCCATTTTTGCTACTTCGGCCCGACCTGTGGCATTGAGATAACGTTCCATAGAACTGTCGTAGGCAAACGTAGAGGTAGTGGCCCCAATTTCGGCCCCCATGTTGCAAATAGTGCCTTTGCCGGTACAGCTCATAGAGGTGGCTCCCTCTCCAAAATACTCTACAATGGCGCCTGTTCCGCCTTTTACGGTAAGAATGCCTGCCACTTTTAATATTACATCTTTTGGCGATGACCAGCCGTTTAGTTTTCCCGTTAGTTTTACACCTATCAGTTTAGGAAACTTTAACTCCCAAGCCATGCCGCTCATTACATCTACGGCATCGGCACCGCCTACACCAATAGCGACCATTCCCAATCCACCGGCATTTACGGTATGCGAGTCTGTGCCAATCATCATGCCTCCTGGGAACGCATAGTTCTCTAACACCACTTGGTGAATGATGCCGGCTCCTGGTTTCCAAAAACCAATACCGTATTTGTTTGAAACAGAGGCGAGAAAATCATAGACTTCTTTACTTTCTGATGTAGCTGATTTTAAATCATCTTGTGCACCTACTTTAGCCATAATTAAATGATCGCAATGCACCGTAGAAGGTACTGCTACTTTGGGCCTGCCGGCAGACATAAACTGGAGTAGTGCCATCTGAGCAGTAGCATCTTGCATAGCCACCCGATCGGGTGCAAAATCAACGTATGATTTACCCCGAACAAAGTCTTCTAACTTTTGGTCTGTATGAAGGTGGGAGTACAATATTTTTTCTGAAAGAGTGAGCGGTCTTTTTACCAATTTTTTCGCTTTAGCAAGGCGGCCCGGAATGGCGGCATAAAGCTTTTTAATCATATCTAAATCAAATGCCATAAGGTTGTGTGATAAGGTTTGGGTGCTAAACTAATAATTTATATCATTGATTGATTCACGTTTTTAATTCATATCAAGCTATGTAAATTTATTAACCGTATTAATTACTGATTATCAATAATTTATATTATTTTATTTCGATTAAAAAAAGACAATTTAATTTTGCTTTAGAAACGAAAATGGTAGGGTAATAAAAGCGTAATAATTTTTATGACTGCCTGATTTGGGCATCGATATCAATGATTTCTTTTAATTTTTCCAAAGCGGCTTTTTCAGATTCTTCCACCTTTCCATCGGCATTTACGATATCGTACATTTCTGTATAGATTTTGTATTTCTGGGCGAACTTAACCGAATCAAATTTTTTAAATGTATCGTAGATTACAGTCAGTGCCAAAGATTTATCTAAGGCGTGGTATTCGGCTACGGCCGTGGCAAATTTTCTTTTTCGATCGGTTTCGTCAGGATATAATTTCCTCATTTTTTCCAAGATCACCTGCTCTTCGCTGGGGTGAAGATAACCATCGGCCAACGCCATGTGGATGTAAAGGAATAGTATAAAATCGGGAAAATTTGAATGCAGTACCATGACGGAATTGTTTGTGCAGAGCAAAAGTAAAAAAAAAAGACTTCCCGTTTGGGGAAGCCTTTTTGCTTGAGTAAGAATGAATTACATCATGCCGCCCATGCCACCTCCCGGAGGCATAGCAGGTGCTTCTTTTTCTTCCGGTATTTCGCTTACTACAGCTTCGGTAGTAAGCAATAGGCCTGCAATAGAAGCAGCATTTTCCAGTGCCAAACGAGAAACTTTGGTAGGGTCAATAATGCCGGCTTCGAAGAAATTTTCGTATTTATTTTCAGATGCATTGTAGCCATAGTCTTTCTTGCCATCGCGTACTTTGTTTACAATTACCGAGCCTTCCTGGCCGGCATTTTCAACGATGGTGCGAAGCGGTGCCTCTAAAGCCAAGCGTACAATGTTTACTCCGGTAGCCTGGTCGTCATTGTCTGTTTTAACTTCTTTTAAGGCTTCGGCAGCACGGATAAAGGCTACCCCGCCACCGGGAATGATACCTTCTTGTACGGCAGCGCGAGTGGCGTGAAGAGCATCGTCCACCCGGTCTTTCTTTTCTTTCATTTCTACTTCGGTAGCCGCACCGATATAAAGAATGGCTACACCGCCAGATAGTTTGGCCAAACGCTCTTGCAGTTTTTCTTTGTCGTAATCAGAAGTAGTGGTTTCAATTTGTGCCTTTATCTGGCTAATACGACCTTGTATTTCTGATTTTTTACCGGCTCCGTTTACAATCGTGGTATTGTCTTTGTCAATGGTTACTTTCTCTGCCCGGCCGAGGTATTCCAACTTGGCATCTTCCAGTTTCATACCGGTTTCTTCGCTAATTACTTTGCCACCGGTTAGTATGGCAATGTCTTCCAGCATCGCTTTTCTGCGGTCGCCAAAGCCAGGTGCTTTTACGGCAGCCACACGCAGCGCTCCGCGTATTTTGTTGACCACTAGTGTAGCCAATGCTTCGCCTTCAATTTCTTCGGCAATGATCAGTAATGGTTTGCCGGTTTGTACAGAAGCTTCTAAGATGGGGAGAAGCTCTTTCATAGAAGAGATCTTCTTATCGTAAATGAGAATGTAGGGGCTGTCGAGGTCGGCTTCCATTTTCTCGGTGTTGGTAACGAAATAAGGGGAGAGGTATCCGCGATCGAATTGCATACCCTCAACGGTTTTTACTTCGGTTTCTGTGCCTTTGGCCTCTTCTACCGTAATAACTCCGTCTTTACCTACTTTATCCATAGCGGTGGCAATCATCTTGCCGATCTCCACATCATTGTTGGATGAAATAGTAGCTACTTGGGTAATTTCTTGTGAGCCCTTTATGTTCTTAGATTGTTTTTTCAGGTTTTCAACAATGGCCACTACGGCTTTGTCAATACCGCGTTTTAAGTCCATGGGGTTAGCACCGGCCGCTACGTTTTTAATGCCGTGGTTAAACAATGCCTGAGCCAGTACGGTAGCGGTAGTGGTACCATCACCAGCCGCATCGGCTGTTTTAGAGGCTACTTCTTTTACTAACTGAGCTCCCATGTTTTCGATCGGGTCTTTCAGTTCAATTTCTTTAGCTACCGACACACCGTCTTTTGTAACAGTGGGAGCACCAAATTTTTTATCGAGTATAACATTGCGTCCTTTGGGGCCAAGCGTAACTTTTACCGCATCGGCTAATTTATCTACTCCGCGTTTTATGCGATCGCGAGCGCTGGTATCGAAGGTTATTTCTTTTGCCATAATCTTGAATGTATAAGTTTTTAGATTTTAGTTGTTTGATTAAATAGTGCCGAATATATCGGAGTTGCGCATGATGAGGTATTCTTTGCCATCAATGGTAATTTCGGTGCCCGAGTATTTACCATAAAGTATATGGTCGCCCACTTTTACGGTTACCGGTTTGTCTTTCAGGCCTTCCCCCACGGCAATTACTTTGCCTTGTTGAGGTTTTTCTTTAGCGGTATCCGGAATGATGATGCCGGAAGCGGTTTTCTGTTCGGCAGGGGCTGCTTCCACAAGCACTCTGTCTTCATTGGGTTTGAAATTGATTTTTGCCATAGTAGGATTTACGTTTTGAGTTAAACAGTGTTTTAACGTTCGCGCAATGAACGATATTCATGCCAAACCATCTTTTTTTAGTTTTTAGACCTTTTTTGGCTGATCTAGCTTGGCTCACTGTCATTTTTCTATGTGTATTATGGCAAGTTGGCAGATTTAGGAAGGTGAAATTCTGTCAATAAAATTGGGCTTTGAGTTTTCATCGGAATTTTATTTGTTTTATTAGTTGGCAACAATTCCGTTCCTGATCTATTGAATATTTTGAATTAAATTCACACGTAAACTTTAATGCAATGGAAAAATTGGATCCTCAATGGCTAACGCAAGGCCTCATAGATTTAGAATATAAGAAGTACCTGCTGCTGGCCTATTTTAAAACCGTGCGCGAGTCATTTACCAAGGTAGAACTCTATCCCTATCTGGCCGACTTGGTATTTCATTACCGAAATTTACATTCTGTGCAAGAAAATAAAGCACTGATGAAAGAAGCTTTTCCTCAGGAACTATCTGATCAGGGCGTAAAAAATTTGGAAATAAACTATCGAAAAATTATAGCCGATGACGATGTAATGAAAGAACTGGAACTTGTGATGGCATATGCCTTGCCACTGTTTAAATCTTCGCTTGACGAAGGTTCTTTTATTTATGATTACGTAGAATCGCAGTGCACAATTACCCCCATTGGGGTTTCGTCTTTATATAAAAACGAAGGATATCTTTTTGTAACACAACCACCGGAAAAAGAAACGAATATTTACCGGTACCAGATGACTCTTTATGAACAAAGCCATCAAACTATGCGCAGTATTCAAACCGATCATTTATTAGTGGTGAAAAAAAACTTATCAAATACCTATGAAAGCATTAAACGTAATCTGATGCAGCAATTTGCTGAGCTGCCCAGCCCTAATGCTTACTTAGTTATCTCTAAACTTAAATTTCCGTATCAGCCAACCTTAATGCCCGTGGCCAAACGCCTGTTGGTAAAAGAAATAAGCAGATAGCAGAAAAAGTAAAGTACATTTAAAAAAGGATAGACCTTAATTTTATCTCATTGTTATGTCAATAGTAAAAGCGTATGCCGCCCAAAATTCAACTTCTCCCTTATCGCCCTTTACGTTTCAGCGTAGAGCACCTGGGCCGCACGATGTAGAGTTAGATATATTATATTGCGGGGTTTGCCACTCCGACATTCACCAGGTGCGCAATGAGTGGGGCGATTCCATTTTTCCTATGGTGCCCGGTCATGAAATTGTTGGACGGGTATCTTATGTAGGATCTCACGTAAAAAAATTTAAGACAGGTGATGTTGCTGCTGTCGGTTGCCTGGTAGATTCGTGTCGTACATGTGCCAGCTGCCGAGAAGGGTTAGAGCAGTATTGTGAAGTCCACAGTGTTCCTACCTACAATGGTTATGAAATGGATCGGAAAACACCGACCTATGGAGGCTATTCAAAAAAAATTGTAGTGGACGAAGCTTTTGTATTGAAGGTTTCAGAAAAATTGAAATTAGCCGGGGTGGCGCCATTGCTATGTGCAGGCATAACTACATACTCTCCCTTACGCCACTGGAAGATAGGCCCAGGCCACAGGGTAGCCATAGCTGGTTTGGGAGGGCTGGGGCACATGGGTGTAAAATTTGCGACAGCTTTGGGAGCAGAGGTAACGGTGCTGAGCTCATCGGCCCAAAAAGAAAGCGATGCATACCGGTTGGGGGCTCACCACTTTGTAGTAACGACCAACCATTCGCAAATGCGAAAAGTAAAACGTCATTTCGATTTTATACTTAATACCATTTCGGCCACACACGATTATAATTCATTTCTCAGTCTGCTGAAAACCAACGGTACCATGGTGTTAGTGGGAGTTCCGCCACAAGCCGTGCCGGTGCAGGCTTTTAATCTGATCGGGGGGAGACGGTCGCTGGCCGGATCATTAATTGGCGGGATACCAGAGACACAAGAAATGCTCGATTACTGCGCAAGGCACGAGATCACATCCGATGTAGAAGTAATTGCCATGCAAGACATTGAGAAAGCATATACCCGGATGCTGAAAGGCGATGTGCGCTACCGGTTTGTGATAGATATTAATTCATTATGATTTTCTATTAGCGGAAATGATTTGATCTTTCAAGTAATCAAATCTTATTCAATTCATTTGTTATAAATAAGTTAGCATAAGTTTGTTTCGTTGATAACTTTTTTAAAATCGTGCGAAGCCCTGAAAACATTGATAAAGTTGCCTGTTAAAAATTTGTTGAGATAAAAAAGAATCTATATTTGCGGGCAGTTAAATAAACTACAAATTCAATAATCACTATGAACAAAGCAGAATTGGTAAGTAAGATTGCAGGAGATGCGGGTATTACAAAAGTACAAGCATCGGCTGCATTGGAGTCCTTCATGGAGGGAGTTACTAAAACCTTGAAGTCAGGGAACAAACTGATTTTGGTAGGTTTTGGAACATTCTCAGTTTCCAAGAGAGCCGCACGTACAGGCCGCAATCCGCAAACAGGCGCAACCATTAAAATTAAAGCTCGCAAAGTGGCACGCTTTAAAGCCAGCAAGGAGCTCTCAGGAAAAATTTAAAGTCAATTATCGGTTGACTTAATTAAAAGAGGTTGTCTTAAAAGGGCAGCCTCTTTTTTTTGCAGATGTCGGGCCACCGTTCAAGGGCTAGTGCCTAAACCACAACCGGTTGTTATAACCGATAAAATATTATCCGATCGAAACGGTGGATAAATCAAAAAAAGAAATGAAATTTGACACGTAATAAAATTTATGGCCGATTCTAATTTAACAATGTACCTTCCGATAGGTCTCATGTTTATTGTAGCACTTGGCTTTGTAGGTGTAACAATGCTGGCTACTCACGCGCTGGGCCCTAAAAGAAAAACACAAATAAAGTTGGATGTATTTGAGTGTGGCATTGAAGCCCAAGGCAATGCACGCTTACCCTTTAATATTAAATACTTTTTAGTGGCCATTCTTTTTGTGCTGTTCGATGTAGAAGTAATTTTTATGTATCCGTGGGCAGTTAATTTTAAGGAACTGGGGGTAACCGGTTTTATTGAAATGGTATTGTTTATTGGATTTTTATTGATTGGATTTTTTTATTTATTGAAAAAAGGAGCTTTGAAGTGGGAGGAATAATATGGAACCCGTAACAAATACAATAGCTGTTTCTGAAAAGCCGGAAGGCTACGAAGGGGCTGGTTTTTTTGCCACTCGTTTGGATAAGGTGGTAGGCTTGGCTCGAAAAAATTCGATATGGCCATTGCCCTTTGCCACTTCGTGTTGTGGCATTGAATTTATGGCCACCATGGGGGCACACTATGACTTGGCCCGTTTTGGTTCTGAGCGCCTCAGCTTTTCTCCGCGCCAGGCAGACTTGCTGATGGTTATGGGTACGATTGCCAAAAAAATGGGGCCCGTGCTCCGGCAGGTATATGAGCAGATGGCAGAGCCGCGTTGGGTGCTTTCAGTAGGCGCTTGTGCTTCCAGCGGTGGTATTTTCGATACGTACAGTGTTTTGCAAGGAATAGATCGCATCATTCCGGTAGATGTGTATGTGCCGGGTTGCCCGCCCCGTCCTGAACAAATTATAGATGGTGTTATGAAAATCCAGCACTTGGTTGAAACCGAGTCGTTAAGAAGACGCGATTCTCCGGAGTATAAAGCGATGTTGAATAAATACGGAATTGAATGATGGAAGCAGCGGCTCAGGAAAAAATTCTTTCGGTGATTAACGAAAAATTTGAAGGTGAAGTTATTGAGTCGGGTATGATTCGTGATTTTTTTACGATCGTATTAAAAAAGGAAAAAATTACCGACATCATTCGTCATTTATATCATCACACCGAAACCCGGTTTCAGTTTCTTACCACCTTGTGCGGTATTCATTACCCTGATCAGAACCAAATAGCAGTAATGTATCAATTACATAATCTTCACACCAACCAAAGGATGAGATTAAAAGTGTATTTATCGGCCGATCGCCCGGAAGTAAATACCCTTACCCCCGTATTTGCCGGAGCTAATTGGATGGAGCGTGAAACATATGATTTTTTTGGAGTGAACTTTATTGGGCACCCAAACCTAAAACGCATCTTAAATGTAGAGGATATGATTATCCACCCGCTGCGTAAAGAGTATCCATTGGAAGACCAAACCCGTGAAGATAAAAGTGATTTAATGTTTGGGCGATGATAGAAAGGCAAGATCATAAAACACCCGTAGCTCAGGACGAAAAACAAATTTCGTATCTCAATCTGGGGCCAACCCACCCGGCCACCCACGGCATTTTTCAAAATGTTTTAAAAATGGATGGAGAGGTAATTGTAGATTCTACTCCTACCATCGGCTACATTCACCGCGCGTTCGAGAAACTGGCCGAGCGTAGGCCCTTTGGTCAGATCACCCCAATTACCGATCGCCTTAATTACTGTTCTGCCCCCATCAATAATATGGGTTGGCACATGACAGTAGAGAAATTATTAGGAGTAGAAATCCCTAAACGGGTTCAGTATCTGCGGGTAATTATTATGGAGTTGGCGCGAATTACTGATCATATTGTTTGCAATGCAGTAATCGGAGTGGATACCGGTGCGCTCACCGGCTTTGTTTACCTGTTTCAGCAACGCGAACTGGTTTACGAGATATACGAAGAAATTTGTGGCACCCGCTTAACTACTAATATTGGGAGGATTGGCGGATTCGAGCGCGATTTTTCGCCTAAAGCTTGGGATAAAATTAACCGCTTCTTAAAAGAACTTCCGGAAGTATTGAAAGAATTTGAAGGCCTGCTAAACCGAAACCGCATCTTTATGGATCGCACCATTGGCGCGGGGGGCATCACAGCAGAAAAAGCTTTGAGCTACAGTTTTACCGGCCCTAACCTCCGGGCAGCGGGCATAGACTATGATGTGCGGGTAATGAACCCGTACTCCTCGTACGAAGATTTTGATTTCATTATCCCGGTAGGGAAAAATGGCGATGTGTACGATCGGTTTATGGTTCGGCAGGAAGAAATGTGGCAGAGCCTGAGCATTATTAAACAGGCCATGGATAAACTCCCCGAAGGATCATTTCATGCTGATGTGCCCGAGTTTTATTTGCCGCCCAAAGAAGAAGTTTATAATAATATGGAGGCACTCATCTATCACTTCAAGATTGTGATGGGTGAAACGGAAATTCCTCGGGGCGAAGTGTATCATTGTGTGGAAGGTGCGAATGGTGAACTTGGTTTCTACTTGATTAGTGACGGAGGCCGAACCCCATACCGGTTACATTTCCGCAGACCTTGTTTTATTTTTTATCAGGCATACCCGGAAATTATAAAAGGCTCCATGCTGAGTGATGCCATCTTAACCATGAGTAGTATGAACGTGATAGCCGGAGAATTGGATGCCTGATACTGATGATATAGACTAAAAAAACAATGACGGACAATACAACAATAGTTTTTTCTCCTGATACACTGGCAGTAGCAAAAAAAATTATAGCTCGTTATCCTGAAGGTCGGCAAAAATCAGCATTGATTCCTATTTTACATTTAGCTCAGGCTGAATTTAACGGATGGCTTAGCCCCGAAGCCATGGATTATGTGGCCTCCATACTTAACATAAAACCGATTGAAGTATATGAGGTGGTTACATTTTATTCCATGTTTAATACGAAACCGGTAGGCAAGTGTTTGCTGGAAGTGTGCCAAACCAGTTCTTGTTGGCTGCGCGGCTCCAATGAAATTATAGACCATTTAAAAAAGAAATTGAATATTAACGTAGGCGAAACCACTGCCGATGGCATGTTTACACTAAAAACCGTAGAGTGTCTGGGTTCGTGCGGCACAGCCCCCATGTTGCAATGTGGAGCTGATTTTCACGAAAACCTGACTATTGAAAAAGTAGATTCTTTATTAGAAAAATTAAAAAACAAAAACGAAAGAAGTACTTATTTAAAATCTTTGAACGTGAATGGCTAACCATTATACACCATAAACATGGGACGCAAATTACTTTTAGAACATATTAACGAGCCGGGCATACAATCATTTAAAGTATATCGCCAGAAGGGCGGATATGCTTCTGTAGAGAAAGCATTGAAAACCATGACACCCGATGCCGTTACAGAAGAAGTGAAAAAATCAGGACTCAGAGGACGCGGAGGTGCCGGATTCCCGGCTGGGATGAAATGGAGTTTCATTGATAAAAAATCAGACAAGCCACGTTACTTGGTGTGCAATGCAGATGAAAGCGAGCCCGGTACATTTAAAGACCGCTACCTGATGGAGCACATCCCTCATATTTTAGTAGAGGGAATGATTACATCGAGTTATGCATTGGGGGCAAAGACTTCGTTTATCTATATCCGTGGCGAGTATATGTATATTGTGCGGATACTGGAAAAAGCCATTGACGAGGCTTATGCCAACGGGTTCCTTGGAAAAAATATATTAGGTACCGATTACTCGCTCGATTTATATGTTCATCCCGGTGCGGGAGCGTATATATGTGGTGAAGAAACAGCGCTGCTGGAATCGCTGGAAGGTAAGCGCGGAAACCCAAGACTAAAGCCGCCATTCCCTGCCGTAGCCGGGTTATATGCTTGCCCTACGGTGGTAAATAACGTAGAAACAATTGCAGCCGTAGTTCCTATCGTTAACAACGGAGGAGAAGAGTATGCTAAAATAGGAGTAGGGAAGAGCACCGGTACCAAACTGATTTCGGCCAGCGGTCACATTAACAAACCCGGTGTTTATGAGATAGAACTTGGTTTACCGGTAGAAGAGTTTATTTATTCGGAAGAATATTGCGGAGGGATTTGGAAAGGCCGAAAACTAAAAGCCGTAGTAGCGGGCGGATCGTCTGTGCCCATACTGCCTACTGATTTGATTTTGAAAACCGCCAAAGGCGAACCCCGCCTGATGACGTACGAATCACTGTCGGACGGAGGGTTTGTTTCCGGCACGATGTTGGGATCGGGCGGCTTTATTGTCATGGATGAAACAACCAACATTGTAAAAAACTTATATACCTTTTCTCGTTTCTACCATCACGAATCGTGCGGCCAGTGCAGCCCGTGCCGGGAAGGCACCGCCTGGCTGGAAAAAATTCTGCACCGGTTACTCCATGGGCAGGGCAAGAAAAAGGATATAGATATTTTAGTAGATGCCGCAAAAAAAATAGAAGGCAATACCATTTGCCCCTTGGGCGATGCCGCAGCATGGCCGGTGGCCAGCGCCATCAGGCATTTTAGAAAAGAGTTTGAAGAAGAGGCTGCCGCCTTGCCGGCAGAAAGAAATTTAGAATTGGCAACCCATTGATAGCATGGCAAAAGTTACCATAGACGGAATAGAAGTAGAAGTGCCCGATGGCACCACCATTTTAAACGCAGCCCGGCAAATTGGAGGAGAGGTAGTTCCCCCTGCAATGTGCTACTATACCTCGTTAAAAGAAACAGGCGGCAAGTGCCGGGTTTGCTTAGTAAAAGTAACGCAGGGCTCGGCCAAGGATCCTCGCCCCATGCCCAAGTTGGTAGCTTCTTGCCGCACACCCGTGGCAGATGGTATGGTGGTGCAAAATGTTACGTCTCCCGATGTGCTGGAAGCCCGCAAAGGAGTAGTAGAATTTTTATTGTTAAACCATCCGCTCGATTGCCCCATTTGTGATCAGGCAGGGGAGTGTGACCTTCAAGATTTATCCTACGAACATGGTACGGAAGGCACCCGTACGGAATTTGAGCGGAGAACCTTTGATAAAATTGATATTGGCGATAAAATTAAACTGCACATGACACGCTGCATCCTGTGTTATCGCTGTGTATTTGTAGCCGATCAGTTAACTCCCGAAAGAGTGCATGGCGTATTAAACCGAGGCGACCGCTCGGAAATCAGTACGTATATTGAAAAAGCCGTTGATAATGATTTTTCCGGAAACATGATTGATGTTTGCCCGGTAGGAGCATTGACCGACCGAACCTTCCGCTTTAAAAGCCGCGTATGGTTTACCAAACCGATGGATGCGCATCGCCAGTGCTCTAAGTGCTGCGGAAAAGTAGTGCTCTGGATGAAGGGCAATGAAGTGCTCCGTGTTACCGGCCGCAAAGACCAGTATGGAGAAGTGAAAGAATTTATCTGTAATGAATGCCGGTTCGAACATAAAAATACAGCCGACTGGACAATTGAAGGCCCCCGCCACATTAACCGCCATTCGGTGATTTCGCAAAACCACTACGAAAAAATTGATCTGCAAAACCTGAAACGCGAAGTAGAGCGCCAGATCGTATTTCAAAAAGGAAGACAACTACCGGAAGCCAGCCCTAACTCATGATTGCTTTTTTAACATACAAAGGAATTTTAGTCCTGATTATTTTTACCATTACGCTGGCCGTAGCTGCGTACTCAACCTATGCCGAGCGTAAAGTAGCCGCCTTTTTACAAGACCGTATTGGCCCCGACCGGGCAGGCCCTTTTGGATTATTGCAACCGCTGGCCGATGGCGCCAAATTCTTCTTTAAAGAAGAAATTATACCGAATGTATCGAACAAAACCCTTTTTATTTTAGGGCCGAGCATTGCTATGCTCACCGCTTTGATGACGGGTGTAGTAGTGCCGTGGGGAAATGAGTTAGTTATTGGCGGCAATACCTACCTGTTGCAAATTGCCGACTTAGATGTAGGCATTCTATATGTGTTTGGGGTAGTATCTATCGGGGTATATGGCATCATGATTGGGGGATGGGCCTCGAACAACAAGTTTTCATTACTGGGGGCTATTCGTGCCTCGGCACAAATGATCAGCTATGAAATAGCCATGGGGCTGGCCATCATTGCTTTAATTTTAATGACCGGAACACTCAGCTTGCGCGAGATGAGTTTACAACAAATGGGTGGGGTAGGGGCTCATTGGAATTTTTGGAATGTAGTATATCAGCCTTTAGGTTTTTTGATTTTTCTCGTTTGTGCATTTGCCGAATGTAACCGCACTCCCTTTGATCTTCCCGAATGTGAAACCGAACTGGTGGGCGGATACCATACCGAATATAGCAGCATGAAGTTGGGGCTCTACCTCTTTGCCGAATACATCAATATGTTTATTTCTTCTGCAGTTATCTCCACCCTTTATTTTGGCGGATTTAATTTTCCGTTTATGAACGACCTCGGGCTGAGCGCTAATTGGATTACCGTTATTGGTACGGCATTTTTCTTTGCCAAGATTACGTTTTTCATTTTCTTTTTTATGTGGATACGTTGGACGATTCCGCGCTTCCGCTACGATCAGCTCATGAACCTCGGCTGGCGGGGAATGATTCCGTTAGCCATATTTAATATTGTATTGTCGGGATTGATTGCATTATTCGTGCACCGTTAATAAAATTGATTTTAAATTTGTGACCAAGTGACCTCGGGTTTATCACACAAATCTTTACAGGAAAACCCCGGTGTGCCGGATAGAATGCCTTGGTGAAATTTTATGTTACGAGTTATAGCTCATTTTTTTTTAAAGCTTGAAAGTAAATAATCCCCCGTGAACTATTGTAGTTTTGCTTCCCGATTACACTCGAGTTGATTATGGCGAAAGTTTTTTTATTTTTTTATTTGCCGTACCATTTAATCTTTTTGCACAGGAGTATGATCACTGGGAAGCAGGTATCGACCTATTGTGGCTGATCAACAAAAAATGGATCTTGCCGGTAAGAAACTGGAGTTTGCTTGTCAATCAATTTATCAACATCTTCGGAGAGCGGTGCAAAATATAAACCCTTTACGCAGTTGCTTAGACACGACACTTACACACTTAATTAGACAGTGTCCCAATATTCCTGGGGCTGCTTTAGCTGTAGGAGGAGGTTATGTAAATACTTCAGTGTTAAGTCATGAGTTTGGGCATTGTTTAGGCTTATATCATACCCACTCGGGTAGGGGGTGTGGAGATAATGCAAATTGTTCGGAAAACGTAAATGAATCTAGTTGTTCAATTTGTGAGGATTTGGTGTGTGATAGCCCTACCGACCCCTGTTTATCTGGAAATGTTGACTTAAACTGCCAATACATTGGCCCCTCTGGATTTACGCCCGATGTTCATAACATAATGTCTTATGCTCCTCCAGCTTGCTTAAATAGACTAACGACCGGGCAAGTTCAGCGGATGCATACTGCAATTTTAAATAATTCAATTATTTCAGATCGGAGCTTTCTTCCTACTATTGTTAGCTCATCCAATCCAATATGTTCAACCAGTATTTTCTCCATTCCCAATTTACCCACAGGTGTAATTATAACTTCATGGGGTTCTAGTAACACAAATGGCTTATCAATTAACTCAACCACTAGAGCTGCCACAAGATTAAATAATTTTAATGGCCCGGTAACTATCTCTGCCACCGTGAGCAGTAGTTGTGGCAGTGTGTCTGTGCCTCCTCTGAGCGTATGGGTGGGGTCACCAAAGCCCGGCCCTTTGAGCCAAAACATCAACAACCAGCCCTTTTGTTCGGGCACGGAAAAAAGTGTATCGATTGCCCCTGAGATTGGGGCAACCTCGTACATCTGGTCATCAAACAATGAATCTATTCTTCTCGTAGATGGTTTCAGTATATCAGCCATAATAGATGCCGGCAACCCGGGCACCTGTAGCTTTACGGTCACCAACAATTGTGGTACCACGTCACAGAACTATTTCGCGGTTGTCAGCGATTGCAGCGGAGGTGGTGGAGAGGAAATGCTCGTTTATTCCAACCCGGCCTCGTCCATGTTCAGTGTCCAGGTAATGGACAGTATTTCTGAAAAAGACCACTTTGCCCGGCTCTTTCAGGTAACCCTTATCAACCGCTATTCGCAGACGGTCTTCTCTGCGCAGGCCACTGGGCGCAACTTTCAAATACCCATGGATGCCCTGCCGCCCGTTGTTTATTCCCTGGATGTGTTCT
Source organism: Bacteroidota bacterium (assembly GCA_018267195.1). Taxonomy (GTDB): domain Bacteria; phylum Bacteroidota; class Bacteroidia; order Cytophagales; family Cyclobacteriaceae; genus ELB16-189. Next base: position 53,645 of record JAFDYY010000001.1, on the reverse strand, counting down.
ACAAGGACGTGGTGCTGTGAAAACAGATTGTGATCAAGAGATAGGTAAACCAAAAGATTATGAAATCAACAAAGTATAATTTAATAACTATTACTATTACTATTTGCTTGATTGCATCCTTGACATTGACGGGGCAAAATTTTAGTAAAAAGACTACTTTATTTTTGGTCGCTGGGCCTACTTATTTGAATATCCGAGGAGCAAAATACTCAAGTTTTTTTGTACAAAAGGGCAAAGAAAAATTGGGATATACTTTAGGACTTGGCTTAACTCATCATATAGGAAAGCATGTTTTTCTTAACACACGCTTTCTACTGGAACGGAAAAGGTTCGAAATCGATTATGTGAATTACAATTCCAATATTCTCACGGGGTGGTCCAATCAGGATTTTTCCAAATATTACATGACGATAGCTGTTATCCCTCAGTTTGTTCTTGGAAAACATTTTAATCTGGGCCTAGGTTTTTTTGTCAGCAGGTTTGTGAAATCAACAGTAGATGTTCAGTCCTACAACCTGATTGTTTTTGGGTCATCACTTAACCAGACGAGTAATTATGATCAAGGGTTCTCTCTTACTGCTGGTTATACTTTGCCATTCAGGCATTTGATTTTCACCGTTCAACTCACTGATAATTATGGTCTTCAAAATGTAATTCCCTCGACTGCAATAGATCCGTGGTACTTTAATTCATATTCAATTCTTTTAGGTTTTAATTTTAATAAAACAAATGACCTCAAATGAAAACGAAAAACTACTTCATGCAAATCTGTTTGATTCTTATCTACGGAATTCAGAATTTGGTGTTTGGTCAATTGATGACTGGACCTACTTCGAATCTTTGCCCCGGGGTGCTGTACACCTACACGTCACCTGCAGGCTGCTCAGATCCTTACGGGTGGACGTGTTTGGGGTGCGTTCCAGGGACGCTCAACTCTGCTTACAACATTATAAATGTAGGTACAAATCCAGATGGGACTGTATATGCAAAAGTAGCATGGGATAATGCAACAACGGCAGGAGCTTTTAAAATTAAAAATATTTGTGATTCATTATATGTTTTCACTAACTCGATTCAAATAACATCACATTCTACCGTTTGTTCTACTGGAACATTTTCAGCTACTTTAATTAACCCAAACCCAAACCAATCTATTATTTGGTCCTCTGATAATACAGGGCTGTCAATAGATTCTTCTACAGGATATGCCTATAGGCTTAATGGTTACAGTGGAGGAGCAAATATCACAGCAACTTACGTTTGTGGAACTAATTATAGTAGCTCCCAAAGTACTCCAGTATGGGTGGGATCTCCAAAACCCAGCTCTTTAAGCAAAAACATCAACAGCCCACCCTTTTGCTCGGGAACGGAAAAAAGTGTATCGATTGCCCCTGAGATTGGGGCAACCTCGTACACTTGGGCCTCAAGCAACCCCTCCATCTTATTGGTCGAAGGCAATGGAAACTATGCTCTGCTCGATGCGGGCTACTCGGGTACTTGTTATTTTACGGTCACGATCACCAACAACTGTGGCACCACGTCACAGAACTACATCGCAGTTGTCAGCGATTGCAGCGGTGGCGGGGGAGAGGAACTGCTTGTTTACCCCAACCCCGCATCCACAACGATGACGGTGTCTGTTACAGATAGTCTCTCTTCCAACAAATCAGAGGTGTTGCCTCAGTCGTACCACTTAACTGTTTTTAATCGCTTTGGCAACTCTGTTTTCTCCGTGCAGTCAGATCAGTGTACATTGCAAGTGCCCGTAAGCAGTCTGCCGTTAGGTATTTATTGTATTAATGTGTTTTACAAAGATGCAGTATTGAGCAAACAAGTGATGATCAGCAAGTGATGTTCTGCTTGCACATGGATGATATTAAATTTAATTTGCCGTTCAAATGCTAACCAATAGATCAAAAGTTGTCGTAAAAAAGGAAATGAATTTCTGGGAACGGATTTACCTCCCGGCTATTCTGGGAGGTACGATAATTACCATTAAACACCTATTTAAACGTAAAACAACCATAAAGTTTCCTGAGGTAAAGCGAGAAATTAGCGCTGTTTGGCGTGGACAGCATGTACTAAAACGCGATGAACATGGGGCGGAGCGTTGTACTGCCTGCGGCCTTTGTGCGGTGGCCTGCCCGGCCGAAGCTATTACTATGACGGCTGCCGAACGCAAAAAAGGAGAAGAACATCTGTACCGAGAAGAAAAGTATGCAGCCGTTTATGAAATTAATATGCTGCGGTGCATTTTCTGTGGGCTATGTGAAGAAGCTTGCCCGAAAGAAGCCATTTTTTTAACCGACCGAATTGAAAGTACTGATTATTCGCGCCAGGCCTTTATTTTTGGAAAAGACAAACTGGTTGAGCCGGTGGATAAACGGATAGATGTAACCGTACGACAAACTCCCGAGGTATTGGAATTCAAAAAAAATAAACAACTTAGCCACAACCGATAGCCGTGACACTCTACCTCTTTTATTTTCTTTCGTTCGTGGCCATACTCTCAGCGCTGCTGGTGGTATTTTCTAAAAGCCCGATACACAGCATTTTGTATTTAATTATTACCTTCTTTTCTATAGCAGGCCACTATGTGTTGCAAAATGCTCAGTTTTTAGCGGCCGTTCACATTATTGTTTATGCCGGGGCTATTATGGTTTTGTTTCTGTATGTAATTATGCTGCTAAACCTTAACAAAGAAACAGAACCACACAAAACCAATCTGGCAAAAATGGCAGCCGTAATTTGTGCCGGTAGTATGATGGTGGTGCTGGTGGCTAGCCTGAAAGGTGCCTCGTATTTGGTAGCCAAGCCTGGAAATGAGATAGGGCTGGTAAAGAATTTAGGCAAAGTATTGTTTAATGAGTTTTTGTTGCCGTTCGAGCTTTCATCCATCTTGTTACTGGCAGCTATGGTAGGAGTAGTAATGGTGGGCAAACAAGATCACCGAACACAAATACTGACAAACACCCCAACAACAGAAGCAAATAAAACCGAATAGCAAATTGATACCTATAGACAATTATATTTGGCTCAGCACGGTACTCTTTTCCATCGGGGTGCTGGGCGTGCTTTACCGCAGAAACGCCATTATCATTTTTGCGTGTATTGAGTTGATGCTGAATGCCGTAAACCTGCTGATGGTTTCATTTTCCAATACTTTGAACGACTCCCGCGGACAAGTGTTCGTATTTTTTATCATGGCGGTAGCAGCAGCCGAAGTAGCCGTGGGCTTAGCCATATTAGTAATGATGTACCGAAAAACTAAATCCGTGGATATTGACATTTTAAACCGTTTGAAAGGATGAGCGTGAGCACCATGATATTGTTAATTCCGTTGCTTCCATTGCTGGGCTTTACACTAATCGCCTTAACCCAAAAAAGAATAACCCGCAGCACGGCAGCATGGGTGGGATGTACTACCGTGTTTATTTCATTTATTTTTTCAATTACCCTTTTTATCAAATTATTGAATGGTGCCGAACCTTTTACGGTTAGCTTTTTTACTTGGATAACAGCCGGTAATTTTAAATCCGATTTTAGCCTGCTCGTAGATCCGCTTTCTTCGCTCATGCTGCTCATCATTACCGGGGTGGGTTTTTTAATTCATGTGTACTCCGTTGGCTACATGTGGGAAGATGAAGGAATCAACCGTTTTTTCTCTTACCTCAACTTATTTGTTTTTTTTATGTTGATGTTGGTAATGGGGAGCAACTACCTGCTGATGTATGTTGGGTGGGAAGGCGTGGGGCTATGCTCGTATTTGCTGATCGGCTTCTGGTTTAAAAATCAATCGTATAACGATGCTGCCAACAAGGCCTTTATCATGAACCGTGTTGGCGACTTGGGATTGATTCTGGGAGTAATTTTAATTTTTATCAATTTTGGAAGTATCAGTTATGCAGAGGTGTTCCCCAAAGTTACCGAAGGAAGCACGGTATTAACCTTGATTACGATCTTACTTTTTGTGGGAGCCATGGGTAAGAGTGCTCAAATTCCGCTCTATACCTGGCTGCCCGATGCCATGGCTGGCCCTACACCGGTATCAGCTTTGATTCACGCGGCTACCATGGTTACAGCGGGAGTGTATATGGTGGCGCGCAATAATATCTTGTATTCGCTCTCTCCCGTTTCTATGGAATTGGTTTTAATTATCGGGTTGGCTACGGCTCTCTTTGCGGCTACGATAGCTCTTGCCCAAAATGACATAAAAAAAGTACTGGCTTATTCTACGGTAAGCCAACTGGGATTAATGTTTGTGGCCTTGGGCGTGGGGGCGTATGCTTCCGGTATTTTCCACATGGCTACTCATGCCTTTTTTAAAGCTTTATTGTTTCTCGGTGCCGGCTCGGTAATTCACGCATTGCACCACGAACAAGATATTCGCCAGATGGGGGGATTAAAAAAATACATTCCGGTTACATTCTTTACATTTTTAATTGGTGTTTTAGCCATATCAGGTATTCCGCCTTTTGCCGGGTTCTTCTCGAAAGATGATATACTGGCCAAGGCTTTCGAACATAACCAGGTGGCCTGGGCTATTGCCGCGTTGGCTTCATTGCTCACCTCTTTTTACATGTTTCGTCTTTTATTTTTAACGTTTTATGGTAAGACGAGAGCCAGCGAGCATACGCTTCACCAGGTGCATGAGTCGCCCACCAGCATGACGTTACCATTGATTGTACTGGCCGTGCTAAGCGCCACTGGTGGCTTAATGGGTGTGCCTGAGTTATTCGGTGGCGGAAACTGGATTGCTAAATTTACGGCTCCGGTTTTTGCCCGCTCGCACGAATTGTTGCCCGAACACCAACTGAGCCATTCCACAGAATATATGTTAATGGGGCTGATTATCACTTTTACTTTGGTAGTGATTGGCATGGCTTACAGACGCTACATCCGGCAAGCCCATGTGCCCGCAAGCGAAGAGGCTGAGCTTAGTACTTTACATAAAACCATCTACCATAAATATTATATTGATGAAATCTATAATACCATCATTGTTAAGCCGCTGTACGCAGTAGGAAAGTTATTTGATATTGTAATCGAAAGATCCGGTATTGACCGACTCGTTAATTTAGTGAGCGAGTCGCTGAATGATTGGAGTGTACTATCTGCCAGGCTGCAAAACGGCCACATCGGATTTTACATTTTTATAATGGTAATAGGTGTGGTCTTAGTTGTTGCTTACTCGTTTTTAAGATGATATGCTGACTGTTGCGTTAATTATAGTGCCCTTAGTAGCAGCTGTTTTGATAATGGTATTGCCCCGGCAAGTTGCCAAGAACATAGCTCTTTTGGCTACTCTGCTAGAATTAGTTATTTCTTTAATAGCCCTATATCGGTTTAATAGTACTCTGGGCATACAGAATACTTATGCTCAGCCTTGGATTCCTTCTTTAGGAATTACTTTTTCTATAGGTATGGATGGCATTAGCTTGTTGTTAGTGTTGCTCACTACCGTATTGATGCCCGGCATTATTTTGTCAACGTTTAAAGATGATTCAAAGTCGTCTTCATTTTATAGTTTGATATTGCTAATGCAGACGGCACTGGTAGGCGTATTTGTTGCTCAAGATGGGTTTTTGTTTTATTTGTTTTGGGAGATAGCACTTATTCCGATTTACTTCATCTGCTTAAACTGGGGCGGAGAGAACCGAGGTAAAATAACGTTGAAGTTTTTTATCTATACGCTTACCGGAAGTTTATTGATGTTGGTGGCATTGATCTTCCTTTATTCTAAAACATCCGGTGCGCATACGTTCGCCCTTTCTGCTTTATATGAGGCCGGCCGTTCGTTAGACTTGCCCCATCAGACATTTGTATTTGCTTGTCTTTTTCTGGCTTTTGCCATTAAAATGCCAGTATTTCCACTGCATACATGGCAACCGGACACCTACACTGTGTCACCCGTGCAGGGTACTTTGTTGCTCAGTGCCATTATGTTGAAAATGGGAGTTTACGGAGTTATCCGTTGGCTTATACCGATGGTGCCGCTGGCGGTGAAAGAGTGGGGGATGACAGCCCTTATTTTATCGGTGATCGGCATTATCTATGCTTCTTGTATTGCAATCGTACAAAAAGATTTTAAGCGACTGATTGCTTACTCTTCCATTGCTCACGTAGGTCTGATATCGGCCGGTACATTAACGCTTACCACTATCGGGCTACAGGGCGCCATGATTCAGATGATCAGCCACGGAGTAGTAGTATTTGGCCTGTTTTATATTGTTGAAATTGTTTTTGCCAGAACCCAGACACGCGAAATTGGCCGGTTAGGCGGCATCCGGAATGTAGCTCCAGCCTTGTCCACTTCATTTTTTATTATTTTGTTAAGCAGTGTGGCGCTCCCTTTTACCAGCGGATTTGTAGGCGAATTTTTATTAATCAATTCATTGGTTCAGTACCAACTGTGGGTAGGCGGTATAGCCGGACTCACCATTATCTTAGGAGCGGTGTATATGTTCCGCACGTTTCAAAAAACAATGTCAGGTGAAACGAATACGTTAACTTCTCATATTACAGATTTAACCACGCACGAAAAATTAGTGCTATACCCTATTGTACTGTTGATTTTGTTACTGGGGGTATTTCCCAAGCCGTTGCTTGATATTTCGGCCACGGCCGTCAATAATTTACTATCTATTTATTCAGATTTATCAGCTTCAGTTAAATAACCGATGAACGCACTTTATGTTATTTGTGGTATAGGTATTTTTGCTTTGATAGCGGAAGTATTCAGCCTGAAAAAATGGATTGGCTTTGTTTCATTGCTAGGGTTGGCGGCTGCTGTGGCCTTGGTAATTGCAGACTGGCGTTCGATCAGCTATTATTTCCATGGCATGATGTATTTCGACCGCGTAGCACTGGCATTTAGTGGATTGATTTTAGTTGTATCTTTTTTTTGGTATTGGATGTCGCGTGATTTTTTCAAAAGCGATGAACATACTGCCGACAAAGCATCATTAACTTTCTTTGTGGTAGCCGGTGCGATTATGATGGTGGCGTTTAATAACATGGCCATCTTATTTTTGGGAATCGAAATATTGTCTATTTCCCTGTACGTGTTGGCGGGCAGTAACAAACAAAACTTATTTTCTACCGAAGCCTCTTTCAAATATTTTTTGATGGGATCATTTGCTACAGGCTTTTTACTTTTTGGCATGGCACTGGTGTATGGCGCAACCGGCTCGTTTAGCATTACAGTTATTTCTAATAATACAGCTCCGGTGCTGAGTTCAGCGGCTATCGGAACGCAGGGCATACCTCGTTTTTATTTTATTGGTATGTTGTTGATGATGGTAGGCCTTGCTTTCAAAATATCGGCAGTCCCTTTTCATCAGTGGGCACCGGATGTATATGATGGTGCCCCTACACCCATCAGCACATTAATGCTTACGGTGGTTAAGATTGCAGCATTCTCGGCATTTATAAAAATATTTTCAGTATGTTTTTACCGCTATGCCCCCACCTTGCAAATGCTGGAACAAGGCTTAATGGTGTTAACGTTGGTAGTGGCCAACGTAGCCGCTGTTGCTCAAACCAGTGTAAAAAGAATGTTGGCCTTCTCAGGCGTGAGCCAGGTAGGTTATCTTTTGCTGGCATTTAGTTCTGATGGAGCTAAATCGGCCGGTGTCGTGTTTTACTATCTGGCAGCTTATTCAGCAGCAACGTTGCTGGCCTTTACCGTAATCAAGATTGTTGAATCGGCTTTGGGTGATTCGTCTGTTGATAAATTCAAAGGGCTGTTTAAATCCAATCCGTTAGTGGCTGTGGCCATGACCATTGCGTTGTTTTCTTTGGCGGGTATTCCACCATTGGCCGGTTTTTTTGGTAAATATTTAGTTTTTACACTTGCCTTGAGCAATGGCTTTCTGGTTTTAACGGTGTTGGCGGTAATTACTTCGTTGGTGGGTGTATACTATTACTTTAAACCACTAATAGCAATGACACAGGGGGAGGGAAAAACCCTTTTGGTGTCTGTTTCTGATCGCTATTTGCTTTTAATACTGATTGCCATTAACCTGCTGATGGGCATTTTTCCCGATGTCATTCGCGTTATTTAGATTGGTTTTTATCTTTTCTTGAATTTTATTTTTTTTCTTTTTAACTTTTCTAAAACATTTCACCTATGGGAAAAGTAAAAGACATTCTCGACCGAAAAGGATACAGTGTTTATGCGGTAACTCCTGACATAACGGTTTTTTCTGCCATCGAGCAGATGTGCGATCGTAACATTGGTGGTGTGCTAATTGTGGATAAGGGAATACTGGCTGGTATTTTTACCGAACGCGATTATGCACGCAAGTTAATTTTAAAAGGAAAATCATCTAAAGACACACCCATTCGAGATTTGATGACGGCTAATCCTTTTACGGTTTCGCTGCATACTTCTATAGATGACTGTATGCAGATGATGAGCGACAAGCACATCCGGCACTTGCCGGTTACCGAAGGCGACAAAATCTTGGGGCTGATTTCTATTGGTGATGTGGTGAGCCATATCATTAACGAACAAAAATCAATTATCCAGCATCTGGAGAGTTATATCTCTCAGTAGATTATTTTTTTGCCTTAAATTCAATTTTCTTTTGCTTCATGTTGCGTTCCAGCAGATGAAGCAGCATACCGTCTTTAAGCCCTACGTCCGGCACGAGAATACTTTTGGCTTTAGCCCACTCCATTACATTGATGTAAATATTGCTGGCCGGGATGATAACATCGGCCCGGTCGGGATTCATTTGTAGTTCATAAATACGTTGTTCCAGTGTTTTGGCTTCCACCATCTTTTTAATAGCTTTTACTTTCTTCAATGAGATAACCTGCCCCGGTTTTTTTTGAGCCAGTTCGAAGATTTTGCTAATGTTTCCCCCGGTTCCTACAGCGGTTACTTTTCCATATTCTTTTTTTACATGATCTCTTACCCATTTCTCCATATCCTGCCAAACCACGGGCGAATCGTGATGCTCCAGCATGCGCACGGAGCCCATCCTAAATGATCGGGTATTAATTTTTTTTCCTTTTAAAAACAGATTTAGCTCAGTGCTTCCGCCCCCTACATCTATATGCAGATAAGTTTCATGCAGCAGGTATGAGGCAATGGCTTTATTAATGAGTTCGGCTTCTAAATGTCCGTCTATAATGTTAATGGTAATACCGAGTTCTTCCCGCACTTGTCGCGCCAGTTCTTCTCCGTTGTCCGATTCGCGCATAGCACTGGTGGCGCAAAACATGTAGTCATCCACTTCATAAAGTTCAATCAGCAGTTTATAGGCCTTCATTAATTTTTTAAACTTGGCTATACTTTTTTCACTAATGGAGTTGGAACTAAATACATCATGGCCGAGCCGTAACGGAAAGCGGACGTATTCTAATTTCTTAAACATGATTTTTTTGTTGCGCTCCAATACGGTAGATACCTGGAAGCGGATGGCGTTGGAGCCGATATCGATGGCAGCTAATTTCAAAGTAGATTTTGTTCCTGCAAAATAAACAGTTTCGTTTTTCTTTCTGAACTTATTGTCGTTTCTTTGTTGGGCTTATTCAGAAAGACTGAGGGACAGGGCCCTGCGATGTCTTAGCAACCTCCTTAACTAGGTGCTAATTCCCTTCTTGAGCCGAAACTCAGGAGAAGATAAGCGGCCAACCTTAAAGCCTCTTTCTGAATATAAAAATTGAAAGAGCATGAACATCGAAGAAATTTTAAAAGAAAGAATTTTAGTGTTGGATGGAGCCATGGGCACCATGATTCAGCAATACAAGCTGGAGGAGAAAGATTTTCGTAACGAGAAACTGAAAGATCATCCTTATCCCCTAAAGGGAAATAACGATTTACTATCCATAACACGCCCCGATCTGATTAAGGAAATACACCGAAAGTATTTTGAGGCTGGAGCCGACATAGCCGAGACCAATACGTTTGGAAGCACCTCGGTAGCTCAGGCCGACTATTATTTAGAATCTATTGTTTATGATATCAATTATGCAGGGGCTAAGATTGCCAAAGAAGTAGCCGAAGAGTTTACAAAAAAAGAACCGCATAAACCCCGCTTTGTGGCCGGCTCTATGGGGCCTACCACAAAGTTGGCTTCCATGTCGCCCGATGTAAATAACCCGGGCTATCGCGCCATTACGTTTGATCAACTGAAGGATGCTTTTAAAGAACAAGCTAAAGGGCTGATGGATGGAGGAGTTGATATGTTTCTCATTGAAACTATTACCGATACACTTAATGCCAAAGCCGCCTTGTTTGCTGTTCAGGAATTATTTGATGAAACAGGAAAACAAATACCGATCATGGTTTCGGGCACTATTACCGATGCCAGCGGCCGTATTCTTTCCGGCCAAACAACTGAAGCATTTTTAATTTCTGTATCCCATGCTCCTTTGATGAGTATTGGATTAAACTGCGCCCTGGGGGCTTCCGCTTTACGCCCGTATCTGCAAGTGCTCAATGAAAAAGCACCTTTCTTTACCAGCGCTCATCCCAATGCGGGGTTGCCCAATGAATTTGGGCAGTACGATCAAACCCCGGAAGATATGGCTATGCAGATCAAAGAATTTTTAGAAGAAGGCTTGGTAAACATTATTGGTGGATGCTGCGGTACCACACCTCGCCATATTGAGTTGATTGCTAAGTTGGCTAAGGAATATAAGCCACGGAAAATTGAACAGGAAATTATTGAATCGTAACATGCACCATCGTCCCTTAAAACTGAGCGGTTTTGAAGCCGTAACTATCACCCCTGCTTCTAATTTTGTAAACATTGGCGAACGCACTAACGTAACCGGCTCGGCTAAATTTCTAAAGCTTATCAAAGACGATAAATTTGATGAAGCGCTGGATGTAGCATTAGACCAGGTTCGTGGCGGGGCTCAGGTAATAGATATTAATATGGATGAGGCCATGCTAGACTCCCAGGCGGCTATGGTTCGTTTTTTAAACCTGATCGCCAGCGAACCAGAAATTGCAGCCGTACCTGTGATGATAGACTCTTCCAAATGGGAAGTGATCGAAGCCGGTTTAAAATGCCTGCAAGGCAAAGGAATTGTAAACTCTATCAGCTTAAAAGCGGGAGAAGATGAATTTGTACGTCAGGCTAAATTGGTGAGGCGCTATGGAGCAGCTACCGTTGTAATGGCTTTTGACGAACAAGGTCAAGCCGATACCTACGAGCGCAGAATATCTATTTGCCAGCGTGCCTACCACATTCTCGTTGATCAGGTAAAATTTGCTCCGGAAGACATTATCTTCGATCCCAATATTTTTCCGGTAGCCACGGGAATAGATGAACATAGAAACTATGCCGTGGATTTTTTTCGTGCCGCTAAGTGGATCAGAGAAAATCTGCCCAATGCGCACGTTAGCGGGGGCGTAAGCAACGTGTCTTTTAGTTTCCGGGGCAACCAGGTTGTGCGCGAGGCTATGCACTCAGCTTTTCTTTTTCATGCAATTAAAAATGGGATGGACATGGGAATTGTAAACCCTGCCTTGCTTGAGGTGTATGATGAAATCCCTAAAGAGTTGCTGGAGAGAGTAGAAGATGTTCTTTTAAACCGGAGAGAGGATGCTACCGAGCGACTGCTTGAGTATGCTGAATCTGTGAAGGGAGCTTCAAAGAAAAAAGAAACCGATGACGAGTGGCGCACCGGAACGGTAGAAGAAAGACTGAGCCACGCACTGGTAAAAGGGTTATTGGATTTTATAGAGCACGATACTGAAGAAGCTCGTCAGAAATATGGTCCTTTACAGGTTATTGAAGGGCCGCTGATGGACGGGATGAATGTGGTAGGCGATTTATTTGGAGCCGGAAAAATGTTTTTACCCCAGGTGGTAAAGAGTGCCCGGGTGATGAAAAAATCAGTAGCCTATTTAACACCTTACCTTGAAGAAGAAAAAAAACGTACCGGAACCAGCGGTAAATCTGCCGCTAAAATTTTATTAGCTACAGTAAAAGGCGATGTGCACGACATAGGCAAAAATATTGTAGGTGTGGTAATGGCCTGCAATAATTTTGAAGTGGTTGATTTAGGCGTGATGGTGCCCACCGAAAAAATCATTGAGGCAGCCAAACGAGAAAAAGTAGATGCTATCGGGCTCAGCGGACTGATTACCCCTTCGCTTGACGAGATGGTGCATGTGGCAAAAGAGATGCAGCACGAAAAAATGGAGTTACCCTTGCTGATAGGTGGGGCTACCACTTCGCGCATACATACGGCCGTAAAAATTGATCCGGTGTATAGCGGTCCGGTCGTACATGTGTTGGATGCCTCCCGTTCGGTGCCGGTAACAACCGAACTAGCTAACCCTTCTACCCGCAATTCTTTTAAAGATAAAACCAAGAAAGAATATGAAGTGATGCGGAAAAACCACGAAAGTAGGCAACAGGTAAAAAATTATATTTCGCTGGCCGATGCTCGAAAAAATAAAACGGTTATTGACTGGACAACTACCGAAATAACGCAACCTGCTTTTGTTGGCCGGAAGGTATTGATGAACTATCCGCTTGAAGAAATTTCGAAATACATTGACTGGACTCCTTTCTTTCAAACCTGGATGCTGGCCGGTCGCTACCCCGACATCCTGAAAGATGAGGTGGTAGGCGTAGAAGCTACTAAACTTTTGGCAGATGCCAAAAAAACATTAGCAGAAATTACTGCCCAAAAAAGTTTACAAGCCAATGCCGTAATTGCATTCTACCCTTGCCAAAGCACTGAACAAGATGATATTATTTTGTTGGATGAATCAGGCAGCCAATTTGAAACGCTCCATTTTTTACGCCAGCAAACTAAAAAAGCACAAAACCTACCCAATTTCTGTTTGTCAGATTTTGTAGCACCGCAAGCAGCTGGAAAAAAAGACTACATGGGAATGTTCGCTGTTACTGCGGGTATAGGATTAGAAAAACTGATTGACCAACATAAAGACCAGCAGGATGATTATTCTGTGATTATGGTAAAAGCCATGGCCGACCGGTTAGCCGAAGCCTTTGCTGAACTGCTTCATGAAAAAGTCAGGAAAGAATTTTGGGGCTATGCTCATTCAGAAAAATTATCCGGAGAAGAACTGATCAGCGAAAAATATCAGGGCATTCGCCCGGCTCCGGGATATCCGGCCTGCCCTGATCATACCGAAAAGAAAACTATATTTAAATTATTAAAAGCTGAAGAAGCAGGTATTATCCTTACAGAATCGTATGCCATGTATCCGGCTGCTGCCGTAAGCGGTTATTATTTTTCTAATCCCAACTCTAAGTATTTTGGGCTGGGAAAAATAGATAAAGATCAAGTGGCAGAATATGCATCGCGAAAAAAATTGAGTGTAGAAGAAATTGAAAGATGGTTGGCACAAAATTTAACGTACTGATTGGTTAATGTGCTGAAAAATGTATTTTATCAACACCGGTGTTTAAGTAATAATTGCTGCGATTACAGTTTGTTAAGGATTGTTGATTTTCATTCGTCAATCATGTCAATCGATTTTCTATTGCATGATTTGGGTTAGATCATAATTTATATTGTTATCGCTTCCTATTTTATTAACGATCTCCCACATCGTGTAAAAATTTTTTAAACTTATCGGTGTTGTAGTTGCGCATCCCCACCTCTTTATATAGAATTTTGCCTTCGGGCGATAGCACAAACGTAGTCGGGATAGAGGGAACATTTAATTGCTCGCTTAGATAGCCCGAAGGCATAAAAATAGGAAAGGTAAAATGATGCTGTTGTACATATTTTTTTACCTTTTCCTGTTGCCCGTCTTTATCTAATGAAAGCATTACAAATTCAATTTTAGATTTATCGACTTCATCATACACTTTCTGGATAGAAGGCATTTCTGAACGGCAAGGTGGGCACCAAGTGGCCCACATATTAAGAAAAACAGTTTTGCCTTTATAGATTGAAAAATCAATTTTATTTCCGGCAAGATCTTTGATTGTAAAATCATAGTTAAAAACTTCTTGTCCATCTTCCCCTTGGGGGGAGGCATCGGCAAAACCTGCATGGATAACAGCCGACTGAGTTAATGAAGCTAATTCAGAAAAGGCACCTGTAAAATAGAGAATTGGTAAGATTAAAATCCATCCATAAGACGTGAATAACTTTTTTACTTTCTGCATATCATACTAACATTTTTCCTCAAATGTCTTTATTTTAATAACTTTCCACAATGAATTTACAGAAGAAACTCATTATTCTCGTTTTGGCAATTATTTCCTCTATCGGTGTATTGGCCCAAAAAGTAAAATATAAAGATTTGATTTTGCTGCTTACCTCCAAGCAATACGAAAAGGCAGAACCTTTTTTAAAAAAATATCTTAAAGACAACACCGATAACCCCAATGCCTACCTGTACATGGCCATTATCTTTCAAGATAAAACTTTGCGGATGGATCCATTGCTCCATACCGAGGTAATAACGGCCAATCTCGACTCGGCCATGATATTTTACGATAAAGCCTACAAAACAATTACCGAGAAAGAATTACGTAGGAATGATGAGTATTACGAGGCCTATTCCAGGCGAGATCCACGCACCGGAAAATTTGTTATTAAACTTTCTGATGTACAACTGTTTATGGATGATCAGATTAAAGCTGGAAAAGAGAAGAAAATTAAAATCAATCATCTCAAAACCTATTTTACTGAATCAGAAAAAACTTATGGCCGCGCTTTGGCAATTTATAAATCACTGCAAGGTGAGTATGTTACCGATAAAATAATGTATTTACGTGCAGACGAGGGAACAGTATCTACACTAAAAAAACTTAGCTATACGTTCGATTCATCTGTCGTGGCATTTGAGAGATATAAAACCGTGTCTAAACAATTAGGAAAAACGGGGCACGACCAGATTCTTGATTTGGTAGAGATTAAAGACTATAACAATGAGGGCTCTCTATCGGCCGATTTTATGAAAGATAACCTTAAAGTGTGGGATTATAAAAGATGGGCTAATGATGCAGTTACTAAGATTGAGAAAGAAATGATACCCTTGCGCCATAACCTGATAGCGTACGACATAGAACTAAATAAACTCCATGAGAAATTAAAAAATGACTCTATCTCAGTTAAAAATGACCTTACTAAACTCATTAACAAACTGCTGGAAGAACAACTTAAAAAGTATGATAATGATCCGTTACCACTGGCTGTTTCAGCCATGAAGACTGCTGAACTTGAATATCTTTCAGACTTGGTAATGGACAAACCCGTGAAGGATTCGGCCAACGTAAAACTCAGGCTCAACGCCATCGCTAAAGAAATAAAAGGATTGAAGCGGTTAGATAGCATTTCAAGCCTTTTAGAAAAAAGAAATTTTGAGGAGGAAAACCTGAATTATAAATTTTACATCCACAAAGTATTTGGTCAAATTCAGGTATTGAAAGAAAATATAACATCGATGCGCGAGTTTGCAGAGCGTGAGGTAATTAAAAAACAGAAACAATGGGAAGTAAACAGCCAGTCGTTAAAATGGCTTACGGCCACCAATGCCGACTCTATTCCGTTATTTGTAGAGAGTAATCGCGATCTAAAGTACAAGCCGTTGGTAATAATGGAAGATAAGTTTACCTATGGGTTAGTTTATCAAGACTCGCTGGCCAAAGGCTACTTTTATAAAATTACGCCTTCAAGAATAGCCGGTTACAAAGTTATTTTTTCAGTAGATCAACCGGTTTTTAAGAAAAAGAATTTTTCTTTATTTAAAACCTTATGGGCAACCAGTTCTTCAGAAGATACTTATTTCCTTTTGATTTATTCCACGCAGAAAACAGGTAAGCAGTTTAAAGGAAGCCTGATTAAACTGAACCGAACCGATGGATTGGTATGGAGCAATAATTTTAGTTTTGACGCGCTCCCTTCCGAACTGCTCTTTAATAACAATACAGCCGAAGTTTCTATTAAACAAACCGATGCCGATGGGGCGGCCAGTGTAATGGTCGTAGATAAGTCGGGGAAAAAAACGGGTAGTTAGTTACCGGTTAATTTTCTCCAATCCTGATAACGCAAATTTATGCGTTGTTTCATTTTTTCATAATTATCCCAACTATCTGTAACGTGGTAAATGGAGGGTAATGATTTTACTAATACCTCATCGTAATCAGCCCGGTACAAGCCACCGCCATAATAGTAATAGGTGAACATATTCCCCTCCCGGTTAAAAAGTTCAAAGCCGAGGTAGCCATCCCAGATTTCACTAAGAATGGTGCAGGAAATTTCTTTTCTTTTAAACCGGAAAATTTGCCCGGCTGCTTCTTCTTCAAAAAAATCGGAATACAGGTTGGTTTCAATAATCCACCCTAAGTACATACCAATATGGACGTAGGCCTGTTCAATAGGTAATGAGTCTGGGAAGTTTCCAAGAAAGTGACTCTTGGCATTATCATAAATTGTTTTCTGCATATCTGCTTTCTTATCCATAAACGGGAGTTTTAATATTTAAAATTAAACCTATTCTCTGAATGAACTATAGGGGCACAACTAATTTTAGAATTATTTTAAGGGAGACCGGTAGGGGATGATCTCGCTCAACACCACTTTGTTGTTAGTCCGGTTGCTATCAGCCATTCGCTGAGAGGGGTCAATTTCAAGGCTTTCTATTTCACTTAGTTTCCGGTCTATTTTAATAACATACGAAGGGTTAACCCAGGGCCAGGTTTCTCTTACTATACGATTTGCCTCGCGGCTTGGTTTGATGCCCATCAGTTCGTTCATCGGTATGTAGTAAATCTGGTGTGTGCCGTCTTTAAAAATTACTTGCAGATCAATTGGCATGGGAAATTCCCCCAGCCGTTTAATCTCTACATTGGTAGCCCCCTCCTGATCGGTAATCACACCAAAGCCGTAATCAATTTTTTTGTTGGTATTTATCCAGTATCGCAAGTACCAGCCAAGCTGCAAATCGCTGGTTTTTTCCATCATCCGAATAAAGTCGTTGGGTGAGGGGTGTTTCATCTTCCAGGTGTTATAGTACAATTTCATACCCCGGTAAAAGTGATCATCGCCAATCAGATATTTCATTTGCTCTAAAAATACTTCCCCCATCGAATAGGCCACGGTGGAGTATGCCCGATTGGTGCTGAAGTGATCGGAGTGCTGGTTGGGCGGCTCTTGCCAACTACCTTTTATAAAAGCAAAATAACCCTGATATGCATTGTCGTGCGGATGGGGAGTATTGTTAATAGCGGCCATGGCCTCGGCACTGGCAAAGCTGGTATAGCCTTCGTCCATCCAGGGGTTTAGCGATTCGTTTGAAGCCAATGCCATTTGGTACCAACTGTGGGCTACTTCGTGTGCCATAGTACCTAACACACTCTCCGTTCTGCCTTCACCTAAAATGAGTGTACACATGGGGTACTCCATGCCGCCATCACCGCCTTGTATAATAGAGTAACTGCTGAACGGATATTGGCCGAAGTGCTCATTTAGAAACTGAAATACTTTAACAGACACATCTTCCATTTTTTTCCAGGTCTCGGCATTTTTTTCATTTTTTTGATAGAAGAGGTGAATAACAGGCCCGTTGGGCACTTGTGCTTTGGTGTGTGTGTAGTCTGGGTCGGCTGCCCAGGCAAAATCAATAACATCTTTGGCTATAAAATTCCAGGTTAAATCGGCCTTACCCACGGGAGGTGTTGCTTTACCGGACTCATAACCGTGCCCGATTTTATCGGGGTTTTGCAAAATACCGGTAGCCGCAATTGTAAACGAGGGATCCATCGTGATGCTCACATTGAAATCGCCCCACACACCATGAAATTCGCGGGCTACATACTGATAGTTATGCCAGCCTTGAAAATCGTACTCGGCCATTTTAGGATACCATTGTGTCATTGAATAAGCAATGCCCTCGCTGTTATCTCTTCCAGACCTTCTGATTTGTAACGGCACCTGGGCATTAAACTGTAAATCGAATATGGTTTTAGATTTAGGAAGAAGAGGCTTGTTCAGTTTTACTTCCATTACGGTGCCTTCAATTTTAAAAGCAGCAGGAGTATTGTCTTGCTTTATAAAAGAAATATGTTGATACCCGATTTCGTTATCCTTCAGTTTGGATATCCGATCGCCCACGCGCCTGTCGGGATCGCTTATGTTTCTCGATCGCACATCCATCATGCTGCCCGGCTGAAAGGCATTAAAATACAAATGAAAATATACCTTCTTAAGCGTATCGGGCGAGTTGTTGTAATACACTAAGTGCTGAGTGCCCTCAAACCGGTGGGTATTTGTATTCATTTTAACATCCATGGTATATTCTACCCGTTGTTGCCAGTAGCCGGATTGTGCCAGACCAGTGCACCAAATAAAAATGAGCGATACCGAAGTAATGAATTGTTTAGCCATAAAATATTTTTTCTTAAAGAATTTACTTTGGCAATTTATAAAAATCAATGAGTGAATTGTCATTTTTAAAATTGAAATACCGGATGATACTGAAGCTGAGGAAACCGTAGTTGGTAGAGGTAAGCGCTTCGCCCGGCAAATTTTGAATAAAATTGTAGGTATAGTTGGCCTGCAACGACCAATCTTTTATAGAGATACTGAGCGGAACTGAAACAAAATAGTTTAGGGTTCCAAATTCATTAAAATCCTTCAGGTAGTAGAGCGGTAAATTATGGCGATAGCGCTCGGCCGGGTTAGGGTAAAGACGGTAATCTTGCCAATAGTCATTGCCCAACAGAACACCCAAGGTAGGGTAGAAGAATGCTTGTCGTAACCCCAGCCAGTTTTTTTTTTTCAGATTTAAAGAAACAGCCGGCATTATGCGATGCCCAATTTTCTGGCCAAAATAAAAATCATAATCTAATCTGAATAAAAATGGTTTGACATCAAAAAAATTAGATACGGCTGCGGAATTGGTATAGGGAGAACCATAATCGCCACGGTTATAGGTATAAAAGTAGTGGCTATACTCTAGATTAACGGTCCATTTTTTTATTGACTTTAAATATCCCAGCGAGGGAATGGATAAAAAAACACTGGGACTAAACTCTTGGCTCCAATAGGTGGCCGCATCTATATACAAGCCGCTTTTATGATAGTAGGTAAGGCCGGGGGACAGGGCAAATTGGTTAACAGCAAAGCCCGAGTTAACCGACAACACATTACTGCTGTAGCCAATCCGGGTTACCAGGCAGGAACCGGTTTCTGCTATAATTGTGGTCTTTGCCAGACTGTCGATCAATTGAAATATAGACAGCGAGTCGGGGTCGGTAAAAATCTGGTTAGCGTTTTTTTTGCCGGGCGAAGATGATAAAACAGGTTGCTGCGCATCGGCCACGAAAGCGCTCATTCCAACAAATGACAGGATGGCCAAATACTTCAATCCACAGGTAAGCAGAGATTGTTAGTTCTTTCGTTCTTTCAACCTTAAATTCCGTTCGCGAAAATTTTCGGTACGTTGTTGCTGCAACCTTCTGTTGTTCAGCATCTGAATAATGGTAGTGCGAAAGTCTTTCTCTGCTTGTTGCAAATTTAATATTTGTTGGGCAGTTATTACACCTTTCAATTTATCAGAATATTCTTTGTCCAGGTTGATCTGATCTTGTTTTAACTTTAGGCCTAAATCAACCAAGGCTTCTTGTTGTTTGGTGTCGGGATTATTCGGGTTTACATTTTTTTCGGCCTCTTTAAATTGATTTCTCAATTCAAGTCTTTTTTGCATTAGTTCGTTGTATAACGGCCAAAATTTTTCTGCTTGCTGAGGGGTTAACCCTAAACGCTGGGTAATAAAGCCGATACGAGCTGACTTAATTTTTTCGCGGGCTTTTGTAGTTGTTTCAGGTGTTTGCTGGTCAGCATCCTGAGCCCGGCAAAAACTTATGCTAAAGATAACGAGGGCGAATAACCGAATAATATTTTTCATTTTTTACAACAACTCATTTTCCAACACACTTTGTAAATCTTTTTCAGGTTCATTTGGCAACAGCCCGGAATGCATTTGTAAATTTAATAAATCCAGATCGTGTTCATCAAAACGGGCTACTTCTATTAACTCATTTTCGGTTAGATCGCTTTCGTTTAAATAGGCTACCAGATGCTCAGTACTGATCGCTGAAAGTTGCGCCTGCCATTGATGGTTTGATGGCCTAACGTAAAAATAGATTGCGAAGGCAATAGCAATAACCGGTAACGCATACTTTAAGGCCGGTGCCCAACCCCAAACCAGCTGCCTTTTGGCAGTTGCTGGGGGAGTTAATCGTTTTTGAATACGCAAGGCTAAATGATCAAAGTACCGATCGGGCACGGCAAATATTTCTTCTTTAGGAATTCGGTTCAGAATTTCCCCACTCACCACTTGCTCGCGGGCTTCATCATCTATACGGTTTTGAATAGAAGAGGGTAAATTATTAAAGTATCCGTTAGGAACGCTAAAAATATTTTTTGATAAGGCTTTATTTAAGAACAGGGGAGCGATATTACTGTCTTGTGTCCCTATCCTTTTTTCGATGCGCAAAGGCAACTGTTCAAAGTACCCGGTTGGAACTTCAAAAATGTTTTTTTTCGGTATGTTAATAAGCTTTTTCACTCTTTTCTTTTGAGGTTATTGGCATCAAAAAGTTTAATCATAAGCGAGAAAATCCTCAATCTTTTTTACAGCATGATGAAAACTGGCTTTCAGTGCCCCCACACTGGTTTTAGTTATTTCAGCCATTTCCTCGTACGGCATTTCTTCAAAGTATTTCAGATTAAATACAAGTCTCTGTTTATCAGGCAGTTTTAGTATGGCTTTTTGCAATTTTAGTTGAATGTCATCGCCCGAAATGTGGGCTGAGTGGTCAAGCTTGGAAGCGAGCTGCTGCCCCACGTCTTCAATCGGCAAGAAGAACCGCCTTCTTTTTTTTGCCAGATGCGTGAGGCATTCATTCGTAGCGATTCGGTAGATCCAGGTGAACAACTGAGAGTCTTCCCTGAAATTATCTATGGCTTTATGAATTTTAATGAAAATTTCTTGGGTAAGATCATCAGCATCATCATGGTCTATTACCATTTTGCGCACGAGCCAATAAACCCGCTGCTGATACGTACGCACCAGCATATTGAATCCATAGTTTTTGGTTTCCGGATTCTTTATTTTTTGCAACAGTTCTTTGTCTTCCAAGCGAAGGCAGATTTTTGTAGGTGTCGGTTAGACAAATTGAATAAGTCAAGGTTTAATCATGCTAATTTTTCAAGTGTGTCAACTAACCACTCATATTGTTCTTTAGAGTGGGCCGGAAAATTGGCAAAGCGCAATTGTGTTTTTTTATGTTCGCCATAACCATCACCCGGTTGAATTCCGTTTTTCAATAACTCATCGGCAATCCATTTTGTTTTTTCGCCTGTAGCTACCACCACGGTTTGCGAGCGGGCAGATTTATCTTTTACAAAACTTGATACGAGCGGATGGCGGTCTAATGCCTGGTAAAGTATGGCTGCTTTGTATTCCGTTTCTTTACGAATAACCTCTATTCCACGCCTTAAAAAATCTTCTATCACTTTGCCAAGCAGGTAAATGCCTAACACATTGGGTGTTTCAGGGGTTTGGTTTTTCTTAGCATTTAGTAAATAAAAAGGAAGAGAGTGATAGGTGCCGATGCGCTGCCCGGCCGATACCATTTTTTCTGCTTTGGCAATACACTGCTCATTTACAATCCACACACCTAAACCGGCCGGTAAACCAAACCCTTTTTGTACCGAAAAGAAAACGGAATCAATTTTACGGTAATCGAAAAGCGGGTACGGAAGAGAAGAAACGGCATCTACTACTACCAGTGCCTCCGGATGCGATGAACGAAACTGATTAATAAAATCCATGGTAAGCGATACGCCCGTGCTGGTTTCATTGTGGGTAAGGGCAATCATTTCGGTGTTGGCAGGGATTTTTGTAATCGGGGGAAAGGCTTCGCCCAACGGCACAACAATTTTTTCGGGCATCTTACCCAACTGTTTAGCGATTTCATAAAACCGGTTTGAAAAAGCCCCGTTTATAAAATGAAACGATCTTTCATTTACCAGGTTTTGAATGGAACGTTCCCAAATTTCGGTAGCAGATGCAGCAAAAAAAATAAAGTAGCCCGGAGGTACACCCAGCAATTGGCGGAGGCCTTCTGTGGCATGCTGAAAGATTGATTCAAATTCTTGAGTGCGATGCCCGAGCGAAGGAATTCCCTCGCGAAAAGCCCTCCGCAGGTGATCTTCAACCGTAAAATAAATTTGTGAGGGCCCCGGACCGAAGTGTGCAGAACGTTTCATTATAAAAAATTTCAGTGCAATTTGAGAAAGATTTTGTGAATCAATCTCAACTTCATTTGTGTATCTTTGTTGCATAATTCCCACTCGGGTTTGGGACACGTTTGCTGAACCTAACAAATAAACAATTCCGGGTGAAGTTTTCTTCTAAAATCAGGCCTCATCCTGACGGTTCCGTCAGGACCTCGCCCTAAAAGCAGGTTAACAGTGGAAGATTGCAGAAGACAACAGCCCAAAACTTGTCTTAAATAGGGTTCAGAAACCACCTACCAAGCCCGGTGGGTTTTATTATTACAAAATGCCTTCGTAAAAAACTACGAAGGCATTTGTTTGTAGGGGGCGAGGTCAGTTACTCTTGTCGTTGATGATCATAGGCGATTTGCCATCGGTAATGATTACTTTAGAATTTGGCGAGGTAACTAATTCTTTCAACACCTGAACACCATTCCACTTCACCAGTAGGTCAGACAAACTTTCAGATATAGTTTTGTTATAATTCTTAATTGCCTCGGCTTCAATCTGCATACGTTCTGCTTCTCGTTTTTGCTTGGAGATAATAAATTCCATTTGAAGCGATTCTTGCTCAGCCTTTAATTTATTTTCTACGGCTTGAAAAATTTGCGGGGGCATTGTGATGCTTTTCAACAATACGGCATCGACCACAAATCCTTTGTCCCAAATCCCTACCGAAATTTCATCGAATATTTCTTTTTCAATTTTTTTACGGTCAACAGCAAATAATTCTTTGGCAAGGTATTGTGCGCTGATGTGCCGCACAACTGCCCGGAAATTACTTTCTACAATTACTTCCTGATAATTCATGCCGTAGTTTACATAAACTATCGGAGCCGACTCCGGCTTTACGTGAAAGAGCAGCGCTATTTCGGCCTTTACTGTTAGCCCTTCTTTGGTGGGCACATCTAATTCGTTATAGGCTTCAATGGTGCGCGTAGGGATTTTTTTCATGGTGGTGGTAAGCGGGTTAAATACATACGCTCCTTGTGCCAGTAGGCCAGGCTGAAGTTTCCCTAACCGTTGTTTCATCCCTACTTCTCCGGGGCGGATAATGGCGCATGACGAAACCAGCAGCATAGCTACCAAAAGGCAATTGTACATTTTCATAACGGGGTAGTTTAAGTTGAGAAAATCAGTAAAGAGGTGCGATAGATGGACTGATTTATTCTCTCTAACGAAGGAGAGGAAGGAAGGTTTTACTTCTGAAGGTTTTTTAGTTTCAACTCAGTAAGTTTTCTTTTGGTATCCAGCGGAAAATCTCCGTTCATCATCCAGTCGTAATAAGCCGGTTCTTCTTTAAAAACCTGATTTACTATTTTGTTTTTGTGCTTCCCAAAATTAAAGAGGATATCGCCTTTTTGATTTTTAATCATCCGGCCAGCCAAGTCCACCAAGTCATCGCTTACCAGTTTAGAAAGCGACTCCATATCGTTCCGGATTACTCCGATTTTATTTTCGAGGGCATCTGTTACCGTGCGGCCATCATATTTTTCTATTTGCGATATTAATACTTCCATTGAAGTTTGTGTATCGTATTCGGCTGAGTGCGCATTCGTCATCTCTTTCTGGCAATAAAACCGATAGGCCGAAGCCAGATTTCGTTTTTCCATGAGGTGAAAGATGCGCTGTGAGTCTATAATTTTTTTCCGGTGGTAATCAAACTCTACATCGGCACGCAAAAATTCTTCCACCAGCATGGGCACATCAAACTTGAGGATGTTAAACCCGGCTAAATCGCACCCTTCCATAAACCGGGCATAGTCTTTAGCCACTTCTTTAAAAGCCGGTTTGTTTTTTACGTCCTCATCTTTTATACCGTGTATGGCAGTTGATTCGGCCGGGATGGGGATGGTGGGATTGATAAGATTGGCTTTATGAATCGTTTCACCATTGGGCATCACCTTAATAACTGCTATTTCAATAATACGGTCGCGCGAAATATTAATACCGGTTGCTTCCAGATCAAAAAAACAGAGGGGTATTTTTAAACTTAACTTCATCAAGTAGAATATAGATTATTGAAAAGCAGCTATAGCCCTGTAAAACTGGCCCGATGAAATACCGATTTTCTTGGCAATATCTTTTACGGCTCCCAGGTTTTTTTGGTCTTCTATTCCCAAATGGGTGGTGTATTTTTCGTTTGTACTGCTAATAAGCACCACCTTGTTCTGTTGTAATTCACTTTTAAGAGCCGAGTAGCCGGAGACAGCCACATCAGGACGTTGCTTTTTGGCAATTTCAGATGAAACCGGATCGGCCTCATCATAAATGATTGAACCGCTCTTGGGGGTTTTATCAGCCAGCGTAGTGTAAAGTAGTTTATCGGCAACAGGTAATTCGCTGAAAATCAAAATATGGTGCTGATAGTCCAACAGCGTATTGGTGTCTCCAGGTTCGATGATAATAATAGGGCTGTCTTCTAACTTTTCTACCACGGGGGTAGAGACACTGTATTTTCTATTATTATACTTCAGAACAAACAAGATAATTTGGGCAATGCGGGTACGGTTTTTTCCCAGTACAAGGATGCGCTGTTGATCAATACTTTGTTGATAGATACCTAAAGAACTTGTTTGCATGGTCAGCAAAGTAAAACAAAATCCATAAAGTTTTAAAATCGAATTTGTTTGGAGGTGGTTGAATTTTATCCACAAAAAAATGTTATTCCTTTGTTAAAGCGTGTCAACAAATACGGAGTTAGGTTTGTTGCCTACAAATCAGCAACTCAGTACAACAACCACGAAGTATGGAGCAAAGATCAACGCCTACGAGGCTAAGTTCTGCGATAAGCGGAGCGGGCAAATCCCGGTTACTTGCCAGAGACCTCTCTGAAAGCCTGGGTAAATTGCCGCCTCAGGCGCCTGATCTGGAGGAAGCTATCTTGGGGGCCCTGATGCTCGAAAAAAATGCACTCACATCGGTGGTGGAGTTTTTAAGACCTGAACATTTCTATTCCGATCAACACAAAGAAATTTATACTGCCATTATAGACTTATTCAAGTCTTCTGAGCCGGTCGATATGCACACGGTGGTGGCACAATTACGAAAAAATGGAAAACTGGAAGTAGTGGGCGGGGCTTATTATGTGGCCGAGCTAACTTCTAAAGTAAGTTCGGCCGCCAACATAGAGTACCACGCCCGCATCATTATTGAGATGGCTATTAAACGCGAGCTAATTCAAATTGCATCGCAAGTTCACCACGATGCGTATGAAGACACGACCGATGTTTTTGATCTTCTGGATAAGACGGAGTCATCAATTTTTAAAATATCAGATTCTAACCTGCGCAAGAACTACGACACGATGAAGTCGTTAATGTATCGCGCCATAAAAGAGTTGCAGGAAAAGAAGGATCACAAAACTGGACTAACCGGTGTGCCAAGTGGTTTTTCCAGATTGGATCGCGTTACATCAGGCTGGCAGAAATCGGATTTAGTAATTATTGCTGCCCGGCCGGGTATGGGTAAAACCGCTTTTATCGTTTCGGCCCTGCGCAACGCAGCCGTTGATTTTAATTTTCCGGTGGCCATTTTTTCGCTCGAAATGGCCTCGCTACAATTAGTAAACCGGCTGATTTCGGCCGAAGCCGAATTAGAATCAGAAAAAATAAAAAAAGGAGACCTGAAAAGTTTTGAATGGGAACAATTAGTACATAAAACCAATCGGCTTACTTCAGCCCCCATATTTATTGATGATACCCCTGCTTTGTCTATTTTAGAACTGAGGGCTAAGTGCCGTAGGTTAAAGGCAGAGCATAATGTGCAGATGATTGTAATAGATTACCTGCAATTGATGAAAGGCGAGGACGGTGGGAACCGCGAACAGGAAATTGCTTCTATTTCCCGTGCGCTAAAAGGGATCGCCAAAGAACTGAATGTGCCGGTTATTGCACTATCGCAATTGAGCCGCGGGGTAGAAACCCGGGGGGGCGATAAACGCCCGCAACTTTCCGATTTAAGAGAATCGGGTTCGATCGAACAAGATGCGGATATAGTTATGTTTTTATATCGGCCTGAATACTATAAAATTACAGAATATGAAGATGGCACGCCCTCACAAGGAGTAGCCGAGGTAATCATTGCCAAGCATCGAAACGGCTCGCTTGAGAATGTTAGATTAAAATTTATTGGCAAGTACACCAAGTTTGCCGATTACGATTCGCCCGATGGATTTACTGCTTTGAGCAACATCCAAAGCCGCATCAATACACAACGCAACGATCCATCTTCTTTGCCGCCAGGCGGGGATGAGAATCCTCCTTTTTAAAAAATAACTACTTTTCAAAATTTTGAATTCGGGTATGGCAGAAATTACAATATTTTGTAATTTGAAATTTGTTACGACTAAATAAATATGAAAGCCCTTGTCCTCACTTCACCCGGAGTAATAGAAATGAAAGAAGTGCCACTGCCGGTACTTACTACAGGCCGGGCATTAGTGAAAATAAAAGCGGTAGCCTTAAACAGGCGAGACGACTGGATACGCGAAGGAAAATACCCCAACATTAAAACGGGTATGGTGATGGGCTCGGATGGAGCCGGCATGGTAGAGCAAGTTTTTGACGAGACTCACAAAGAATGGATAGGAAAAGAAATTGTAATTAACCCCAACATAGAGTGGGGGGGCAATCCGGAAGTGCAATCAGCAAAATATACCATCTTGGGTATGCCCATAGATGGTACATTTGCCGAATATATTTCGATCCCTGTAGACAGGCTACATCATAAGCCTTTTCACCTCGATTTGTTACAGGCTGCTTCGCTGCCTTTATGCGGCCTCACAGCCTTTCGGGCCTTATTTAGAAAAGGAGAATTACAAGCCGGGCAAAATGTTTTGATCTCGGGTTTTGGTGGAGGTGTAGCTCAGTTTGCTTTTCATTTTGCCAAAGCCGCAGGAGCCAATGTGTATGTAACATCCGGCAGCGACAGCAAATTAGAGAAGGCAATGAAATTAGGGGCAAAGGGCGGCTACAATTATAAAAACCAAACCAAATATGAAGACCTTTGGAAAACGAAGGGTGGTTTTGATTTGATTATTGATAGCGCGGGAGGAGACCAGATTAATAATTTTATTAAGATACTGCGGGCCTCCGGCAAAATTGTTTTCTACGGGGCTACCAATGGGGTACCCGCCAAGTTGGATCTTTATCGGATGTTTTGGAATCAACTTTCCCTGCTGGGTTCTACGATGGGAAACGATCAGGAGTTT
This sequence comes from Bacteroidota bacterium, assembly GCA_018267195.1. Lineage (GTDB taxonomy): Bacteria > Bacteroidota > Bacteroidia > Cytophagales > Cyclobacteriaceae > ELB16-189. Next base: position 26,188 of record JAFDYY010000001.1, on the reverse strand, counting down.
GATGAAATGCTGGCCTTTGTGAGTAAGCACCAAATCCGGCCGGTGGTAGATTCTATTCGTCCTTTTTCAAAGCTGGCTGAATCGTTTGGCGATATAGCCAAGCCCAATAAAATAGGTAAGATTGTTTTTCAGGTATAATTTTCAGGCTATTTCATCAAGTAGCGACCTTAGTTCGTTTACAGCCTTCGTACTCTTTTGCCGGCCAGCTTCAACTGTACCCGTTTCAATAATGCGCACGGCCTCATCCGTCATATTCAGGCTTATCTTCAAACATGCCGCCTGGTAGTAGGCAGGTACATAAGTTGGGAATCGCGCTAGCAAAAAATCAAAAGTTTGATCTGCTTTTGCCGGGTCGGTCTTCATCCATTCTAATGCCAAGGCGTAATGATTGAAAGGATCCTCAGGGTCTTCAGATGCAAATCGTTTCAATGCTTTCAGGCGTTCAGAATTCATTGCTTACAATTCGTTTTTCTTCGGGTTAATCATTAATCTTGTGCAGAAATATAATTCATATTCGAGATTTTTTATGAAAATTTTAGTCTGCATTTCGAACGTTCCCGACACTACCTCAAAAATTGCTTTTACCGATAACAATACCAAACTGGATACCAGTGGGGTGCAGTATATTATCGGGCCTTATGATGATTATGCCTTGGCACGGGCCGTTGAACTCAAAGAAAGCGCAGGTGCCTCTGTTACTGTATTAAACGTTGGGTTAGCCGAAACGGAACCTACTATACGCAAAGCATTGGCCATTGGAGCCGATGAGGCCATTCGGGTAAATGCGTTCCCTACCGATTCCCTATTTGTAGCTACTCAAATAGCCGAACAGGCCAAAGGTTACGATCTTATCCTAATGGGACGAGAGTCTATTGACTTCAATAGCGGTGTAGTGCACGCCATGGTGGGCGAAATACTTGGGATACCCTCCATTTCGCCTGTGATGAAATTAGACATTGAGGGAACGAAGGTAACCATGACCAAAGAAATAGAAGGAGGGAAGGAACTAGTTGAATCCAGTTTACCTCTTGTAGCCGGGTGTCAGGAGCCCATTGCCGAATGGAAGATACCGAATATGCGGGGCATTATGTCGGCTCGAACCAAGCCGCTCAAAATAGTAGAACCTAAAAACATAGATGCTATTTCGGCCAACAAAAAATTTGAACTTCCGGCTCCTAAAAGTGCGGTAAAAATGATTAGCGCAGACAACGTGGCGGAGTTGGTAACCCGGCTGAAAACCGAAGCCAAAGTACTTTAAGATTTAATAAACAGAAATAGATTACATAGCGAACATATTAATCACGAATTGGCATGAACATATTAGTTTTTATTGAAACCTCAGAAGGCAAAATAAAAAAGACATCGCTCGAGGCAATGGCCTATGCACACGGCATGAAGGGAGAAACGACTGCCATTGTGTTGGGCAAAGCCGATGCTGGAGAAATCCAAACCTTAGGAAAATACGGAGCCACTAAGGTACTGCATGCAACCGATGCCAAATTGGATGAACCTATTATTCAGGTTTATTCGTCTGTGCTGGCTCATGCTATGCAAGACGAAAAGGCGGATGTTCTTTTACTTGCCAACTCATCATTAGGTACACCGGTGGCGGCTAAGGTTGCCATCAAACTGGGGGCCAGTTTTGCCAGTAACGTAACAGAGTTGCCTGATACTTCCTCCGGGTTCACTGTAAAACGAAGTATCTACACCGGCAAAGCTTTCGCTTTCGTGGAACTGACAGGTGTAAAAAAGATAATCACACTAAAAAAGAATGCAGCCGAAATAAAAGAAACAGGCGGAAACGCCCCGGTAGTAAATTATGCAGTTCCCTTGAACGAAGCAGACTTCAATACCAAAATACTTAAAACCGAGAAGGCAACGGGCGATATATTACTACCTGAAGCTGAAATTGTTGTTTCGGGCGGGCGAGGGATGAAGGGGCCTGAGCATTGGGGTATTTTAGAAGACTTGGCTAAAGCACTGCATGCGGCTACCGGTTGCAGCAAGCCTGTTAGCGATATGGGGTGGAGGCCGCACCACGAGCATGTAGGCCAGACGGGAGTAAAAGTAGCCCCTCAGCTATACATTGCTGTAGGCATTTCCGGAGCCATACAACATTTGGCGGGAGTTAATTCCTCTAAATGTATTGTAGTGATTAATAAAGATGCCGATGCGCCTTTTTTTAAAGCAGCCGACTACGGAATAGTGGGCGATGCCTTTGAAGTAGTGCCTAAATTAACCGAAGCTGTTTTAGCTTCAAAATAGCATGGGGTATTTGCAAGTCAGAAAATAAAGTTCAATTTTTACCTAAATAGATCTTTAACTGACCCAGTGGCACAAAAAAAAATTAAGCTCGAAATATTAGGCCTTTCTTCCAGTCAATCGCAAACCGGATCTTTTGCACTTGTGTTGGGCGAAACCCCCGGCAACAGACGCTTACCCATTATCATTGGTATGTTCGAGGCACAGGCCATTGCCATTGAAATTGAAAAAATTATGCCTAACCGGCCGATGACACACGATCTGTTTAAGTCGTTTGCCAACCATTTTCATTTTCTGGTAGAAGAGATTGTTATTTCCGATTTAAAGGAAGGTGTTTTCTTTGCTAAAATTGTGTGCAATGATGGAGTAAAAAGAACGGAGATTGATGCACGCCCTTCCGATGCCATTGCCATTGGGCTTCGCTTCGATTCCCCCATCTTTACTTACGAAACCATTTTGGCCGAAGCCGGAATTGTACTGACCGATCAGGAGGAAGAAGAAAAAGAAAAGGAAAAAGAAAAAAAAGCCAAACCTGAGAAAGCCAGAGTAAAAAAAGAGGCTTCCTCAAAAAGCACCGAAGATTATAAAACATTTTCGACTGATAAATTGCGCGAATTCTTGAAGGAAGCTATCGATAAAGAAGACTATGAACGCGCAGCCAAGATCAGGGATGAACTCGGAAAACGAAATTGACTGCTGCTAACCTGCTAAGGAATTGACCTCCATTCGTTTTCGTCTTACCCTCATGAATTTCCTCGAATTTTTTGTTTGGGGTTCGTGGCTTATTTCATTAGGCGGGTACATGATTATCTCTCTAAAGTTTACTGGAGCACAAGTGGGGAGTATTTATGGCACCATGGGGGTAGCCTCTCTCTTTATGCCTGCCTTGCTGGGGATTGTAGCAGACCGGTGGGTTAATGCCGAAAGGGTACTGGGGGTATGCCACCTCATCGGGGCTTGTCTGCTCTTGTGGGCTTCTACTGTAAAAGATGCCAGCACGATGTATGTGGTAATGTTGTTAAACTCAATGGTTTATATGCCGACCATAGCTCTTAATAATGCGGTATCCTACAGTGTATTAAAGAAAGCCGAATTGGATGTAGTAAAAATTTTCCCCCCCATCAGGGTATGGGGTACGGTAGGTTTTATTGCGGCCATGTGGGTAATCGATTGGCAACAATGGACCCTGAGCCCACTTCAATTGTATGTCAGTGCCGGTGCGGGTTTTTTTCTGGGCCTGTATGCCTTTACTATGCCGGCTTGCCCACCCGTAAAAAACCCGTCCTACCAAAAGAGTCTTTTATCTTCGTTAGGATTAGATGCATTTGTTCTTTTTAAAAAGAAAAAAATGGCCGTCTTTTTCATCTTTGCCATGTTGCTGGGGGCTGCCCTGCAAATTACCAATACCTTTGGAGGAACATTTTTAGAAGATTTTAAACACGATTATGCCGGGTCTTTTGGGGTAAAGCACCCTAATCTTTTGCTTTCTATTTCACAAATCTCTGAAACATTGTTTATTCTTACCATCCCGTTTTTTCTTACCCGATTTGGAATTAAACGGGTTATGCTCATCAGCATATTGGCCTGGGTATTTCGCTTCGGTTTTTTTGCCGTTGGAAACCCCGGTGGCGGGTTAATTCTTTTGGTACTATCCATGGTTATCTACGGCATGGCCTTCGATTTTTTTAATATCTCAGGTTCACTTTTTGTAGAGCAGGAAGCGGACAAGCGCATCATGGCAAGTGCGCAGGGTTTATTTATGTTGATGACCAATGGAATAGGAGCCTTTTTTGGCGGTATGTTGAGCGGACTGGTGGTAGATTATTTTACAACAAATGGAGTTCGAGATTGGCCAAGCATTTGGTATAGTTTTGCCGGATATGCTTTATTACTCGGAATAATATTTCCGTTTGTTTTTAGTGACACAGCCCGGCAAAAAACAGTATCCTAATCTTTTTATATTTTACCTGAGTTTAATTTCTTTCCTTTTTATCTAATAAGCATCTTTTTATTGCCAATATTCTAAAGTTAATCAATGAAGCAGAGGCACACAATAACACTTGATTACTACAGGCTCCAGAGGGTAATGAAGAAAAGTATGGCTCGATAAACCTCGAGGGCCATTTTTAGGAAAACGATCATCAGGCAAGATTTTATGACCAAACTGAAGCCGTGTTGCCGGTAAAAAATTTTTCCGGATCGAATCAGAAAATAGAGGTTAGTAGCTACAAAGATGCCGGTAAGTGTGTACTCATTTAAATATCGCCCTAACCCCATGTTGGCTAAAAGAGTAAGCAATAGTGCGTTAATTAATAAATTATAACAGGCTAACTCAATTACATAATCAATATGGTCGGTAAAGAACCGACCGGTTTTGCGATACAATAAGTTTAGAGGCAGAGAACCCAGCACTACAAAAATCATCACCATCAGTTTGGCTAAGCTGGTAGTTTTTATGTTGTACAACAAACTGAATGAGGATAGGTTTACATCCATCCGTTGCATTTTTAAGGTAATTAAATTTCCATACCAATGCCCTAACGGAGTAAGCAACTGGGTATTAAGTGAAGCATTAAAAAGTTGAATGACCGGAAAGAAAAAATACACCAAATTCAACACTAGAAAGAAAGATAAAGGGTTTAAATAACGAACCCTGCGGCCTTCCACAAATTCGGTTGTTAAAAAACCGGGGTTACTCACAACAAACCAGATTGATTTAATGATGGAGGAATCGGCAAACGTAATTGAAACCAAGAATGTATTGAGGAAATGCCTAAAAGAACGATCTCGTGATACAAGCACTTTCTCACCACATTGGTTGCAATAGTGCCCGGTAAATTTATTTCCACAACTTTTGCAAGAATGAAGAATATCCATGAGGCAAAAATACAGAGATAGGCAGACGTGTTTGTGTGATGTTGTAAAAATATCGAGGTTACGTATTCTTGATTAAGAGTTCTTTCAATAGTCTTTTCCCGCGCGAGCGAAACCCGGCACTCGCATAAGGCATTTCGTCTTCAATCAATGGAATCAGTTCGTTTTTTAATTCGGGCAATTCTTTGGAGAGATTGGCCAGCACGGTCATGGCAAAAACGCGCACAGCCACTGCTTCTTTTTTGTTGGATAGAAAGCGTAAACATAAATTTAGGGTTGCACCCTGATATTTTTTTGGGATGCTCATGAACTGGAGAAATCGCATAACATTTCTTTTTACAGCATCCGGGGCGCCTTCTTGACCGGTAAATTTCAAAATAGTCTTTAAATGAGGGATGATCAATTCAGGATGTTTTTGAACGCAGTAGCTTAACGGCCAGGCCGCACGCTGGGTAATGCGGTAAGGGCCACCCAAAAAAACATTTACCAGTTCAGCCAAACGGTCCGCATCATTCCCCACATACTGTACGATTCGGATACATTGCTTTTTTGAATACTCTTTAAGTAATTCTTTAGATAGATCATTTTTTTGAAAATAACTCATTGAATATTAGGATATATATGGCAAATTAGTTTAACTTTAAATTTAAATAAAAAAGATGGAGCTATGTTGCTAATTTTTACCATCACGGCCACTGCATTTTTTCAGATAGGTCTGTGCTTGTTTGCTTGCCACGCAAAACAATATAAATAACCCAACAAAAGACACGAAGGTCTTTGGTTTAAGCAGTTATCTAAACTGGCTGAAAGTGAAAATATTTTATTCTTTTTGAAAAAGAGTCTCCTACCTGTAAACTATTTTCTAATAAAGTAAACCAAAGAAAATATATTTTATAAACCAGTAAAATATACCCAAAGTCCTTTTGAAAAACAGTATTTTTGAAGGTTTATAACACACGAAATGGATCCAGAAAAAGCAAAAAAAGAAACTAATTATTCAGCCAATAATATTCAGGTTTTAGAAGGCCTGGAGGCGGTTCGTAAACGCCCCGCCATGTACATTGGAGATATCGGTGTAAAGGGGCTTCACCACTTGGTGTGGGAAGTTGTCGACAACAGTATAGACGAGGCCCTGGCCGGTTACTGCGATGAAATTCATGTAACGATTAATCCCGATAATTCCATTACAGTGGAAGATAACGGACGGGGAATTCCGACTGACATACATGAAAAAGAAAAACGTTCTGCCCTGGAGGTGGTAATGACTGTACTGCATGCAGGCGGAAAATTCGATAAAGACACGTACAAGGTATCAGGCGGGTTGCATGGCGTAGGGGTATCTTGCGTAAACGCTCTTTCTTCGGTTTTACATACCACGGTGTATCGCGAAGGAAAAATATTTGAGCAGGAATATCATCGGGGGGTGCCTCAATACTCGGTTCGGGTGATTGGCGAATCAGACAAAACAGGAACAACTCAGCACTTTCAACCTGATCCTGAAATATTTACACTTACTACCGAATATAACTACGAAACCATTTCTACACGTCTTCGCGAGTTGGCTTTTCTAAACCCGGGCATAAAACTGAATTTAAAAGATTTACGCGATCAGGACGAAAGTGGCCGGGCGAAAGCAACTACTTTTTTTTCTGAGATAGGCCTTCGCGAGTTTGTAGAATACCTGGATTCCACCCGCGAGAAATTAATCCCTAACCCGATTTATATCGAAAACAATAAATCGGAAATACCGGTACAAGTAGCTTTGGGTTACAACACATCGTACAGCGAAAATCTGGTGTCGTATGTAAATAACATAAATACTCATGAAGGAGGGACACACGTAGCGGGTTTCAGGAGGGCATTAACGCGAACCCTGAAAAGCTATGCCGATAAATCGGGTTTACTAGAAAAAGCGAAAGTAGAAATAAGCGGAGACGATTTTCGTGAAGGTCTTACAGCCGTTATTTCAGTAAAAGTTGCCGAACCCCAATTTGAAGGACAGACCAAAACAAAACTGGGTAACTCAGAAGCCATGGGGGCTGTAGATACAGCCGTGGGAGAGGTGCTTCAAAATTACCTGGAAGAAAACCCCAAAGAGGCTAAGCTTATTGTAAGCAAAGTTATTCTGGCAGCTCAGGCACGCATTGCTGCACGGAAAGCACGCGAAATGGTGCAGCGCAAAAATGTGCTCTCGGGCACGGGGTTACCTGGTAAACTGGCCGACTGCTCCAGTTCCGATCCTTCCATTTGCGAATTATATTTGGTCGAAGGCGATTCGGCAGGCGGTTCGGCCAAGCAAGGACGCGACCGCAATTTCCAGGCGATTCTTCCTTTACGGGGTAAAATCTTGAATGTAGAAAAAGCACAAGAGCACAAGATTTATGAAAACGATGAAATAAAAAATATGATTACCGCGCTGGGTGTATCATTTGGTACCTCAGACGATAATAAGGCGCTAAATCTTTCTAAGTTAAGGTATCATAAAATTATTATCATGACCGATGCCGATGTGGATGGCAGCCACATCCGTACATTAATTCTTACTTTCTTCTTCCGGTACATGCGCGAGCTCATCGAACAGGGGTATGTGTATATTGCCTTGCCCCCTTTGTATTTGGTAAAGAAAGGAAAAGAAGAGCGCTACTGCTGGAACGAAGAAGAACGGGATACGCTAATCAAACAACTAGCCAAAGATGGAAAAGAAGATAGTGTAGGCGTGCAGCGATACAAGGGATTAGGTGAAATGAATCCTGAGCAACTTTGGACTACCACAATGGACCCGGCCAAGCGTACCCTTAAACAAGTAAGCATTGAATCGGCCGCAGAAGCCGACCATTTATTCTCTATGTTGATGGGCGATGAAGTAGCCCCCCGGAGGGAATTTATAGAAAAAAATGCCAAGTACGCCAAGGTGGATATTTAAGCCGCTATGGAAGATTCGATTCAACCTAAAGCCTATGCCGTTGCCCAGCAGATCTATGAAAGCAACTACCTTAGCCGCGACTTAAGTTGGCTTCAGTTTAATTACCGTGTGCTCGATCAAGCCCGGCATATTGACCGGAGTATTTTTGATCGGCTAAAATTCTTATCCATCACCGCCTCTAATCTTGACGAATTTTGCACCATCCGGTTAGGTAGTTTGTACAACTATTTAGATTACAACAAAGAGCGTTTTGATTATTGCGGCATGCGCGAAGAACCCTTTCGCGAACATCTGCTGGAAACCATTCATCAATTTGTAGCTGAGCAATGCCATTGTTACATCCAAAAACTAAAACCTCTATTCGAGAAAAATAATTTTCGTATTGTAGAATATGCCCAATTAACAGAAGCCGACAAAGCCCGCGTAGATCTGTACTTTCAGCGCACGATCTACCCCATGCTTACGCCCATGTTGTTCGATAATTACCATACTTTTCCGGTATTAAAAAATAACCGACTGTTATTTGGTGTAGTAACCAAAGCACAGCAAGACCAGGCAAACCATCTGCGCGTATCATTTATACAAGTGCCCAGCAACATTCCACGCTTTTATGAAATTCTTCACCCCGATGGAATCATCTCTTTTGTGGCCATTGAAGATATTATCAAACATAATGTTTTTCACCTGTTTCGAAATATTGAAATTGTAAGCGTCAACTTATTCCGCATTAACCGAAACGGAGATTTTACGCTGGAAGAAAGTGAAGACATAGAAACCAATTTTTTAGAAGAGCTGAAACGTAAGTTGCAAACCCGTAGAACCGGTCGGGTGGTTCGCCTCGATATAGAAGAGAACCCGGATCCGTGGATGATGCGGTTGCTCAAAATTCAGTGGGATCTGGACGATCAAAATATTTTTATTATCCCCAAAGGAGCACTGATTGATTTTACCGGTATTGGTCAAATTGTTAACCATGCCGAATTTAAAGGAAAACGGTTTCAACCCAAACCGCCCGTTAAACCGCTTTCTTTCCCCGAGCAGGGAACACACGATTTGTTTGAAGTATTGAAGGAACGCGACATCCTGTTGCACCATCCTTACAATTCAATGGAGCCTGTGTTGGAACTATTAGAAAAAGCGGCCTACGATCCTTACGTACTCTCTATAAAAATAACGATCTACCGGCTGGCTAAAGAATCGCGTATAAGCGCGGCCTTGCTTAAAGCTGCCGAAAACGGAAAACATGTTTCTGTATTATTTGAGGTAAAAGCACGCTTTGACGAGGAAAACAATTTGCGCGAAGCGCAACGTTTGCAAAAGGCCGGCTGCTTTGTTATTTATGGCATCAGTAGTTTAAAAACACATACAAAATTACTGCTTATTGTTCGTAACGAACCCGACCGGGTGTACCGGTATGTACATCTTTCCAGCGGAAATTATAATGAAACCACCGCACGTTTCTACACCGATATTGGGCTGCTCACCACGAACGAAACTTATGCCCACGATGTGTCAGAATTTTTTAATGTTATAACCGGGCACTCTCAACCCACTTCGTACCTTAATTTGATTACTTCACCCCGAGACATGCGCAACCAACTATGTGCGCTTGTTCGTCAGGAAGCAGAAAATGCCCGCCAAGGGTTGCCGGCCGGCATTGTTATAAAACTAAATTCCATACAAGACAAAGAATTAATTGATGCACTCTATGATGCTTCACAAGCCGGAGTGCCGATCAAACTAATTGTACGCGGTATTTGCTGCTTGCGCCCGGGCCGGAAAGGACTGAGTGAAAATATTGAAGTATTTTCAATAGTGGGAGAGTTTTTGGAGCATTCGCGGATCTATTATTTTCATCATAACTCGAACCCCAAAGTGTATATTGGCAGTGCCGATGCTATGGTGAGAAGTTTCGACCGCAGAATTGAATCCCTTTTTCTACTGGTACAAGATCTGATAAAAAAACAGGCCATTGAAGTATTAGAGTATAATTTGAAAGACAACGTTAATTCGTATGTTCTGCAAGAAACCGGAACTTATAAAGTGCGCGAACAGAATGGAGAATTGCCTTTCAATATCCATAAAGAGTTTTACAACACATCTATAGAAACTGCCTACCGCGCCTCTTTATTTCAGTAAATTATTTTACGATTTTATTTTCAGTTTTTATACCCGCCATTATCGGCACACTGGCCGGCTTACTCGTTGTTAAGGTTTATTTACCACTTATACTAAGAAGGAACGGCTGAAAAAAAAATCTCTTTTTCTATTTTGTTTTTAATTACCTTTTTGACCGAATAGTTAAAAGTTTTTTTTACACATGAAAAGACGGAATTTTGTTCAGCTTGCCGGAATGGGGATAACCGGTTCTTTGCTTTCTTTCCCCAGTATAGGCAATGCTGTATCATCAGAAATTCTGCTGGAGTCTCCGTTATTAGCTTCACAGAAAAAGCAATTGGCTGATGTGGCTTTAAACATCACCAAAGGGCTGGGGGCAACTTATACCGATGTGCGCATTGGCCGGTATTTAAACCAGTTTATCAGCACTCGCGAAAATAAAGTACAGAACATAGTAAATACCGAATCATTTGGTGTAGGCATTCGGGTAATTGTAAAAGGAGCGTGGGGGTTTGCGGCTACCAATGAAGTAACAGCAGATGGTGTAAAGAAAGCAGCTGAAAAAGCAGTGGCCATCGCTAAGGCCAATTCAAAATTTCAAAAAGAACCGGTTATGTTAGCACCGGCAGCCGGGCAGGGTGAGGTTAGCTGGAAAACACCCATTCAGAAAAATGCGTTTGAAGTACCCGTTTCAGAAAAAGTAGATCTTTTATTAAGAGCGAATGGGGCCGCCCTTAAAAACGGAGCCAGCTTTGCCAGTTCCAACCTTTTTCAGGTTAATGAACAAAAATATTTTGCCTCTTCCGATGGCTCGTACATTGATCAGGATGTTCACCGGATTTGGCCTACATTCAGTGTATCCGTAATTGACCGGGCATCCGGTAAATTTAAGTCGCGCGAAGCCATGAGTGCTCCCATGGGGATGGGATATGAATACATGATACCCAAGGCAGAAGATAAACTAACAGGCCCCTCGGGAATGGTACTCTATAAAAACAGCTACGATATAATAGAAGATGCAGCCATAGCCGCCAGGCAAGGCAAAGAAATGATAGCTGCCAAATCGGTAGAGCCGGGAAAATATGATTTGGTGTTAGAGCCCAATCATTTAGGTCTTACCATTCACGAATCGATCGGCCACCCGCTGGAACTCGATCGCATTTTAGGCTACGAAGCTAATTATGCCGGCACCAGTTTTGTTACGCTCGAGAAACTGAAGTCAGGGAATTTTAATTATGGCAGTAAACAGGTAACAATTTTTGCCGATAAAACTCAACCCGGTTCATTAGGTGCCGTAGGGTATGACGATGAAGGTGTAAAATGCAAACGATGGGATCTGATTAAAGACGGTGTGTTGGTAAATCTGGAAGCCATCCGCGATCAGGTACACATGCTGGGGCAAACCGAATCGCACGGATGTTGTTATGCCCAAAGCTGGAGCGAAGTACAATTTCAGCGTATGCCGAATGTATCACTCGCCCCGGGAAAAGAAACGTACAGCAGTGCCCAGATGATAAAAGATGTAGAAAAAGGTATTTATATTGCCGGAAGAGGATCTTACTCCATCGATCAACAACGATATAACTTTCAGTTTGGCGGCACCGCATTTTATGAAATTAAAAATGGCCAGATTACAGGCATCTTAAACGATGTGGCCTATCAATCGAACACACAAGAATTTTGGAACAGTTGTGTAAAGGTTTGCGATGAAAGCGAATATCGTATGTTCGGTTCATTTTTCGATGGGAAAGGGCAGCCTTCTCAAGTAAGTGCCGTTTCGCATGGCAGTTCACCCGCCCGCTTTAATGGTGTGAGCGTAATCAATACAGGAAGAACCATTTAATAACCATAACCCAAATGAAGAGACGAGATTTTATACAATTGGCAGGAGCGAGCGCAGGTGCTATGATGATCCCTTTTGCGTCTTTTGCCAATTCCGTAGATCCATCCAGGCTGCTGGAGCAAGTGCTGGATGTGCAACAGAAAAAGCAACTGGCCGATATTGCCTTAAACACGGCTAAGACCATGGGGGCTACCTACACCGATGTGCGCATTGGCCGCTACCTCAATCAATTTGTAACCACCCGCGAAAAGAAAGCGCAAAATATTGTTAACACTGAATCGTTTGGCGTAGGCATCCGGGTTATTGTAAACGGCACGTGGGGGTTTGCCGCCAGCAATAATGTAACAGCCGATGGCATGAAAAAAACGACCGAGCGTGCAGTGGCAATTGCCAAGGCAAATTCTAAATTTCAAAAAGAACCGGTTAAGTTGGCGGCCACGCCTTCTTATGGAGAGGTAAGCTGGAAAACCCCGATTGTAAAAAACGGGTTTGAAGTACCCGTAAAAGATAAAGTGGATTTATTGCTTGGAGCCAATGCTAAAGCCTTAGAGAAAGGAGCCAGTTTTGTAAACAGTATTATATTTTTGGTAAATGAGCAAAAATATTTTGCTTCATCAGAAGGTTCGTATATCGATCAGGACATTCATCGGACGTGGCCTAATTTTAATGTAAGCGCGGTTGACCGTGCCACCGGTCAGTTTAAGAGCCGGCCTGCTTTTAGTGCCCCCGTTGGCAAGGGATACGAATATTTAGACGGAAGAACTGAAGATAAAATCCAGGGCCCGGGCGGAATTATCTTATACAATAAATCATACGACATCATGGAAGATGCGGCCATGGCAGCTGAGCAAGTAAAGCAGATGATAGCTGCTAAATCAGTAGAGCCGGGCAAATACGATTTAGTACTCGAGCCATCCCATCTCTGGCTTACCATTCACGAATCGGTGGGGCATCCTACCGAACTCGATCGAGTACTAGGCTACGAAGCCAACTTTGCAGGTACCAGTTTCCTCACACTCGATAAATGGAAATCTGGCAATTTTGGTTTTGGCAGCAAACAAGTGAATATCGTAGCCGACAAAACCCAAGTAGGTTCGCTCGGGGCGGTAGGATATGATGATGAAGGTGTAAAATGCAAACAATGGGATTTGATAAAAGAGGGAGTATTAGTAAACTATCAGGCCATTCGCGATCAGGTAAATATTATCGGACAAAAAGAATCGCATGGATGTTGTTACTCGCAGAGTTGGAGCGATGTTCAATTTCAGCGTATGGCTAATGTTTCCCTGCAACCCGGAAAAGAAAGCCTCACACCTGATCAGATGATTGCCGGAGTAGAAAAAGGAATTTACATCGTTAAAGACGGCTCTTTTTCAATTGACCAACAACGATACAACTTCCAGTTTGGGGGTGTGCTTTTCTTTGAAATTAAAAATGGAAAGATTGCCGGCATGCTCAAAGATGTAGCCTACCAGGCCAACACACAAGAATTTTGGAATTCCTGTGCCCAGGTTTGCGATGAGCGCGATTACCGGCTGAACGGGGCTTTCAACGATGGCAAGGGGCAACCCTCGCAATCAAATGCCGTTTCGCACGGATCGGCTACGGCCCGATTCAATGGGGTAAACGTAATCAATACCGCAAGAACCATATAAAAACAACTTATCACCGAATAACCAGAAACTGAAATTTATGGCAATACTATCAAAAGATGACGCCCAACAAATCCTTAAAAAGGTAATTGGCTACTCTAAAGCAGATGGCATTGAAGCCAACCTGAATGGCAGCGATGCAGGCAACATCCGATATGCACGCAACAGCGTTTCCACTTCGGGTGAAGACAGCAACGTAAGCTTGGGTGTGCAATCCTACTTTGGAAAAAAATCCGGGACGGCAACAATCAATGAGTTTGACGATGCCTCGCTCGAAAAAGTAGTAAGACGCTCGGAAGAGTTGGCACAACTGGCACCTGAAAATCCAGAGTTCATGGAGCCGCTGGCTCAGCAGACCTACCAGGAGTCTAAAACCTATTTTGACTCCACCGCAAAAATCACTCCCGAATACCGGGCTCAGGCCGCTGCCAATAGCATCAATCCTGCGGTAGCCAAAGATATTACGGCAGCAGGCTATCTCACTGATAACCGAGGGTTCAATGCGATGATGAACAGCAAAGGACTATTTGCTTACAACCGGGCTACCTCTGTTGATTTTACTGTAACCATGCGCACTAACGATGGCACCGGATCGGGTTGGGTAACCCGCAGCTTTAATGATGTAAGTAAACTCGATACTGCCGAGGCATCTAAAATTGCTATTGATAAAGCCTTGCAGTCGCGTAATGCCAAAGCTATTGAACCGGGCAAGTACACAGTTATTCTTGAACCGGCTGCTGCGGGCGACTTAATTGGATTAATGTTTTTTGGTATGAATGCCCGCCAAGCCGATGAAGGGCGCAGCTTTATGTCTAAAAAAGGAGGCGGCACCAAGCTGGGAGAAAAAATTGTAGACGAGCGAGTAAATATTTACACCGATCCATGGAATGAACACGTGCCTGCCTCCGGATGGGGCAACAATGGGTTGGCCCGAAAAAAAATGGACATCATAAAAAATGGAGTAGTAACCAATTTGTTTTACGATCGCTATTGGGCTTCTCAAAAAAATGTTGAGCCTGTGCCTTTCCCCGGCAATCGGATTATGCAGGGGGGCAATGCTTCATTAGAAGACATGATTAAAGATACTAAAAGAGGCGTGCTCGTTACCCGGTTTTGGTACATCCGGCCGGTAGATCCACAAACTCTGCTCTATACTGGGCTTACCCGCGATGGAACTTTCTTTATTGAAAACGGAAAAATTAAACATCCAATAAAAAATTTCCGTTTTAATGAAAGCCCTATCATTATGCTGAATAACCTGGAAACATTAGGCAAGCAGGTGCGGGTAGGGAATGGAGAAGGTTTTGGTGCCCCTTCGTTAATTCCGTATCTGAAAGTAAGAGACTTTACCTTTACCAGTTTGTCGGATGCTGTATAATACCGTTTATTGGATATTGTAATCTTGTTTGGATGTCCCCGGAAGTTTACCCGGGGACTTTTGTATAACTGAATGTGTAAAAAAAATCAGAAAAAAAATCACTTCATCACTCAACATTTTCATGACTTTATACGTCTGATGAAGGTAATTCCTTAACCACACATAATCCCGCTAAAATGAAAAGAAGAGACTTCATTAACATGGCCGGCATGGGAGCCACCGGGGCCGCGCTATTGTCGCAGTTTCCGCTTATGGGCAAACCCATCTCTGCCGAGCGTGCACTAGAAACGGTAGATGTTGCCCTTAAAAAGCAACTAGCCGATGTAGCATTAAACGCAGCCCGCAGTAAGGGCGCCACCTATACCGATGTTCGGATTGGCAGGTATCTGAATCAATTTGTTGTTACGCGCGAAGACAAGGTAGAAAACATTGTCAATACCGAATCGTATGGAATGGGCATCCGGGTTATTGCCAATGGTGGTTGGGGTTTTGCTGCTACCGATAAACTGGATAAAGATTCCATTGCCAAAACAGCCGAAACAGCCGTTGCGATTGCAAAAGAAAATTCAAGGTTACTAACGGAGCCGGTTAAATTAGCTCCTCAAAAAGGGTTAGGGGAAGTAAGTTGGAAAGCCCCCATCGAAAAAAATGCTTTTGAAGTCCCCATTAAAGAAAAAGTAGATCTGCTGCTCAACGTAAATGATGCCGCCATGAAAGCCGGAGCGAACTACATCACCTCCTTGCTTTTCCTCATCAATGAGCAAAAATACTTTGCTTCTTCGGATGGATCATATATAGATCAGGACGTTCACCGGATATGGCCGGCTTTTTTTATTACCAAAATTGATGCCGCTACCGGAAAGTTTGAAACCCGCAATACACTCAGCGCCCCCATGGGCATGGGCTACGAATATCTGGATTGGAGGCCACAAGATAAAATTCAAAGCGTAACCACTCTCTACAAAGGCAGGTATGATATGCTGGAAGATGCCAAGGCCGGGGGGATGCAGGCCGGAGAAAAAATGAAGGCAAAATCGGTAGAACCGGGGAAGTACGACTTAATACTCGATCCATCGCACCTTTGGCTCACCATACACGAATCGGTGGGGCATCCTACCGAACTCGACCGCGTGCTGGGCTATGAAGCCAATTTTGCCGGCACTAGTTTCCTCACATTAGACAAGTGGCAATCTAAAAATTTCAACTTTGGCAGTAAGCTTGTCAATATCGTGGCCGATAAAACCCAAATTGGTTCATTGGGAGCAGTAGGGTATGATGATGAAGGTGTACCTTGCGGCAAATGGGATTTAATTAAAGACGGTGTTTTAGTAAACTACCAGGTTATCCGCGATCAGGCCCACATTCTTGGGTTGAACGCATCACAAGGTTGCTGCTATGCCGACAATTGGAGCAGCGTACAATTTCAGCGTATGCCCAATGTTTCTTTACAGCCCGGCAAGCAGAAGAAAAGCATTGACGATCTCATCAAAAACGTAGAGAAAGGAATTTACATCATTGGCGATGGTTCGTTTTCCATAGACCAGCAACGCTACAATTTTCAGTTTGGGGGCCAGTTGTTTTATGAAATTAAAAATGGAAAAATTGCCGGCATGCTGAAAGATGTGGCCTACCAAGCCAACACCCACGAGTTTTGGAATTCCTGTGTGGACATTGCCGATGAAAGCGATTTCCGTTTGGGAGGTGCTTTTGGCGATGGCAAAGGCCAACCGGCTCAAAGCAATTCGGTATCGCACGGCTCTGCCACGGCTCGGTTTAACGGAGTAAATGTTATTAATACCTCACGAAACATTGGATAACCTTATGGCAATTCTAACAAAAGACCAGGCTCAGGCATTATTGAAAAAAGTACTGAGCTATTCAAAAGCTGATGAGTGCGAAGTAAACCTTACCGGCACCGACAGCGCAAACATTCGCTATGCTCGCAATTCAGTTTCTACCAGCGGCAAAATATCGCAGAGCCAGTTAGTTGTTTCATCTGCTTACGGAAAGAAATTAGGCGTAGCCACGATTAACGAGTTTGACGTTGCCTCTTTGGAAAAAGTAGTGCGCAGATCAGAAGAGTTGGCTAAACTAGCTCCCGAAAATCCGGAATATGTTTCTTTTCTTGGCCCGCAAACATTTGCCGAAGCACATACGTACGTAGAAAGCACCGCTGCCATTACACCTAAGCTGCGTTCAGATTTAGTAGCACAAAGTTTACAGGTGGCCAGAGATGCTAAAGCGGTAGCGGCCGGTTTCTTAGAAGATAATACCGGTTTCAGTGCCATGATGAATACAAAAGGGCTTTTTGCATACAATACTTCTACCAATACTAATTTTTCAGTTACGGTAAGAACAGAAGACGGGAAGGGATCCGGTTATGCCACCCGCGGGTATAACGATATAACTAAATTAGATACCAAAAAAGCTACCCGGATTGCCACCGAAAAGGCGGTGAAATCAGTTAATGCCAAAGCCATTGAGCCGGGCAAATACACCGTCATTTTAGAACCCGCAGCCGTAGCTGTTTTATTGGAAAATATTTTTTTCCGTTTAGATGCCAGGCAAGCCGATGAAGGGAGAAGTTTTTTGAGCAAAGCAGGAGGGGGCACACGCTTAGGCGAAAAATTGATGGACGAACGAGTAAACATCTATTCCGATCCTTTCAATGCCGACTTGCCCAGCAATACATGGAGTGGAGATGGCCGACCACAAGAAAAAACAGCTTGGGTGGAAAAAGGAGTAATAAAAAATCTTTCTTATTCCCGCTACTGGGCCGAAAAGAAAGGGGTTAAAGCTGTGCCGGGACCGGAAGCGGCCATTATGGAAGGAGGCACAAAATCAATTGAAGAACTGATAGCCGGCACCAAAAAAGGTGTGCTGGTTACAAGACTGTGGTACATACGCGATGTAGATCCGCAAAGTTTGTTGCTCACCGGCCTTACCCGCGATGGAACTTTCTATATTGAAAATGGAAAGATTCAATACCCGATAAAAAATTTCCGTTTTAATGAAAGCCCGATCATTATGCTCAATAATTTGGAAGAGTTGGGCAAAGTAGAACGAACAGTAAGTGTAGAGTCGAATAATAATTATTTATTGCCGCCTATTAAAGTGCGCGATTTTACCTTCTCCAGTTTATCGGATGCAGTATAATTTTTTTTATTCATATCGGCATGAAAGAGGCTGCGCATACAGCCTCTTTTGTTTTTAAATTCCGTTGGTATAATTTCTATCCGTTTATTCATTTTATCATTCGAACTTTCGCATACATGCTTAGAGAAAACAAATTTTTCTTTACACGGCTTCAATACGAATCGGGCGATTGGGATGTGGATCAACGTATGCCTGCTAATGTATTAAACTCGCTAATTGAGTACACCACGTTACCGGTAGATACGAATGAAAATATTGTTTCACTCAGCAGCAATGAAATTTTCAGATGCCCCTTTTGTTACTTGAGCGGGCATAAACTGGTAGAGTTTACAACCCAAGAGCGGGAGAATTTTGAAAAATATGTTCGAAACGGAGGCTTTGTTTTTGTAGATGACTGCAACCATGACATTGACGGACTTTTTGCCAAATCGTTTGAGGCGCAGATGGAAGGTATCTTTGGCAAAGAAGCACTTAAAAAAATTGCCAACAATCATGCAATCTATTCCTCTTTCTTTCATTTTGATGGGCCACCTACCACCGCACAAGAATTGAATGGGTGGGGAGATGATATTGTTCATAATTATTTAAAAGCTATTGAAATCAAAAACAAAATAGGAGTTCTATACAGTAACAAAGACTATGGTTGCGAGTGGGACTACGATTTCCGAAATAAACGTTTTTACCGAATCGACAATACCCGATTCAGTGTAAACATTGTACTCTATGCGTTAACCAGTTGAAACAATCTAAACTTTATATTTGATTTACCATGAATGTACCAATGGATAGCACAGAAAAATCTGTGCGCGATATAATTGAAAAGCTGCGAGCCCTGAAAGAGGAAATAGGAAAAATAATTGTAGGCCAGAGCGATATCATTGACCAGATGCTCATTACATTTTTGGCCGGTGGCCATGCATTGCTCGAAGGCGTGCCGGGGCTAGCCAAAACCTTAATGATTCGCACGCTATCGGAAGCCATCGATTTGAAATTCAGAAGAATTCAGTTTACACCAGACCTGATGCCCACCGACATTATTGGCACCGAAGTGCTGGAAGAAGACCATACTACCGGCAAACGAATTTTTAAATTCAACCAAGGTCCGATTTTTGCCAATATTATTTTAGCTGATGAGATTAATCGTACCTCTCCTAAAACACAATCTGCCTTGTTAGAAGCCATGCAGGAATTTGAAGTAACCTATGCCGGGATTACGCACAAATTAGAAAAACCATTTTTTATATTAGCCACCCAAAACCCGATCGAACAATCGGGCACCTTTCCATTGCCCGAAGCTCAATTAGACCGCTTTTTGCTTTATATAAAAGTAAACTATCCTACGGCTGAAGAGGAGGTTTCCATTTTAAATAATACTACCGGCAAAAAAAATACTGAAATAAAAAAAGTAATCGATGGCAGCCAACTGTTGGCAGCACAAAGCCTGGTGCGCGAAGTGCACATCAACCACGATTTGATAGAATGGGTAAGCCGTTTGGTGCGAGCTACCCGTGCCGGCCAGAGTGAGAGTAGCTTTGTAAATGAATGGGTAAGGTGGGGGGCTGGCCCGCGGGCCGGGCAAGCCATGATTTTAACAGCGAAAGCACGCGCTTTGCTTAAAGGTAATTTCTCCGTTACGGAAGAGGATATAGAAAAAATAGCCTATCCGGTATTGCGTCACCGTATTCTGATGAATTATAAAGCTGAGGCCGAAAGCGTAACCTCTTATGACGTTACCAAACATCTGCTAAATGAAATCAGAATCAAAAAGAGTATCTGACAAGTGGATGCGCGCATTAAAAAATTATTAAAACCTGAAATACTTAATACGGTAAATGGCCTGGAGTTGGTCGCACGTATCATTACCGAAGGTTTTATGAGCGGAAGTAACAAAAGCCAATCAGTAGGAGCGGGGCAAGAGTTTAGTCAATATAAAAATTATCAGCCGGGCGATGACCTGCGGCAATTAGATTGGAAAATGTATGCCCGCACCGAGCGCTATTACATTAAACAATCCGAGATTGAAACGAATATTACCGTAAAATTTATTCTGGATGCCAGCCACTCTATGTCTTACCAGGAGGAGGGGCTGAGCAAGTTGCAATATGCCAAAATAGCCATAGCAGCACTGGCATACCTGGCCAGAAAGCAAAGCGATGCATTTGGTTTTTTTGCCTTGAACAACAAACAACTGAAAGTGGTGTTGCCCCGCTACGAGCAACAACAGTTTATTCGTTTTCTTACGGAACTGATCCACTTAAATAGCGAAGGAACCTGGCCTGACTCGGGAAAAGAAGCATTATATGACCATCACGGAAAAGAGATTCTAATTTTCTTTACTGATTTGTATGATCGTGAAGAAGATATTTTAAATTTTATATCCCGCTTAAAAACACCACGCAATGAAGTAATTGTTTTTCAAATCTTGGGCAGACATGAGGCTGAACTTGATTTTAATGGCTCGTACACATTCGAAGACCTTGAAACCCATCTTCGCACCAAAGTAAATACACTTTTGCAGAAGGACGAATACAGGCAACGTTTAAAAAACTGGTTAACTCGTTCGCGTAATTGGATGCTGGAAAGACAAATTGATTACTACACAGTATTTCTTGATGAGCCAGTAGAAGCCTTACTTCGAAATTTTCTCACCATTAGAAGAAGGTTATTAAGATGATGCTGGCCAATCCAATTTTCTTGTGGTCGTTGTTAGGATTAGCCGTTCCCATCGCGATTCATTTATTAAGTCGTAAAGATGGAAAGGTAATTAAAATCGGGAGTCTTCGTCACGTTACGGAAACCAGCACACAGCAATTTAAAAGCCTAAAACTTAACGAGGTTGTATTGTTATTGTTACGCTGCCTATTGATTCTCATTTTAACTTTGATAATGTGCGATCCCTCCATAAACTTTGAAGAAAGCACAAAGTGGGTGGTACTCGAAAAGGGTGTGGATAAAAACAAACAAATTAGACCGCTGCTGGATAGCCTTGAAAAAATGGGATATGAAAAGCACTCTTTATCTTCCGGTTTTCCTCTATGGAAGGAAAATTATATTTCATCAAACCTAAGCTATGGGGCATTGATTAACCAACTAAAAGAAAAAAACGTAGGAGATGTTATTATCATTTATAATCAAAATATAAAAAAATTTTTAGGAAAGCGGATTGCTTTACCAGCACCTATACACACGATCAGTATTGAACCCGAGGAAAAAAAATTTATTTTACAGGCATCGCCTCTGCACGATAGCGTATTTATTTGGGCTGGACAATCGAATGCATCCGCCACCCGTTATTCAATATATAAAACCAAGCAAGCACCCGATACGATAACTCCTACCAGGCTACCGGTTATTAAAATCAAGCTGATAGCGGATGCTTCTTCTCAGTATGAAAAGAAAATTATACTGGCATCACTTCACGCAATAGAAGAACTTACTTTCAGAACATTTCAAATTTCTGAAATAGACCCTACTCATTACAACAAGACCGATTCTGCACAATGGATTTTTTGGATAAGTCGTCAGGCAACTCCTGAAGTCAGTACAAATACAATAACGCTGCTGCCTAAATCAGCCAATCAACTCATTGAACAAACGGCCTATAACCGATGGTTTATTACTTGTAAACTAAATGAAGATCGGGCCATTCAACTAAATCTAACAGCCTCCTTAGCGGCACTGCTTACCACTAACGACACACTTAAAAAAGTTGAACAAGACAATGATCAACGTATGCTGCCCGATCAATTAGCATGGTCATTTACTGATGCTGCTGTTAAAAATCATTCTTCGTCTGTTAAGCCGATTTCGTCATACTTATTTTTATTATTTATTCTAGTTTTATTATTAGAACGTTATCTGTCATTTAAGCGAGGGCAATGATTCTGACACCTTCCGATAAAATTAATACATTAAAAAATAAATACCTGCTATTGCGGGCAGTCGAGTTCGGATTGGTAAGCATGGGATGTGGAGCCATTGTTTTTTCAATAGCTTCATTTTTCATAATCCCTTTTTTGTGGAAATTTTTTATTGCCTTTTTTGTTTTTGTTTTTCTTTTCGGATACTTAGGCTCTTCCCTGTTTAAAATCAGCAACCTGGATATAGCCCGTTATTTAAACCAACAGTATAAAGAACTGGAGCAAAGCGCAGATCTTTTATTACTGAATGATAACCGTTTGTCATTACTTCAGCAGATCCAATATCAACGAACGCTTCTCTACTTTAGTAAATTGTATCCCGAAATAAAGCTACCACACCGGCTATTTAGGGCATTATATATTTTAATAATAGCTGCAGGAGTTTCAGCACTTTTATTATTGGTTCCGGATGCTCCTTGGTTTATTCAATCTTTACCATCGCCAACAGGCACCACCATTATTCAACCGAATGATAAAAAGCCTTCCGAAATTAATGCAGTGCAGATCAGTGTGTTTCCACCATCCTATACAGGCTTAAAAAATTTTACCTCAGGTCTTTCACTTAAAGTTCCCGAAAAAAGCCGGGTTCATTGGATGATTTCTTTTAACCAAAAAATTAAAAGTGTTAGCATTATTTTCGCTGCTAAAGACAGCATTCCTCTTACTTTAAATGAGAAGAACTATGTGGGCGAGAAAGTGCTCTCTCAATCCGGCTTTTATCAGTTTGTATGGATCGATCAAAATGAAAATATTTTCTATTCAGATTTTTATCGTATAGAAATAATCCTCGATGCTGCACCCAAGGTGGAAATCACCAATCTAAATCAATTCACTAAAGTAAACATAGGGGATTCCAAAATGATAAACGTTATCTCCCACATTAGTGATGATTATAATTTAACCCATGCCATTATTGTAGCTACGGTTAGCAA
Source organism: Bacteroidota bacterium (assembly GCA_018267195.1). Lineage (GTDB taxonomy): Bacteria > Bacteroidota > Bacteroidia > Cytophagales > Cyclobacteriaceae > ELB16-189. Next base: position 3,130 of record JAFDYY010000001.1, on the reverse strand, counting down.
GGGAAGTGGCGAATCATTAAAATTTCGGGAAGAACAATTACGCTTCGACAAACCAGCTAAAATTAGCGGTAAGAAGGTGCAGGCCGAACGCTTACTCGATCTGAATCAATTAGGATTAGAGCCCGGTGACGAATTATATTTTTATGTAGAAGCACGAGACAATAAATTTCCAATACCAAACAGAAAGCGAACAGAAACCTATTTCATTGCCCTTCAAGACACGGCCACCGTTTCATTAGCCGAAGATGAAGGCCTTGGGGTTGACTTGTTGCCCGATTATTTTCGAAGCCAACGGCAAATTATTATTGATACTGAAAAATTATTAAAAGATAAAAAAATAATTTCTCCGTTTCAATTTAGATCGACCAGCAATGAACTGGGCTTCGATCAGAAAACATTGCGGCTTAAATATGGAGAGTTTTTAGGAGAAGAGGCTAATGAAGGCATCGGTGCCGAGGCAACTCATACCAACGAGGAGGAAGAAAAAGATCTTACTAAAAAATTTGGACATCAACATGATACTAAAAATGAACATAATCTGGTAGCTGAAAAAAAGGAACACGATCATCACGAGAACCAAGATATTTCAGAAAAGAAGAACCCGTTGGCTGCATTTTCTCACAACCATGATAATGAAGAGACAGCTACTTTTTTTGAACAATCACTACGGGCCAAACTTAAAGCGGCCATAACCGTAATGTGGGATGCCGAGCTTTATTTACGCTTGGTGCAGCCAGAGAAATCTTTACCCTATCAATATCAGGCGCTTAAACTTCTTAAAGAAATCAGTAATGATTCTCGCATTTATGTTCACCGAATGGGGTTTGATCCGCCTCCGTTAAAAGAAGAGAAGCGCCTTACGGCAAACCTGTCGGATGTAACTTCCCCTGATCTTCAGTCAAAAATAATTTTTATCGACAACGTAATCAATATTAAAACTGCCGTACAGATTATAGAAAAATTTCAGCAAGGACATTTTAAAATTTCACCTTCGGATCGGTCTATTTTGCAAAAGGCAGGAGAGGAGTTTGCCCGGATAGCATTGCAAAATCCCTCTGCACTTCCGGCTTTATCTTTATTAAGACGATTAGCAGATCAGCCTGACCTCATACAACACAACCAGTTGATTTTTATTAAAAAAGTATTGTGGCAAGTGCTGCCTACAACACCAGGCTCGCCCTCGAAGTCTTCAGTGCCTTTGCACGAAGCCAACCGGTTATTTATAAAACACATAGAAAAAGAAAATGAATAACTTAGTTTCCATCGATCCCTGGTTTCCTGCCTGGGTGTGTTTCCTACTGGGCTTGTTGTTTTTTGTTTTGATACTTTCCGAGGCGCGTAAAAAAGGAAGATATAAAATGCTTCGGATAGTAGCACAAAGTATAGCCGGGTTAGCCTTGATGGGATTTTTTCTCCGCCCTTCCGTAAAAAAGCAAATGGCAAGAGAGTTTATTTTGCTGCTTACGCCCGGGTACAATCCGGCTCAAGCCGACAGCCTTTTAAAAAATGAGCCATACCTCAGGGTATTTCGTACAGAAGATTTTACAAACCAATCTAAAATACAGCGCTTATCTTTTGCAGCCATTGAAGAGCAGGAAGAAAATATTAAGTATGTGTTGGGCACCGGCATTCCCCTTCCCGAACTGGAGCGGATTCCTAACCGGAAATATACACTGTTCGCTCCTCAGCTAATGGGTATGCAAAATTTGGTCATCCCGGATAAGATAATTGTTAATCAAACGAATACGATCAAAGGCATATTTCAAACAACAAGTGATACAAAAATTGTATTGGCAGGGCCGGGTGGGGCAGAGGACTCCGTTCAGTTTAGCCAGCCGGGTTTACATCCGATTCAGCTATCGTTTAGGCCTAAACAAACAGGCCAATTTGTGTATGAATTGCGGATCATTAACAAGAAGGATTCTCTGCTTCGCGAGCCTGTTCCGGTTAGTGTGCAAGAAGAAACGAAATTAAAATTTTTATTTCTGCAAAAGTTTCCAACAGCGGAAACGCGTACACTCAAAAATTATCTTTCTGAAAACAATCATGCCGTAGTATTACGTTCACAAATTTCTAAATCAAATTACATCTATGAATATATTAATACTGATGATAAAAATAAGATTAACAGACTATCGGCTGAGGCTTTAAATTCGTATGATCTTTTGTTTGTTGATGCCGCCACCATTCAGGGTCTATCGTCCTTAGAGCAAACAGAATTAACTACGGCAGTTGATAGAGGCTTAGGTGTTATTATTTTTTTTAATGACGACCAACTTCTAAACGAAGCGTGGTTACCGCTAAAAACTATACCCGCTAATTCGGATACAATTCATATTCATCTCAGCAATCATTTACATACTTTGCCCAGACATAAAATAGAGGTTACATCAGTAAAACACATCGAACCTATTTTAACAGCAGGAAAAAATATATTGTCAGGGAGTATGCGTATGGGCGAAGGGCATTTTGGTTTTATATTATTATCTGAAATCTATTCCCTTAATACATCTGGCTATCCGAATGATTATGCCTCAGTATGGAATGATTTGCTTCCAAAAGTAGCGCGCGCAGCCAACAATCAGAGCATTCGAATTACGTCCGGATTTCCAATATACAATGAGGAACCTATGTATGTTGAAGTATTAGCTGACTCTCCTGAACTTTTTTCGGATAAAATAAAATTACCGCTTACGGAAGATCAATCAGTGGCAGGACTTTGGTATGGAAAAACCTGGGCAGGCCCGCCCGGGTGGCATACATTTAAAAATAAGAGCAACGACTCTTTGAGTTATTATATTTTTTCAAAAGAAGATTGGAAGTCGCTTCGTACAAATCAACAGATTCTTCAAAATTCAATCCGGGTGAATCGGCATGGCACAACACTTACCCGAGAGGAAGAGCATTGGGCGGCTATCTCACCGGTTTACTTTTTCTTGATATACGTAGTAGGCTCAGGCTTTTTGTGGGTTTGGAGTAAAATATCAATCCCTATTCCTCGCAGAGTTACCCGTTTCGGGAACTCTGTTGAGAAAGAGTAACTCTGCGGGAACATAAAATCGTCAAAATACACCCAGTTGTTGCTCTGGTCTTCGTAGCTTAAATATACGAAGACAAAGCCTGCTTCTTT